>NC_005125.1:3993444-4659019 GCF_000011385.1 Gloeobacter violaceus PCC 7421
AGCCTTGCTCGATTCACTACGCATGAAAGAATTAGTAAAGCAGTGGGGTGAAAGATATGACCTGGTGATCATTGACAGCCCCCCTATGATTGGCTTGGCCGATGCCACTATTCTGACAAAGTGCGCAGATGGTCTTGTCTTCGTGATTGGTCTAGAAGTGGCTAGAAGGGGTGGTGTCTTGAGCGCCCTTGAACGGTTGCGCTCCGCATCATTAGTACCAGTTGGTTTTGTCGCCAACGGGGTGCGAAAAGAAGCTGAAGGACGTTCCTACTACACCCAGCATTACTACCACTACTACGGTCAACCTACACCGGACAAGAATCAGACTGGTACCCGACAACGTAAGAAATAACAATCGACATTGCATCCATGGCCGCTGAAGTCAAAAGGATACTCGCAGCTGTTCTCAACTGGAAAGGAGTAGAGGACACAATTCATTGTTTTGAATCATTGTTGTCGTGTCGCTTGCCCGAGATGGTTCATTTGGAAATCCTCATCATGGACAACGACTCTAGAGATAATTCCTTTGAAATTCTCGAAAAATACGTTCAGAATCGCGGCGGTACCAAGGTATTCAAGACATACAAGCTCGACGAGTTCGAGAAGGCGGCCGATGTAGGCATGTCGATCTACCTTGTTCAAAACGGTGAAAACTTGGGTTTCGCAGGAGGTATAAACGTTGCCTTCAACTACGCCTTGAGAAGCAACTTCGACTACGTGCTTCTTGTGAACAACGATGCTGAGATCAAGCCGCATAGCCTGTGTGCAGCCCTTGACGCGTTTACCACGGATAAGGATATTGGCGCCATAGCAGCGAAGATTATCGTAGCAGGGACAGCGATTATCGACTCGGCAGGAGACGGGTGTTTATATCCAGGGAAGTTCTACAAGAGACACCAGGCGGAACCTATGGGATCTGTCACGGCGCGCGAGTCAGTCTTCGGGTTTTGTGGAGGGGGGGCGTTGATTAGCACACAGATGCTAACTCAGGTGGGGGGATTCGACGAGGATTTTTTTATCAACCACGAAGATTCTGACCTTTCTTACCGAGCGCGGATAGCTGGGTACAAAATCTTGCTGGAGCCGGACTTTGTTATTGAGCACAAAGTTTCAAGCTCGATGAGCAAAGCGGGTACCCTTCCGAATTACTACTCTATCCTAAATGCCGATCGAGTGTACTTAAAGAATACACCCTGGTTAATCATGGCCCTGACATTTCATGAAAAGCTCTTATACGAGATAATTTCCTTTATGTATTGGGTGCTGATATCCAAAAAAATGTCAGTTTACCTGAAAGCAAAGCGTGATTTTTTGTATGGTCTACAAGGGACTTTGCGCAAACGCAAACTGCTACAAAACCTACGCTGCTGTAACTCGTTCGAGCTATTGATAAATATGGATTCAATACTAAACAGTCCAGCAGCAAAAAAAAGGTTGAGTGATATAAAACTAAGGCTTCTTGGTGGCAACAGGCATGGACACGCTTTCTTCTAAAAATTCACCGGAAGGAGGCTACCGTCTAACCCAGACAGTAAAAGCAAGACCTCTAGTAAGCATTATCACCGTAGTACGTAACGGCAGAAAAACCCTCGAAAAAACGATTACAAGTGTCATTCAACAAACATCCAATGATCTGGAACACATTGTTCTAGATGGAGGCTCCAAAGACGGAACAATTGAGTTGCTTCATGACTACAATTCCAGCATTGCCTACTGGCGTAGCGAAGAAGATATAGGGATTTACAACGCTATGAATAAAGGGATTGAGTTGGCTTGGGGAGATTGGCTGTTTTTTTTGAACGCAGATGATTTGTTGCATGATAAACATGTAATCGCGGACATCGCACCTCACCTACGTGGAGCAGCTGGCTGTGTATTTGGCACTGTGGTCTACGACACTGGAGAAGTTCATATCTCTCACGTCAGCTCTTCCATAAAAATGTATAATACAGTCCATCATCAGTCAGCTTTTTACTCAGCACGTTTACTAAGGCAAATGGGGCTGCGTTACGACGAGAAATATGCTATTTGTGCTGACTATGAACTAAACCTAAGACTCTGGCTGAACAGCACTCGCTTTGTGCCATTAGAAAGGGTGGTATCCTTCTGCGCCGATGATGGAACAAGCCGCAAAAACCCAATGCGAGCATTTCATGAGATGCAACTAATCCAAAAGAATGCACTCGGACTGGTTACGTCACTATTGAGCTTCGCACGAAATGTCAGCGTATATTTCCTTATTTCGAGGCAAAAAGCAAAAATTAGAGCAGTACAGCAACTGTTAAGAAACAAAAAATAGCTCTTCTTCAGAACAGGATGTGGAATGTCGTCAATAAGCGATGCTTTTTCAGCAGCCAATTGGTTAGGCCGCCAACAATCGTTCAAGGCGATATTAGTATCAATTTTTGGAGCTGTGGTAGCTTTCTACTGGCTGTCTCCTTTCGCGACAGTAGAATTTGGTTACGTAAGTGCAATCATTGCTTTGACAATGATTGTTCTGTTTCATCGATTGAATTACTTGCATCCGGTTGTAGCATTTGTCCTACCTTGGCTTGCAATTGTGGGACTGTCAAGCCTGGATATTAGTATTTACTCAACAATCCCAAATAAGGAGACCTACCTACTCATTCTCACAAATATTTGGTTAGCCTTTTTCTTCGATATCATTGCCACTTCGACGTTTGGATTGTTTCCAAAAGGTAAGTCGCGGAAGAAAGAGTGGAAAGTAGCGGCCATAAAAAAAGACTGGTTCAGACTGTTTGCTTTGCTGTTCTTCTTGCTGACTACCGTAAACATTGCAATCGCTGGATATATTCCCCTTGTCAAGGGTATCACCGAAGGAGATACAGGTTACTTAAGCTTCGGAGTTAACGGGCTTTACGGTTTTTACTGTGCGTACGCGAATGCGTTTGCCCTCCTTGCTTTCTATACGTATTTGCTTACAGGGAAGAGAGGCTATCTTGTATTTTTTGCTATCGTCATTTTTACTTTTGTTCTATTTGTGACACGGCAAAATGTTTTGTCGTTGATTGTTGAGGCAATAGTTCTCTATGGAATTGTAAAGAAACCCATACCCTTGACACGTATTGTGCTTCTTTCGGCGGTCTTCCTTGTAACTTTTTCGGTTCTTGGCGATTTTCGTAGTGGCGACATCAAGGTTCTTGCGGGTATTAAATCCGAGTACCAGTTTATTCCCAATCCATTTGTTTGGTTGTACAGTTACAGCTACTTCAACGTTCTGAATCTCGATAATCTGATCAATTTGTCCCAGGCACCGTACTTTGATGGAACTTCAGTAATTAATCTGATCCCGTCGTTTTTGCGACCGTCGATTGTACGGGAGAGCTATCTGGAGGTAATTTACTTCAATGTTTCTTCCTATCTGTTTCCAGTCTATTACGATGCCGGTTATACCGGGACATGGCTGCTGACTGGTGGGGCGATTTTTTTAACGGTCAGGTACTACCGCCGAATCCAAAACTCACCTTCATTCACCGAACTTGGTACGTTCGCGGTTCTTTACTTCTGCGCTTTGCTTTCGTTCTTTGTTAATTTTTGGTTCTATCTACCGATCATATTTCAGGTCGCTATTTTTAGAATATTGTCGCTGAGCCTTCGTTACGAAAAGCTGAGTCCAAAGGTTCTGTCTGGGCAAGATCGATTCGTTGAAGGAGCTAGAGTGACATGAGTAGTAAAAGAGCGATTTCGTGGATGTTTGTCTTTCTGTTGATGCTACTAGTCGTTTCCGAACGGTCGTTCAGTCAAACAACCCAAACCGAGGCGTCTCCAGAGGATTTTGGGGCGGCCGGTGATGGCGTCAAAGATGACACTACAAGCCTCCAAAAGGCTTTGCAGTCGGGCAAAAATATTGTACTGAAGAAAACTTACTTTACGAAAGACCTAAACGTTACCACCGCGAACCAGAAGATCTTTGGTGGCGGCAAACTGGTAGCTGCTCCTGGGACTGAGGCGCTACTTTCGATTCGGGCGCCTAACGTTGCCATCGAAGGCATAAACTTCGTTTTTAGTAACCGCAAAGTAAAATACGGTATCGTCACTTCTGCCCCAGGCACCCGAGTAACCGGCAGTTCTTTTTCTGGCGATATTGGTCACTACATCCTGGGCAACAGTGCCACTGGGCTTACAATCTCTCGCAATGTTTTTAATGGAGCGGGTTCTTCCCAGGGTGCACCCGTAGAGGTTAGCGCAGTTAAGCAGTTCTCCGTCATTGAGAATCAATTTAAGGATGTCACCGGATTCAATCTACAGACACGTTGGTCCCAAGACGGCGAAATTCTGAGAAATAACTTCATTAACCCCAGTCATGTTTCGACGCTTACTGCTGTGCAAGGCCAATCCACCTTTGAATTTTCCTTGCCCTACCCCACTGCCAGGCAAGGAATACGGCTCAACGACAAAGTCGTGCCTCCCCAGGGAGGCGTTCTGGGAGGCACAGTTTTTGCAACTGTGAAGGGTACCGGTAATAAGCGCACTGTTACTCTCGTTGATCGGCAGGGACAGCCCTACCCTTCGCAAGCTGGTGATCGTGTGACACTCGTGGGCTGGCGCTCTCTCGAAAATATCAATATCAATGCTGGCACATCGAGAGTAAAAATAATGGGAAACACGATCGATGGTTCGGGTGATGGAGGCATTGTAATTGCAAGTGATTACAATGTTCGACGCATTTTGGATCCCAAAAACCCAGCCGATTTCCCTCAAGACATTCTGATAGAGGGTAATAAGATCCGCAATATCCACGCCGAAGGAATCGGAGTTCTATTCTCGAAATCTGAAGGCATTGTTATCCGCAACAACCAGATCGAAGACTGTGGACAAAGCCTTGGTGGATTTTTCTCGTCTTGTATTTTTCTAGCAGCTGACAATGTTCGACTGGAAAACAACGGCTGTCGGAATACATCTTCCGGCATCACTCTTTACAAAGTTTTCGTCAGTAAGTCTCCACAAAAGTCTCAACGTCTTTGAGGAAACTGATACAGGGAACTGATCCATTTGCTTGCGAGTAAGTGCCTGCATGTCCGTAGACACTTACTCGTGATTTGTCGAATGTTTGCTACCAACACACGTGAGTTTTGATGAGCCGTCAGCCGTCGCTTCAGATCGAGCCTTTCAAAGAGATAACTTTTGTTATCGTCACCTATAATTCTGCGAAGACACTGACCGATTCGATCGAGTCTTGCCTGCAGACAATCCACCATCATTATGGATCGAGAGGCAGGCTTGTTGTTGTAGACAATGCATCGCTTGACAGCTGCTCTTTGATTGTCGATCACTACCATCGAGCCTATCCAGACATTTTTATCGGGATCAATTCAAGTAACAACCTTGGGTTTGGCAAGGCCAATAATCTTGCCGTCGAGTACTTTCCAAGCCAGGTATACGCTCTTATCAATCCAGACGTTGTTTTTCAACCGGAGACCATTCTAAAGCTTCACGGTATTCTAGTCGCGTCGAGAGATGTAGCAATTGTCTGTCCGAAATTGCTCTATCCTGACCATACTGTCCAGCCTTCAGTTCGAACTTTTCCGACTTTTACTTACTTTCTGCTGCGCAGCCTTATCGGTGAAAAACTTCAGCGTAAACTTTACTCCTTCAGTTATTATTACGAGCACTTATACAACTTTGAAATACCCTGTGAAGTGGATTGGGGCATTGGCGCATTTATGATGGTTTCTGGAGACTACATTTCAAAATACGGTCTTTTCGATGAGCGATTCTTTCTATATTTTGAAGATGTCAATCTTTGCTTGAATGCCTGGAGAAACGGGTTTCGGGTTTTGTTCGATCCCCAGGCAACAGCTATACACAAGTATCAGAGAGCCAGTACTCGCTCGCCGTTCAACTATTTGAGATTATTACATACTGTGTCCGCGTTTAAATTTTTTACAAGGCACCCCGAACTACTGTACTGAACCGATTTCTGATGGGTAGTGAGCAGCCCGATGCAACTTGCCGATAATCCTTCTTTTAATTCTCTTTGGGGGTGTGGCCTGCGCTGAAGAGATTGTTGCCGACTTGGCGTGTCCAGTTTAATAGGCGTCCTCGGGGTGGAACACTACTTGCAAGGCCGTAACCAAAATAATGCGCAAATCAAGCAGCAGCGACCAGTTTTCAATGTAATAAAGGTCGTAGCGCACCCGATCGGGAATCGAAGTATCGCCGCGCAGGCCGTGGATCTGCGCCCAGCCGGTAATCCCCGTCTTGGCCAGATGCCGGTCGGGGTACTTGGGAATGTCCTGGCTGAAGCGTTCGACATAGATAGGCCGCTCGGGTCTGGGACCAACCAGGCTCATCTCGCCCACTAGTACGTTCCAAAGTTGCGGCAATTCGTCGAGGCTGGTGCGCCGCAAAAACGCTCCCACCACTGTGCGGCGCGGATCGTCGCGGGTCGTCCAACCTGGTCCTTGCCCCTCGGCACCCTCCCGCATCGTGCGGAACTTATAAATCCAGAACACGGCCCCGTCGCGGCCGATGCGTTCCTGCTTGTAGAACACCGGTCCCGGGCTGCTGAACTTGACCGCCGCAGCGATCAGCACCAGCAGAGGAGCCCCGAGTACCAGGCCGAACCCGGAGAGCACAATGTCCAGAAATCGCTTGGTAAAACGATTGGAGGCACGTCTGAGCGGCGTATCCTGCAGCGTGAGCAGCGCCGTTCCCCCTAGCACATCCACCTGCATACGGGCGGTCACATACTCGAGAATGCCAGGCACCAGCCGGATCTGCACCGGCCGCACGGCAGTAATTACCTGCAACAGTTCAAGCAGCTGCCTGCGTGGGTAGTCGGGCAGCGCCACCCAGACTTCGGCCACCTCGTGGGTTGTAAGGTAACGTCCCAACGTCGCGACCGAGGCAATCACCTCACCGCTTGCGGCCGCCGCCTCAGGCTCCTCGGCCACCAGACCGACCAGATGTAGACCCCACTGGGGATTCATCGCCAGCAACGCCTTGAGCGATTCGGCCGGTGCTCCGGTGCCGACGATGAGGACCGGCTGCAATCCGAAGCCGCGCCCCCGGAGGCTGCGGTTGATCTGCTGCAGCGCCAACCGCCCCGCCACGATCGACACCGCCGCCACTGCCCAGGCATAAAGCAGCACGAAGCGCGAAAAAGAAGCCTCGCGGAAGAAAAACACCCCCGCCACCACGATCGCAAAGGCGAGCACAAGACCGATGAGTGCCTTGGCCACTTCGTCGAAGCGCGACTGATAGCCCGGTGCCCGGTACAGGCCTGAAGCGGCAAAGACCAGCAGTGTGGAAATCACGCTAAATTGCGCGAGCGCCCAATAAAATTCCGGTCCGTACAGCGTATTGGGACTGGAGGCGCGTACTTCGTAGGCCATCCAGTAGGCAAACAACACCGATAGTGCATCCCAACAAAGGGTCGAGACGACAATGAGTACAGTCAGTCCGTTCGCCAGACCCTCCAGCCAGGGCCGTCCGAAGCGGGGTACGGTTTGTTGGCGCATCCTGCGTATTCAAAGACCTACCGATGCTACGACATTCCCGCCCGCTTGGTAAACTCGGCCGCCCACGGCCGCGCACGGTACACTGATCTACGACCTGAGAGGGGCCTCTTCGCGATGCAAACGGACTTCGAGCGCGCCAAGATCCTGGTGAGCGGCGCGGGCGGCTTTCTCGGACGCCACGTCGTCGAACAACTGCTGGCCCGGGGCGCCCGGGCGCAGAACCTGGTGACCCCGCGCTCGGGCGAACTGGACCTGCGCGAGCCGGACGCCTGCGCGCGGGCCGTCGAAGGCATGGACCTGGTAATCCACCTGGCGGCCAAGGTGGGCGGTATCGGCCTCAACCGCGAAAAACCGGCCGAACTCTACTACGACAACCTGATGATGGGTACCCATCTCATCCACCAGAGCTACAAAGCCGGTGTGGGCAAATTTGTCTGTGTGGGCACGATCTGCGCCTACCCGAAGTTCACCCCGGTGCCCTTCCGCGAGGACGATCTCTGGAACGGCTACCCCGAGGAGACCAACGCCCCCTACGGCGTCGCCAAAAAAGCCCTGCTGGTGCAGTTGCAGGCCTACCGGGCGCAGTACGGCTTCAACGGCATCTACCTGCTGCCGGTCAACCTCTACGGCCCCTGGGACAATTTCGACCCGAAAAGCTCCCACGTCATCCCGGCGCTCATTTACAAAATCGCCCAGGCCAAACAGGCGGGACAGAAGACGTTGCCCGTGTGGGGCGACGGCAGTCCGACGCGGGAGTTTCTCTATGTCGATGATGCGGCGGCCGGTATCGTCGAAGCCGCCCGCACTTACGACGGAGCGGAGCCGGTCAACCTGGGCACCGGCGCAGAGATTTCCATCCGGGATCTGGTGGAGATGCTGTGCGAGCTGATGGATTTCAAAGGCGAAATTCTCTGGGAGACCGACAAGCCCAACGGCCAGCCCCGCCGCTGCCTCGACACCTCCCGGGCTCGCGCCGAGTTCGGCTTTGCCGCCAGCACCGGCCTGGCCGAGGGCCTGCGGCGCACCCTCGAATGGTACGCCCGCCACGGCGAGCGCCTGAGCCTCGTCTAGCGCTATCTATTTGCATCTATAGGAACTTTCTGAAGGTCCGCGCCAGGCGCGGGCTTTTTTTTCACGATTACCGTTATCGACAGGCCAACTATGGAACCGACCGAACTCGCGGCGCTCTGGAGCGCAGTGCAACAGGAGCCTGACGAGCCGGCCGCGCTCGCTGCGCTCGCGGCTCACCTCGAGCACAGCGAGTCGCCCGATCCGGGTCTGGGGATGGTGCTGGATTTGAGCCTGCCGCGGGCAACAGGAAACTGGCAGGCGCTCCAGCGGCGCTACACCCCGGTGGTCGAGCATCTGATCGAACTGGTGGTCGAATCGGCCAAAGGGTTGGCCCACGAGCGCTCCCCAGGACTGGGTCTTGCGTTTGAGAAATTGGAGCAGGCCCGAGAGTTGGCCTGGCGCTTTCATCTGCCGGTGCGCGAAATCCACTGTCTGCTCGAAGGGGCGCTGCTGTTGCAGCGCAGCGAACAGCCCACCCGGGCGATGGTCTACTGCCGGCGGGTGCTGCTGTTGTGCAGTGCGCTCGAAGCCGGCTTCTCGCGCTCGCTGCTCGAAGGCCGCACGTATACCCAGATGGCCGCTTTGCAGCAACCGCTCCACCTGGAGCAGGCGATGGCGAGTTTGCGGTTGGCGATTCGGGCGTTTATAGAAGCCGAGTCGGCCCCCAGCGCGGTGGGTACCTGGGACCAGCTCGCCCAGCTGCACGAAGAAAACGGCGATCTGCAGGCGGCCATCTACGCCCGCGCCCAGGCGATTGCACTGTTGGAATTGACCAACCGGGAAGCGGAGCTGTTGCAGCAGTTGTTGCGCCAGGCCAACTTGCTCATCGAAATTTCCGCCACCAACAAAGCCGAGAGTCTGTGCGCCCAGGGCATTCGCCTGGCCGAACGGCTGGGCGAAGATTCGGAGTTGGGCCTTGGGTATTTGCTGTTGGGCAACATCTCCTACCAGAGCCGGCAGTGGACCGTGGCCGAGGCGCAGTACCTGCAGGCGTGCGAGTGTTTTCGCCGCGCCCAGGCGGTGGGCCTGCTGCGCCACGCGCTGCTGTCGCTTTTTGAAGCGCACCGTCAACAACAAGACTGGACAGCGGCGCAGCAATCCCTGGTGGAGGCGATCCGGCTGGGTTACCAGGCGGGGGAGCGCGTCGAGCAGGTGGATGTGGCGATGGCGGGCGTGCTGTGGATGGAGGTGCTGACCGGCGGCGGGACGGCGGAGGTGGACCGGGTGCGCTCCGGTCTGGTTGCCCTTGCAGAAGAGTTGAGCAGCGGCGAACTATTCGATATTCTCGCCAGCGGCTAAGGTAGTGGCCAAACTGTCTCGGGAGCCCCGCCAGTGTCCGCTGTATCTGCAAAAGTGCTCACCCCCGGTGCGCTGCGCCGGGTGCACCATCTCGCCTTCAACGTGCGGGATCTGGCCGCCTCGCGCCGCTTCTACGCAGAGGTGCTGGGCCTGGAGGAACTCACGGGCGAGGCGGTACCCTCGACGTTGCGCGCTCAGGTGGCGGCGGGCAAAATTGCTAATTTCGTCACCCCGGACGGCACGGTCATCGATCTATTCTTCGAGCCCGAACTGGGACCGCCCGACCCGGATCCGCACAAAGCCTTCACCCGCGCCAACCACCTGGCCTTCGACATCGCCCCGGAGGCCTTCGACGAGGCAGTGGCGGTGCTGTTGGCCCACGGTGTGCCCATCGACCACGGACCGGTCAGCCGTCCCACCGGCCGGGGCATCTATTTTTTTGACCCGGACGGATTCATGCTCGAAATCCGCTGCAATCCACCGGCGAGCGGAGCGGAAGTCTAACATAGACAACGAAGCTCTCAGGTGAGACGCCCATGGACCTGATCGGCACCTCTTTACCGCTCGTCTTGCTCGGCATCGCCCTTGCCGCCCTCGCCGGAACCGCCCTCGGGGCCTACGCGGGCGCCTCCATCCGCACCCTCACCCGGGCGGCAAGCACTCCGGTGGCCGCCGGTATCGGCGTGGGCAGCGCCCTGGTGGCCACCGTCGGCACCGGCTTTCTGGTGGCGGCGCTGTTCTGGCTGCGGCTGGGCAATCTCCCGGTCGGCTGGCTTGCCGCCGGGGTAGCCTTCGGTCTAGTGGTCGCTCTGGTCACTGTCGATTGGGCCGGTGCGGCCCTAGCCGCCGCCTTCGTGGGCACTTACACAGCGGTGGCCGTGGGTGGGCTGGTTGCTTTTTCCTACCTGGGGCCGTTCCTGCGCTTTATTCCGCCCTTTGTGACCAATTTGCTCCTCTCGACCCTCATCTCGCTGGTCGGTCTGGCGCTGCTGTTGATAGTCGGTTTTACCGCCGCCCTGCTGGTGCGTTTGCTCAACCAGTACGTGCTCACCGAGCCTACCCAGTCGCGCATCGACACCTGAGCCCGGCTTGCGGACGCGCCATGGCGACGCTTCCCAGCCATAATTGGTAAAGTTCCGTTACGAGCGCGCCATGAACGCAGAAGAAATCGCTCGCCGTCGGGCTTCGCTGCGCGTCGAATCGCGCCATCCCTGGCGCAAGCTGCGGCTGGGGCTGTATCTGGCCTTCGGTGCGAGCGGCGTGGTCGGCTTTTTCGTCGCCTTTTTTCGGGTGCTGGCGGGGCGGGAGTTGCCGGTGAGCCTCACCAACCTGGCCGTGCAATCCGGGGTGATTGCGTTGATGGTCTTTTTGTGGCGGCTGGAGACGCGCAAAGAGAACGCGTTGTTCGAGCGCTATCTGGCCCAGGAAACCCGCCGCCCCGGAGCCTGACGATGCGACCCTACCGCGCTCCCTGGTACTTTCAGGACGGTTTTGTGCAAACTATCGCGGTGAGCTTGCTGCACAGCAACGCCTGGCAGCAGTACGGCGAGCGCTCGCCCCTGGCGCCGCCGCTGCCGGTGCCGCCGTGGCAAGAACACGTCTTTGCCGGAGCTGAAGGGGTGCCGATTGCCGGGCGCTACGCCCGCCAGACAGCGGGCCGCCCGCGCGGAACGCTCATCGGTTGCTATGGGATCGTCGGTTCGCTGGAGGGCAGCTGGTACGTGCACTATCTGGCGCGCAAGGCTTACGCCCGCGGCTACGACGTGGTGCTCTACGACTGGCGCGGCCACGGCAAGACGGCGGAACTCTCGCCAGTACCGCCCTCCGACGGCTGGCGCGACGGTGAAGATATCGTGCGCATCGCCGAGCAGGCACTTGCGCTGGGATGCGCTGCGCCGGCCGTCGCCTTCGGCGTCTCGCTCGGGGGGCAGCTGGTCCTCTGGTCGCTGAAGGCGGCCCGCGATCTGCACAGCGACGTCCTGGCGGGAGCGGTCGTCCTCTGTCCGAACCTCGAATCGAACTGGTCCCTTGCCAATTTGCAAAAAACCTGGACCGGTCGGCTGATCGAAGAGGCCCTGGTGCAGGAGTTGCGCCGCGAGGTGGCCCGGCGCCTGCGACTCTACCCCGAGACCGTTCCGGCCGGAGTGCTCGATCGAGTTCGCTTCATCCGCGACTTTGACGACGAGATGGTGATTGGCTACTACGGCTTTGCCTCGGTCGAGGAGTACTACCGCAAAACCAGCGGGCTGTATCTGCTCGAAGAGCTGGCGCTGCCGCATTTGATTATTTATGCCGCCGACGACCCGATGTTCGATCCGCGTATCGTGGGCGAACTGGAGCAGCGCAGCGCCGCCAACCGCTGCGCGCGCCTGGTGATCACTGCTCAAGGCGGCCACGTCGCCCATATCGGCCGGCCCAGTGGCGAGGAAGACGAATTTTGGGCCCTCAACCGCACACTGGAATTTTGTGATGAGCTGACCGCTGCCCGCTAGGGGGGTCTGCTCCTTTTGGACCATTTTGGGGTGCAGACCAACGCCGCAGGGTTTGCTCAGCAAGGCAGAACCTGCAAATAGCCCTCCTGGGCATAGGCGAGGATCTTGGCATCTCTTGTGGCCAGTGCGATGTTCTTCACCCGGGCGCAAGCGACCAATATCCGATCCGCCGGATCGCCGTGAAACTGGCCCGGCAGTTCGGCCGCCTCCACCGCTATCTGGGCAGACAGGTCCAGCACAGACAGACCGGGAGCACTCAGGGATTGGGCTATCCATTCCTGACAGGGCATCCCCAGGTGGACGCGACCCCGAGCAGCCAGCATGGCGACTTCCCAACAGGTGATCGGCGACACCCGCAGCCCCCCCGACGCGGCGGCGGATGCAAGGGTTCGTACTGGAGCCTCCTTAAGGTGCGCGCAGCCGAGCATTAACCACAAAAAAACATGGGTATCCAACAAATACCCCTTAATCATGTTCGGCATCCCATGGACCCCCGATGGGAGCCTCGATGTCGCCCCGGATGACCCCCGTGCCGGCCATGAATCCGAAGACCGACGGTGCTTCTGCCGTGAACGGGACCAGCTTCGCCACCGGCTTGCCCCGCTTGGTAATCACCACTTCCGTGCGCTCCTGCTCGACTTGATCCATCAGTTTCAGGCACCGGGCCTTAAAGTCGGCCGCAGAAATTTCTTCGGGGGTGCGCGCCATCGGAAGCCTCCTGTATGGTCATGTGACTATAGTCACAATACTATCTTGAGTGCTTCGCGGCAAGTTTGGCCACAAGGTCCAGTACCCCGATGATGGGGCGTGTGCCCGGCGACATCGGCCTGTATCCGCCAATGCGCTATGACGGGAGCGCGACTATCACCACCGCGGGAGCACACCGATGAAATTGCCGGGAAGCGTTCCCCGTCCCATCTGGATCTTGGGATTTGTCAGCTTGCTGACCGATTCCAGTTCCGAGATGATTCACGCATTGCTGCCGCTGTTTCTGGTGGCCGAGCTGGGCGCAAGTGTCCTGGTATTGGGAATGATCGAGGGCATCGCCGAGGCGACCGCCTCGCTGGTCAAAGTCTTCTCCGGCGCCCTGAGCGACTATCTTGGCCAACGCAAGAACCTGGCGGTGGCGGGCTATGCCCTCTCGGCAGCGGCCAAACCCCTTTTCGCTTTGGCCACCAGCCCCGTCTGGGTGCTGGTGGCCCGCTTCGCGGATCGGCTGGGCAAGGGCGTTCGCGGGGCGCCGCGCGACGCACTGATGGCGGATCTAACCCCGCCGCCCCTGCGCGGAGCGGCTTTTGGACTGCGCCAATCTCTCGATACAGTCGGAGCCTGCATCGGACCGCTCGTTGCCGCCGTTCTGATGGCCGCTTCGGGGGACAATTTTCGGCTGGTGTTTCTGGTGGCTCTGGTGCCCGGGTTTGCGGCGGTGGCCTTGCTCGTTTTCGGGGTGCGCGAGCCGGAAAGGCCGGCGGTCGCTTCCCGGCTGAATCGGCCGTTGCGTTGGGCGGATCTGGGGGCGCTGGGCCGCCCTTACTGGCTCCTGGTGCTGGCAGCGCTGCTCTTCAGCCTCGGCAATTCCAGCGACGCCTTTTTGCTGTTGCGCTCGCAGCAGCTCGGAGTTGCCGCGGCGCTGCTGCCGCTGTTGCTGTTGGTGATGAACGTTGTCTACGCCCTGAGCGCCTACCCGGTGGGGGTCTTGTCGGACCGCATCGGCAGGCCGGGGTTGCTTGCGGCCGGCTGGCTGCTTTACGCACTGGTGTACCTGGGGTTTGCCTTTGCCGCCCTCCCCTGGCAGGTGTGGGGGCTTTTTGCCCTCTACGGCCTCTATCTGGGCATCACCCAGGGCATCCTCTCCGCCCTGATTGCCGACCGCGTTCCGGCCCATCTGCGCGGCACCGCCTTCGGTTTTTTTAACCTGGCCACGGGAGTGGCGCTGCTGCCTGCGAGTCTGCTGGCGGGTGCTCTGTGGCAGGGACTGGGTGGTGCGGCTCCGTTTGTGGTCGGGGGAGGCTGCGCCCTGGCCGCAACCCTCCTGCTGGTCCTATCGGGAATAGTTCGAGTTAGAAACTAACAGGTGATTTTGGAACCTAATTGAGCACAGCGAGAGGTTTGCAAGGCATCTATATGTCATCGATTTTGGCTGCGCCGGTTGCCTCCCCTTAATCAGTGAATATATTGCGAGTCTCGGCAAACAATCGTGGTAGACTCTGCCGAGCGTCCCCCAAGATACTCGTTGTCTAAGTTCAATAATGCGCCGCGGTCAGATCTGTAGGCGCGGTAATTCTACGCGATCACTCGCCGATTTCGCTCGATGAATCGGCAGTGGGAATCGCTCTGCGAAGGAGAAACAATCGAATGACTCGACTCAATTCCCACGCCTTGCGCTTGGTGGGTCTGGCGGCGCTGCTTGCCACCGCCGGAATCTTTGCAAAAGCGATGGATATCAGTGCGCAACCGCCGTCCCCCGCGCGGCAAAGTGCCGAAGCTGAGGAGGCTGAACCTGCGGAAGTTCTAGTTGGCGAACGGCTATTTGAAGAGACGCGATTCGCTCAGTTTTATTTTGCCAATAGCGGCGGGGATGCCAATGCCGAGCCGTTGCCCGGTGGCGGCGATCCGGTGGTGGCGACCCTGATGACCCCCGACGGACCGATTGCCGGTCCCTTCGCAGGTAAATCGATGAGTTGCAGGCAATGCCATCTCGAATCGCAGGCCGCCGAGACCCCGGGCGGCGGGTTTCGCACCTACGCCGATTTCGCCGTGCGCAGCCCCGTGCCGGACCGGGGGGACGGCGAGAAGGTCACCGTCCGCAACAGTCCCTCCCTGGTCAATCTGGCCCTCAACACCACCGCCCCGGCGGAACTTTATCACTTGGACGGCCAGTTTCCGAATCTGGAGAAACTGGTGGCCGATACCCTGACGGACCGCAACTTCGGCTGGAAACTCACCGAGCGCCAGGCCGCCATCCGCCACGTCGCCTCGATCGTCCGCAACGACAACGGCCAGGGCGAACTTGCCCAGCAAAACGGCGGGGCCTACGCGCTGGTATTGGCCGGCAAGAGCCCCGATCCGCGCTTCGTGCTGCCGGAGTCCTACCGCCTCGATGTCGCCAGAGCGACCGACGAGCAGATTCTCTACGCGGTCGGCCGGTTGATGGCGGCCTACATGGATTCGCTGTTCTTTGCCCGCGACGAAGAAGGGGCCTTCGCAGGTTCGCCCTACGACGTGTTCTTGCAAAAGAACGGCCTGCCGCGCCGGCCCGCCCCCGGCGAATCGGACCTTGCCTACAGCCGCCGCCTGCGGGGGCTTCTCGCCAATCTCAAGCAGCCGCGCTTTGTGACACCCGCGGACGGCGCTTTTGAGCTGAGCGATCAACCCTTTGCCTTTGGGGCGCAGGAACTGGTCGGCTTGCAGATCTTCCTGGCCGAACCGCAGGGCCGCGCGGTCGGTGCCACGGAGTTGCAGCAGGGAAAGGTGGGCAACTGCATGGTCTGCCACGTAGCACCCAAATTCACCGACTTCAGCCTGCACAACACCGGGGCCAGCCAGCAGGAGTACGACGACGCCCACGGCGAAGGGGCCTTCGCCAATCTGCCGATCCCTGCACTCAAGGAACGCAACACCAACTACGACGCCTATTTGCCCCCGACCTCCCTTCACCCCAACGCCTCGGGTGTCTTTCGCAAGCCCGCCGACTCGGCCAACCCGGCCCTGGCGGATCTCGGAGCCTGGAACGTCTATCTCAATCCCGATTTCAAGGTGCCCCCCGAGAAGCTCGAAGCACTGATGGGGTTGGCTAAAGTGCCCAATAGCGGTAAAGACGCCGCCCTCACCCAGTCCCTCGGCCGCTTCAAGACTCCGGGCCTCAGGGATCTGGCGGACTCGGCTCCCTACCTGCACAACGGCAGCAAAGGCACGCTCGAAGAAGTCGCCGAATTCTATCGGTCGTTCTCGCAAAAGACCCGTGCCGCTCAAGTGCGCAATGCCGATCTCGAAATCGGGCGCATCGCCCTGGTGCAGGACGATGTGGCGGCGCTCGCGGCCTTTATGCGCTCGCTCAAGGAGGATTACGGCCTGGACTAGGGGCAGGAGCGCTTATTTCAGCCGGCCGGCCGGTTGCTCGTCGACGAGCAACCGGCCGGTGGACAGATCCCGCACCGTCACCCGCAGCGTGCGGGTGCCATCGACGGCGAAGCGCACTTCCAAGCGGTCCACCCCAGCCACCCCGGGCGGATCGAGGGTGAAATTCACCTGATTGCGTTTGCCCAAAGGCCGGAAGCTGCCGTCGGCACTGCCTGGGCGGGTGCGCAGCATGCCGGCGGCATCTTCGTAGACTTCGGTGGTCGTCCCGGCGCTCAATTCGCCCAGGACCAGGCTCACCTCCTTCTGGCCGGCGGCGTTGGCCTGCAGCAAAATCGGTTCGCCCGCCACCGGGTAGGGGGTGCCGCCTGTGAACAGGGGCAGGTATTCGTAGGCCTTGGCATAGGGATTCCAGTGGCGCAGGGCGTAGGTGTGGCGCAGGTGGTCCTCCACCGCGCCGTAGCGCGCCAGGGTGAGCGCGCCGTGGGCCACCGCCTCAAAGGGTTTGCCGAACCGGACTTTCTCGCGGCCGAACAGGCCGATTAGCTGCTTGCGGACCGCCGGGATCAAGCCGGTGCCCCCCACCAGCACGACGTGGGCGATCTCCTTTTTGGCCACCCCCCGGCCGTAGGCCTGATCGAGCACTTCGTCGACCGCCTCGCGCAGGCGATCCAGGAGCTGTTGCCGCTCCAGGATCGCCTCCAGGCCGTCGCGATCGAGGCGCAACTCGTGGGTCTCGAAGCTCTGCTCGTCAAACCAGCTCTCGGCGGCGAAGCGCTGAGCGGAAAGCCGGATCTTCACCGCTTCGGCTACCAGGAGCAAATTCTGCCAGGCGGTTTCGCCGATACTGCGGCGGGTAAGACCGGCTCTATCCAGATAATCCTCGGCGATCCACTGATCGATATCGGCGCCCCCGCAACCCCAGGGCCGGTCGGATTTGGCGATCACCTCCGCCCGTTGCTCGCGCGCTCCTGTGGGCAGGGGGCTTGTGCGCACCAGCGAGAGATCGAGGGTGCCGCCGCCTAGATCGACCACCAGCACCAGCGCTCCCGGCGCCTCGATGGCGTACCCCAGCGCCGCCGCCGTCGATTCGTCCACCACCAGCGGCTCGGGAAGGGCAAGCCGGAAGCAGGCTTCGCGCAACCAGTTGAGATAGTGTTCGTAGGCCCCGACCGGTGCGCTCAAAATCAGTTGTGAAGGCAGGACGCCCTGGGCGTTGAGGGCGGCGTACAGACGATCCAAAAAGATTTCGCCCACCCGCGCCGAGGTGTAGCTCGCTCCGTCCACCAGCCGGGGCGAGGGTTCGAATTCCTGGGACAGGTCGCGCTTGAACCCTCGAAAGAGCCGGCTTTTGTCGGTGGCGGCGGCGGCCGGCCGGCCGATGAGCGCTTCGCCCCGGCTGTCGATATAGACCGCCGAGGGCACCAGGGGCGGTCCGCCCGGGTAGTGGGCGCTAAACGGAAAGACGAGGGTTTCGGGGGTGCCCCTGGCCCGGTTTTCGAGGCATACCACCGTGTTGGAGGTGCCGAAATCGACGGCGACGATGCTCACGATCCGCTCCCCGCGGGCAACGTCCGGCTCACCTTCGCCCGGCAGAGCACCTCCGCTTGGTCCCGGTAGCCCAAAAAGCGCACGTAGACGGTCTCGCCCGGTGCGATGTCCGCCGCGTCCGGCAGGTGCAGCTCGGGATCGAAGGCCACCGGCTCCCAGACAGCACCGATAGGTTCGAAGCCCCAGTCGGCCAGCAGGCCCTCCAGCGGCGAGAGCAAGCGCAGGGCGCCCGCCGCTCCCAGCGTCGGGTTGCCCTGGGCGGCCCGCCTGAGGGTCGGCGCCTGGATGAGCAGCGGCAGCAGCCGTTGGAGAGTTTCACGGCGAAAATGCGCTTCTGCCACCGCCTGCTGCGCTTCGAGCTGTTTCTGCAGCCGCAGGCATTCTGAGCGCCATTGCCCGCACTCGCGCTCGGCACGGCTCTCGAGGTGTACCCCTGCGAAGGTCTGCAAAAAAGCCGCCGGCTCCACCTCCAAACAGGCGGCAAGCTTTTGGGCCGTCTCCACCCTGAGCCGAAAGGCTTCTCCCCGGCGCACCGCACCCACCGCCGCGGGCGACACCCCGGCCTGCCTGGCCAATCCCCGCCAACTGCCGATCCCCACCGCCTCCATGAAGCTGCGCAACAGCGGTTCGCAGTGCTCAGGCATGGCCCTGGTCGAGTCGGCGTTGCACCTCGCCTTCGAGGGGCGGCGCACCGTCGCTCTCGCGCCGTTCGATCCGACCCAGGGCGGCCTCAAGCTCAGCGGTTATCTCGGTGCAGTGCCCGCCTTCGACGCCGCTGACCCGCTCGGTGATCTTGCCGTCTTTGCCGATGACGTACTCGATGCGCTGGTACTCGGCCATCACGCCCACCTTGCGATCACGACGCGCACCTCGCCCGCCTCGCCCACCTGCTCGCTTTCGACCGTAAAGCCCTGGGCGGCGGCCGTTTCGATAAGCACGTTGCGGGCGTAGCGCTGGCGGATAGGTGCAAGCAGCCGCTCGGCGCTGCTGCCTACACCCCAGAAGTCGGCCACCATCTCCAGGTGGTCGCCTACCCGGCGAAAGCCGATGTCGTAGCCGCCGGGGCGGCGCACGACCAGATCGGCGCGGGTGGTCTCGCCCTTGTAGCCGCGCACGGCGGCGTCGAGGGCGACCGTAAAGCCCAATTGCTCAAGGGTGGCCTTGAGGACGGCGCGGTTTTTCAGTTCGAGGCGGACGGTGGTGAAGTGGGACATGTTCCGGTGTCGCTTATCCAAGGTCAGTGTCGTCGATTTCGAGCGCGTCGAGGCCGCGGCGGGCGGCGATGGCCCGGATTTCTTGGCTCAGCTCGGTGTCGATCGAGGCGGTGCGCGCCCCCGATTCGGCGGCCCAGCGCTTCAATTCGGCGATCTGTTCGCGGGCGATCGAAGCGAGGGGCACGCTCTGCTCGACACTATGGAAGATATCTTCCATCGAGAATTCGCGGCTCGGGCTGCTGTTGTAGGCCAGATGCATCGCATCGACGATCGCCTGCTCGATTTCAGCACCGCTGAATTGTGGGGTGTGGCCGGCCAGGGCCACAAGGTCAAATTCGCGCAGGCGCTGGGGTCTGAGGCGCTCCAGGTGCACCCGGAAGATGGCCTGGCGCTCGGCGGTATTGGGCAGGTTCAAGAAAAAAATCTCGTCGAAGCGGCCCTTGCGCAAAAATTCCGCCGGCAGCACCCGGACGTTGTTGGCGGTGGCGACGATGAAGACCGGGGCGGTCTTCTCCTGCATCCAGGTCATCAGGCTGCCGAAGACGCGCTTGCTGGTGCCCGAATCGCCCGCGCCGCTCTCGCCCACCCCGCCGAAAGCTTTATCCGCCTCGTCGACCCAGAGCACGCAGGGGGCCATCGCCTCGGCAATCTGGATCATCTGGCGCACCCGCGCCTCCGATTCGCCCACCAGGCCGCCGAACAGGCGCCCGGCATCGAGCCTCAGTAGCGGCATGCGCCACTCGCAGGCGATCGTGCGCGCCGAGAGCGACTTACCGGTGCCCTGGATGCCCACCAGCAGCACCCCCTTGGGGTTGGGCAGGCCGTAGCGGCGCGCCCCTTCGCCAAAGCTGCCCCGCCGCTCTCGCACCCAAGCTTTGAGGTTTTCGAGGCCGCCGATATTTCTAAGGGAGGCGCGGGCCGGAAAAAATTCGAGTACTTCGCTCTGACGGACGTACTGTTTTTTTTCTTCGAGCACCAGATCGATGTCCGCTTCGCTCACTTTTTCGCGCTCGGCGAGGGCGCGGGCGAGGATGCGGCGGATGCGCGTGCGGGTGAGCCCCAGGCAGGCGCGCACCAGTTGCTCCTCCGCCAGTCCCTGGAGGGTGAGTTGCGCGGGCGGCACGGCGGCTTTGAGCATTTTGCGGATTTCGGCGGGGCCGGGTAGGGGAAAGTCGATGACTACCATCTCCTCGCGCAATTCGGCGGGTACCGCCGCCGTGTGGCTGAGCACGATGACCGTCTTGCGCTTGTCTTTGAGATCGATGGCGAGCTTTTTGAGGGCGCGCACCACCGGGTAATTCTGGGCGAGGGTGGGATTGAGCAAAGGCGGGTGCAAGTCGCGCAACACAAAGAGCACCGCTTCGTCCGGGGCGGCGCGCACCTGCTCCAGCGCCTGGATGGCCGAACCCTTGGCCTGGCCGCTATCCTCCCAACCGGCCACCACGTCCCAGCGGCGGATCTTGCGCGTTGGCTGCAGGGTGGTCGCCACCTGCTCCAGCACCTCCTCTACCGGTCCTTCCTCCGCCGAGACAATGTAAAGCAGCGGATAACGCGCCCGGATGAGCAGGCCGAGGTGGGCGGCGATGCCCCCGTAGTCCCAGGCGGTCAAGCGGAGATCGGACATCGAAGCGGCGGTTTGCAAGCGGTACGGTGGGCGTGCCCCCGTTCATTCTAGGGGCAACCCGGTACCCGGAAGGCCGCCCACGATCCGCGCCACGGTGTCAGCCTGCAAGCCAATCGCTCCCAGTCGCGGCCCATCCACGGCCCGCGGCCCTTCCGGGTACCCGGTGCGTTGGACAACCCATGGGTATGTAGCTATGCATATGTATCCACGAGGGTTTCCCGACATGTTCATATCTGTCCTGGGGGGCATTTTTCCGGTGGGGACGGTTACTATGCTGATTGGGTAGTTACGCATGGACAAGTGCAATATGGGATGGCTTCAACGTCTTTTTGGCTTGGAAAAACCGCAGCAGACCGCCCAGGCACCTGCGCAGCCCGCCCAGACGCCCACCGGTGAGCCGGTGCCGCCGGAGCGCGTCGGTTTGAACGGGGAGTACGATCAAAGCGGCCTGGCCAAGCGCGTCGCGCTCGCCTTCGACAACGATCCTGAACTTGACGATGTCGACACGCTCTACGTGGCCCAGACGGGCACCACCGTCGTGCTCAAGGGCAAAGTGCCCAGCCAGGCGATCCTCACGAAGATGGTGACCGTGGCCAAGACCGTCAACGGTGCCACGGCCGTCGAGACCAATCAGGTGACTGTCGGCTAATTCCGGTGGGTCGAGCATTGTGGAAATGATGAGGCTGGGGGAGAGGGCCATAGCTCTTTCCCCCGGTCCTATTTGTGCAGGTTTTTGAACAGTGAGAAGCCGGACCTCATCGGTCCTCCCGGTTGCGGATGCGGGCGGGCGTCAGGCCGTAAAGGCGCGACAGGACATTGGTCATGTGGGCCTGGTGCGCAAAACCGGCCAGCAGAGCCACCTCGGCCAGGGGCAGGTCTCCCGAGCGCAGCAGCGCTACGGCCCGCTCCGCCCGCCGCCTAAGAATGTACTGGTGGGGCGACTGCCCGGTAGCCGCCCGAAAGGCACCCAAAAATGCACTCCGCCCCATCCCCGCACTCTGGGCCAACTCCGATAGCAACAACGGTTCGGCCAATCGCGCTTCGATAAGCTCCAGGCAGCGGGCGATTGTCCGATGGGCAACTGGGGCCGTGGGCGCGGCGGTGCCGACGGGTTGCTTCGCCAGAAACAACAACTCGGCCACTGCAGCGGTAACGGTCGCCTCTGCGAACGTTGCACCCCGCAGCCCGCCGTTGTCGGCCTCCTCGCCCAGCGCAAGGCACAGCGAGGTGAGCAATCCGCTGCGCAGCGGGCTTTGCAGCAAGGGGCCAAGGTCCCCGGGATTGGCCCCCTGTTCATTGAGAAGCGGCAGTACGAGCGCCTCGCTCAGCGAAACGATAAGCATCTGCCGCTGTGATTCGATGGCGAACCGGGTTGCCGTCCCGGCCGGATTGAACAGCAAGTCACCAGAACGGGTGTAGGCATCGAACACTCCCGCCCCCAGTTCCAGGCGCGCGGGAGAATGTCCCCGGCGGACCAGCCGCAAGACGAAAGCGGCCGCTGCACCGTGGCGGTATTCGCCCGCCGGACAGAGCGCTTCGACAACCTCAATCCCGGTGGATCCGTGTATCCGTTTGGAGGTGAGGACCGGAGCCCTCTCGGTATCGTATTCGAATTCTCCGGGTATGGGGGCAGCCATCGATGCTATTCTTGCCGGGACGCATCGATTCTACAGCGCCCCCCAGCTTTGCAGAAAAAGCGCGGTGCCTGCTGTAGGCGGACGATCGTGCAAGACGGCGGTAACCACCCCTGGATACTGTGGATCTCACCGGCGTGTTTCTATCTCCATAGCCGGGTATTGCCGGTACAAAGACCGAAAAATGATGAAAACCATCTTGATGGTCACCAGCAGCCACGATCGCTTCGAAGGGCCGGACCCCCGACCGACCGGGGTCTGGCTTGAGGAGTTCGCGGTCCCCTACATGGAACTGCTCGCCCGCAAAATCGGGATCACGGTGGCAAGCCCCAGGGGCGGAGCGATGCCCGTCGACCCGCGCAGCAATCCGACTCCTGAGCAGCAACAGCAGTGGCAAGCGGCGATCGAAGCCTCGCGAGCGACCCTGCCGCTGGCGGGTATGGCCTCGGAGAATTTCGACGCCATCTTCCTGCCGGGCGGGCATGGTCCCATGTTCGACCTGCCCGACAACCCGGATCTCGCCCGTCTGCTCACCGAATTTTATAAGGCGGGCAAGATCATTGCCGCCATCTGCCACGGCCCGGCCGGGTTGGTGGGTGCCAGACGTCCCGACGGCGCGCCCCTGGTCGCGGGAGTGACCTTGACTTCTTACACCGCTTCTGAGGAAGTGGCGGCCGAACTCGACAAGGAAGTGCCCTTCATCCTCGAAGACCGGTTGCGCGCGTTGGGGGCGCATTTCATTGCCCGCGAAAACAAGGCCGATCATATCGAGCGCGACGGACAGTTCATCACCGGCCAGAACCCCAATTCCAGCACCAGCATCGCCCGGGCGATCGTCGCCGCCCTCGACAAAGCGCTGCAACCCGAGTTTGCGGCGGTGCCCCGCCAGATAGCAGCAGCGCAGGAGATCGCTACTTTCCCTGTGCCCACATTCTTGGAAAACATTGTCATTGGCGAGGGCGGGGATCTGTTCGTGACCAGTTACGACGACGGCCGCCTCTTCCGGATCTCACCGCAGGGAGACATCGCGGAACTTGCCCGGTTGGACGGCAACGCCGCAGGCATCGGTTTTGCTGCGGACGGCAGCTTGCTCGTGGCCGGTTCCGCGGGTAAGACTCAGACGCTCTACCGGGTCGGTCTAGATGGCACAGTCGAGTGCTGGATTGAGATGCAAGAAGCGGTCTTTCTGAACGGACTGACCCATCTGGTGGGTGAGCGGTATCTGGTTGCCGACTCCTACAAAAGTGCCATTTGGGAGGTGGATCTGGCGGCTCGGACGGCGGCGCTCTGGCTTAGCCACGAGCGGTTGGCCCACGCAAAAGATCCCTTCCATCCGGTACCGATGTTTCCGGGGGCGAACGGACTCAAAATTCACGACGACACTCTCTACGTGTCCAGTACGCAGCAGCAGATGCTCCTCCGTGTCCCACTGGGTGTTGACTATTCGCCGGGGGAGCTGGAGGTGTTTATGACCAACCTCAACCTCGACGATTTTGCCTTCGATATCGAGGGCAATATCTTCGGCACCACCCACGTCTACAGCAGCGTGGTGCGGATCAGCCCCGACCGGCGGGTGAGCGTCGTGGCCGAGGCAGAACAGGGACTCACTGGCAGCACGGCCGTAGCTTTTGGACGCACAGTCGAAGATCACCGATCGCTCTACGTGACTACCAACGGCGGGGTCAGCTTTTTGAGCGCGGATGCCGTCCAGCCGGGCCGCATTGTGCGCCTCGATGTTGGGATTGCAGGGTACCGGCGGCCATAACTAGCTAGGGAGAACATCAATGCGCTTTGCAATCCTCTGCACCCTGCGCAAAGACAGCGATCCCGCCCGGATGGCGCTGCGGTTGCGGCATCTTGAGTACATCCGTGATCACCGGGAAATGATTGTCTTTGGTGGGCCGACCATCGATGCGCAGGGCAAGCCCGAGGTGATGGTACTGGTGATCGACGCGGCCGATGCGCTCGGGGCGGAGCGCTTTATTGCAAAGGAGCCCTATACCGCCTCGGGTCAGGTTTTCGCCTCGACCGTCATACGCCCCTGGCGCAGGTGATGCCGGAGCCGAGTGCCGGTGCGCTTGCCGGAGAAATCGCACGAGAACAGCAAAAACGGCAACGCGGGATGTAGCTTGCCTGTAGCTACCCGCACCGCTTCCAATCGTTGGTTCTTCCGCCGGGATGCCTGCACCCGACTGGAGCAATAGCTTCAGTTCCGACACCGGGTGTCCCATGATAAGTCCATGGCCTACGACGATGCTTGCAAAGAACTTGCCCGGCAAGATCCGCTCGCTTTTGCCTCCTGGCTTTTAGGCCGTACCCTCCGCCAGACCACTGTCCTGCCCACAGAACTGGGCCTTGACCCGATCCGCCCCTGCCGTTGCGTATGGCCGACTACTATATCCGCCTGATGCGGCTGTACCGGGAGCCGTTGCGCGAGGTCGAGCAGTTTATCGTTCTTTTGAAGCGACCTTCAGTGAGCACGACGATCCAGGAGGAGTACCGTACCGGTCGGATGGTACATCGCTACCGGGTGGTGCGCCTGTGGGAAAAAGATCCGGTGCCGCTATTGCAGCGCCCGGCGTTGCTGCCGCTGGCCGCCCTTGCCCGGACAGATTCAGCCGAAGCACTTCTGGAGCGGGTTGCAGAGCGCATCGGTAGTATAGAAGAACCGGGGTTGCGGGCGAATACGCTGGGGTATGCAAAGATTCTGGCGGGTCTACGCTTCTCGGAAGCAATCATCGATGCGCTGCTGCGGGAGGAACTGATGCGTGAGTCTGTGATTTACCAACGCATTTTGCGCGAGGGCGAACAGCGCGGTCGTGAGGAAGGCCGCGAGGAAGGCCGAGCGCAGGAGGCCCGCAATATTGTGCTCCGTCAGCTGGTGCGACGGATAGGAACGTTGGAAGCTTCTGAGCGCGAGCAAGTCGAAGGGCTGTCGGTTGATCAGTTGGAGCGGCTAGGCGAAGCGTTGCTGGATTTTAACGGCCCGGAGTCGCTCAGCCAGTGGTTGAGCGAGCGGTAGTCCGGTCGATTCAACTTACCTTCGCCAAGGCAGGTGGAGGGCAAACGGGCTTGAAGATTGTTGTTCACAGGGGCACCAACTGTTCAGCAATTGCCTGTTGCTCCTCTGCCGTCTTGAAGCCGCGCTCCGCATCGAGTAAGCGCATCTGCGGACTGTCACCAAGTCCCGAGAGAGCCTGGTAGATTTCGTATTCCCGCTGCTGCGGCGCGTCCCATGCGACCAGGGTAACGTCCGACCAGTAATTGAGAGGTTGGGACCGCACCAGATCCCCGATCACTCCCAACCTGACGATCCCAAAGTTCTCGCGCAGCATCGCGGCGGCCTGGCGGACCAGATGCCACCATTGGGCCTTATGCTCGGTATCCTGCTGCTCCTGGGCGATGCGCTCCTGCAGAGCCTCAATCCAACTTTGGGGTGGTAGTACATTCAGAACGTCGACAAGACCGAACGTTGCCAACAACATACCGAGGAGGTTGCGGACTCCGGCGGCTCCACCGATCTGCGGTCTATCTTCCCAATACTCGAATTTTGCCTCCGGGCACCAGCTGATGTACTGGTCAAAGCCGATGGGAGCCGGCTCCAACTGCAAATCCGGCACAAAAGGTAGACTGCCCCATCCCGCTCCCTCTTGGATGTGAGGGATAGATTCGAAAGGCTGCTGGGAGCCTTCGAGAAAGAACAATTCCTCCAGACTGCCACCATACCAGTTGGCATCTTGCCATAGCGGTTCTGGACGGAATGCTAATCCGGCAACGCTGCCGGGGCGATACAGGCCATCGCGATCTGGAAATTGGGACAAGTAGACGCCATCCCGTCGACTCCAGAACTCGACGCTCCGAGAACGGGGATCGACAATCCAATATTCCGGTACACCGGCCGCTTGGTAGTAGTTGCGTTTGATAACGCGATCGGCATGTTCGTGGCCAGGTCGCAAAACTTCGATTACAAGCTCTGCCGGACCGTTCAGGTAATAATTGCACAAACGGTTGAGCCCTGTGCCGGTAAAAAACATGGCATCCGGTGTGAAGCCGTTTTCACCCAGACGCATTGCAAAATCGCGGCCCAGGGCATTGCCTCCGACTTCCCGGGCAACCCGGAACAAACTGGTATTCAAATACTGGCGGACGCCATTGTGACTATGTTCATCGCCTCTGTACCCACCCCTTAAATCCTCAAGCTCGTATCCGATATTGTGCAACGAAAGGTCGGCAATGTCGTCGTTGCCTACAGTCACTCCGTAACGCATCTTCAACGCTTGCAACCACAGTTGCACAGGAGCGAGGGCCACCGCGGCAGCTGGGCTCCAGCCTTGCAGGAGTTGTCGCAACAAAAGCCGACTGCCGAGGAGCGAATTGCCGACCACAAGACGCGATTCGATCAGTTCCAGCTTGTTCTCCGGACCGTGCTCGACATACTCATCAAATAGTTCGCTACTCATCGTGTTATCCCGCTTGCAGTACAACAGGTGTTTCAGGTAGTACCAGTCCCCGGATGCCTGTTCGCAAAACCGGCGCGCAGAAGGGGTACGCACCAGAAAACCTTGTGAAGTCTCCACGTCTAGTATGGAAGCATGGCAACGACGCGCAGCGATCTCACACTGGAGCAATTTTTTGCCCTGCCCGAGGGCGAGACGGCCTTCGAACTGGTAGACGGACAGGCGGTTGCCAAAGTGTCTCCTCAGTTTTTTCACGCTTCGCTGCAAAGGGTGCTGCTCCAACTGCTGGACGGTTGGGCGATGGACCATGGCAGGTTGGGGCCGGAATGGGCCGTCGTTTTGAGGCGGCGCGGCGTCGATTGGGTGCCGGTACCGGATCTGACCTATGTCAGTTACGAGCGCTTAGGCAGAGAGTGGGACGAAGATGCCCCCTGCCCGGTGCCTGCGGACCTGGTAGTCGAAATCATTTCTCCCGACCAGACCTCCAAAGAATTCGAAGAAAAAGCCGGCGACTATTTGCAGGCAGGTGTGGGCAGCGTCTGGGTTGTAGATCCGCGCGCCGAGACAGTCACCCTCTTCAGCCCGAACCAGAAAACCGTTTACCAGAATGCGACTCCCCTCGCCGAGCCGATGACCCCGGGGCTGAGCCTGAGTGCACTGCAAATTTTCGATCGCGCCCGCGAAGTTCGCCGGGGTGGCTCCAGCCGTCAGTGACTTTCTTCCAGCAGAGGGTTTGTGGCAAACAGAAATTCTGCGACCGGCACCCCGCCTATCAGGTGCTCCTGGATGACGCGCTCGAGCACCTCAGGGGTGGCGCTGTGGTACCAGAAACCACCCGGATAGACCAGCAGAATCGGGCCATCGCGGCAGACGCGCAGGCAGTTGGCCTTGGTGCGAAAGACGGCCGCCTCGCCCCGGTCGAGTCCCAGGGCTTTGAGCCGCCCTTTGAGATAGTCCCAGCTGACCAGGCTTGCCGCTTTATCGCAGCAGGCGGGTTTGGTCTGGTCGGCGCACAAAAACAAATGCCGGCGGTAGGAACCGATGGAGAGATTCCTGGCCACCTCGGTCAAGTTCGAGCCCATTTCAGCAAGTGCCTGCAACTGGCTCTAGCGTAACCGTAGAGGGGAGCGCGAAGGGCTCAAGGGCGCATCGGGGGTGAGGGTGGGAAGCCCGCCGTCGCCGCTGGAGGAGCGCGCCAGCAACAAAAACAAAATGAGCAGCAAACCGGCGTAAGCGAGTTGCACCAGACCCGCCGGCACCTGCGGCAACACCAGGGCCGTGCAGCGCGATACTAATCCGCCCGCCTCACCGATGGCCACCCCGAGCCAGAGCAAACGGGCCACAAAGCCGCCAGCCTGGATCATCGCCGAGGCGACACCAATGACCAGGATCATCCGGTCGAGGTACTGCCAGACGTCGTTGCCGCTGAAGGTCAGGTTCAACACTACACACAACAAGGCGTAGACGCCGATGTGCAACAGCAGCGGGCGCCAACACAGACCCAGACTTCGCCACTGTGCAGCAAACAGCCTTTCAAAACCCATAGCGATCCAGTGCAGTGAGTGGTGAGTGTGTGGGATCCAGCGGTCGGACCGGCCCAGATGGAATTGTGATCCATTGTTCCTGCCCTATGCGCAATATTACTCGCTTCCGAACAATTGGGAACGCACCACCCCCGGATCCGCATCAGCGCACCACTGCAAGCAGACGTTCGGCCACCTGTTGGGCGCCATGGGCCGGGACCGGGGGACGACAAGCGAGCGAGCCGTCCAGAAAGTCCCACCTCTGCGCCAAGAACGCTTCGGTGGTGAGCACGCGGCAATCGATCAGGCGCGACATGCCGTCGATGAGGAGATCGGCTTCGGCGAATCCCGGCCTGGCCAGGCAAGCCACCGGCAGACCCAGGGCGCAGCACTCGGCGACGGTGCTGTAGCCGGGTTTGATGATGGCCAGGTCCACCGCTGCCAGTAGTTCGATCAGCCGCCAGGCGCCCGGCTCGACCGTCGTGAGGTTGGGGGCCGGGGGAGCGGCGGCGGTGACCACGAACTGCCAGTCGGGGTGCTCGGCCACCCGCTCAGCCGGAAAAGCAGCCATCCCCAAACCGCCGAAGGTCATCAAGGCGGTGGGCCGATCGGGGGCGATCCCGAGCCTGTGGCGGACGTGGTCGCGCCCGAAGCGCGCTTCGTTGACCACCAGGGGCACCGGCTCGACGGCGGCAAAGGCGTCCATCGCCTCGGCAAAGGGCAATCGGAACAATCCCGAGTACCCGCGGTAGAGTTGCGCGGACCAGGCGGCCAGCGGCGCAAAGCGTTCGTCTTCGATATGGCGGTAGATAAAATCCCAGCCGAAATTGCTCATGCCCCACACCGGCCGCTTTGCGTCCGCAAGCCTGCCTGCCAGAGGCGGAATGTCCGCCAGGACGATATCGAAATCCTCTTGCTCCAGCCACTCGCGCTCGGCGCACACCAGTTCCTCCGAGCGCGCCCGCAGGGCGCGGATGCGTTCGAGGGTGGCGTCCCGGTCGGTGGTGAAGCTGTCGGATTGGACCAGCCCGACATCGAGGAGCGTACCGCGCCGTTCGAGGCCCTTGGCCATGTGCACCGCGACCAGCCAGTCGGGCACATGGGAATGCAGCACGATGCGCGAGTGCGCTTCAAGTTCGCGCAGGCGGCTAGCCACCGCCAGAAGCCGGGTCGTATGGCCGAAGCCGTGGGCGGAGCTGTACAGGCAGAGCTTGAGGGGCATCGAAGGTGCCGCGCGACCCTTTCAGGGTAACCGCCGGGGGCGGTCTGCGAAGCGACGGCGGGCCGGTGCATACTAAAGAGAGGGCGAAGCGAAGCACCCTGAGGAATCCCACATGCAGATTCAAGAGCGTGGCCTACCTGTCACGGTAATCACCGGATTTTTGGGCAGCGGCAAGACGACGCTGGTCAACCACATCCTGCGCAACAACCAGGGCATCAAAACGGCCGTAATCGTCAACGAATTCGGCGATATCGGCATCGACAGCGAACTGATCGTCTCCACCGAAGAAGACATGGTCGAACTGGAGAACGGCTGTATCTGCTGCACCGTCCGCGACGACCTGGTGCAGGCCACCCTGCGCATTCTGGAGCGTGATCAAAAAGTCGACTATCTGGTGGTCGAGACCACGGGCCTTGCTGATCCGCTGCCGGTGGCGATGACGTTTTTGGGTCCCGAACTGCGCAACGTCACCCGCCTCGACGGCATCATCGGCGTCGTGGACGCCGAGAATTTTGCCCCGACGCTGTTCAATTCCGAGACCGCCGCCAACCAGATCGCCTACTCGGATATTATTTTGCTCAACAAGACCGACTGCGTCGAACACGAAGCGCTCGAACGGCTCGAAGGGCAGATCCGCGAACTCAAAGAGGACGGTCCTATCCTGCGCACCGAATACGGCCGAGTGGATCTACGCATGATCCTCGATGTGGGCGTCTTCAAGCTCGAAGAGCAATTCGCCGAAGCCGAGACGGAGGAGCACGGGCACGTCCACGGTCCCGACTGCGGCCACGATCACCACGAGCATGACCACGGGCATAGCCACGACCACCATGACCACGATCACGACCATCACCACCACAACCACATCGAGGCGGAAGGCTTTACCTCGATCTCGCTGGTATCCGAGCGGCCCCTTGCCGCCAAGCAATTCGAGCAGTTCCTCAAAGATCTGCCCCAGGGTGTTTTTCGAGGCAAGGGCATCCTGTGGCTGGCGGAGTCGCCGGAAAAAGTGATCTTTCACCTGGTGGGCAGCCGCATCCGCATCGACCGCGAAACCTGGGACGGCGCACGCAAGAATCAGGCGGTCTTCATCGGCAAGGATTTTGACCGCGAGGCGCTCAAGGCCCGCTGGTCGGAGTGTCTGGCTTGAGGAACCGGGGGATGGCCCTTTCCCTCTGCCTGTGGAGATCGCCCTGATGGACCTGCTGTTACACTGACATCCAAGATCGCGCGACAAACGGGTTTTGCCCGGCGCGCCAAGGTGGGTGAGTGAGCAGTGGACGGGTTTGATGCGACGCGACGCGCCTGGGTGGAGATCGACCTCGATGCCCTCAGGCACAATGTTCAACAAATCAGACAAAGATTGCGGTCCCATTGCCGGGTGATGGCGGTGGTCAAAGCCGACGCCTACGGCCACGGCGCCCTGAGTGCCGGCCGCGCCGCCCTGGAGGCGGGGGCCGCCTGCCTGGGGGTGGCCACCCTCGAAGAAGGTGCGCAGTTGCGCGAGAGCGGCCTGGGTTGTCCGATCGTCGTCCTGGGACCCATCCACACCGGCGCCGAAGTTGCCGCAGTCGAGCACTGGCGGTTGGAACCGACGCTTTGCACGCCGCGCCAGGTGCTCGTCTGTGCGGAACACCTGAGTGCTCCCCATCCGGTGCACCTCAAAATCGACACGGGCATGACCCGCCTGGGCGCACCCTGGCAGGATGCCGTCGAATTTGTGCGCCTGGCCTACCGGCTACCCCGCCTGCAGGTGGCCTCGGTCTACTCGCACCTGGCCACCGCCGATGAGCCGGACTCCGCCGCCCTGGGCGAGCAACACCGCCGCTTCGAGCGGGTGCTGGGCGAACTGGAAGCCGCCGGGGTGCGTCCCGAGTGTGTGCACCTGGCCAATTCCGCCGCCGCCCTGGGCGATCCCGGATTGCACTACGACCTGGTGCGCGTGGGTGTGGCCCTCTACGGCCTCTACCCCGCCCCCGAATTTTATGGAGCCGCCGAACTGCGGCCGGTGATGCAGGTCAGGGCGCGGGTCACCCAGGTGCGGGAAGTGCCGGCGGACACCGGCGTGAGCTACGGCCACTTCTGGCGTACCCCGACCCCGAGCCGCCTGGCCACCGTCGCCATCGGCTACGCCGACGGGGTGCCGCGGCGGCTCTCGGGCCAACTGCAGGTGCTGGTGCACGGGAGACGGGCTCCCCAGGTAGGTGCGATCACCATGGACCAGATCGTCATCGACTGCACCCACCTGAGCGCGGTGGAGGAGGGCGATGTGGTGACGCTGCTGGGCCGCGACGGCAACGAAGCAATCGGCGCCGCCGACTGGGCCGACCCCCTGGGTACCATTGCTTACGAAATTCTTTGCGGTTTTAAGCACCGCCTGCCACGGGTGGTGCGCTCCACGGCACCGGTATTTAACGTTTAGCGACCGCCAGTTACCACAAAGAAGGGCATCTTGGCGCTTGTGGTAGCTTTGTTCTACGGTCTGCCGACTGTGGAGCGATAGAAGACCATGACCTACGATTTTCCTGGGTACGATGAGGCACAATTTGATCCCGACGAACTTGAAGGTGTTCTCAGTTACCTGCGTGAATGGGCTTACGGCCATCCTGGGTCGAATCGGCCTTTTTTGGTCGAGATGGGACGAACGCTGACACCTGTCGAGTTTTTTTATGAAGTCGAAAAGCGTACCGAATTCGGCCTGGGCTTTTTGCGATTTTTATTCGCACAGGCGCGTCGAGCCGAGGAACGGCCTGTCGATGCGGTCTCGCGTGCTATCAAGGCGAACGGGCAGGGATGACGGCGAGTGTGCTGGTCCTGGCGACAAACTACGACTGCGGCTCCTATTCCACCAGCACATGGGCTGCAACTTTGCAGGCGGATCTGATCGGCTTGGGCCACATTTGTCTATTGCTCGACGCAACAGCCCTGTGCAGGGGAGGCTTGTCTCTGCAAGATGCCGTCGAGTGCGTCGACTATGTCGTCTACTGCGGACATGGTCTGCAGGATGAATGGACCGCGCTGCCGGCTCTGGGTAACCGCCCCTCGATACCGCTGGTCGATAGCAGTTCGGTCAATATTTTGAGCGGCCGCAAGGTCTACGCCTGCTGCTGCTGGTCTGTAACCGGTTTGGGGGCGGCTTACGCCAACCGATTCAGCCATGGCGAGTACATCGGCTACGATCGACCCTTTGGTTTTGAAAAGGACAATGAAAGCGAGTTTCGCAACGTCGTCATCGATTCCGTAGCCGCCTTCGTGCAAGGGGATCCCGCCGCCAAGGTCGTCAACGATCTGGCCTATGAGTGGGACAGGTTGAGCAATGCCTTTAGCCAGGGCAAACTCAAATACCGCAGAAACGCCATCCAGGCGGCCTACGTGGCAAACAACAACAAGCAGAGAATTCGGCACGTTCCTTGATGGGGTGCCCCTAAAGGTCCTTGTCCGAGCGCTGGAGGAGCAAAAGCTATTCAATGGCGGAACTGGACGCACAGGTTGTTCAACTGATCGAACAAATCCAAGAAGCCCTGGCGATCGTGCGCAGGCGCAGCAATCAAGAGTTGGGAATCGTGCTGCAGTCGGCCCAACTGCATTTGAAGCTTGTCGAAGAGACCAAAGCAAAGGCAGGAGGTGACTTTGATGTCGCCTTCATGCCGATCAAGGCTTCGATGGAGCGGACAGGAACCAGGGTGTACGAGTTTGTTTTGACCCTGGTGCCCTCGGCGGGCATTCTGGAACTGGGTAAAGCACCCAGTGAGCAGTTGGCGCAGAAAATCTTTGAGCTGTCGGCTGCCATGGATCAGGCTCGGCGGGCGGCTTTACCACTGTTCAAGCTGGATGGCGCCAGTATCGATGTCGGTATCGAAATCACCCAGGAAGCGGGAGTCCAGATCATCGTGGGTGGAAGTTCCAAAGACCAATCTGCTCACAAGATCAAACTGAATTTTCGACCGAAATAGGGCGGGTTTACGTGCATTGATATTCGCAGGTGCCATCAAAAGACTTCGAGTACCCTGCCCTGCACCGTTCGGCCCAGCCAGGCGGTCGCCAGCGAGCGGCTGTGGAGGGTGTCGGTTCCGGGAACCCAGGTCTTGTCCGGGTCGAAGAGCACGAGGACCTGGGGATGTTTAAGCGCCAGGATGCGGCGCGGTGCGCTGCTGAGGGCTTCCCAGGCGCGCAAAGGAGTAAGTCGGCCCTCTCGCACCAGATTCCACACCAGCGGTAGAACCAGTTCGAGGGCGATGGCACCGGGGGGAGCCTGGGAAAAGGGAAGCGTCTTCTCTTCATAGGTCCAGGGGGTATGGTCGGAGGCGACCGCGTCGATGATCCCTGCCTCCAGAGCGGCCACCAGGGCCGCGCGATCCGCCGGGTTGCCCAGGGGCGGCTCGAAGCGCAGGTTCGGGTCGTACTCGGCCAAATCGGGGCTCGCGTGGACCAGATGATGAACGGTAGTACTCGCGGTGACGGGCAACCCGTCGGCCTTCGCCTGTGCCGCCATCTCGACGGAACGGGCGGTGGAGAGGCGCATCAGGTGCACGGCTGTGCCCGTGAGGCGCACCAGTTCGAGTACACCGGCCAGGGCAATGCCCTCGGCCTGGGGCGGGCGGCCCGCAAGCCCCAGGCGAATGGCCCAGTCGCCTTCGAGGGCAATCCCGGTTGCCAGTGGAGCAAAGCAGGGCCAGACGAGCACCGGCCGCTCCAGCACCGCGGCGTAATCGAGAAAGCGCCTCAGGAGCGCCCAGTTGGCGAGCGGCCTCGCGTCGGTAAAGCCGACCACGCCCGCCTCCAGCAAACTACTCACTTCCGCCAGGGCTTCCCCTGCGCAATTGCGGCTGATCGCCCCGAGTACCAGGGCTTCTACCGGTCCTGCAGGAAAGTGCCTGCGCAGAAAATCGACCTGGGCAGGGTCGTCGACAGGCGGCTCGGTGTGGGGCAAAATCGCCACCTGGCTGTAGCCGCCGGCCGCCGCCGCCGCGGCGAGCGATGCGAGATCTTCGCGCTCCTCGTGCCCCGGCTCGCCCGAGCGGACGTACAGATCGCACAGGGTCGGGGCAAGAATCAAGCGGCCGGCGCCATCGATCGCGCGGTCGGCCCGGACGGCGGGATCGCCCGTAGGCTCAGCCCGACCTGTCGCACTGTCCCAGAGCCAATCGGCGATCGAGTCGGTCCCGGTATCCGGATCGAGTCTGCGGACCTGCCGAAAGAGAACGCGGCTCACTAGTGGGCGGAACCGTTGCCGTGGTAGCGATCGGTGTTGTAGAAGCCGTTGCGCGTGGCAAAGAACAGCGCCAGCGGAATAAAGGCAATGGCAATAACCAAAATGACGAGCTTGACCATGATGGGTTCGATAACTTCGGCTTTTTCAAACAGGATAACGTCCGCGGGCAACCGGCCGCTTGGGTCTTTGGTTTTGTTTTTGCTTCACAGCCCACGGACGACCGGGTTGGTGAGGGTGCCGACGCCGTCTATGGTGACGCCCACCTCGTCGCCGGGCTGCATGGGACCGATCCCCGCCGGGGTGCCGGTGAGGATCACATCCCCCGGCTGCAGGGTCATCACCGCGCTGATGTAGGAGATCAAAACCGCAGGCGGGAAGACCATCCGGTCGATGCTGCTCGACTGGACGGTCTTGCCGTTGAGGGTGGTGCTCAGGTGGGCGTCGGGAGCAAGTTCTGTGGCGATGAGAGGCCCCAAAGGACAGAAGCTGTCGAAACCCTTGGCGCGGGTCCACTGCTTGTCCTTGCCCTGCAGGTCGCGGGCGGTGACGTCGTTGGCGGCGGTGTAGCCGAATAGATAATCCAGAGCCCGCTCCACCGGCACCCGGCGGCAGGTGCGGCCGATGACCAGAGCCAGTTCGCCCTCGTAATCGACGCGCTCCGACTGGGGCGGATAGACGATGGATTCGCCGGGAGCCGCGAGGGCCGAGGGGGGTTTGAGAAAGAGCAGCGGTTCAGGAGGCACCCCGGCGTCGCCGCGCAACTGGGCCATCTCGGCGGCGTGATCGCGGTAGTTTTTGCCGACGCAGACAATTTTGCCCGGCAGGCAGGGGGCGAGCAGTTGTCCTTGCTCGACATCGAACCAGATGCCGGTGGGTTGTCCCCCCAGCCAGGGGGCACCGTCGAGCCGCTCGATAGTCCCGGCAGGGTGTAACAGGCCGTAGTGAGGAGCGTGGTCGGGAAGCTGCGGGTGGCAAAAACGCACGGTGTGCATCGGGCGGCTGAGAATTTCTATGTCTTGCATTCAATCACACCCCAACCACCGGCGGAAACGCGGCTCACGGCCGGTATGGCATCTTGAAGGAGCGCACCCACCCACCCACCCAACCAACCACCAACCGCCATGAAACTCCTGCTTGGGCCACTGTTGCGCTATGTGGGCGAGAGCGACGCGACTTTGTGGGTCGAGACGGACGGTCCCTGCACAGTCGAAGTGCTCGGCCACGCCACTCGCACCTTTCACGTCGAGGGTCACCACTACGCGGTGGTCTGCGTGAGCGGCCTGGAGCCTGGTCGGGCATACCCTTACGAAGTGCGTCTCGACGACCGCAAAGTCTGGCCGGCGCCGGATTCGCCCTTTCCGGCAAGCGCCGTCCGCACGCTCGATCCGGCCGGTCCGTTCAAGCTGGTCTTCGGCTCCTGCCGGGTGACCCTGCCCCACGCCCCCCCCTACACCCTTGCCAAGGACGCGGACGGTTGCGGGCGGGGCATCGACGCCCTGTACGCCCTCGCTTTTCGCATGTCCCGCGAAGCGCCCGATACCTGGCCGCAGGTGCTACTGCTATTGGGAGATCAGATCTACGCCGATGAAGTCTCCCCCGAGACGCGCAAATTCATCCGCTCCCGGCGCGATCCCCAAACGCCTCCGGGCGAGCAGGTGGCCGATTTCGAGGAATACACGCACCTCTACTGGGACGCCTGGAGCGACCCGGTGTTGCGCTGGCTGTTCTCGACGGTTTCGACGCTGATGATTTTTGACGACCACGACATGCACGACGACTGGAACATCTCTGCGTCGTGGGTCGCCGAGATGCGCGCAAAACCCTGGTGGGACGCGCGGATCGTAGGGGGGTTCATGTCGTACTGGATCTATCAGCACCTGGGCAATCTCGCACCGGCGGAATTGGAGGCGGATAGTTTGTTTGGGCGGGTGCGCGCGGAGGCGGACGCCGGGCCGCTGCTGCGCAAATTTGCTTTCCGTAGCGACCGGGAGGTGCAGGGGACGCGCTGGAGCTACTGCCGCAGCTTTGGGGGAGTGCGGTTGGTGGTGGCCGACGCGCGGGCGGGGCGAGTGGTGGAGGGCACCAAGCGCTCGATGCTCGACGAACAGGAATGGCAATGGCTCGAAAGCCAGGTCAGTGCTCCTTGTGAGCACCTGCTGATTGCCACCTCGCTGCCATTGTTGATGGCGCCGGGAATTCACCATCTGGAAGCCTGGAACGAAGCGCTGTGCGCAGGCGCCTGGGGCAAGACGGCGGCGAAACTCTCCGAAAAACTGCGCCGTGCCGTCGATCTGGAGCACTGGCCCGCCTTCGAAGCCTCTTTTCATCGCCTGGTCGGACTGTTGCGCTCGGTGGCGGCCGGTGAGCGCGGCCGGGCGCCGGCTTCGATGGTGGTGCTCTCCGGCGATGTGCACCATGCCTACCTGGCGCGGGCCGCCTTTGAAAGCGCCGCAGTGCAGAGCGCTGTCTACCAGGCGGTGTGCTCACCCATGCGCAACGCCCTCGAAGTGCGGGAGCGCACCGTTTTTCGGATCGCCTGGTCGCGGTGGGCGGAATCGGTGGGCAAACGCTTATCCCGCGCGGCCGGAGTCGCCCCGCCACCTGTCGCCTGGCAGCTGACCCACCACGAACCCTGGTTCGACAATCAGATAGCCACGCTGGCCTTCGAACGACGCGAGGGTCACTTTTTACTCGAAAAAACGGCTCCGGACGACGCTGAAGGTTTTCACTTCGAGAGCATCCTTGTGCACCGGCTGGTCTAATGCCGTTGGCCTGCGCTCCCTGGTGCACTCAGGAAGAGGGTTTAAGGAGCATTCCGAAGACAAAATCCATAAATAACTGCAGCGGTTCGGTGCTCTTGGTGATCTTCATCTGGGTGATTGCCCCTTCCCAGCTATTGACCAGAAAGGCCGCAAGGCTGTCGGGGCTCAGGTGCGCCGGGATCTCGCGCGCCTTCTGGGCCTCTTTGAGGCAACCGGCCAGAGCCGCGCACCAATCGGCAAAAAACCGCTCGATGCGCACCCGAAAGGTCTCGTTTTGATCGGCAAGCTCCTGGCCGAGATTGCCGAGCAGACAACCCTCGCGGTGCCGGCGCGACTCGAAATAGCGGCATTTGGCTTCAAAGTACCGGCGCAACCGCTCGACGGCACCACAGGAAGTATCGCCTAAAAAGCGCTCCATCTCCCGCTGGTGCTCGCCCGCGTCGTATTCGATGATGGCCAGGCCAAAATCTTCTTTGCTGGCAAAAAAGTGATAAAACGAGCCCTTGGGCACGCCGCTCGCCTGCAAAATCTCCTGAAGGCCGGAATTGTTGAAACCCTTTTCGCGGATAATGCCCAGCCCCGTACGAATCAGGGTCAACCGCGTGGTTTCCCTGATTTTTGCAGTTCCGGTGGTTTCTACGCTTCTGGTCATGGGCTGCAGGTAGGGCTGCTCCATCAATCGCTAATCTCCCTCTAAATTAGACTGGTCGTCTCATTTTTGCAAGGGTCGCAAGCACACTCCCCCGCCCAAAGACTCTCTGTCAGTACTTTGCAGCAGGCAGACGCGAATCTTGGCCGCCGGGATTGACTTTTCAGAGACGACTGGTCTAATCTGAGGGCAGTTGAGACGACTGGTCTATTCGAGACCTTCTGGAGCAAGCCACAGCCCTATGAAAAATTTCACGTTCTACAATCCGGTCAAGATTCTTTTCGGCAAAGGTCAGATTGCCCGTCTGGCTGCGGAGATTCCAGTTACAGCCCGCATCCTGCTCACCTACGGCGGCGGCAGCATCAAGGCCAACGGCGTCTACGACCAGGTCAAAGCTGCCCTTGCCGGCCACACGGTTTTCGAGTTCGGCGGCATCGAGCCCAATCCGCACCTGGAGACGCTCCTCAAAGCAGTCGAGGTGGTCCGCGCCGAGAACATCGACTTTTTGCTCGCAGTGGGAGGCGGCTCGGTGGCTGACGGCACCAAGTTTATCGCCGCCGCCGCCCGCTTCGAAGCTGATCCCTGGGACATCCTGGCCAAGCAGGCACCGATCACCGCTGCCGTGCCCCTGGGAACGGTGCTCACCCTGCCTGCCACCGGTTCCGAGATGAACGGCACGGCGGTGGTCACCCGGGCCGCCACCCGGGAGAAACTCTACTTCGGCAGTCCCCTGGTCATGCCGGTCTTCTCGGTGCTCGACCCCGAGACCACCTTCTCGCTGCCGCCCAAGCAAATCGGCAACGGCATCGTCGATGCTTTTACCCACGTTGCCGAGCAGTACCTCACCTATCCGGTCGGGGCGCCTTTGCAGGACCGCATGGCGGAGGCGATTCTCAAGACGCTCATCGAGGAAGGACCGAAGACCCTGGCCAATCCCACCGACTACGCGGCGCGGGCCAATTTTATGTGGTGCGCCACCATGGCCCTCAACGGCATGATTGGTGCCGGTGTTCCCCACGATTGGGCGACCCACACCATCGGCCACGAACTGACCGCTTTGCACGGTATCGACCACGGCCGCACCCTCGCCATCGTGCTGCCGAGTGTCCTCACCCTCAAGCGCGACAGCAAGCGCGCCAAGTTGTTGCAGTACGCCGAGTGGGTCTGGGGGATCACCACCGGTACCGAAGAAGAGCGCATCGACGCGGCCATCGGGCGCACCCGCGCCTTTTTCGAATCGGTGGGAGTGCCCACACGCCTGGGCGACTACGGTGTGCCCACCGAGACGATCCCGCTCATCGTCGAGCGTCTCGAAAATCGTGGTGCGGTTGCCCTCGGCGAGCACGGCGACATCGACCCGGCGGCGGTCGACAAAGTCCTGGCCCTCAGCGTTTAGGCAGGTGTCAGGTTGCCGGTGTCAGGCGTCAGGGTTGGGAACCGTCGTATTGGGTTTTCGGTCGGCCTGCGGTTGTCTGGGCGACTGGAACTGTTCTGGTCCATTGCCGCAGCCAGGATATGCTTCCTGATTGCGGGTATTTTCAAAACCTCTCACTCAGGATTCGCTATGCACCTGTTTGCACCTTTGACCCTGCGCGACATCACCCTGCGCAACCGCATCGCCGTCTCGCCGATGTGCCAGTACTCGAGCATCGACGGTCTGGCGAACGATTGGCACTTCGTTCACCTGGGCAGCCGCGCGGTGGGCGGGGCGGGTCTGGTCATTTTTGAAGCGGCGGCGGTCGAAGCGCGCGGGCGCATCAGCCCCCAGGACCTGGGCATCTGGAGCGACGCGCACATCGAGCCCTTGCGGCGGATCAACGATTTTATCCATCGCCAGGAGTCAGTGGCCGGGATTCAGATTGCCCACGCCGGGCGCAAGGCGAGTACAGCCCGTCCCTGGGAAGGCGGCGGGCCACTTACCGAGGGTGAGGGCGGTTGGGCGGACAGCGTCGCCCCGAGTGCCCTCCCCTTCGACGCAGGGTATCCGGTGCCCGAAGCGCTCGATGAAGCGGGCATCGCCGCGACTGTGCAGGCGTTTGCTGCGGCGGCAAGGCGGTCGCTGGCAGCCGGATTTCGGGTGCTCGAAATCCATGCCGCCCACGGCTATCTGCTCCATTCCTTTCTTTCACCCCTGAGCAACCGGCGCACGGACCGGTGGGGGGGACTATTTGAAAACCGCATCCGGCTGTTGCTTGCGGTGGTGGAGGCGGTGCGCGGTGTCTGGCCCGAGCGCCTGCCGCTTTTTGTGCGCATCTCGGCTACCGATTGGACGGAGGGAGGCTGGGATCTCGAGCAGTCGGTGCTGCTGGCCCAGGTACTCGCCCGCAGCGGCGTGGATCTGATCGATTGCTCCTCGGGGGGAGTTATCCCTGGCGTGCGCATCCCGGCGGGGCCGGGCTACCAGACCAGGTTTGCCGAGCGCATCCGGGCTGAGGCGGACATGCTCACCGGCGCTGTCGGGCAGATCACCTCGGCGGAGCAGGCCGACCACATCGTGCGCACCGGTCAGGCGGATCTGGTGCTCATCGGCAGACAATTGTTGCGCGATCCCTACTGGCCCCTCAAAGCGGCGGTCGAATTGCGCGCTCCCGGTCCCTGGCCCGAACAGTACCAGCGGGCCAAACCGTGAGCCAGTAGGCAGACACAGGGTGATTGACGGGTAGCATCGCCTGCGCTATACCGGTCTCAACGTCGACGCCATCAGCCGCCAGGGCGTGCGCCGGACCCTAAAAAAACTTTCTCAAGCTTAACGGGCATGGGCCGACGAGCACTTCTCAAGAGCGCACAAGATCCATGTGGTGCTCGATAACCTGAACCTCCACACCCCGGCTTGCTCATACGGTGCGTGGGAGGAGGAGCGCAATCGGCAAAAAGTGCAGATTCACTGGCGGTTCACGACGAAGGAGGCTCGCAAGAAACTGAAGCGCCTCTATCCATCATGAGCGGCGTGTCTACCTAGTAGATGTCCTCCCCGGCGGGGCTCCAGTCGCTGTGCAGACGGCCGTGCAGCGCAGCACTCCAGGCGGCCACGGTCTTCGGGCTCACGCCGCCCAGAAACGCCTGGTTGTCGGTGTAAAGCGCCAGGGCACCCTGCAGCCACCGGTAATGGTCCTGGGCCTGGGCGAACCGGCCGCACCGCTCCGCCGCCTGGGCCACTTCGAGCCGCAGGTCGGCCCGCCCCGGGTACACCCGCAGCCAGCACTCGCCCGCTTCGAGATAGATCCCGGGATCGGCGCGCAGATCTTTGAGAAAGAGTTTGGAGATCTGCTCGAAGTAAAAATCGGCCGCGCAGCGCGGCAAACCGGCGAGCCGCTCGGCGAGGTCGCTCCACAAACCGGCGCGCTTGTGGAGATTTTTTTCGATGGCGAGTGCAAACAAAGCAAAGCGCGCATCTTCTGCAAAACGCTGCGCATAGGCGCTCAGGCGGGCGGGAACGTCGGCGAGTCCGGCCAGGTGCATAAAGCGCAGCTCGGCGAGCGCCAGATCCGGGTGAAAAGGATTGGCCTGGACGGCACCCCCCAGCACCTGCAAAGCGGCCGGGTGGGCGCCGTGCTGCCAGAGGTTGCGCCCGTGCTGGAGCAATTTTTGCGAGGGGGTGCCGGGCTCGGGTGTCCCGGAAACTTCGTGGTAACCGGCGCTCTGGGGCCAGAAGTACTTCGAGGGCGTGGCGGCGAGCATAGTTGCGTACAGTTCGTAGCGCTCGCGCCGCTGTGATGCGAGCCGTTGCGCCTGCACGTAGCGGTGAGCGCAACGGGCGTCCGCTTCCAAACCGGCCGGGTGGAGCAAATAACCCACCAGTCGCTCGAACAATCCATCCAGGCTGCTGAAGCCCACGAGCCCCGTTTCGCTCAGAAAATCCCGATAGGGAAGGGCGTTCTGCAGAACCGGCACCGCCCCCAGCGCGGCGAGTTCGACCGCTTTGACGTCGCTGCGGCAACGGTTGTAGCCGGTGTCCTGTAAGGGTGCGATGCCGATGTGCAGGGTTTTGACAAAGGCGTAGTAGTCGTGGATGGTCCCCCACTTGCGAAATTCGAGCTGCGCTTCGGGTACGCGGATGAGCGACGGGATCGCCTCGTTGCCCATCAGGCAGAGCTTGATCTCAGGGAAGCGCTCCAGGAGTTTTTTGAGGGTCGGCATCACCGCCAGCAGATCCGCCATATGCCCGAGTGAGCCTGCCCACCCGAGCCGGATTTGGTTGCCTTTGGCCTGCTGGAGCGCTGCAAAGGGCAGGGGATCTTCGGGAAAGTGATTTTTGAGGATGTGGATCGGTTTGGTGGTTTTGCTTCTGAACAGCCGCTCCAGGCCGGGGCCGGTCACCGCCAGGGCGTCGCCGTGCACCATGAAGCGCTCGTACATTTGCTGCAACAACGGCGAGGCCCACTGGTCCGCCGCCGGGGACCAGACCGGTGGGTCATAGTGGTTGTCGTTGTACTCGACGAGGGTCTGCCTGCCTTGTGCGCGGCGCTTCTCGATCACCGGCAGCATGTCCGGGTCGGCGCACTGGATGAGCACGAGCAGGTCGGCCATCTCCGCCCAGACATAGCGCTCGCTGGCGGTCGCATCCAGATTGATGACCCGCCAGTGCGGCGCCTGGGCGGCCAGCTGCACCGCCGGCCAGCGCATCCGGTAGTACGAATCGCCCGTCTCGTCGAGGGCCACCAGTTGCACAATCGTGCGCGGGGTGAGATCCGGCATCGCTCAGTTCGGCCAGACGAGAGCGACATCGAACAGCGCCGGCTGGGCTTCGTACTCGGCCGCGGCGAACAGCTTGCGGATTGGGGCGGGCAGATCGCCTGTCACCGAGCGAAAGTCACTTTCTGAGCGCCACTGGCTGTAACCGATCACCCGCGTGCCGTCGAAGCTGCGGTGGATATGGGTCGAGACGAACCCCGGCCGCAGCCGCAATAGATCGATAGCTTCGCAGGCCATTGCCAGCGCCTGCTCCTGGGTGTCGGGGGTGGTCTTGAACACGGCCACGTCGGCCAGCACACCCGTATGCGGGGCCAGCACTGTGCCGGGACTCTCGGGCTCAGAAGCCGCCACTGCGTACAGGCGGCTGTCGGACGGGGCAAACAGCGATAGCCAGCCGGTGGCGGCCTGCACTTCGCTGTTGCGCACGAAAGCGTCGTAATCGGCTTCGGTGCGCCATTGGGCGTAATTGACCACGCGGGCGCCGTCCAGGCTTTTGTGGAGGGTGGCGGAGACGAAACCGGCCTGGTACTGGACCGTGGCCATCAAGAACCGTTCGATGTTGGCGAGCAAATCCGCCTGCCGGGATGGTTCCACGGCGAAGATAATGATGGCGGTGGTCAGGCCGTTGCTTCTGGCAATGGTGGGCGGCATCGCGCTCTTCCTGGCGGCCCCCCGACGCTACCTTGAGCTTTACCGCCGACGCAATGCCTTTGTTGTGGATTTTGCTGCTGTTGTCGTGGACCGTTCCGGTCGCCGCCACTCCCCTGGCCGAGCGGGTGCGCGCTTTTCCGGCCGTGGGCGAGGCACTCAATCTGGCGGCGGCGCGGGGGGAGTTGGTCTATCCGGACTGGTTCGCGGGTACCTGGCGGGTGCGCACGACGCTGGCGGACCTGGCGGCACCCCAGGGTGAAACAGTAATCAACCGCCAGGCCTTTGCTGCGAGCCAAACACTCAAAGGCAAACCCGTAGATTTTCAAGCGCGCTTCGTGCGCAACCGGCGCCAGCAAGTGGTGGCGGATCTGGCTTTTAACAATCGTTCAATCGCCGAGGCGTACTTCGGCCGCGCCAACGTGCTGGGCGTGGAGGTGCGCCCCGACGAGCCGAACCGCCAGGTGATCGCGCTCAAAGGCGACCGGCGCGGCGAACTGGTCACACTGCGGCGGCACAGCGAGAAGCCCGCAGCAAACCGCTTCGAGGTGGCGGAATTTTACCAGCAGACATTTACAGGTAGCCGCGTGCCCAACCTGCGCGCCATCGAAACGGTGACGCTCTATACCCGGCAGGGGGCGGGGATCACTGCTGAGCAAATCACGGCGGTCTACCTCGACCCGCGCGATCCGGCCTATTTCGACGCCAAAGGCCGCGCCGTCACCGTCTACCGCTACCGGCTCGAATTCAATCGTTCTATCCCCTAAGGCCCCTTGCCATGCAGACGCTGCCCGCTTTTTTGCCCCCCGCCGCCGCCCTGCTGCGCGACCCCGCTTCGATCGGGCTGTTGCAGACCCTTCAGCGCGACCCGGTATCGGTGCCTTTTTTGCCCCAAACGGCCGAGACCGCCTGGACCTTCGCGGCCGGTTCGGACGACCCGCCTATCTTGCTGCTGCACGGCTTCGACAGCTCTGCGCTTGAATTTCGCTTCGTGCTGCCCCGGTTGGGGCAGCGGCATCCGACCTGGGCGGTGGATCTGTGGGGATTCGGTTTCACTGAGCGTCAGAGCGGGGCCGCTTACGGACGGGCCGAAATCCAGACCCATCTGCACGCTTTTTGGCAGGCGCATATCCGGCGGCCGGTGCTGGTGGTGGGCGCTTCGATGGGCGGGGCGGCGGCGGTCGATTTTGCCGTTAACCACCCGCAGGCAGTGCAGAAACTGGTGCTCATCGCCAGCACCGGCTTCACCGGTCCACCGGCCTGGCTTGCGGGTCTGGCGGAACCTCTGCGCGAAGCGGCGGTTGAGTATTTTCGCCAGCGTCGGCTCGCGGCCCTGGGCTGGAGTGAATTGGTGGGGGATCACACCACTGCCGAACTCATCCGTTGCGCCTCGCTGCCCATGGAAATGCCCTACTGGCGCGAGGCGATCCTCGATTTCAATGCCCGGGGCGGCTATCGCATCGCCGAGGAGCAGATCCGCGCGGTCAGCCAACCGACCTTGATTCTCTGGGGTGAGCGCGACGAGTCGATTCCACCTACCGACGCCCTCAAGTTCCTGGCAGCCATCGAAAATAGTGCCCTCGTCTGGATCGGCGCCTGCGGTCACGTTCCTCAGATCGAGCGTCCCGGCATTACCGCCGGGCACATTTTACGATTCGCGCTTCAATGAAATTGGTGCTCGCAGACTGACCCATGACCGTTTCGCTGCTGTTTGACGCGGCCAACCTGTTCGTGCTGCCCTTTTGGGCGCTGATGATCGTCGCTCCCAACTGGAAGGTGACTCGCAGGGTGATGGCCTCCTATCTACCCTTCATCGCCCTGGCGCTGGTATATCTTTACCTGGTGGCGGGAAGCCTCAACACCGAATCGCTCCAGGCAATGTCCAACCCAAAACTTGCCGACATCGCGCGCTTTTTTGGCACCGAGCAGGGAGCCGCCGCGGGCTGGGTACATTATCTGGTGTTCGATTTATTCGTCGGCCGCTGGATTTACTTCGAAGGTCAACGCACGGCAGTCTGGACGATCCACTCGCTAATTTTGTGTCTATTTTTCGGCCCGTTCGGGCTGCTCTCCCACATCCTCACCGCCTGGGTCAGCCAAAAAGGTGCGCTCTCCGCTTCCGCCGATGCCCGACCCTGAGGCATTCCCGCCCGGAGCCGTGAGTGTCGATGCAGGCGGGATCACCCTCACTGTCTGGGCTCAGCCGCGCGCCAGCTGTTCTGAGGTGGTGGGCTGGCAGCAGAACGCCTTCAAAGTGCGTCTTGCCGCCCCGCCGGTCGAAGGTAAGGCCAATGCCGAGTGCGTCGCTTTGATCGCCGCGTTTTTCGGTGTACCCCGCCGACAGGTAAGCCTTGTTCAGGGCCAGCAAGGACGTCATAAAAAAATCCGCATCGAAGCTCCTGCTGACTTATTACTTGTCGCTTTGCAAAAACTCTCGTAGGCAGTAAGTCGCGAAAGGGATAGCAAAAGCAGTCAACTTAATTCCCAACTGGAAGCTCATCCTACCTGAGATGCTAAGCTGCCCTAGAGCATCGGTCCAGAACCTAAGCCGCCTGTGAACGCCCAGCGGCTTCCTGTCGGGCTAGCACATGCAGATTGTGCACCACCGCCACCCGACGCAAATCGAATAGATTCTTGCGCACGCCCAGGTAACGGGCTCGGCGTCCCTGCCACTGACCGATGTGCGCCAAACTGTGCTCGACACTCACGCGCTCACGCAACTTCGCTCGACCCTCCTTTGTCTGCTGGCGTTCGCGCAACTCGACCAGCAGAAGTTCGTCCGGATGGATCGAGACACTGCGACCTTTGGGGCTGGTCGTGCAGCGTTCCTGTAGGGGACAGCGCCGACAGCGCGCGGCCGGAAACCGCACTTTCCCACCCACCTCAAAAGGCTGGGTGACGCCCTGTGGACAACGAATCCGCATCGCCTCCCAGTCGAGCACGAAGGCCGTCTTCTGGAAGTACGGCCCATTTCTAACCGGCCAGGCTTTGCAGTAAATACGCAAGTCTTCTGGACGAAGTCTGACCCACTCGCTGCTCAGATACGCCCGGTCGATGTGCAGTTCAATCAACTTCACCCGCTGAGGCTCCAGGTCCGCCTCGATGTCCCTTGTCACCGCCGCTTCCGGTCGGTTGGCCGCAGTAATGCCCACTGCGCGCACCAGGCCGCTGTCGATGTCTTTGAGCACGTGGCGCTTGTAGCCATCGATGCGCACCGCCCGGCTTTTGCGGCCGTGGCGCATCGCGGGGTCTTCGATGCTGATGCGCCGCTCGCGGCTGACTCCACGCCGAAGGACAAACTGTCCGCGCGAGTTGAGTTGTACGTCCTGCTGGTGGACTTGCTCGGCCGCTTGCAGACACCGTGCGACCCCAGCCTGAGGGGGTTGAGTTTGCCCGTCCAAGTAACTTTCCAGCGATTCGAGCGCCCCGAGCAGCCTTCCCAGAGCTTCGGCACATTCGTCCGGTTGACTCCAATCGATGTCCAGGGCAGCCTTCAAACTGCTGCCCGCGACGAGTGTGGTGCCTGTCTGCTCAGCCCATTGCGCCAGTCCCACCCCCGTCTGGCACACCATGATCCTCAATGCCTTGCGCATTGCATGGCCCAACAAATTAAAAGAATCCTCGACTCTCCCGGCTCCCCACAAAGGGCTCGAATCGAGGGCCGCCCGCAACGCCCGTGAGCCGAACCCGCCGTCGCTGGTGGCCAACTCGATGGTCCGCTCAATCAGGCGACGGTCGAGGCCGTGGGCGATGAGCGCTTGGCGGAAGCGTATCAGGGTGGCTTTGCCGAAGGGGGCTTCCTCGCAATCGAGGCAGTCGAGCACCATCTGCCACCGGCGGTCCATGGTGAGCACTTCAATGGTCTCGTCGTCGGAGATACCGGTGTAGGCCTGCAAGACAGTGGCCAGGGCCAGTTGAGCCGGTGGGATGGGCGGCTGACCGCAAGGGCTGTCTTTGTAGATGCCGGCCAGTTCGCTCTGGAAGGCGGCGTCGAAGAGTTGATGGCGGATGCGGCGCAGGAAAACGAACAGCTTGGCGCGACGGATACGCTTGAGGATAGCCTGCTCAGCGGGTGAGGGTTCCACTGGCGGCTGCCAGACAGAAGGCTGCATAGGCGAAGGAGGTAGAGGTCGTCTCCAGAAAAGAGGATGCGGCTTCTACCGTCAACTGCTGGTTCTGGACCGATGCTCTAGGCGCGAGCGCTTGATGCGCCAAGCCCGGCCGAGCTTTCCAGCGCGTAGCTCCCCGGCGGCGATGGCTCGCTTTAGGTGATCGCGGCTCAGACCGGTGAGCGCCTGGGCCTCGCCGAGGGTGAGCAGAATTTTCTCGCCGAGCGCGGCGGCCGGCTGCTGCCGCTCGCGCCGGTATCCCAGTCCATCGAGGATCGCCATCAGTCCCGCCAGTGCTTCGCCAGGGTTCGCCAAGGGCGCCAGTGCGTTGTCGGAGGCTGTCGGAGCGGCTGGCGGAGGGACGGTCGCCGACTTGGTGAGAGAAGTGCCAAGAGTGGATCGAAACCTGGACGGTTCTTCTCCAGTCCGATGTTTAATTGGCTTTTCCTGCTTAAGCGAGATTATCCCGCCATCTCCAGCGACGGCAACTGCACCTTGTCGAGCCACTGCACCAGATTTTCGAGTTGCTGGGCGCTGGGGAGAACACCCAGGTTGCGCACGGTGACTTTGCCGGGCTGAAAGAAAAAGCGTCCGCGCACCTCCGCCGGCAACGCCTGGTGAATTTGCTCCCAGGCGGGAGCCTCCATGGGAGTCTCCAGCACAATGTTGGTGCCTTCGGGGCGGATGCGGGCAAAGCCCAGGGCGCGGGCCACCTGCTTCAGTTCCATGACGCGCAGCAGTTGCTGGGCGGCAGGGGGCACAGGGCCGTAGCGCTCGGTCCATTCAAGGGCGGCAGCTTGCAGTTGGGCGCGGTCGGGGGCGGCGGCCACCTGGCGGTAGGCGCGCATCTTCTGTTCGAGATCCGGGATGTAGTCGGCCGGGATAAAGGCGGTGACGCGCAGGTCGATCTGGGTGTCCTCGACCTTGGGCAGCTTGCGGCCGCGGATTTCTTGAATCGCCTCTTCCAATAGTTCCATGTACAAGTCGAAGCCGATGGCGTTGAGCTGGCCCGACTGCTCGGCCCCCAGCAAGTTGCCGACGCCGCGGATTTCCATGTCGCGCATGGCGAGCTGGTAGCCCGATCCCAGTTGGGTAAATTCTTGGATGGCTCTCAGGCGCTTGCGCGCCTCGTCGGTGAGGGCTTCCTCCTGCTTGTAGAACATCCAGGCGTGGGCCTGCACCCCCGAGCGGCCCACCCGGCCGCGCAACTGGTAGAGCTGGGAAAGACCGAACTGGTGGGCGTTCTCGACCAGGATCGTGTTGACGCGGGGAATATCGAGGCCCGATTCGATGATCGTCGTACAGACGAGAATGTCGAATTCGCCGCCGCTGAAGGCGAGCATCGTCGATTCGAGTTCGCCCTCCTCCATCTGGCCGTGGCCGACGCAGACGCGGGCGGTGGGGATCATCGCCTGCAGGCGGGCGGCGACATCCTGAATATCTTCGATGCGGTTGTAGACATAAAAAATCTGGCCGCCCCGGCCCAACTCCTGCAAAATCGCCGTGCGCACATGCTCGGGGTCGTAGGGAGCGAGGTGGGTCTTGATCGGGCGGCGGCTCGGGGGCGGGGTAGTAATCAAGCTCATCTCGCGTACCCCGGAAAGCGACATGTAGAGCGTGCGGGGAATCGGGGTGGCCGTGAGGGTGAGCACGTCCACCTGGGTCTTGAGGGTCTTGATTTTTTCTTTTTGGGCGACGCCGAAGCGCTGCTCCTCGTCGATAACCAGCAGCCCCAGATTCTGGAAGCGCACCCCGGCTCCCAACAGCTGGTGGGTGCCGATCACCAGATCCAGTTCGCCGGTGGCGAGGCGGGCGAGCAGGTCTTTTTTCTCGCTCGCGGTGCGAAAGCGGTTGAGTAGACCGATCGAAATCGGGTAGGGAGCGAAGCGCTCTTTAAACGTGTGATAGTGCTGGGAGGCGAGCACCGTGGTGGGCACCAGCACGGCGCACTGGACACCCGAGGTGAGGGCTTTGAAGGCGGCCCGGATCGCCACCTCGGTTTTGCCGAAGCCGACGTCGCCGCAGACCAGCCGGTCCATAGGCCGCTCCGACTCCATGTCGATTTTCACTTCCTGGATGGCGCGGGCTTGATCCGGGGTGAGCGGATAGGGAAAGGACTCCTCCATCTCCCGCTGCCAGGGCTGGTCGGGCGGAAAGGGAATGCGGCTTTCCTGGGCGCGGCGGGCATAGAGATCGAGCAGGTCGAAGGCGATTTTCTGGATCGCTTTTTTGACTTTTTGCTTGGTCTTCTCCCAACTCTTGCTCCCCATGCGCGACAGCTGTACCGTTCCACCGGTGGAGCGGTAGCGCGAGAGCGAATTCATCTGATCGGCCGCCACCCGCAGGATGCCGTCGGCGTACTCGATGACCAGGTACTCGCGCGCCGAGCCGCTCACGGTCAGCTTCTCGAGCTTCGCGAAGCGACCAATCCCGTGGCTGCGGTGGACGACGAAATCGCCGGGGTTGAGCTTGTCGAGGTCGATTTGCTTGGAGGCGGCCCGGCGGCGCTTGCGCACGAAGTTGGGCGTGGCGAGCACCCGCTGTCCAAAAAATTCGCGATCGGTGACCAGCACGACGCGCAGGGTGGCAAGGATGCTCCCCTCCATCTCGGCAAGGCCCGAGTACTTGAGGGCAATGGGCGTGCGGGTGGAGCGCGCCTTTTCGATGGCGGGCAGATCCTGCGGGTTGGGGATGAACTGGGCGGGGCAGTCGTGATCGCCCAACAGGGCCACCGCCCGGCTCGGCTGGGCCGAGAGCATCCAGATTTGCAGCCCCTGGGCGCGGTACTGCCGCAGGTGCTCCGCCAGGTTGCCGAACTGGTGAGGCACACTCGGCAGCGGCCGGCCCCCCAGACCGAACGCCTCGCCCTCGGCAACCAGTTCGCGCATCTCGATGAGCGCGTAGCGCCCGAGGGACGCCGTGATCGCCGCAAAATCGGTGTGCAGCGGCCCCGGTCCCACCGGCTGGTGGGACCACTGCTCCTCGGCCTGCTCGCACCAGCGGTGCTCGGCGGAGCGCACCTGCTCGGGTTCATCGACACAGACGGTGAGCGCGTCCGGCAGATAGTCCACCAGGGAGGCCGGTTGGTCAAACGCCAGCCCCAGCCAGCGGCGCAACCCCTCGGGAGCCTGGCCCTGCTGGATCTGGGTGCGCACGACTTCCTGCCAGCTATTGGGCAACTCGGCCACCCGCGCCGGGGTGAGCCGCAGCTGCAACTCCGGCAGGACCACCGGCCCGAAGCCCACCGGGGTAATCGCCACCTGCTGCACTGCATCGAGGGAGCGCTGGGTGGCCGGGTCAAATTCGCGCAGGCGCTCCAACTCGTCGCCGAACCACTCGGCGCGCACGGGTATCTCGGCAGAAACCGGAAAGAAGTCCAGAATGTCGCCGCGGCGGGAGAATTGGCCCTCGGCTTCGACCTGGGGCACCCGCAGATAGCCCAGCCGCACCAGTTCGCCGGTCAACTTCTCAATCGACAGACCCGCACCCGCCTCCAGCGACAGGCAATATTCCGCCAGATACTCCGGCGGCGGCAGGTGGGGATGCAGCGCCCGGCTGGTGCAGACGATCGCCCAGTGGGCGCTGCTGCGTCCGGTCAGCTCGGCAAGCACCTGCAGTTGTCCCCAGGTGACTTCTTCTTCCGGATCAAAAGGCTCGTAGGGGGTCGCTTCTGAGGACGGATACAGGTACACCGAACCCCAACCCATCGCTTCGAGCTGGGCGCTCCAGCGCGCTGCTTCCTCAAGATTGGCGGTGACGACCAAAAGTGGCGTGCCCTGGCGGCGGGCCAGGGCCGAGGCGGCAATGCCGCGGGCGACCCGGTTGCCGCCCTGCAGCCGGACAGGCAGGGCTTTGCCGAGGCGTTGGGACATCTCCTCAAGAAACGGAGAACCCCTAAGACTCTGGATGAGGGCGGTGAGCGGCATGAACGACAGGCAGCATCGGCAATCTATTGTAACGTTGAGCCCATCGGCCACGACACCCGTGCGGCGAACCCTCCTGGTGTGTAATAATTAGCGATTGTGTTCAAAATCCGGAGTGCGGACGATGTCGCGCAAGTGCATGCTCACCGGCAAAAAAGCCAACAACGCCTACAGCGTTTCTTTTTCCCACCGCCGCAACAAGCGTTTGCAGATGGCCAACTTGCAATGGAAGCGGATCTGGGACGATCAGCAGGGTTGCTTCGTGCGCTTGAAGCTCTCGACCAAAGCGATCAAGACCCTTGAGCACCGCAGCCTGCACGCTTTGGCCAAAGAAGCGGGTCTGGATCTAAGCAAATACGTTGTGAAATAAATCAAGGCTTACGATTGCGCGCCGCACCGGTTAGATAAGCTGCCAGTGGCGCAATCCTTCGGCGATGCCTTCAGCACAGCGGCCCTTCGCAGCGTAGATAGGCAGCTTCGGCTGCCCCGTCATCCACGCGACCAGCTCGCTACGGGCATTGCCGACGGCGATTCCCAGGTTGCCCGTCTCAAAGAGGCTTTGATCGTTGCCGGAATCGCCGCAGACCACTGTATTTCGACTGTCGAAGTTCCAGCGCTCCTGCAAGTAGCGCACCGCTGATCCCTTGTTGCCCTTGGCGGGCAGGATGTCAAGATCGCGAAAACTGGAGTAGACCACGCGCGTTCGCAACTGCGCCTTTAGTAACTGTGCTTCGAGTTCGGCGATGCGGTAAGCGTGGGCGGGATCGAGAAAATAACTGCGCTTGAACGGGCCTTGCTCAGCCGAAGGCTGGGGCCACAGTTCCGGGAAAAGCCCGGCGACAGCTTCGATTGCCTCCGTTTGCCATCCGTCCTTCAGAAGCTCCCACCACCGATGATCCGGCCTGTCGGGATCTTCTGAATAGTAGATGGCCGTCCCGACACTAGTCACCAGGGCATCGGGAATCAACAATTCGGCCTCGGCAATCAGGGTCAAAGCCGAAGCAGGCGAGCGTCCGGTGGCATAGATCACTGTGACCTCGGGTTCGGCGAGGACCGCGTTGAGCACCCGCAGCGCCTCGCGGTCCTCGGGAAGCGAACCGACCAGGGTGTCGTCGAGATCGCTGACGAACAAAAAAGGCAGGTTCGCCATCGATCAGGCCACAGACTGCTGCTTTTGCGGGCGATTAGAAACCCGACGGGCCGCCAGGTTCGCATAAAGGCGCCCGAGTTGGCGGCTCACCCCGGCCCAGGTGAAGTGGTCATGGATGCGGCGAACACCGGCGAGCGACAACCGCTCGCGCAACCCGGCATCGGTAATCACCCGGCGAATGGCCCCGGCGAAGCGCTCGGCATCGCGCGGCGGTACCAGCAGACCCGTCTCGTTGTTGACGACGCTGTAGCATAGCCCACCTACCGCGCTGGCGATCACCGGTGTGCCGCAGGCCATCGCTTCGATGGCCACCAAACCAAACGGTTCGTAGTGGCTTGGCACCACGCACACGTCCGCTGCCGTGTAATAGTTGGGCAGATCCGCCTGGTCGATGCGGCCCGTAAACTCGGTCCGACCGGTTAGACCCACCTCCTCGACTACACTGCGGATGCGCTCGAACTCGACGCCGTCGCCGCGATCGGGCGTATAGCCGCCGCCGATGACCAGACGCACCGGTTCCTCAATCTGGGCCACCGCGCGCACCAGGGTCTCGATCCCCTTGCGCTTGTCGAAGCGGCCCACGTAGAGCACCACTTTCTCCTGCTCAGCCCAGCCGAGTACCCGCCGCGCCTCGGCCCGATCGGTCTCCACGAAGTGGCCGATGTCTACACCGCAAGGAATGACATCCACCGAGCCTTTGCGCGAGACGTAAGAGCGCATATGCTCCGCCTCTTGAGGGCTGGTGGCCACGACCCGGTCCGCCTGCTCCAGAATCCGGCGCTCACCGTTCAGGCGCAGCTGTGCCGAGGCGGGAATCTCTGCGACGTTCATGTATTTGACGGCACCCAGGGAGTGGTAAGTGTGTACCACGGGTATACCCAATTTCTCGCGCAGTGCCAGCCCCACCATCCCCGAATGCCAATAGTGGGTGTGTACCGCGTCGTAGGAGTGGCGCCGGGCGTAGGCCGTCAAGCTTTCCACAAAATGGGGAATATAGCTGTGTAAGTCGTCGCGCTTCACAAACTCCAAAGGCCCGGCGGCGAGGCGGATCGTGCGGCAGTTGGGAGCTTCTTCGACGACCTCTTCTTGTGACGGATCTATACGGCGAGTGAACATGTCTACCTGGTGGCCGAGACTTGCCAGATGCTTGCCGACCTCTCGAACATAGACATTTTGTCCACCTGCTTCCTCTGCGCCGATGACCGCCGAGGGGTCGCCATTCACAGAGATCAGTGCAATCCGTCCGTACATATATAATCTCCGAGACGCCTGTCGTTGCTTTGTTATTTGGTAGCTTGACTATAGGATGGCTCACGCGATGCATGCAATTCTTCTGCCCCAGGGCTGAAATGGTCGAACCGTTCCAAATAGGCCGTTCTGCGTATGGGCAGGATTGAACCCGTCCCATCTCTCTTTAGGGGGAAGTGGCGGCGTCGCTGCCTTATCAGGATTAAGAATAGGTAAAGAAAGTAGCGCTCGTCCTGCCGGAGGCGAGCTTCCCGGGCGAGCCGACTTGGAGTCGATTCAAGGAGTGTCCCCATGATGTACCGCGCACTTGTCCCTGCTGCCGCCCTCGGGGTGCTGGTCGCCGTTCCGGCCGGTGCCATTCAGTTTGCCGACGGCGAGACCGCCTTTGACCACATTCCGCGTCTGGTCGGTCAGGATCTGGTCGACCGCGGATTCAATACCCGTGGTACCTACAACGTCCGCATCCAGGTTCCACAGCAAAGCAACACTGCCCTGGGACGGGTCGTCATCGGTCTGGCCAATCCCCTCAACTGCGACGTCATTGCGCCGGTACCCGGCAGTGGCGATGTGTCGGTGGCCCAGATGACCTCCAGCCGAACGATGCCGGTGCGGGTGCGTGTCGGGGACGGCACCGGTTTGCGCTACGGCGATGCCGTCTCCTCCGTGGCCCGCATCGAAGGGTCGCAGTTGGCGGTCACCTTCGATGAGCCGGTTGCCCCCGGCAGCACCGTCAATATCGAGTGGATGGCCTCCAACCCGGATGTCGAGGCCACCTATCTGTTCGACGTGGTCGCCTATCCGGCCGGGGACGCGCCGCGCGGCCAGTTTCTGGGCTTTGCCCGCCTCAATGTCGGGACAAACTTCTGAGGTTGTCCTGGCGGCCCTGCCGTGACCCGATTTCTTGCCTTCGGGAACCCTGCCGCCGCACTTTTGTCTGGCTACACTATCAGTCAGGTAGTGCACGGATAGCAAGCCATGAAACGCAACTGGGTTGTACATGTGGGTTTGTGGCTGGGATTGAGCGGGGGCATCTCCCAGGTGCTTGCCCAGGAGCCCGCGGCACCCCCAACAACCGACGGCGCACCGCCGCCGGAGTTACCCTCCCTCGCCCCGGCCCCGTCGGCCCCCGCCAGCGACGAGCTGGACGTGCGCTGGACGAAGCCTTACGCCGAGGCGGTGCAGAGCAAAAGCGATCTCATCATCCTGGGGGAATCCCTCGATGCGACGATGAGCCGCATCGAGCTGGCCCGCTGGCTCACGAACGTCTTTGAAATCCGGCCCGTCGCCAAGAAGAAGGACACACCGATCAAGGACGTGCCCAAAAACAGCCCCGATTATCTCAACGTCCAGGCGCTATTGCAGGCCGGGGTGATGTCCACCTATCCGGGCAATCTATTTAAGCCCCAGGGCGATCTCACTCGCCTGGAGGCGCTCGCCATCTTCGGGCGCGCCCTCAAGCTGGCTGCACCTTCCAAACCGGCGGTCGAAAGCTGGCTGGGTCTGTACAGCGACACCGCTTCTGTACCGCAGGCGGGGCGCGAATTTATCGCCGCCGCCGCCCAGGCGGGATTGGTAGTTAACGTGCCCGACGCCAAAAAGCTCGGCCCCGACGATGTGCTCACCCGCGGCGAGGTGGCGGTGCTGATGCACCAGTCGCTTGTCTATCAGAAGAAGCTGGCGGCTGTGGAGGCCCCGGTCGCTCAGATCAAGATCGAGCGGCCGACGATCGCCTCGATTCAGGTGCAGCCGGACGCCAAAGTCCCCCCCGGCCAGGCGGTGACGGTGACGGCCAAGGGCACCCCCGGCGCCCAGGCCAAGTTCGATCTGGCGGATCTGGCGACCGACGTGGCGATGCAGGAGAGTAGTCCCGGCGAATACACCGGCACCTACAAAGTCACCGACAAAGACGCCATTATCAACCCGACGGTGACGGTGCGCCTCGATCGGGGCGGCCTCACCACCCAGGCGCAGCGGATCGCCAAGCTGGAGGTGGGCAATGCCCGCACCGCCCAGGCTCCCCGGGACACCTACCCCGACGACGAGCTGCCTCCGATGCCCTCGCGCTCGGCGCGGCGCGCCGGCGGCTTCGACGACAGCTACGGCTCGCGTTCAGCCGCCGCCCCAAGCAGCAGCCCCCGCCCCGCCTACGACGACGACGGCTTCCCGCCCGCCCCGCCCCCGAACAACAATGCGGGTGTCTCGGGCAGTTTTGACAGCTACAGCACCCGCGGCGGCTACGGCAACCCGAACCCCTACGGCGCCGGCCCCGGCAGCGGCAGCTTCGGCACCAGTCCCTACGGCAACCGCTCCCCCGGCAGCCTCGGCGGCAGCTTCGGTACCAGCCCCTACTACGGCACCCGCCCTCCCGGTTCCAGTACCTTCGGCACCCCCGGCTACGGCAACCCGCCCATCATCACCCGCCGCAGCAGCGGCGATTTGTTCAGCCCGCCTTCGCCCTTCGACCCGGTGCAGCGTCCCAATCGCCTGCGCATCCGCCAGGTGAGCGTCGATCCGGCCAACCGGGTGCTCCACAGCGGCGATGTGCTCACGGTCTCGCTTGAGGGGGACGGCGGCGGCAAGGCCACCTTCCGCATCCTGGGCTACACCGGCCCGATCACCATGAAGGAAATCACCACCGGCTTCTACGAAGCGACCGTGCAAATCGGCAAAAACATCAACGTCCCGGGCGGCACGATCGAGGTGGCCCTCGAACGCGAAGGTCAGCGCACCACCCGCAACATCAACGAATCGATCAACATCTCCTCGAACCGCTAGTCAGCGGCACAGCCGTACATCCACACCAATATCCAAGCCCTCCAGCCGTGATCAGCTGTAAGCACCGGCAGAGCAGATTTCATGGCGAGAGCCGGACAAGCCCGGTTCCCCAGCGAAAGACCCGGGCTTTTGTGATCGGGCGCAATCGGGCCACAAGCAGTGCGTCTTCGAAGCGTTCTCACGGCTGCATAAATTTTCTCAGTTGCCTCTAGTGGTTTTCTGCGGTTGGCAGGAGGCTGTTCAGCAGAGCAAATTTCAATTGCTGCTGCGCCTACTGGAGCGCAAGTTTGGGCCGCTGCCGCAAGACCTGCGCACAAGCTTACAGACGATTACCGACGGAGACGCATTGGATCGTCTGGGCCTAGCCTTGATCGATGCCCCGGATCTAGAGACTTTCCAGATGCTTTCAGGTGAGAATCCAAACGAGCGCCAACCCCAGGCGCTCCCGCAGGATCCTTAAGAAATACTACTCCACGCTATGCCTGGCGTGGGCGGCGGGGCGAGGATAGAGAAGAATGACTATCCTGGTGCCGCGATGCTCGATGCGAAGGACTGGCTCAAGATCGGTGCGGCCAAGTTCAAAAGCGCCGACTACGAGGGGGCAATCAAAGATTACAATCAGGCGCTCCTGTTGGATCCGCAATCGGCATCGGCCCACTGCCAGCGCGGCAACGCCTTTGCCCGTCTGCGCGTCGCGCAGCGGGCGCTCGAAGACTACAACCACGCCATTCGGCTCGACGCCGATTCCGCGGAGGCCCACTTCAACCGCGCCGACATGCGCAGCCGGATGGGCAGCACCAGCGGGGCGCTCGAAGACTACGCCTGGGTGGTACGCCTGCGTCCCTCCGATGCCTGCGCCAGGGGCAAACTTGGCAATGCCTTCTACCGCCTCGGGCAGCACCAGGAGGCCCTGGAGAGCTACGACGAGGCGTTGCGCCTCGACCCGGCTTACGCGGAGGTGTATTCCAACCGCGGCCTCGCCCGCCACAAACTCGGGGATCAGGTGGGAGCGGCGGCGGACTTCGCCGCCGCCGCCCGGTGGTTTGCCGAGAAGGGCGATTTCGCCCTGCACAAACAGGCGCAGGGCAACCTCGACAAAGTCCTGCGGCTGGTCGGCTGAGGTAAGCTGGCTGTAGCTCATAGGGGTTCCTTTCAGTCTGGTAAACGTCAGGATACCTCTATGGGTCTCTCCAGGGAACCCTTTCAATCTGTGCACTTCATTTTTGAAGTGGCGTCTCAAAATAAATAGATGCTGGGCCGCTTTTGAGACCGTTGGCCAAACATTGCAACCGGCAAGTTCCCTAAACGCCCATTTTGCATCTGCAGATCTCTAAGCTTTCATTCCTTAAAATGGCGACACAGGAACCCCGCCCAGTGTTGGAAATGCCGCAGCTTTATCACGGCATACGGGTTCTCACCTCTCCCAAGGCTCTGATTGTTCAGGACAACAAGCCTGTCGCCACAGACGATCACGGCGAGCCTGTGCCGGATGTAACTATCGTGGTGCCGGATCCTGGACGCGGCTCGAAATCGCCCGATTTTTTCTGCCGGCCTGAGGCCACTGCGTCGGGATTGCACGCTTGAGAACGGGGCTTTGGCTAAGATGCTCTCAAAGCGCGACCGAGTGAGTTGCCGTGGTCCAGTACAATCCGCTCCAGCCCCTGCCCACCGATGAGGAACTGCCGGATTCCGACGGCAAGCCTGTGGACAACGAACTGCATGTCCTCATTCCCGCCCTGCTGCGCTCCATTCTGGCGCTGCTGTGGGTGGAGCGGACCGACTGGTTTTTTGGCGCCAATATGGGCGTCTACTATGACCCCAAGCAGCCGCCGCTGGTCCCGGACGCCTTTTTGAGCCTGGGGGTGGACCGCAACCGGCGCGCTCCGCAGCTGCGGCTCAGTTACGTGCTGTGGCAGGAGAACAATATCGTTCCACAATGGGTGCTTGAGATTGTCTCTCAAACCCCCGGCGGCGAGTACGACGCCAAGATGGCCAAGTACGCTGAACTTGGCGTGCTTTACCACCTCGTCTACAACCCCAATTACACCAGGCGCGACCGGCACGAGCGCTTCGAGCTGTATCGGCTCACCGATGGGGCCTACGAACGTTTGCCGGGCTGCCCCGTGTGGATACCCGAACTTGAGCTGGGGATCGGCTACGAGTTGGGTCGCTTTGAAGGCCGCACCCAGGAGTGGCTGTACTGGTACGACCGAGAGGGTCACCGATTGGCCACGCCCGAGGAAGCAGCCGAATCTCAGAAGCGACTCACAGAACAGCAACAGCAACGCGCCGAGCAAGAGCGACAGCGTGCCGAGCGCCTGGCCGCCCGGCTGCGGGCGATGGGTATCGAGCCCGACGAAAACTGAAGCCGCAAGGAACCTGACGCAGTGCGGATTTTATTTTGCATCCCCCATGCCCCGGGCGACGTAGGTGACCAACTCCTCCACCTCCGAAAGATCCAGGCCCAGCCGGGGCAGCGCCAGACGACTCCGCCGGGGGCGGAAGTAATCCGTATCCACCCCATCGTGCAAAACCGCGATCTTCGATCGCAAAGGGGCCGGAAACTGCGAGTGCTGCCAGACGGTGGGCGAGATGCCCAGATCGCAGGCGGCAAGGGGTCCATCAAGATGGGCGCGTTCTTGATGCGCAACTGCGCCAGGGTGTCGGGGCTCGCCGGGTCGGACAGGTCAAAATCGACGTCCGACCCGTGGGCGCGGTAAAACCATTCGAAGTAGCAGACCAGCCGCGCGTCGGGCAGGGCGTCTTTGATGTAAAGGGTCGGCCCCCAGCCCGAGTGGCCGTAAACGAGGTCAGGGACAAATCCAAATTCTTTAAGACGGTTCACCAACCGGTAGACCGCCTGCCCCTGCAGCACGGCGTTCTCAAAGCCGCCCAGGTAGGGATGCACCTCGGCATGGGCCTGGCGCGACGGACCGTAGAGCACTTTGTGGACGCCGGGAAGCTCGCCTTCTTCCCGGTTGGTGCCAAAGACGACCTGGTTGCGGGGATCGGCCGCGAGGGCGGTTGCCAGGCGGCGAAACTGGGCCGGGAAATTGGGGTGCAAAAAAAGAATGCGCATCGATCAAGATAGAGATTCCCCATGCCTAACATTCTCGGTGAGGGACAAACCATGGCCAAACGGGCTGCCCCACTTCCTAAAGATAGGCGCCGAGACTGATCGCCCTATCCGGCTTTTTTGACCGCTACGGTGCGGTGCACGGCGGTCCAGTCGTCCTTGGGGTCGAGGGCGGTGGCGGCGTCGGGAACCTGGCCGGTCAGCGCGGTGCGAAAGTCCCGGTCGAAGCGCGAGCCGGTGCCGAACAGGTCGTCGACAGCAGTCGGTTTTTCGCCCAAAGCCGGCAGCGAAATGTTGCTCAGATCCGCCGCTCCCACCGAACCCACGATCACCAGATGGTCGTACCCTTCGGGCTGGTTTTTGGGCGCGCTCAGCGTAATAATCACCTCGGGACCGTAACCGATTTTGAGGGTCTCGCCGAGTTTGGTCGGTTTGCCGTAGCCGGAAAGCGGGTGCAAAGGCGCCAAACGCAGATCCTGATCGAGATCGACGATGTAGATATAAAGCGGCACTGGGGATTGGTTGGTGACTTCAATCACCAGCGAACGGCCGCTGGCGATTACGGTCGAATCGCCGTTCATCGGCAGCGGCTCGGCTTCGCCGGGCTTGTCTTTGCCGGCTTCACGGGTCAGACGCTTCAATTGGACGGCGAGGGCGTCCTTCAGTTTGGTGTAGCGGTTGGTGAGGTTGCGGATGTTGAGGTAGCCCGCCAGGTGTTCGAGGGTGACGAGCGCCCCCCGCTCCGGGCGCATCCCGGCGAAGCGCGCCGCGCCCAGAGGTCGCCCGTCCAGCACATAGACAAAGCGACCGTCCTGCACCTCGACCATGGCGGAAGCAGCCTCGTCCTCCGAAGCGATCAGTAGTGGCGAACTTTCGAGGCTCTGGCGCAACGCCTCGGCGACGCGGTTTTTGCCGTTGATGCGGATGGGCTGGGGACGGGGCGCGGGCATGGGCTTGTCGGGGCAACTCCGTGCCTACATTAACGTGTTTTTCGCAAGCTTCGGGTTTGGCGGGTCCGGTCGCTACTATAGAAAAGTTTTGGCCCGGTGCATAAAAATGATGTCCACACCCATCCACTGCCTCAACTACATCGACGGCCAGTGGCAACCCGCCCAATCGGGCGAGACGCTCGAAGACCTGAACCCTGCCGATCGCCGCGAAGTGGTGGCGACTTTTCCGCGCTCGGGCGCGGCCGACGTCGAGGCCGCCGTCACTGCCGCCCGCAAAGCCTACAGAGGCTGGCGGCTGGTGAGCGCCCCGGCTAGGGCCGAGATTGTCTTTCGCATCGGCGAGATTCTGCGCGGGCGCAAAGAAGCGCTGGCCCAACTGATGAGCCGCGAGATGGGCAAGACCATCGTCGAAGCGCGCGGCGATGTGCAGGAGGCGATCGACTGCGCCTTCTACTACGCTGGGGAGGGGCGACGGCTGTTTGGCCAGACCACCCCCTCCGAAATGGACAACAAGTTCGCGATGTCGGTGCGCTCACCGGTGGGGGTGTGCTCCCTAATTACTCCCTGGAACTTTCCTGTCGCTATTCCCTGCTGGAAGGCCCTTCCGGCCCTGGTCTGCGGCAACACGGTGATCCTCAAGCCCGCCGAGGACACCCCCGCCTGTGCCACAGCCCTCATCGACGTCTTTCGGGAGGCGGGCTTGCCCGCCGGGGTGGCCAATCTCGTGCACGGCACCGGCGAGGAAACGGGTCGGGCGCTGGTCGCCCACCCGGGGGTGGATCTGGTGTCTTTTACCGGTTCTTCGGTGGTGGGAGCGGAGGTGGCCTCGGTGTGCGGCCGCACCCACAAGCGCGTCTGCCTGGAGATGGGGGGCAAGAACGCCCAGATCGTCATGGAGGACGCCGATCTTGAACTGGCCCTCAAAGGAGCGCTCTGGGGCGCCTTCGGCACCACCGGCCAGCGCTGCACCGCCACCAGCCGCCTGATCTTGCACCGCGACATCAAGCAGGTTTTTACCGAAAAGCTCATCGAGCAGGCCCGCCAACTGCGCCTCGGTCCCGGCATCGACCCAAATACCGAAGTCGGCCCGCTCATCAACGAAAGCCAACTGAGCCGCGTGCACGAGTACATCGAGATTGCCCGCCAGGAAGGGCTTAAGATCTTGCTTGGCGGCGAACCGGTCCGCTCCGAGGAACTAGTCCACGGCCACTTCTTTGAGCCCACGATTCTCGATGAAGTGCCCCCCGCCAGCCGTCTGGCCCGCGAGGAAGTGTTCGGGCCGGTGGTGGTGCTGATGACCGTAGATTCCTTCGAGCAAGCGGTGGAATTGCTCAACGACACGCCCTACGGGCTTTCTTCCTCGGTCTACACCCGCGATGTCAACCGGGCCTTCCGGGCCATCCGCGACATCGAGGCGGGGATCACCTACATCAATGGACCGACCACGGGGGCGGAGGTGCACCTGCCCTTCGGCGGCGTCAAGCAAACCGGCAACGGCCACCGCGAAGCCGGGGCCGCCGTGCTGGATGTGTTTTCTGAATGGAAGACCGTCTACGTCGATTTTTCCGGTCAACTACAGCGCGCCCAGATCGACAACCGTTCGTGAGGACTACCCCGATGCTCAGTCTGCCCACCAAAGAGGCTTCTTTGCCCCGCGTCCCGCGCCTGGTGGGACCTCTACCCGGCCCCCGCGCCCAGGCCCTTATTGCCCGCGACGAAGCGGTCACCTCGCCTTCCTACACCCGCGGTTACCCACTGGTGGCCGCCCGCGGCGAAGGCTGCATGCTCGAAGACGTAGACGGCAACGTCTTTTTGGATCTGACCGCCGGGATCGCCGTCACCGCCACCGGCCACGCCCATCCGGTGGTCGTGCGCGCCATCCAGGAGCAGGCCGCCAATCTGCTGCACATGTCGGGCACCGACTTTTATTACGAACCGATGGCTGAACTGGCTGAGGCCCTGTGCGAGCGCGCTCCCTTCCCGACGGCGGCAGGCCGCCCCCGCGCCCGGGTGTTCTTCAGCAATTCCGGCGCCGAATCGAACGAAGGGGCGCTGAAGCTGGCGCGCTACTACACCGGCCGCCAGCAGGTAGTAGCCTTTTTGGGAGCCTTCCACGGCCGCACCTACGGAGCGATGTCGCTCACCGGCTCCAGGGCCGTGCAGCGCCAGGGTTTCGGCCCGCTGGTACCCGGGATCAGCCACATTCCCTACGGCACCCACGCGAGCCTCGACTACCTCGAAGACAAACTGTTCCCGGCGGTGTTGCCTCCTGAAGAGATAGCGGCCATCGTCGTCGAATCGATCCAGGGCGAAGGCGGCTATATCGTGCCGGAGGACGGCTTTCATGAGCGCATCCGCCAGATTTGCACCCGCCACGGCATCTTGATGGTGGTGGACGAGGTGCAGGCGGGCATGGGCCGCACCGGCAAGCTCTTTGCCATCGAGCACTGGGGGGTCCAGCCCGATATCGTCACCCTCGCCAAGGGCATCGCGAGCGGCCTGCCCCTGGGGGCCATCCTATCGCGGCCCGAGATCATGACCTGGCCCGCCGGGTCACACGCGACGACGTTTGGGGGCAACCCGGTCGCCTGTGCCGCCGCCAACGCCACGCTCAAGCTTTTGGAAGCGGGGCTCATCGAGAACGCCGAGCGCATGGGACGTGTCCTCCAGGCGGGGCTGGGCCAATTGGCCGATCGCTTCTCCTTTGTCTCGGCTTCTCGGGGCAAGGGCCTGATGGTGGCCGTCGATCTATTCGACGCGGCGGGCAACCTCGATCGCGAGCGGCGCGACCAGATCGTCGATCTGGCCTTTTACAGGGGGCTGTTGCTGCTGGGTTGCGGCAAGGCGGCCATCCGCTTCTGCCCGCCGCTGGTGATCGACGCCGACCAGGTCCGGGTCGCCCTCGACATACTCCGTCAAATCTTCGAGGAGCAATAGACAGATAAATGAACGCTCTTGCGGCACAACAACTGTGGGCGAAGCTATGGGCGAAGTACCAGGCGCGGGTCGCCTACGCCCGCACTTACCAGCGGATGATCGAGCAGGCGGGCGGCACGCTCGCCAACGATCACATTGCCTTTCGCTCCCTTAGGCTGATCCTGGACGGCCAGGACTTCGGCCTCGGCTATCTGGAGCGGTTTTTGCTTCCCCTGGGCTACGAAGCAGCCGGTGAATACGTCTTCCCGACCCAATCGCTGTACGCCCGTCACTACCGCCACCCCGAACAGGACGCCCTCGACCTGCCGAAACTGTTCGTAAGCGAACTCGTCGTAGATGACCTGCCGCAACCCGCAGCCGGGATCATCCGCGCGAGTGTCGCGGGGGCAAAGCTAGTCGAGCGGGCCGACACACCGGAAGCTTTGGAGGCAGTCTTCGATCGCCCCTGGCAACCCCCACTGCGCTCGGCCGTCGAGGCGGTCAACGCCGCAAGCCAGTACGGCGCCTGGGTGCTGCTGCACGGGTACGCCGTCAACCATTTCACCGGCTACATCAACCGCCAAAACACCGCTGCCTACCCGGATATCGAGAGCACCGCCCGGGGGCTGGCAGCCCTCGGAGTACCGATGAAAAGCGAGATCGAGGGCAGTTGGGGCAGCGGCCTCAGGCAGACCGCCACCAAAGCGGTCAGCGAGCCTGCCACGGTGCGCGAGGATGCCACAGGCAAACCGGTGCAAATCCCCTGGACCTACGCCTACTACGAAATCGCCGAGCGCGGACCAATCGAAGTCGCCCCGGGCCGGATGGAGCGCTTCGAAGGGTTCCTGGGTCCGCAGGCTAAGAATCTCTTCGAGATGACCCGAAAATAATGATTCAAGCGATTATCGAGTGCGATGGCATTTTAATCGCGACAAACTGCTTCACTTCTTCTTCAAGAGCTTGAAAGGCAGGGAGTGCACGAAGCGCAGAAAAATCCTCGACAAATTCTGTGACGCGGACAGCTGCCCGTTTAGGATCAAACCTGATCCGCCTTCGCCCTTGCAACCCACACGCACTCCGCAATAAGTCGTGTAAGGTTTGCTTTGGATCAGCCAAATATTCGACTTGAGAAAGCCCTGGAAGCTCCAGAGGTACATTGCTCGATGGATTGCCGGCCGCATACCTGAGAGCAGCCACATCAAAAAGAAGCCAGGCTTCTTGCATCCTTACAGGAATGACCCGAATTACAGGAGTACAAAGCGTGTTACAATTTGCAGCAGCACGATTTATTTCTTCAAGCCGCTTCTGCAAAGGTTCGCGCTCTGCATCCCTGTGAACGAATAGAATATCGCACGGGTACAAATAGATGCTTCTATCAATTTTTTCTACCAAAGTTCTTGGCCTTGTGCTTAATCTAGACAAGTCGGCCCACTGTCCTTGAATAGAAATGTCACATAGGTGCTGTTGAAGTAACCAGGACAATATCGGAATCAGTGCCCGATCCGAACTGCCGTCTGATAGCAGCGTGTACTTCAGCTCTTGCATACCTATGATTGTGAAAACGGAATGAGCAACTGCAAATCTTCTCTATCCATTACACGGCGTACTTTGTGTTTACTTTGAGATCTATTTGAGCCATTATTTGACCCCTTAGTATCTACAGAAACAGGGTTTAAGTACGCCGACAGCTGACCTCGTGAAACGATGCTTGGTTTCTCAGAGGCTTTCTCTCTCCAAGTATCCGGCAAGCAACTGAAGCATACCCGTTTAAATCGATCACCTTTCTCAACAGTTTCTTTAAGTTCAGCCACCACCAGACTGTCATCTGGAACTTGTGCCACTACGGAAGGAGAATGGGTATTAATTATCACCTGTCGTAGAGGGTTGTCGTTGCCAACTTCTTCATATGGATCCGTTGCAATGTCTTCAAGAAGCCTTAAAATGGCAGGAATGCGTTCAGGGTGTATACCATTTTCGGGCTCTTCTAAACAGAGCACTCCATTGGCTTCTGGATCAAAAGCAAGTACAGATAGTGCCAGAAATCTCAACGTTCCATCAGAAAGAGATTTGGCAGCATGAGGTGTACCGTCACGGCCGGAGACATGGACAGTTAGCAACTCTCTCTTGTCGTCTCGATCAACCCAAATTCTTCTGACATCATCGATTAACTCGGAAAGTCGATTGGCAATTTGCGCAAAAGTTCTCGATCTCGCGGTCTCTTCGGTCTCGCCTTCAATGATTCCACTCGTCCGTTCGAGACGGGCCAGGGTTGCTGCTAGGTGTGAGCCGTCTGAGCCAAGCCTTGCGGAAGATGTGAATTCATCAGGTTTACGCAAAGCTGCCGGTTCTAACTGCAACAAGCTCCAGGACTGCATTTCTCTTCTGGTTAATAAAGCGGTTGGCGACTCGGCTGCGCTCGCTGTAGAAAGTACAGTTCTTGGGAGACTTGCAGCAGACCGAGAGAAGGGCCTACCTGGTATTTTATCCTGATGTAATTTAACGATTCTATCTTTGCCTGAGCCCTCTGTAGAGATGAAAGATGAGGTGCGTCGTCCTGTGATTGCAGAGCGACGCCAGTGTTGCGAACTATGTGGAAAAAGAATATGTTTTGGGGCTTCACTAACATTGATATGGGTTAACTCCTCACTCAAAACCTCGATCGTGCCCTGTGGTCTTGAAGGATGTTCAGCCCTGTATGCAAGAGCGAGCGAATACCGAACGAACGTGGTACTCGCTTTTGCTTCTTGGCCTAAGTCGTCGCTGCCAATCGGAGGGATTATCATTTCCGCTTCAAAAGACATTTCATCGGTATGCCTATCGCCAACTCGATGAAATATACTCCGCAAGTCTGCTGTCCTCGCTCCCTCGTCACGTACTCGAAGGGCCGCTTCAATTAGAGAGTAGCTAGCCAATGAACTTAGAAAAGTAATCGCGTCAAATAAATTAGATTTGCCGACGCCGTTTGCTCCGGCTATACATGTGAAAGGGCCGAAGCGAACATCAACATTTACCAAGTTCTTGAATCCGGAGATTTTGAGCCGAGTGAGCATCTTTGGGATGTCCTGAGTTACTTGCAACGAAAATGTTGCACTATCCTTCAGATTTTATCGCCTGCGGCAAGAATTCCGAGCGTGAACTCGCAGAGTACCGCTGGGAAGCTAAAAGGTTTCCAAGGTCGGCAGCCCGGCGGACCGTTCAAAAGCTCACTCGGGATCTGCCATCGACCAACTCATGAGAATCTGCCTAGACAGACACGGAATGGCCAGCTACGGAGCCACCCGAAGAGGATCGTGACCAGATTTGCGAACCCGCGTCACCATCGGCAGACCCACTCACCGTGGGTTCGGCCACCTGAGGCCGCCCGCAGCCGGCCTCAGTGGTTGCGCACGACCTCGTTTTTCCAGGCCGTTTGGGTATTGCGCACAGCCTCGGGACCGACGGTGCTGTCCACAGCTTCGCCGTCGTCCGCCAGTTCCCTGGCCACCACCAGGGGAATTACTTCGCTGATCTCGACAATCAGCGGACTGAGATCCGTCAGATGGCGCAGGGCCAGATCCGCCGTGGCCGCGCTTTTGAGAGCAAGACCGGTGGTGTGCAGCATCGTGTAGCCGATAGCGTCGAGCCCCAGGCCCGCATAATCGTCGCGCAGCATCTTTGAGACGGTGTTGACGGGCCGGACCCGATCGATCACCCCGGCGGCAATCCCCGCCACCGTCGAGATTGCTGCTTTGATCCCCGAACCGGGATCGCCCCCGAGGGCACCCAGATGCTGTTCGGTCTCCTCGACGTGGCCGCGCAGGACGCCCTCGATTTTGCCGATCAGGTTGATGGCCTCGGCGTAACGGTTGGCGTTTTCGTCCTCGCGCTGGTGTTTGACGGCTTCGAGCAGGTGCTTCTCGAGGGCCAGCATGTCGCCAACGTAATTCTGCAGCGTGCTGCGCTGCTGGGAATTCAAACTGTCTGCCACGGTACTCACCTTTTCCAGCGGTCTACCTGTCCAGTCTGGGCGGTATGGCATTCTGCCCTCATCTTCCTGCGGAGAGAAGCTCTAGCAAGGGCCGCTCAGCGCTTGGGGTTTTCTTCATCCCCTGAGGCAATGACCTCCAGCAACCCGGCATCGAGGACGGCGATTTGCCCACCCCGGCCGTAGGCGAGGGCAGGCTTGAGCTGTTTGAACAGCCGCACGCACTCTTCGTAAGTGATCCCGATACTGCGGGCAATCTGGTAATAAGAAAGTCTCGATTTCAGTTGTTGCCTGCCGTCCACCATCTCGGTGCCGTGGCGGGAGGCGGCGTACTGCACGAAGCGGGCCAGGCGCACGATCGCCCGCTCCGAAACCAGACCGTGGACGATGTCGTGCAGTTGCTGAAGGCGCTGGTTGAAAACGGCGAGCAGCCGCAGGGTGATCTCCGGAGTTTGGCGGACAGCGGCAAGCAACGCCTCGCGCTCGATGAGCAAGACCCGGCAGTCGCCCGCGGCCGTCACCGTCGCCGGGGCGATCCCATCCCCGAACAAAGCCGGGGCGGCAAAAATCTCCCCCGCCCCCAGCGCACGGAAGATGGTCTCTTTACCGGTGGCGGCGGTCCGGGTGATGCGCAGAGAGCCTTCGAGCAGGGCGTGGAGTGCCGCAGGGAGCGGATCGCCCTCGTGGATAACGATCTCTCCTGAGCGGTAGATGTGCACGCGGGCATGGGAGCACAGTTGTCCCAACTCTTTCTGGGTGAGGGCTGCGAATACGCTCACTGCCGCCAGTTGCTCAACAGTCACCTGCATCTATAGACCCGCTTCAGCGGATCTATCCTGCCCGAGTTTGCCTGCCGTGTCAGCCGCCGAATAGATACACCACCGGCGGCCAATCGCACAGACCCTTCCAGCGCACCGGTACCAAGCCGCGCACCAGATCGAGATCGCCGGGCTCGAAGAAGCGCACCAACCGCAGTAGAGCAAGCAGAATACCCACATACGCGGCCAGCAATGCAGCCAGGACCGCCATGCCCCCCAACCGCTCCGCAAACCACACCCCCGGCAGCCAGGTGACGACAGCGGCCAGGGTGGCCGCCGACAACCCCGTAGGCAGCACCACCCGCCACAGCCAGCTGCCCAAAGCGACCCACCAGCCGAGCTTCCGGTCGAAGTGGTAGAGCCACAGGAAAAGCAGCGAGCCGATGAGCGATCCCAGGGCGGTGCCGCCCAGGATGCCCGCCAGCCCGAAGCGCGGCGCCAGAGCGAGGGTGATTCCGACGTTGAGCGCCGCTCCCGTGAGGGCATAGTACGACTCGTAGCGGGGGCGGCCGAGGGCGCGCAGCAAGGTCGTGCCGGGACCGGTGAGGTTGTTGACGGCGTAGCTCACCACTAATAATGCCGTCATCGCAGGCACCCAGGCAAAGTCGCGGCCGATCCAGACGCGGGCCAGCGGGGCGGCGGCTCCGGCGATGAAACCTCCCAACGCAAAGGTCGCGAGGGCCAGAAAACGGCTGGTGCGCAGGTAGATCCGATCAAGTCTGTCTGGATCGCTCGCGGCCACCGCTGCTGCCGAAGGTAACAGCGCGCTCAACAGGGTCAGCGGCAGGGCGCGGGCGAGCAGGGCCATTTTGTTGGCGACTTCGTAGGCGGTGACGCTCGCAACGCTCACAAAACCGGCGATGAGCAACCGGTCCGCCTCCAGATTGACGATGGCGGCGGTGTTGTTGACCTGCATCCAGCCGCCGAAACCCAGGAGCGGTTTGAGCACTGCTTTTTCGAGGCGCAGGGGATTGGTGAAGATAGGACCAAACAGCCGGCGGGTGCTCAGGTACAGACCCACCAGGTACAAAGCCAGGTACACACACAGCCCGAAGGCCATCGCCCAAAGACCAAACCTGGGCAGCAGCAGGGCGGCCGAGGTCGCACCGCCCACCTGGCTTGCCACTTGCAACAGCGCACCGATGCGCATTTTTTCGAGCCCCGCGAGCAAAGCCGCAAGCACACTCGCCACACTGGCTGCGAAGGCGCAGACATACACCAGCACGAACAAACGGCTGCCTTCTATCGCTAGTGCCGGGCTCAACTTCAACCAGCCCATCAGCACAGGGGCACAGGCCACCGCCAGAGGCGAGAGCGCCAGACCGGCCAGCACAAAAAACAGTACCCCCGCGGTGATCACCTGCCGCACCCGCGCGGACTCGCCGCGGGCTGTGTAGGTGGCGACCGCCTGGATGCAGGCGGTGCCCAGACCCAGGTCCAACAGGGCGATATAGGCGACGGCGGAACTGAGCACCGCCCAAAGACCGTAGGCTTCGCTGCCCAAGATGCCAATCGCGTAGGGTGCGAGGGCCAGGCCGATGAGCAGGGCTCCCAGCCGGGCTCCCAGCGTGGCGACGGCGTTGAGCAATACCCGGCGGGTGCGATCCATCCTGGCGGCATCTTATCGCAGCAGAGAGACTGTGCTTTCGCGTTATCTTTGTGCCTGTGGAGAAAGATGCGGCGCAGGCGCAAGGTCTCAGTAGGCAGGCGGCCCGCGGTGGGGTGGCGCTGGTGGTTCGCCAGATTGTCACCCAGGCTCTGACGCTGGTAGGTGGTCTGGCGCTGTTGCGCTTTTTGCAGCCGGAGGATCTGGCGCTCTACGCGGTCATCGCGATCCTGCGCGATTGGTACGCGCTGGTGGCGGACTTGGGGCTGGGGGCAACGCTCATCCGCTGCTCCGAGCCGCTCGCGCGCGCTCAACAGCGGGGTCTGTGGTCGCTGCAGTGCCTGGTGAGTCTGGCGGTGGCCCTCGCTTTGACCCTGGCCGATCCGTGGGCGGTCGCCAATTTTGGCTGGCCCGCGCCCTACGCGGGGGTGCTCACCCTGGTGGGTTGGGGACTATTGCTGGTCCCCTTTCGCGCCGTTCCGGCGGTGCTGCTGCAGCAGCGGCTCGCCCTCGATCGCTTTGCCCTCATCGAAGTGAGCGAATCGGTGGCCTTCGTGGCGGTGGCCCTGGGGGGAGCGATCGCCGGGTGGGGCAGTTGGGCAATCGCCTGGGGTGTGGTGGCCCGCTTCGCCACAGGTGCGCTGGTGGCAAACGCCCTGTGCCGCTGGCCGATCGGCTGGTGCTGGCCGTGGCAGGTGCACTTCAGCTGGCGATTGGGGCTTGCCTACCAGGCGGGCAACCTGCTCACGCTGCTCAAAGAATCGACGCTGCCGCTGCTGTTGGCGCTGGTCTTCGCTCCCCGGACCGTCGGCTATCTCAAGTGGGCTCTGACCGTGGCGCTACTGCCGCTGGTGCTGCCCCTCAGCCTGGATCGGTTGTTTTTTCCGCTGCTGAGCCGCGTACGCGACGAGCCTGAGCAGTTGCGCCGGTGGGTGGTGCGCTCGGTGCAGGCCAATTGCCTGGTAGTCGTCTGGCTATGCGCGCTGCTCGCCGTGCTGGCCGAGCCGCTGGTGCGCTCGGTGCTGGGCAGCCAGTGGCAACCGGCCTTGCCTTACTTCTACGGATTGCTGCCCACCTCCCTCGCCTTCGCGCCGGTCTTTGCGCTGATTCAGGCGTATCAGGCCCAGGGCCGCCCCCAGGTCAACTTCGCGCTCAACTGCGGCTGGCTGGGGCTTCTGTGGCTGGGTACCTGGCTTGCCGTACCGGCGATAGGTCCAATGGGCTTCGTGGCGGCAAGCCTCGCCGTGCACATCGCCAGCCTGGCCTTGATGGCGATGGCCGCCCGCGATTTTCGCATCAACTTTCTGCGGGAACTCTGGCCGCTCGCGGTGGCCGGGACGCTGGCCACACTGGCCGGTTTCGCCCTCACACGGCTGCTGTCGCTGCCGGATCTGCCCCGCCTCGCCCTGGTCGGTGTGGCGGTGAGCACCGTCTACGCCGCCGGGTTGTGGCTTCTGTGGCGAAACGTACTGGAGCAGGGAGTTTTGGCTCTACGAGCCGGGTTCGGCACCGAACCACCCGAAGCGGGATCGTCGGTGGGCTGATCCTAGTGCAGCAGGGCTGAGCTAAGCGAGTAGTTCATGCCTCCAGTGGCTTGCCCTGATAGGTCCACTTAAATGGCCTCGCCCATTGCGCGTTGTAGTACTCAATAAACGACCACACCTTCTCGCGCAACTGCTCGACCGACTGGAACGAACCGCGCTTAAACACCTTGCGCGCCAAGATAGAAAGCCATATCTCCACCTGATTCATCCACGAGGCGTGTTTGGGCGTGTAGTGGAACACCAACCGGTGACTGGGGTTGCGCAGATACTCTGCACGAGTGGCCATCGACTACAGGATGCCGCACTTGCCCTTGCTCCCCAGGGCTACGGGCTGCTCTTCCAACAAAGCCGCAAGCCGCACCAGCAACTGTTGAGTCCTGAATCGGCGGCAAGGATGAGGCGGGAGCGCTGGGCAAGTTGCTGGAAGGTACCGTGACGGGCAACCAGTTTTTCAAGCAGGGCGCGTTGTTCATCACTGAGCACGAGGGCAGGTGGTTGAGGTTGAGCTTGCCCGGGTTATGTGGACACTCCCTGTAGACTCAATAGCTAAGGAGGAGTCCATGACCGCAAAACCACAACCACAATACACACCCGAACAACGCGCCGAAGCCGTCCGCATTAGCGAGCAATCCGGCAAGTCCACCTACCAGGTCGCCCGTGACCTCGGCATCTCCCAAACCACCCTCAGCCGCTGGCGACGGCAGGCCCGCGCCGAGCACAAGCACGCCAACGACCCCGACGCTCCCCTCGGTAGCGACGAACGTCGGGAGTTGACCCGCCTGCGTCGAGAAAACAAACAACTGCAACTGGAGCGTGACTTTCTAAAAAAAGCGGCTGCTTTCTTCGCCAAAGACCACTCGTAGAACGCTACCGGGCGATGGAAGCACACAAAGACGATTATCCGGTAGCGTTGATGGCTAGGGTGCTGCAGGTGTCGCGTTCGGGCTACTATGCCTGGCGGCGGCGTGTGCCCTCAAAGCGTCAGTTGCACAACCAGAAACTTGCTGAGTGCATCGAGGAAGTCTTCACTGCCTCCCGGGCGACTTACGGCAGCCCGCGCGTGCACGCCACGCTGCGCGCGCAGGGGATTGCAGCCGGTCGGCATCGCGTTGCCAGACTGATGCGTCGGGCGGGTTTGGTGGCTCGGGTGCGCAAGCGCCGCTATCCACGGACCACCGACAGCCGCCATGGGTACCCTGTCGCGGACAACCTGCTTGCCCGGCAGTTCGGTGCTTGCGAAGCGGACAGCAAATGGGTGGCGGATATCACTTACCTGCCCACCTGCGAAGGTTGGCTGTATCTGGCGGTGGTGATGGACTTGTTTTCCCGGCGGGTGGTCGGTTGGTCGATGGCGACGCACTTGCGCACTGAATTGGTGCTGACGGCCCTGCAGGCCGCCCTCGCCAAGCGCGTCCCGGCGTCTTCGGGGCTGTTGTTCCATTCGGACCGCGGCAGCCAATACGCCAGTTGGGCCTACCAGCAGGCGCTCTCAGCGGCGGGTATCACCTGCAGCATGAGCCGTAGCGGCACCTGCCTGGACAATGCGGTGGCCGAAAGCTTCTTCGGCACCCTCAAAGTCGAGTTGGTGTATCGGTTGGGTCCTTTGGACCGCCGGCAGATGCGCACGACGGTGGCCGAGTGGCTGGAGGTATTTTACAACCGGCAACGTCGGCACTCGGCGTTGGGGTACAGGAGCCCAGACGAATACGAACGCCACTACTGTAAGGAGGTCAAGCTGAGCAAGACAGCCGTTCACCAGCCCACTGTCCACTAAAGCCGGGCAAGCTCAGGTCCAGGCATGGGTACGTATCAAACGGCCTCTACTAAACTACCCCCTCAACTCAGCCTTGCTGCACTAGGAGGCGTCTTGAATGTCGAAGCGGGTGAGCTTGCCCTCCTGAAAGCGGAACACGTGCCCGACCACTTTGTCCTGCAGCCCGTGCGTTTGATCCTGCAGTGGCCTGCCTTCGAGATCGCGGACGGACTGTTGGACCTTCACGACAACCGACCCGTCCGCAGCCTTGTCGAAGCTCACCGGCTCGACGTGCGTACTGACGATGGCCAACTGGCGTGTCCAGTATTCCCGAACGGCCTCGCGGCCGTGAACGTGGCCGCCTTCCATTCCGTTGGCCCAGGTGACGTCGTCGGCGAGCGCGGCAAGGACGCCGTCGATGTCTCTCGCGTTGAAGCGGTCATACAGGCGTTTGAGAACGTCTATGTCTGCGTCCATTGAGGTTTCCTCCTGTCGATATGACGTGGGGCGCGTGGGTTTTGAACACGGCCACTGGCCGGATGTGGTCGTGCAGAATGCTCGCGACGGCAGACCGGTCAGACCAGCCTGCTCGACGAGAACGCAGGGGCGACTGCATACCGCAGCTCGTGCTATACATAGGTAACTATATAACAAGATAGGCACCTATGCAAGCGGGTGAGTCAATGTCGGGGGTGCTTTCGACACCAGGGCACCTGATCAGCCTGGCGGCGCGTGGGTTCGCACGTCTGAGCGAGGCACGTCTCAAGCCGTTGGGATTCGGTGTCGGCCAGCTGCCGGTGCTGGTCGCGCTTCAGGACGGGCAGGCCGCTTCGCAGCGGGATCTAGCCCGGTTCGCTCGGATCGAGCAGCCCTCAATGGCGCAGATGCTGGCCCGCATGGAGCGGGACGGACTGATCTGCCGGATGCCCGACCCGGCCGACGGGCGCAGCAGCCGAATCTCGTTGACGGAGACTGCACGAACTCGCCTGCCGGACGCCTGCGCGGTGCTGTTCCAGGGCAACCGCGACGCATTGAACGGCTTCACGGATGAGGAAGCCACCCAGCTTGTTGTCCTGCTCACCCGGCTGATCGCCAACCTCGACCGTGTCGCAAGTGCAGAGGAACCATCTCACAGCTCTTGAAATCTGAGGGGCCGGTCGAAGGGTCAGATCTTCCACTTCGGGTCGGCATCGGTTCTGTAGCTACTGCCGTCCGCCCGGCTGAAATGCAGTTACGGTTCCTCTGCTACCGTCCCCCCGTCGAGGACGGCTCCCCGCTGCAGATAATGCTGGCCTGCCGGGACGATTGCAGGCCCAGTTGCATCTAATCCTGGTCGAGAAGCGCCTTATTGCAGGTTTGGGCCTCTGCTATTGCTGGTTCTTACAGGTACGTCTCCAGTTCCACCAGGTTGATGGCGAGCAGCTTGTCGCCCACCGGGTGAAATTCCACGACACCTGGGTACCAGCGCTCACCGACGAGGATGTAGGCGTCCTTCGATAACTCCACCGTGCCTGCGTGGGTGGTGTCCAGGGTGAACCACCTGCCAGGGGCTAGCTCGTGGATTTTGCCGATGCGGGTGACCAACTTTGCTGGGTGAGTGACGGTGATTGATTTGGTTCGGCTGGGCGAACCGATCGCAACCCGCAGTGTCAAAGCTCCCGCAGCGGTGCCCGAAAGCCCCCAGCCCAGAGCAAGGGGTAACAACATCCATAATGCTCGTTGCATTTTCGCGGGGTCGAGCAGACTGCTTTACTCTACGACAGGCATTTAGAAGTTTGGATCTCCCAATATCTGTCGACGGCCGCAGCATCCGGGCAAGCAAGGAGGTTCCCCAGCCGTTTACCTGTCAATGTAGAACTCCTGGATGTAGTCGGCCTCGTCGGTTTTGCCTGCTGCCAGATACATGTTTCGCATCTTGATGTACTCGCTGCGGGCTAAGGATTTGCGGCCCTGGGCTTTGTACACCGTACCCCGCCAAAGATAAGGATCGGTGGATGACGGATCGGTGGCACTGGCCCGATCAAGGGCGACAAGAGCTTCTTTAAACTCGTTGTCGGCAAAGTGACCGATTCCGATCTTTACCAATTTCTCCGCCTGCTGCGCCGGCGTCAGCGGCGGCTGGAACAAGGAAAAAACCGAGGAGACGGCGGAGTTGATCGTGACCACGACAAAAAGTACGGCCACAACCGCCAGGGTTGCCCAAGGAGACAAGATGCGGCCCAGGCCGTAGTGCATATGGAGGAGTGCTGCAAGACGCTGCATATCCATCCCGTTCACAATCAACCCCCTTTGCCGGTCATTCCAGGCCGACACCTGTATCCGAAGACGCACGCCTTTGAGTGTGTGTGATTCTCGGACCTCTATGGACATCATAGCTATAGCCAGGTGAACAATACAACTCGACATCGCCAACCATCCGGCATCGGCTGCAGATCCGGCAAGATCAAGACGTGTGATTGGGAAAAAATACGCGAAAGCCTGCTCTGGCAAAGGATTGGATGACGTGCCGCCGACTTTGTATTCGAGAAAGAGTCGCGCCACCTTGAGTGTGAAGGTTCACTTAGTTAGCGAGCCAAACGACCCAAAACATAGACATTTGTACTCATTGACAATAAAAATTTTGTTTCTTGGCCTAACTTTATAACCCGCACGTGTATGCTTGATTGCAACAATACGGGTGCAAATCGCATGGTCGCAGAACATTTCAAACGGTTTACAATGCCGATTCTGGCCGGGATGCTGGTGACCTGTGCCGGCCCCAACGAATTGAGTGCCGACAAAGCCGCCCTGGTGCTGGGCAGTTCTGAGCAGTTCGCAACCCGTTCGGCTTCAGCGTTGTTTATCGAGCAGTTGAAGCTTTCTGCAGCGGGTATGACGGCGGTGGATGAGGCCCTGGTGGAAATGGGGTTGGCCCAAAAAGTGGATGTTCCCAAGCGCGGGGTGTTTATCCAACTGACGCCCAAGGGTTTGCAAGCGGCGAAGGCAGGCGCGTGGGTGGAAGATCCCAACCGCATGGATTACATGAGTCGATTGGGCATGGCGGCCGTGGCCAGCATGGGCGGAACGCCCGATCCCTACTTGGGGGATCGAAGCTGGAATATCCCGATGGCCACCGCCAGGGTGGACAAGGTGAACGCGGTGAAAAAGTCTGAAAACCTTGCCGAGGTGAGCTTTCGCTACGACTGGGTTCCCAACGAAATTGGCCAAAAGATTCTCGAATTGGCACCCTCCGATGACAAGCAGTACGGCCAGAAAAACTGGGGACAGGACAATGACGGCGGCGAGGCCGAGCTTCGGTTGACCGAGGACGGCTGGAGGGTCGAAAGTTTGTCGCTCGGTACATACGAAGATTTTGCGGCCGGACGCCAGTAGCTGGGGTCAGGGCAGAGAAGCTGCAACCAGAAGTCGTGGGGTATTACTACTGTCACAAGTTTTTTCTCAAAAGCATTGCCAGCAGAGGATTCCAGGCTCTGCTAATGTTTTGACCTTGAGCACCCTTGCTTTTACAAATACTAGGAAATTCTCAGGAATCTCTTGCAGAAGGTATTATTCTGCGTCTCACGCCCAAAGCGCTACAAGTCCCTCCAAGAAAGCATTCTGGAGATTTTGACTGAGGAGAGCAATAACCGGCGACTTCTGGCTGCAGCTTCTTTACCCTGACCCCTACATGCCGGCGATGTCGGCCTTGCGGTGCAATGGCGTGTTGGAGAGGGTATGGAAGCGGCTGCTGGAGCGGGGCAAGAGCAAAATGGCCGCCCTGGTGGCGGTGATGCGCAAAATGGTCCACTCGATGTACGGGGTGTTGAACTCGCAAAGGCCTTTCGATCCGAATTACGGGAGCAGCACCGCCTGAGTGGCAAAAGGAATTGCCTTTCCTAGAAGCAAGTTTTTGGTGCCCATGAGGGCACACGCAGCGCGCGTCCGGCGGTAGCCGGACAACTTTGCTGTGGAAATTTACAGCAAGTCCAGAGAGGAGAAGACTGTCCAGACCCTTGACAGCCACCACGGTATCTAATCCTGGCCCACGAGGGCGCTGATTGCAGGTCCGGCCTCCGATGATTGCAAGCCGCTACAGTTAGGACAGCCTTTGTGTATAGATCAATCTTCATTAGAGTTATGCAAAGCAGTTCATCACCCATTCAACACGCAGACTGGTTCGACTGGTTTCACAAAGCGCTATGGTGGGCTTGTTCAGGCTTTTGGGCGGCATGGAAAGCGAATACTCCAATCTCATCCAGTGGTACCCGGGCCATATCGCCAAGGCTCGCCGCCAGCTTGCCGAGCAGCTCAAGCAGGTGGACCTGGTGCTGGAGGTGCTCGATGCGCGCATTGCCCATTCCTCACGCCACGACGAGATCCAGAAACTGGCCGGTGAGCGCCCGCGCCTGGTGGTGCTCAACCGCGCCGATATGATCCCGCAGGGGATGCTTCGCAGCTGGCTGAAGTGGTTCGCCGCCCGGGGCGAAGCGGCCTACCCGACCAACGCCCAAAACGGCGACGGGGTGCGCGCCGTGCTCAAAGCCGCCCAGCAGGGGGCCGTGGCCGTCAACCAGCGCCGTGCCGGGCGGGGGATGCGACCCCGGGCGGTGCGCGTGGCGGTGATCGGTTTTCCAAATGTCGGCAAGTCGGCCTTGATCAACCGGCTGGTGGGCAAGCGGGCCGTCGAAAGTGCCGCCAAACCCGGGGTGACCCGTGCCCTGCGCTGGGTACGCATTGCCGATGTGATCGATTTACTCGATAGCCCCGGCATTTTGCCGCCGCGCCTGAACGATCAGCGCGCGGCGGCCAAACTCGCCATCTGCGACGACATCGGCCAGGCGGCCTACACCACTTCTCGGGTGGCAACCCTCGCGGCTGAGTTGCTCACCCCGCTGGTGCCGCGACGGCTCGCCGAGCGCTTCGGGGCCGACCCGCTCGCCGTCACCGCCGAGGAGTGGCTCGAACAGGTAGCCCGGCACAAGTACCATGGCAATCTCGACCGTGCCGCCGAGGCGCTATTGGGCGATTTTCGCCGCGGTCAGTTGGGAGCAATTGCCCTGGAGGCACCGCCGGAGGAGCCGCTGGTACCGCAGGCAGAGGCCGAATGCGAGGAGGGATAAGTGCACCGAATCAACAAGGCGGTCGATATTGTCGACTTTTGGTTCTGCGAGCCGGAACACCCCGAGTACGGCCAGTTTCGCTGGGAGTGGTTTACCCAGGATGAAAGTTTCGATGAGCAGATCCGCGGACGCTTTGCGGAGGACTACGAGCAGGCGGCAGGGGGAACTTACGACGAATGGCGGCAGATGCCCTACAGCGGCCTGGCGCTGATTTTGCTGCTCGACCAGTTCCCGCGCAACCTCTTTCGCAACACTCCACAAAGCTTCGCCACCGACCCCAAGGCCCTCGCCGTCGCCGAATCGCTGGTGGCGCGCGAACTCGATCAGGTGCTCATCCCGGTGCAGCGGATGTTCGTCTATTCGCCCTTTGAGCACAGCGAAAATCTTGCCCACCAAGAGCGCTGCGTGGAGTTGTTCGAGCGTCTGGCGGCCGAACCCGGCATGGAAATCCCGATCGACTACGCCCGCAGGCACCGGGACGTGATTGTCCGCTTCGGCCGCTTCCCGCACCGCAATGCGATCCTCGCTCGCCCCTCGACCCCGGAGGAGATCGCTTTTCTCCAGCAGCCGGGCTCGTCGTTTTGAGGCCTTTCGTTAAAGCTAGGGCCATTGCACTTCTAGGCCGAAAATTAGTCTACAAGTAATTATGTTGCTTACAAGCGTGCGTATAATGGTGGGCATAGATCGTTTGGCTTCATCGGTTCTACAAGCCAAGATCCTAACTAAGGAACTAGAATCAAACTTGCTGAGATATGAACTTAACTGATTGGCTTGCAGGAGGGTTGCCCTCAATATTCAAGAGCGTACTTGGCAGTATTTTAACTGCATTTACTCTTTATTTGTTCAACGAAGCTTCCAGGTGGTTGAGGGCACAGCCAAGCTTCCAGCTCAACTTTCTCTTAAGACCACAAGAATTTATCCGTATGTTTCGACAACAGGATGAGAGGTTAGATATTTCTAATGAATGGCCGCTTTTTGTGAAAAAGTATCGCCAACCTCCAATAGGTAGACCTGATTTTCGAGAAGAGCTTGGCCTTTGGTTCGCGACCAAAGTTTTAGCTTTTTCAGCTTTGTTCATGTTTGTAATTGGAGGTCTGTGCCTATGGGTCTGGTTCAATCTTTATACGGATCCAAAAGCAGGCATTTTCTTGATTTTTTTTGCTGCTTGTACTTTTCAAGCATCTGCTCTTTCATACAGTTATTTTTCTGTGATAACAGAACGTGGTACACAAGTCGAATTAGAACTGAAAACCACAAAGGACAATATAGTCAAAGTTTGCTTGAAACTTTTCGCAGAACGAGGAATTGAACTGCCTGAGCTGGAAACCCGTGAATCATTAACAACTATTGAGGGTATTGTTGGCAAAGGTTTTCTATCGCTCGGACAAAAACTAAGAGTCCGTGTTTGGCAAGTTGATGACAGCACCTGCTCGATGTCAATAGATAGTGTTGCTTTAATAGCTGAATTAATGCCTGAAGGAGCCAAAAAACGTAGAACGGGCAACCCTAAAATTGTTAGCAGCTTTGTCAGAGAGTTTATTGCACTAGGAATTCAAGAGTTTCCGGTTCCGAGAGGCTCTATGCAACAAATGCTTGAGGAAGCGACTGGTTTTACGAGTAACTCGCGAAATCAAATTGTTCTCTTAGAACGCGTAGAAATAGCTTTGCTTGCTGTTTCAGAATCAGATGCACAGCAAATCCTTTGGCTTATTCGACTCATTCAAAATCAACCCTTGAGTCAAATATTTGCTAGAAAGGACATTAGAGAGTTGAAAGGAGAAGAAAGACGCTATTTACTTCCTACTCCCAATCACTACGCAATATTATTTTCTGTCGCAGACAAGAGTACGGTTACAATTCTGGATATTATTAGCGAGAAAATGTCTTACATGCTTGCGAAGAAGTAATGTCGAGCACGAAGGTGTTCTCAAATTTTGATTTCAATATTCAGAATTGTCGCTCCCAGCTATTTGAGTTTAGAAGGTTGTTAGAGAACGGTCCATTCCTCTCAGAGCGAGATCATATTCAGCCTTTCTTCGAGCAAAGCCCAGACTTGTCGTCATTTATTGGTAAGTATCATCCCGACATTGCTAAGATCGATCGTCTCGCATTCAGATTAAATCTATTTGGTGATTTTTGTTGTGACATCGCAATCGGCGATTCTACAAGACATACGTATTGTTTTGTTGAATTTGAAGATGCTAATTCAAACAGTATCTTTTCTGTAAGAGGCAGGAGTACTCCCGAGTGGTCGCGAAGGTTAGAACGTGGATTCAGCCAAATCGTCGACTGGTTTTGTAAGTTGGACGAACTAAAAAATACTCCTGACTACGAGAATCTATTTGGCAGCAGAATGATCGATTACATTGGATTATTAATTGTAGGTCGAAGCATGAATATGGAAGTCAGAGAGCAGAGAAGATTGAAATGGAGAAGCACTAACACTGTAGTTAACTCAAAAAGAGTCATCTGCTTAACCTTCGATCAGCTTTACAACGACTTGGCTGACAGACTCACTTATTTTTCAGGTGGAGAGTAAATATTGTTGAGACTTAACTGTACCCCTTATCGATATCGCGTATGAATTCATGGAGAAGCTGCAAATCGACGTTGCCACCGCTAATAATGACTCCAACGCGCCTGTCCGCTGCCTGCACCCGGCCTTCGAAAAGGGCTGCCGCCCCAAGGGCACCGGTGGGCTCCACGACGATCTTGAGCCGCTCCCACAAAAACAGCATCGCCCGCACGATCGCTTCCTCCTCCACGGTCACCATCTGATGAACGTAGTGGCGCACCAGTGGAAAGGTGACGGCTCCCAGCGATGGAGTGCGCGCCCCATCGGCGATCGTGGCGGGGTTGTGGACTGTGTGCAGGACGCCCGTATAAAACGAGCGCATCGCATCGTCCGCCTGCGCGGGTTCGACCCCGACTACCTGACAACCGGGGCTCACGGCCGCCGCGGCGATGGCGCATCCTGAGAGCAAGCCGCCCCCGCCGCAGCAGACGACGAGCACATCGAGCGCCCCCACCTGCTCGAAAAGTTCCAATCCGGCGGTTCCCTGCCCTGCTACCACCTGGGGGTGGTCAAAGGGCGGGATCACCGCCAGTCCCCGTTCGCGCGCCAGTTGGTCGGCGAGGGCTTCGCGGGTGGTTTCAGACCGCTCGTAAAGGATCACCTCGCCGCCGTAACCTTCGGTGGCACGCCGCTTGACCGCCGGAGCGTCGCTGGGCATCACGATCGTCGTTGGAATCTCCAGGATTTGTCCCGCCAGGGCAATCGCCTGGGCGTGGTTGCCGGAGGAGTAGGCGAGCACCCCGCGCCGCCTTTGCGCTTTGTCCAGTTGCGAGAGGGCATTGTAGGCTCCCCGGAACTTGAACGCCCCCATGCGTTGGAAATTTTCGCACTTGAAGAAGACCTGCGCTCCAGTCAGGTCGTCCACCGTACGCGAAGTCAGAACCGGCGTGCGGTGAGCGACTCCCCTCAAACGGTCAGCAGCCGCCTGGATATCGCCGAAACTCACCGGCAAAGTGGGGGCGGATGAGGACATCGCAGCACTTTTTGGTAACGGGATCACCTTATTCTGACGGATTTCCTCCGCAGGGCGGAGAGCGTTGATGCGAAATGCATTCTATGATTTTTATGTTTTTGGCCTTCCGGACGGGGGGCGACGACGGGTCCGGGGGATGTTGGAAGTCCGCCGCGGGCTGACCGGATTCATTGCGCAAGCAATCGGCCGACTTTTCAGGAGACATCCGGATGACATTGAACGAAATTTTTGATTTTCCAATTTTGGGCCAGACGCTGCTTGCCTGGCTGGTGGCGGTGGCGGTGGCCGTTGGTGTCTATGGGCTGCTGCAGACGTTGCGCTACTTGATCGGACGGCGCGTTGAAGCTTTGCCCGATGGGTGGGGAAAATTGACGGGCCGGCTGCTCGAAGTGACCCAGCCGCTGTTTCTGGCCGCGGTGGCGCTGTATTTTGGGGCGCAGGTGCTGGCGTTGCCTGCAGGTCAGGTACGGGTGCTCGATGGAGCCGTGACGATCGTGGCCCTGCTGCAGGTGGGGTTGTGGGGAAACGCCCTGTTTGGCCACTGGTTTGAGAATTATCGCCAGTCGCGCGGGGCCGGACAGGGAGCCGCCACCCTCGGCATTTTGAGCTTTCTGGCCCGGCTGTTGCTCTGGTCGGTGCTGCTGTTGGTGGCCCTGGCCAACCTCGGCTTCGACATCACGGCGTTGGTGGCAAGCCTCGGCATCGGCGGCATCGCCGTCGGCCTCGCGGTGCAGAACATTCTTGGCGATCTGTTCGCCTCGCTGTCGATCGTGCTCGACAAGCCCTTTGAAGTGGGCGACTTCATCATCGTCGGCGAGCTGATGGGCACCGTCGAATACATCGGTTTGAAGACCACCCGGGTGCGCAGCATCTCCGGAGAACAATTGATCTTTGCCAACGGCGATCTGGTCAAAAATCCGATTCGCAACTTCAAGACCCTCAGCGAGAGGCGGGTCTGTTTTGAGATCGGCCTCACCTACCAGACCCCCGCCGCCAAACTCGAACAGGTGCCCGCCATCGTCCGCGCGATTATCGAGAGCCGGCCGGAGGTGCGCTTCGACCGTGTTCACTTCAAGGCACTTGCCGATTCGGCCCTTACCTTTGAAATCGTCTATTTTGTGCTGAGCGCCAACTACACCCTGTTTATGGATGCTCAGCAAGCCATCAACCTGGCCATCTTCAAGCGCTTCGAGCAGGAGCAGATTGCTTTTGCCTATCCCACGCGGACCTTGTTTATCGACCAGGCAGCTGCCAATGTAGCGGTGCGGATGCTGAACGGCAACGGCGTTCAGTCGGAGCGCTCCCGCCGGCCTACTGCAGATGGCGGCTAAAAAAGCGGGCGGTGCGCTCCTCCAGACGCACGCGCACGACCGGATCCGGCACCATGTGGGTCAGGCCGCTCAAGGGCAGGACCTCGTGCTCCCGTCCAGCGCGAAAGAGGGCGTCGGAGAGTTTGAGGGTGTGCAGGAAAAAAACGTTGTCGTCGCTGGTGCCGTGAATCAATAGCAACGGTCGCTCCAGATTGGCGGCGTGGGTGAGCAGCGAACTTTCGCGGTAACCCTCGGGGTTCTTTTGGGGCAGTCCCAGATAGCGCTCGGTGTAATGGGTGTCGTAGTCGAGCCAGTCGACCACCGGGGCGCCTGCCACTGCCGCTTTAAAAACGTCCGGCCGCCGCAGCACCGCGAGGGCCGCCAGATAACCGCCGAAGGACCAACCGGTGATCCCGACGCGCTTCAGATCCAATTCGCCATAGCGCTCGCCCAGAAGGTGGAGGGCATTGACCTGATCGTCGAGGGGAATTGTGCCGAAACTGCCGTAGATGGCCCGCTCCCAGTCGCGGCCCCGGCGGGGGGTACCGCGGCCGTCGATGGAGACGACCACAAAGCCCTGGTCGGCAAGCCACTGGGCGCGCAGGTAGCCGCCCATGGCGGCGCTGACTTTTTGGGCGCCGGGTCCGCCGTAGACATCGACGACCACCGGGTAGCGCTTCGCAGGGTCAAAATCCTGGGGGCGCACCAGGCTGCAGTAGTAGCCGGGGTTTTGCAGCCCCGCCCCGACTCTCACCAATTCGACTTTCGGAACAAACGGCGGCTCCAACGCCACCGAGGGCAGCGTTCCAAGACGCCGGCCGTCGCGCTCGGCCACCTCCCAGGCGGGCATTGCCCCAGAATCTGTGAAACTGCGTGCAACGAGCGAAAAATTGCGGGCGTAGACCGCCAGGTGCTGGCCCGGCCGATCGGTGAGGGCCACCGGCTCACCCCCATCGAGCGAAACGCGCCACAGCCCCACGGCCGTAGGCGTTGCTCCTGCCTGAAAATACACCTCCCGGCGGGTTTCATCGACGGCCAGGTCGCTTTTTTCAGGAACATAGCCGATGGTCGGCGCCACCAGCAGGCGCACGAACTGGCCCTGCCGGTCGCGCAACTCCAGTTGGGGCGCTCCCTGCCGCTCGCTTGTCCATAAAAATCCCGACCCGTCGCCCAGCCAGCGGGGGGTCTGCTGATCGAGGTTCAGCCAGGCAGGATCGCTCTCGGTGAGCAATACCGCCGTCCTGCCGGTATCGGTGTCGGCTGTGAGCACCGCTTCCTGCTGCTGCAGCCGGTCCTGCACCACCAGCGTCAGCGGTCCGCCCTTGTCCCATTTGACGGTGGCCAGATACGGATAGCGCTCCCGATCCCAGTCCACCCAGGTGGTCCGGCCGCCATCTGCCCCGACGACGCCGAGGCGCACTTCGACATTGGCCTTGCCCGGGCGGGGGTAGTGCTGGGCGTGGGGGGATGCTTCCGGCCTGGCCGGGTCCGCAGGCCGCCAGATCTCGACCGGGCGCGCATCGGCCTGTTCGTAAGCAACCCAGCGGCTGTCGGGAGACCACCAGTACCCCGAAAAGCGTCCCATCTCCTCCTGGGCCACAAATTCAGCGAGGCCGTTACTGACCTGTCCATTGCCCCCGCTGGTGATCTGCCGCTCCTTGCCCGCGGCCAGGTCGATCGCATAGATATCGGCGTTCAACACATAAGAAACCTGGGTGCCGTCCGGGGAAAATTTCGGATCCAGCACGGTGCCGGGGCTGGTGGCCAACTCCTGCACACGGCCCTCGGGGCGCGCATAGACGAACAGCCTCCCCGAAAGGCTCACCAGCACCCGCTTGCCGTCCGGCGAAAGCTCGAAGCTGGTGATGCCGGTGGTGCTGACGCGCTGGCGCTCGCGGCGGGCTTTTTCCTCCGGGCTCAATTGCTCCTGGTCACTCCCCAGCAACTGGGCGGGGGTAAGTAGTTCGCGGATCTTGCCACTGGTGGTGTCCCATTCGTACAGTTTCAATTGCGCCGAGCGGGCCTCCGAGCGCAGAAAAAGCACCGCATCGCCGTCGGGGGTCGGGCGCGGCCGAACCGGCCGCCCCAGGCTGAAGCCGCGGGTGACGGCAAAATCGCTTAAAAATTCATTGTTCACTTTCGAGGAAAGACTGGAGACGACTTTTTGGGCAGTGGGCTGGGCCAGAACAGGGGTTGCTGCGCCCAACAGCAGGCTGGTACCGGCCAACACAACAGATAAAGTTGCTCGCATGTAAGGAAGTGTAACCCGCCCGGGAAAGTCGAACGGTATCGGATGAACGAGCGTTCAGTGCGTTGTTTTCCGCTCGAATACGTAAAACTCTTCGCCGCTCTCGTCGGTGGCAAAGCGCGCGTCGAGGGCAAGCGCCTTTTCATCGAGGTAGCGCTTCGCCTCCGCCTCGGCGATCCCGGCTGCCTGGGCCAGGCGGCCGGCTGAAATCCGCCACTGGTTCTGCTTGAGGGTTGTGGCAAAGGCGATATCGAGGTCGCTGTAGCGCCCTTGCGCTGTTTGCTGCATGCGGGTGCTTCTGAGTAGATAAAAGCCGCCCACCGCGGCCGGAAAAGCGACGACCCAGGCGGTGAACGCCGTCTGAAAATCGTTGTAGGCGACCGCATAGACGACAAAAGGCAGCAGCAACACCCCCAGCAACAACAGTGCCGCTCCTGCGATTCGTTTGATGCCCATTTGGAAGCCGGGTAGCGTTCTTGCTCCGTTGTAACGTAATTCTTGCGCGCGAACGGACTCATCCCCGTTTGCGCAGGATCAACGAGAAATTGTTGGCGGGCATGGGGATCACCTGTTCGAGAAACAGTCCCTGTGCCTCCGCCGCCTGCTCCACCCCTTCGAGATCGCGCACACCCCAGGTCCGATCCTGAGCACGCAGCGACTGGTCGAACGCTTCATTGCTGGGTGCGGTGTGGCCGCCTGCTCGCTTGAAGGGGCCATAGAGCACCAGGGGACCGCCCTCGGGCAACAGCCTTCCCGCCCCGGCCACTAACCCGAGACACGCCTGCCAGGGAGCGATATGGATCATGTTGATGCAGACTATCGCGTCAGCCCGCGGAACCTGCCACTGCTTGGCAGCGGCATCAAGGGCAATCGACGGGAGGATGTTGGCGGCACCGGCTTCTGCGCACCAGGCGGCGATGCTCTCCAGGTGCAGCGGCTCGGGATCGCTGGGCTGCCAGATCAGCGCCGGGAAGTGGGCGGCAAAGAAGGCGACATGCTGACCAGTGCCGCTTGCCACCTCAAGCACCGTCCCCTCCTCCGGCAGCACCGTTTGCAGAACCGTGAGTATGGGTGCGCGGTTGCGCTCGGTGGCAGGGGCGTACAGACGGGCTTGTGGGTCCGGCATGGTGCAATACTCGGCGAGGCAGGGGAATCCAGCCTGCCCAGATCAATATATACGGAATTGCCCGTAGCTCTGGCCGATGACGCCGATCATGGACACACATCAAATCAGGGAGTCACTTCAAACTCATCTGGACTAATCGCTGTGAATCGAACCGAGCCGGTATCGGATCTTTCGGATGTGATGACCTTGATACTGCCTGTGGTTGCTTCCACCGGTACGACTGTCCGAATTTGGTTATCAGAATCGACAGTGAAGCTTGCTTTCACCTTGCCGAATTTCACACCCGTGATTGCGGCGAGGTTCTTGCCCGAAATGGTCACCATCGCACCGATTGCCCCGCGCTCAGGTGAGAAGCCGACAATGACTGGGGCAGTAGTGTCTGTCTGCGCGACGATCGAAAGTTCGACTCCTACGAAATCCCCGTAAGTGTCTGGGCTTGTCTGTTCAAATTGGAGTTTGACAATATCACCGATTGCAATCGGAATATTGCTCAATACGCTACTGGCCCCAGAACCGGTTGCCAAGTCGAAAGGATTGGTACGATTGTAAGGATCGCCAGAAGCAACACTGCCGGAGGAGACGAGGGAGCCACGAACAAACAATTTCCATTTGTTACTTCTGCCGATGTCTCTTCCGAGCCAGACCCTACCGGAGATGTTGATCGTACCTTCGACGGGACTCGTCCAGGTGACGTTAGCAGTTCCATTGCCGACGCCGCTGGACGTGTCTGTGCTATGCACAACGACGTCTCCGGCCAACCAGTCGTGCTCGAAAGCTTCGGTTCCGTTGCTCTGGTACCAGATAGGAACGAAGGTATTGCCGTGCTCGGAAGCAGCCCAGCCGGATTGAGGAGTGTGATATTCATCTCCCTGCCAGTCTGCAACGTACGGGAGAGGATTATTTCCCTCGTTCAACGACCACGGCCCGTTGGGATTGGAGAGCAACCGCCAGTCGGTTTTCAAATCGTAAAAAACGGTACCTGCCTGCGCGCCACCGGCAGCACAAACCCACAAAAAGATACTCGATGCCGCCAAGGAAAGCACCGTGTGTCGAGCCAATCGTTTCTTTGGCATTTCTTTTTACCTATACGATATGTTTTCACTGGAAGGCATTCACGGGAGACCGAAACCGGTACTGCGCTGTTGAAGATAGCCCCTACAGCATCATTCCAGCTTCAAGAGAAATTTATCCAAGTTTGCAGCCATTGTTCACACACGCGGAACCTACTACCGCTCGGCTATAGCGTCGAGGGGGTATAAAGACGGGCTTGTGGGTCCGGCATGACACAACCTATCGTCAACGCTGGGAAACGGCGACTCTCGATCGATCGTACGCGGATTTGTCGGCACTGTCAGCGGGCCTGACGACTTGCAATAATGTACACTCAGAGTGTATACCAATGCAGTAGGTAGACGATGTCCGACTCTGGTGTTGCCAAAATTTTCTGGCATGGGCGCAGCCAGGCTGTGCGTCTTCCCATGGCTTTTCGCCTGCCTGGAGACCGAGTGCGGGTGCGTAGAGTCGGAGATGGCATCCTGTTGGAGCCTATCGTTACCGACATCGATGCGTGGTTTGGTGCAATGGATCGTTTTGCCGATGTCCCTTTTATGGAAGAGGGTCGTCAGCAGCCGCCTATGCCCGAGGCAAAGACTTTGTTTGAGTGAACTACCTTCTCGATACAAACGCTGTGATCGCAGTGATCAAAAATGCCCCGCCCGGCGTCCGAATTCGACTACGAGAAGTTCTTGCGGCGGAAGCTTCGGTGGCAATTTCCACTATTGCCTTGTTCGAGCTTTGGTATGGCGTGGCTAAGAGTGCACGGCGCAAAGAAAATACCGAACGCCTGCGCGCCTTTCTATCCGGCAGTGTGGAAGTGTTCGCCTTTGAGGAGGAGGATGCTGTCCGTGCGGGCGAATTGCGCGCTGTATTACACGCGGCCGGCACCCCTATCGGTCCTTATGACCTGCTGATGGCTGCCCAGGCGCAGCGGCACAGCGCAACACTTGTAACCGCCAACGTTGTGGAGTTTGCCCGCGTACCCGGTCTCATCTGGGAGGACTGGACCGGCACCTGATCGATCTCAGCGCTTCGCCTGGCTGGCCCAATCCTGGGGCACCAGGAACACTTCGTACAGTTCAGCCTCCGCTGTACCGGGCTCGGGGCGGTAATTATACTCCCAGCGCACCAGCGGCGGCATCGACATCAAGATCGATTCGATCCGGCCGTTGGTCTGCAGACCGAAGATGGTGCCGCGATCCCAGACAAGGTTGAATTCGACGTAACGTCCGCGGCGGTAGAGCTGAAAGTTTCGCTCGCGCTCTGCGTAGGGCAGGGTGTGGCGCCGCTCGACAATCGGCAGGTAGGCGGGCAAAAAGGCGTTGCCGCAGGACTGGGCAAAGGCGAAGATTTTTTCCCAATCGCCCTGCACGTAATCGAAGAAGATCCCTCCCACCCCGCGCGGCTCCTGGCGGTGTTTGAGATAAAAGTACTCGTCGCACCACTTTTTGAAGCGCGGATAGTACTCGGGGTCGTGGGCGTCGCAGGCGGCCTTGAGGGTGGCGTGAAAGTGGGCCGCATCCTCAACAAAGCCGTAGTAGGGCGTCAGATCCGCACCGCCCCCGAACCACCAGACCGGCCCCGCCTCGAAGTAGCGGTAGTTGAGGTGCACCGTCGGGACGTAGGGATTGCGCGGGTGGAGCACCATCGAGGTGCCGGTCACATAAAAAGGGTGCCCTTCGGCCTCCGGGCGCTGTTGGAGGATCGAGGGGGGCAGGTGGGAGCCGTGCACTTCCGAAAAACCGATCCCAGCGCGCTCGAAGACGCGGCCCTCGGTGAGTATTCGCGAGCGGCCCCCGCCCCCTTCCTCGCGCTCCCAGAGATCTTCAACAAAGCGCCCTTCTCCATCGACCGCTTCAAGGCGGCTGGTGATGTTGTCCTGGAGCGACTGCATGAAGACGCGCACGCGTGCGCGCCGGTCGGTCATAACGGCGGTCATCGGGCGCTCACTGGGGCGAGGGATTTGACGGTCTCAAAGAAGAATCGAGCATTGTCTTCGGGTGTCGAAGGCAGAATGCCGTGGCCCAGGTTCATGATGTGACCGGTGGGACCGGCTTTCTCGACAATATCGAGGATGCGGGAGCGAATCTGGGCTTGATCTCCCAGCAGCACGCACGGGTCGAGGTTGCCCTGAACCGCCATATCCGGTCCCAGGATCGCCCGCGCCTCCGCCATATCAACTGTCCAGTCCAGGCTCATCACATCGACGCCGCTCTCGCCGACGTGCCGCAGCAACCCGGCGGAGTGATTGATGTACAGAATCAACGGTGTCTCGGGGTGCACCTGGCGCACCTGCTCGACGATGCGCCGCTCGTAAGGCAGCGCAAACGCCCGATAATCGGCGGGATTGAGTTGCCCCGCCCAGGTGTCGAACAGCTGCACCGCCTGCGCTCCCGAGTCGATCTGAAAGATCACATAGCGGGCGATCGCATCGGCGAACTTGGTGAGTAGCGCGTGCAGCAAGTCCGGCTCGCTGAAGGCCATCTGCTTGATGAGGGCATAATCTTTGGAGCTTTTGCCCTCGACCGCGTAAGCAGCCAGCGTCCAGGGCGCTCCCACAAACCCGAGCACCGTCGCCGCTTCGCCCACCTCGCGGCGCAGCGTCTGCAAGATCGTGCGTACAAAAGCCAGCGACGCCTCCGGATCGAGGGGCCGCACCGCCTCGACCTGCTCGCGGGTGCGAATCGGCGGATCGATCACCGGGCCGCGGCTTTCCACCAGTTCAAAGGGAATACCCATCCCATCGAAGGGCGTGAGGATATCGGAGAACATGATCACCCCATCGGGCCTGAAGGCCCGAAAAGGTTGCAGCGAAATCTCGACGGCCAGATCCGGATTTTCGCAGCGCTCTTTAAAGCCGTACTTATCGCGCAGGGCGCGGTACTCGGCCATATAGCGGCCCGCCTGGCGCATCATCCAGACGGGAGGCCGAGCCACAGGTTTACTGCGGGCGGCGTCGAGCAACAGCGATTGGGTCACAGCCAGTTCATCCTCTCATCGATTCGCGCCACCGATTATAGCCCCCACCCCGATCCCACCCACAGCATCAAGCGGGAGGGCGAGGCAACGAGCCCTCCCGCAAACTGCCCAACCACCCCCCCTTTCCAAGGGGGGGCAGGGGGGGATCAAACCCCCACCAATGCCGGTAGCCGATAAATCATCTCGGCGTACTGCGAGACCATGCGGTGGGTGTTGAAGAAGGCGGCGGTGGCGACGGCGGCCTTCATGCGGACGGTCCAGTCGGCGGGGCGATTGTAGAACTCATCGAGGATCTGCTCGGAGAGCAACTGGGCGATGCTCGCCGCATCGAATTCGTCCTCGTCCTCGATGCCGTCGACGTAGTCTTCGCCCACGGCCCAGCCGTTCTTGCCGTTGTAGCCTTCCACCCACCAGCCATCCAGCACCGAGAGGTTGGGGATGCCGTTGAGGCTCGCCTTCATGCCGCTGGTGCCGCTCGCCTCCAGGGGACGGCGGGGGGTATTCATCCAGATGTCGACGCCTGCGACTAGCTTGCGCGCCACCGACATGTCGTAGTTCTCGACGAACACCAGCCGGATGCGCCGCTCCTCCATCAAGTCGTGGATCTTCTGGATGTACTCTTTGCCGCCGTTGTCGCGGGGGTGGGATTTGCCCGCGAAGACCAGCTGGATGCGGTCGCCCACCTCCGGCGGCAGCTTGTCGATGGCGCGCACGATCAAATCGCCGCGCTTGTAGGTGGCAAAGCGGCGGGCAAAGCCGATGGTGAGCAGACCCTCTTCAAAGTCGACGCCGTGGGCGCGCTCGTTGATGAACTGGACCAATCGGGCTTTCGCCTGGGCGTGGGCAGCGCGCAGCGCTTCGCCGTCGAGGTTGTCCGCTTCGGAGAGTAGAGTCGGGTCTTCGCGCCAGCCGGGGATTGCAGCGTCGAGTAGACGGGTCACTTCGGGGCTGGCCCAGGTGAGGTGGTGGATGCCGTTGGTGACGTGGGTGATCTGGCGGTACGGAAACATCCGCTGGGAGACTTCCTGGTGCCTGAGGGCGACGGCGTTGGCGGTGCCGCTCAAGTTCAGGGCCAGTTCGGTCATCGAGAAGCGGCCCCGGCCCCCCAGCACCAGCAAGTCGAACTGCGAAATGCCCAGTTCATCGTGGCGATAGGGTTCGAGCACCTTCAGCAACAATTCGTGCGAAAAAGCGTCGTGGCCCGCCGGCACCGGCGTGTGGGTGGTGAACACGCAGGCGTGGGCGATCTCGGCGCGGGCCAGCACGTAGTTGGACCCGGCCTGCATGCGCTGACGCATCAGTTCGAGGGTCAAAAAGGCCGCGTGCCCCTCGTTCATGTGGAAAATGTCGATGTCGAGCCCCAGGGCGTCCAGCAACCGCACCCCGCCGATGCCCAGCAGCACTTCCTGCTTGATGCGGGTGTCCTGGTCGCCACCGTAGAGGTGACCGGTGATCCAGCGGTCAATCTCGCCGTTTTGCTCGACGTTGGTATCGAGCAGATAAAGCGGCGTGCGGCCCACCTGGGCGAGCCAGGCGCGGGCATAGACCTGCCGGTCTTCGATCGGGATGGTGATCTGCAGCGGGTTGCCGTCGCCGTCGCGCACCAGGCTCATACAGGTCAGATCCATGATCTGATCGACGTAGCGCTCGACTTGCCAACCTTCGGGGCTCAGTTGCTGGTTGAAATAGCCCTGCCGGTACATCAGGCCCACGGCCGCCAGGGGCAAGTTGAGGTCGCTTGCCGATTTGACGTGGTCGCCCGCCAGCACGCCAAGACCGCCGGAATAGATAGGCAGCGTTTCGTGGACGCCGAACTCGGCGCTGAAGTAGGCGATGCGCCGCTCACCGGCGGCAGCGAGGTACTCGCGCTGGAAGTCGACCGCCTGTTTGAGGCGGGCCATAAACAGCGGATCGTCGCCCAAAGCTTCACTCTGGGCCGGACTCAACTCGGCAACCGCCACATTGGGATGGCCTTTAAAGGTGGGCAACGCCTCGAAAACCTGCTGGAGCTGGTCCTGCCAGACCCAGAGGTAGTTGGTGATCAACTCGCGCAGAAGCGTACGCACCTGCAATACTTTACTACTTACTTCCGTGTTCATAATCCTGTGCCTTTCCCGCCATTGGCATTGCTGCAGCAAGACGCTCTGATCGGCTGCAATTGTTCATCGAATGCTGTCGTCTCCAAAAAGCGTCCAACGTGTCAAACGCATTGAGCGCATACGTCTGATACCTCCGGCTGCGGAGATTATATTCCTTAATTGGCGCGATTGGCCAACGAATATGCAAAGGCTAGGCGACCCCGCAGCAAGGCGCTTTGCAGGGGCCTAAGGATGCATCTGGCCCATAGCGGGCGATCCCGCGATTTTGCCCGGCCATATTGCCTGTGCACTCCCAACAAAGATTTAAGGTGCAATAGCAGTTTTCAATCGATCAGGAGATCGTGCTGGCCAGGCTTGTCATCTGGTTTAAACTGGCGATTGTAATTATAAATTTAGGCTATTGAGGAATCCGCATCTCGGGGAAGTCTCTGACGAACACACCCATATCGCTGCCGAGCGGGTAGCTCCAGCCCGGTTCGCAGCGGCCGACCACCATCGAGACGCGCCGGAAATGATCCGGGTAGCGTCCAGGATCGCACACGTACACCCAGGGCGCTTTGATCACCGGCCAGAACATCGCTTTGCCTTCGTTGAGCACCCCGGGTACCGGTACCGTCTCCGGTGTGCCGTCTCCGGTGCAATCGACGGCAAGGTCGGCTTGATTCCAGCAGGTGGTGGTGCCCGAGCGGTTGAACGTCGCCACCTGGGATCGCCAGTGGGCCAATAGTTCGACCCCCTGGGCGGTTGCTTCCACGTTGGCATCGCGAATGACGCCTACGGTGGTGGTCGCGGCCACCGCCCCCAAGATCGACAGCGCCGCGAGGGCAATCACCATCTCGAAGAGCGTAAAGCCGTGGGAACTTCTCAAGGTGAGCCTCCTTGGGGAGTGCGGGTCAAAAAGAGTATGGCCACCCGCAGCTGCACCTTGCCCGCCTCGGTGGAGTCGAACTCATAGGAACGCAAGGAGACGCTGCCGCGGCTACGGGTGTGCAGCTCGTCCAGATTGGCCAGAAAATTCCAGATATTGCTCTCGCTGCCAACGGTGCTTGCGGTGCAAAGCAGCTCGCCCGCCTTGGGTTGACGGTGAAACTGCACCGCGAGCACCAACGATTCGCGCGCGGCAAGGCGGGTGAGCAGCTGCAGCGCCTGGACTTGGCTGTTGAGCTTGAGCGTTTCCAACCGGCTTGTCCGGCGGCGCAACTGGCCAAGGCGCTGTTGCAGCCCGACGGCACTGAGGCCCGCATCTTGGGCAAGGGTCTGCTCTTCGCGGACGGCATGGTCGATCTGTACGTAGAAGTAGCTGCTGAGCAGCAGGGCGAATGCCCCGCTTGCCAGCGACAGCCAGCCGACCCAGCGGTAAAGTTCAAGAACCCTTGGGCCGCTGCTGGGTCTGGAGGTGGTTGGCAAGGTCGATTTCGATGGGGATAGAAACCTGGTCACGGGTGCGGACCCCAAAATGAAGGTCGCCAAGCTTGCCGAGGTGCTCGAATTTGCCCAGCGACTGCAGCACGGCGATTGGGCTGCCGACGACGGTGAGTTGGAGTTTGCGCCGCTCGGTGAGGATAACCTTTTGGAGGTAGGCACCTTCACCGACATGACGTCTCAGCAAACCGGCCAGCCGGGTGCTGGGAATGTGCCCGGAGCGAGCACGGCTAAATTCGCTCTCCAGGCCGGAGTGGCGGGTTTTGCTCGCTTTTAGCTGCTCCTTGAGCGGGGTCAGTTCCGGCTGCAACAGGCCCGGCCCATAGGTGGCCAGGGCTTGCCGGATCTGCCACCATTGCCCGGCACTCCAGCCCCACAGGCCGATTCCCACGAGGGCAAGCGCCAGGGTCTGCTGGCGGGCGCTCAGCAGCACCAGCGGCAGCGTCCGCTTGCGATTGGTGCCCGCCTCCAACAGGGCCGCGAGCGTGACCGGATGGCCGGCGAGCGGAATGACCAAGGCTCCCAGTTTGGAGTCTTCCCCTTCCGGAAAGCGGCGATTGCCCAGGTAATACACCGGCTCGCCGTCGTCGGTGCTCAGTAACTCCACAGCCCGTGCCAGGCTGCCGGCGCTGCGCGAGCGCAGGGCGCCCAGTCGTTCGATACCGCCGTCGCCGATGCGGGCCACCTCGACGTAGGCCTCCTGGGCTGTGGACAGATCGACAATCGCCACGAAAGGCGGCAACCGCCGCACCTTACGGACCACCGCCCGCAGCGCGGCCAGCATCAGCGGGTAGGCAAATTCCGGACCTTTAACCGGCGGGCGGGCCGCCTGCCAACGGATGTCGACCGGCCCCACCGCGTCGGGGCGCCAGGAGCCCGGCGGCTCCGGCGCCTCCGCCGGCGGTGTCTCCCACTGGGAGGTCGCCAGGTAACAGGCGGCTCCGAACCGACAGCCCACGACGTCTTCCTCGGTGCGCAGCAGTTGCATGGCACTTAGAGCGCCGCTGTAAAAGGCGAGGTGCCGACGCCGCCGGTCTGGCTGACCACCGGGTAGGCTCCCTCCCCGAAACCGGTGCCGCTCACCGAAGAGGCGGAGCAGGTGTTGGTGGCGCTCGCCTGCCCGAGGGCCGCCGCTGCCCGGTTTTTGATGTTGCCGGGGACTTTGTTGTCGGGGTTGCACAGGTCGGTGAGTGAAATTTGCATCGGCAAGGGCCGGAAGTTGGTGCCCAGAACCGGTTTGAGAATTTCGATATTCGCTGCATCCTCCGGACCGCTCAGGGCGTTGAAGGCACCGATGGAGGTGGTGTCGCCGCGGGCGACTACCGAGTCTCGCCATTGCATCATCTTTTCGAGGGCGGCGACGGTCGCTTCTGCCTTCGAATCGCTGCTCAGGCTGCTCAAGGTAAAGAACGAGGCCAGGGCCAGGAAAATCAGCACGATCATCGCGATGGTCAGTTCGATGACCGTGACACCGCGGCGGTTGCGCTTGCGGACGTTCAGCTGAGACATGGTGGAATCCTCACTTGTTGGGTAACGTCACTGGAGTTTGGGCAGCACAACCGAGAACTGGATAATAAAAGCTTCCAGAAATACGACTGTCGCTGCGATGGGCAGATAACCCAGGCCCTCAAAGATCAAAGCGGTGGTGCCGGCCCCCCGCAAGGTCTGGTCGACCAGGGCTTCGCGCCGCGCCTCGATAGCCCCGATGCGGGTCTGGGGTTCCATCGATTCGAGGGTGGCAAGAAAGGCGCGCATCTCCGGGCGGATGCGCTCCAGGCACAGGCCGCGCCGCAAAAAAGAGCGCACGGTGTTGCCTTCGATCTGCATGTGGCGGCCGATCCCGGCCAGCGAAGCGCTCAGATAGGGACCGGCCACCCCCGCCGCCCGCTCGAGACAGTCGCCGAAGAGCACCCCAGATTTCAACAGCACCTGCAAAGCCCCCAAAAAGCTCAGCCAGCGCAGGTCGAGGAGCACCTGCAAACTCGAAAGGCGGGCGGAGAGCGCTTCGAGTTGATGCAGCACGCGCGGCTGTTTGAGCCCCCATAGTCCGCCGACGAGCAACCCCGCCTGCAGGAGCACCCACAGCCAGGGCCAGTCGTGGATGAAGCGGATGATGTCCGCCTGCAGGGCAAAAATGGCGTACTGAGAAAGATCCCGCCCTTCGATTTCCTTGAGGATAGTGCCCAGTTGGGTGGCGCTCACCCCCACCAGGACCGCCTGCGAGAGCAGAAAAATAAATAGGATGCGCCGGAGTGGACCGAAGACCTTGCCGCTCAATTCGACCTCGACGCGCAGCGAGCGCTCGAGTATCGGTACGATGCCGTCGAGTTGACCGCGCAACTCCGCCTCGCGCACGCAGCCGGTGAGCATTGCCGGAAAGCGCTTCGGAAAGCTCTGCATCGCCCTGGAGACAAACACTTCCGAGCCCTCGCGGGCGTAGCGGAACATCAACTGGGCGACCTCCAGCCAGGCGGGATCGTTTTTGGCTTGGCCGATCTCCACCAGTACCCGGCAGCGATCGATGGGCTTGCCCAGGGCCGCATTCCAGAGGTATTGCTGCAATAAGTCCAGCGTTTTTCTTTGACTCCAGGTCCTGATTTCAAAGCGGCGCCAGGAGGAGGCAACGGTCACAGCGTCACCTCCTCCTCGCGCCGCGACAACAGCCGCATCGCCTGCCGGTCCTCCTGCAGATGGGGTGCGACTTTTTGCCAACTCACCAGCCCGCCGTGGCGGCGCTCGGCGTCGAGCATCCAGGCGGCGGTGCGCCGGTAGGTCTGCTGGTGCTGAACCTCGGCTGCTGCCAACAACTCAAAGACGGTGATCTCGGGGCGCAAAAAGTGCTCGGCCAAAGCCGGCACATAGATGGCCTCGGTGAGGGGAACGCGGTCGGCCAGATAGCCCAACAGCGGTCCTTCGCTGCGGCAGGTGCCCCGGCCGCAGCCGGGACCGGGCCGCCGCCATAGTCGGATCTGCCATTGCAATGCCTCGCGCAGAGGCTCCGGTACCGCTTCGACGGTCGAGCAGTGGGGGCAAACCCGCGGCAGGAGTCTCTGGCAGTACACATAGCCGGTGGTCGAGACGAAGGCGGCGATCTGGGCGTGGCCGTCGCGCTCCGATTCGCCGCGCAGCAAGTTGCGCAGCCGCTCGGTAAAACGCACTGCCCGGTTGGTGTGCAGCGTGGTGAGCACCAGTTTGCCGTTGGCGAATCCGAGGATGCGTTGGGCGGTGTCGCGGTCGTTGATCTCTCCAAAGATAATGTCGCCCGGGTCGTTGCGCGTGGCAAAACGCGACCAGCCCAACCAGTCGTTTTGCTCGGTGACTTCGTATTGAAAAATGCCCTCGACCAGCCGTTCGATGGGGCTCTCGAAGCTGTGCACATGGTGGCCGCGGCGGGCGCGCAGCAACCCGACATTCTGCAGCAGCATCGACTTGCCGGAGTTCATCGAACCTGCCACCAGGCTGATGGCCGTCTCCAGATCCAACAGACACAGCATCTCGGTGTCGGCGATGCGCTCCATCTCGCTTAAGACCTGCTCAGGCGGCTCCTCCTGGGTAGGCCACCGACCGGTGATGCTGCGGTAGATGCGCGGGTGCAAGTTCATGCGCTCCAGGGGAATAAACCCCGCCTGGCTGATCACCCGCAAGCCGATTTCCCAGTCGCCGCCGTCGCCGGGACCGAGGGGCGCCATCACGAGGCGCATCGTCTGCAACTGGCCGCTGCGATCGGCCAGGGTGACGTTGCCGTACTGGATGCGCCGCTGGGAAATTTCGCAGTCGGCCGCCGAGGCGAGGCGGGCGAACATCTGGCGGCCGCGGCCTTCAAGATCGACGCTTCCCCAATCGAGTTCACCGATTTCTTCGCTGATGAGCACGCGCTCCTCGCCGATATGGGCAGCGACGTGGGCGCACCGGCCGCCGCGGGTAAAAAGCCGTACATCGGACGCTTCGTAGGCCAGCAGCACTTCGTAAAGCTGAATAATCAGGCTGTCGGCGGGCGACTCGCCCCAGCGGAGAATCTTGTCCGCCGATTTGGCGGAGGTGGCCTGCAGCGTGGCCTGGCTGCCGCTTGCAATCTGGCGGCGCAACAGGTTGAACAACTCGATTTTCTCTGGGACATAGACCGGTAGCGCCTGCAGTTCGGCCTGCTCAGCGACCGTAAGGGGGCTTACGGTGAGCACCGAGCGGCGGCCTCCGTGGGGGATGACCAGGTGCCCGAGGCTCGCCCAGTTCTTCTCGATTTGCTGCACTTCGATTTGATCGATCTGCTCTGCACGCACGATCCCGTCCACCGAAAAGAAGACGGCGGCGCACTGCTCCCAAAAGCGCTTTTCATCGGCTACCTGCTGACAGGCGAGCTGAAAAAAGCGCGTACCACTGGTGCGGTAGAGTTCTTCGAGAACCTGGCGTTCGGTCTCGCCGGCGCTCACCGCGCCGATGAAGCGTTCGATACGATTTTGAGTTCGGGTGGATGGGGAACTTTTCATGGCTGTCACTTGAGCGGCGTGATCCCGGAGGCGGGTTTGTGGCTGGCAAATTCAGGGGGCAGGTTGCGGGGACTGTCGGCGGCCGGAGCTTCCGCTTCGAGCAGTTCCGCCCCAGCGAGGGGCTGCTCCTGGATGACCGGCTCGATCATCACCAGCAGCCGCTGGTCCTTGACCACCCGGTTGGAGGATTTGAACAGATCTCCCAAAATTGGAATGGCACTCAGCACCGGCACCCGGTACTCGATATTCGCCTCGTCGTGGCGGGTGATCCCACCCAGCAGGGCGACGCCGCCGCTGTCGAGGCGCAAATTTGGGATATCGATCGAATTGGTATTGATCACCAGGCCCTCCCCGGATCCCTGGGGATCGGAAAAATCGCCGCGCACCGAGATGGCGACCTGCTTTTTGGAGGGCAAGACCATCGGGGTGAGGTTGAGGGTGGTGCGGGCGTTGATCGCCTGGGTAGAACTGAGGGCGGTGCCGTTGGAGACGATGGTCTGGGGAATGCGAAACTGGACATTCTGGCTGATGGTCGCCGTTTCACCGTCGCTGACCACCAGTTGTTGATCGATGAGCGTCTGCAGGGCGTTGACCTGCTGAAGCAGCTGCAGCTGTAGAACAATATTTGCAAATGTCAAAGTAAGGGCGGAGCGGTTGGGCAGTACGCCGTTGTTGCCCAGAGGAGCGGTGCTCAAGGCCCCGGCCCCGGCCGCAAGCCCCGAGTACTGTGGAAACGTGCTGCCTCCCAACGCCCCGCCGTTGCCGAGATCCAGGCCGAAGCGGCCCATCGCCACCGGGCGGCCGAAGGCGTCGTAGGAACCGGAGGTGATCCCGGTGCCCAGGCTGAGGCCGCGTTCATTGGCGACGCTGTCGTTGACCAACAGCACCCGCAGCCGGATGACCACCTGGGCGGGAGCACTCAGCTTGTCGGAGACATAAATGATGTTGCGGCTAGCCCGAGAGCGAAAGGCCCGAAAGCCGATGATTTCAAGAATTTCCTTGAGTTGGGCGTAAGCGTCGAGGCCCTGGAGGTTGCTGAAGCAAAAGCTTCCAATAGTGGTAAAATTTTCCCAGTGTTAGACGGAGCCCGGGAATGGGAAAGCTGGCGCGGTTGCCGATTGGTGCGGCGGGTCTGGTGTACGGGTATGCGCGCGTGAGCACTGCCGAGCAAGCGGACAGTCAGCACGCGCTTACTCAGCAGTGCGAGCGCCTGAAGCGGGCTGGGACGGATGAGCTTCTGATTGATGTGCAGTCGGGCCGCAAGGATGACCGGCGCAACTTTCAGAAGCTGCTACGTCTGGCAGAGGGTGGGCATGTACGGGAAATCGTGGCGACGCGGCTTGATCGGTTGGGCCGCAACGTCCGGGCGATCCTGGAATTGGTGGACAAGCTTGACGATCTGGGTGTTGCCCTTCGCCTGCTGGATGAGAAGGTGGACACTTCCACCGCATCGGGGCGCATGTACCTGACGATCCGGGCTGCCGTCGATGAGCAAGAATCGCGTTTGTTGAGTGAACGGGTCAGCCACGGCATGAAACACCGGCGATTGCGGGGTGCGGCCCACCCGAAACCACCCTTCGGCTACCGTATGGGGGCAGACGATCGCTATGTGCTCAACGTGACGGCTTTGTGTCGTATTGCCGATCACTCCGAATGGACGATCGAGGGCATTGCGCGGTGGCTGATCGCCGAATTCTTGAGAACCGGCCGGGTGCGCGGCACCCTCAAAGGTTGTGTCGAGATGTTCGGTTTCACTCCCTTCACCCACATTGGGTTTAGCGGGTGGCTTACCTCCCCTGCCTTGCGTGGTCACATCGTCTATGGCGACGGCACGACCTATCCCGACGCTCACCCGGCCTATCTGGATGCCGACACTGCCAGGGCGGCGAAGCTGGCCCTAGAGCGCGGCAAACAGCTCGGGGGGTGGGGAAGTGCGGAGGGGCCACGCAATCGCCCGCTGACCGGCCTGGTACGGTGCCCCCTCTGCAGTGGAGGCACCTACTACAGAGATCAGCGCACCCAGAGAAAGATGGCTGATGGCTCCACGAAGACGTACCGGAGGGAGTCCTACCACTGTTCGGCTGCGGGCCGCGAGGGCAGTTGCTCAAACACGAAAAGCGTCACCGTGGAATGCATCGAGGCCGCTATCGAGGCGGCATTGCGGGCAAAGGCCGTCGAACTAGCGTCCATGGTCTCGGCCGGTCTCGGGCAGCCGGTGGAGGAACCGGAGACGGTCAAGGCACTGCGCGCGCAACTGTCGGCACTGGAAGCGATTCCCAACCCGGTCGGGGCGCTTCAAGATGCGATGGGCCATTTGCGCCGCCAGATCGATAATCTTTTGGGCGCGGCGGCGGGGGAACGCAAAGAAGCGGACCTCAAGGCCGAGCAGCTACATCAGGCGTTCGCTGATCCGGATTTCTGGGCGACGATTACCCAGGAAGAACGGCGCACGGTTTACAGGGATCTCGTCCGCAAAATACTGATCGCCGGTGGCAAAGTGGTGGCCGTCGAACTGATGATCTGATACCGGCGCACCACCACCTGTAGCGCAGAAGCCCCCTGGATCGAGTCTGGGGGGCTTTTTGCCGTGCAGGCATGGAGCGGAGACAAAATTCTCAGCAGAATTGCCGGATTGAGTGGTCCGGCGGCTTTATGCTCTGGATGTGGACAGAAACACCTGCCGATGTCCACAAAGCAAGTGACCAGCCGATACGAGACAGGCGCTAGTCGCCTTTCTGCTCACCCACCCTTCTGGAGCTAGTGACCGTGAATGTAGCACCGATCGCCGAAGAAGATCAATCCCCCCAGCCCGTCTGGGTTGGCCCCTTTGCTGCCGCTAGGCACCTCGGATACGCGTGCGCCCGATCCATGGAGCGTCTGCGCCCCCGGATGCCGGAGGGCATTTGCTGGGTCAAACTGAACTCCCGGACGGTCCGGTACAACCTGGACGCGCTTGAGCTTTGGGCCGAGTGCCAGGGCTCCCCCGATGTGTGGGCGGCGGCCGTCGAAGAACTGCGCGCCCAACGCGCGGCCCGGGTAGGTGTGCTGTGAGCATCGCCAATCGACCCGAGACCGCGGCCGAGATCTTGCGACGCCGCGCCCGTGAATTTCTGGCCAGGAAATTAGCGGCAGCCGCCTGACCTGCCAAAACAAAAGCCCTCGATTCGCATCGGGGGCTCATCAAATTGCTGTCAGAGATCAGCTCTTCCCCCCTCTCACAGAAGGAAAACCCGATGCCTGCTTGTCTCCATTATAACTCAGAATCCGCCCCCCTGGCTGATTTGCACCGCGCCGAATTGATGGACTCCGCTATCCATCCCGGCATAATTGCCCTGAACTTCCGCACGATCGAAGATTCCCCGCCGACCGCCCACACAGATCCGGAATTCCCGATCGTAGAGTTTCTGGGCTGGAGGGCACCGGACAAAAAAACGCCTTACCGCCGAGGCTGGGCATGCCAGGGGCTGGACCCGTCCAAGGACTGGAAACCAATGGAATGGGGCTGCCTGAAGCTGGATACCGAGCACCAGCGAGAGAATCACCAGAAGCCGGGCAAGCGGATCAAGTATGAGCACCCTTCTGGTCAACCCACCCGCGCCTTTTTCCTCGATGTACCGGCCGAGGTCGCTGCACTCGTTGCTGAGCGCGCCGGACTGGAACCACCAGCCGGGGCTTTCTGGCCGTGGGTACTCGCCAGCCGGTTGCCCATCGTCATCACCGAGGGAGCCAAGAAGGCTGCCGCCCTACTCTCCATCGGCCTGCCTGCGGTCGCTCTGCCGGGCATCTGGGGGGGCTGTCGCAAGGGTGACCGCAACGTCGCCGCTTCTCTGCGCGAGGATACCGCCCGGCTGGCGGATGCCGGATGCCCGATCCTGTTTTGTTTCGACAACGATGTGAAGGAGCGCACGATCCAGGATGTCAAAAACGCGATTCGCAAAACCAGCGCCCTGATTGTTGAGCGCGGGGGCCGGGCGGGAAAACTTGGATTCCCCGGTCCGCACAAGGGCATCGATGACTATCTCGCCGCCGATGTGACCCACGCCGACGCGCTGATTGCTGCCTACCACGAAGCGATAGCGGCACTCGACACGCCCCAGGAGGTAGAGGAGTCCGGCAAGCGTACCCGGCCATCGAGAGCGGAAATCATTGCTGACATCCGACAGTTCTACCAGGGTCGGGTGCGCCGCAACCTACTGGGCGAGACGGTCGAACTTGATGGCAAGGAATGGGGCGGGATGGACCGCGCCTATCTCGACCTGGCGACCGAGCAGGGCATCGAGGCGGCCAAAGAGTTCGTTATCGATGTGCTGGCTGGACTCGCCGATGAGAACGCCTACAGCCCCGTTGAGCAGTACCTCAAGAATGTGTACGCGCTGCACCAGGACAAGACCGTCCACCTGCTTGATGATCTGGCGTTCCGCTACTTTGGCACGGATGACCCGCTGCACAACACCTATTTGCGCCGGTGGCTGGTGGGAGCCGTGGCGCGTGTCCGCCGCCCGGGTTGCAAGTTCGATCTGACCCTGATCCTTAAGGGTCGCCAAGGCGTTGGGAAGTCTTCCTTCTTTCGAATTCTCGGCGGCACCTGGTTCTCTGACTCGATGGCGCAGATCGACAACAAAGACGATCTGATGGTGATGCACCGCGCCTGGATCAACGAGTGGGCGGAACTGGAGAACGTCACCGGGCGGCGCGATATCAGCGAGGTGAAATCCTTCCTCACTCGCCAGGAGGATGCCTACCGGCGGCCCTACGCGAGGGATACAGTCCCACATCCCCGCCGGTCTGTGATCGTGGGCACCACCAACCGCGATGAGTTTCTTGCAGACGAAACAGGAGATCGGCGCTTCATGGTCGTCCCAGTCCACCAGCAGATCGACTTCGCCCAGTTGGGGGCCGAGCGCGATGCCATATGGGCGGCGGCAGTGGATTTGTTCCTGAAGGGCGAGCCGTACTACCTGACGGCCGCCGAGACCGCCTTGCAGGCGCGGGCCAACGAGACGTATGCCGTCAGCGATAGCTGGGAGGAGAAGATCCTTCCCTATCTGGCGCATCGCACGGAGGTAACCACTTCGGAGATTCTTGAGCGCGCACTGGGTATCGAGGCCGGGCGACACACCAACCCCGATCAAAAACGTGTCGGCATTATCCTGCGCCGCCGGGGCTGGGAATCAGTCCGAACCAAAGCGCGCCGCTACTGGCGCCCCCCGGGAGAAGGTGACGGGGTGACGGGGGAGAATGCGGGTCCCGTCACCCTCCCGTCACCACCTGAAATCCAGTCAACGCAAGTCTTTCAGCCTGCTGGTGACGGGGTGACGGGAGAAACTACTAAAACTCTCCCAGAGAGATCAAAGTCTTATGAGAACCAGGGATTACATAAGAGTTTTGATTCTCCGGTCCTATTAAAGAATTCTCCCGTCACCTCCCGTCACCCGTCACCGGAAAAGCGAGTGACGGGTCTCCCGGATGCTCCGTCTCCAGAGCCTGAAATGCCCGCCAGGACTACCGATCAGGCAGATCCCCCCGTTTCCCTGAGCGAGGGCGACCGGGTGACGCTGACAGATCTGGCATCACTCCCCCGAACTCACGCTCACCTGACCGTGGGTGTCCTGGGCACGGTAGCCAAAGACTGCCCCGCTCTCATGGCTCTCGTGGGAATCCGATTCGACGGCGAGCAGGACGTGGCGCGAGTGAAAAGAACCAGCCTTGCCCTTGTGTCTCCCGACAGTCAACCGACCGACGACGATTTTTGACTCACTGACAAAAGCTGACAAAACCCCTCACCAGGAGACTGACCATGAACGCCCCGATCCACTTCGCCGAGACCGACAGCGGTCCCCGCGGACCGAAACGCTTCCAACTCACCGAACCCAAGATTCCCCGCGGCACTCGGGTCACGTTGGCCTCCGATCCAACCCGCCGGGGAGAGGTGCGAGTAGCTGCCGCTGACGGCATGCTGCTGACACTCTGGGCAGATTACACCTGTAGCATCCACCACCCTTCTGAACTGGAGGCGCAACCGTGAATCGATTGACGCGTCCGGTCCGCCGCCCCCAGCTGCCCGAACCGACGGCCCACCACGGGCTACTCGCCGACGATCTGCACTTCCTGATCGCCCACCTCCGTCGCGAAAGCAAACAGCACCAGACCGCATCGAAGCGATTCGCCCGTGCCGGCAGTCTCGACATCGCCCGGTACTTCCATGAGACCGGCCGGCGCTTATGGGCGATCGCTGAGGTACTCGCTGACGAAACCCCCGCCAGCCCAGCCACGGCGCCGCCAGACAGGCCAATTGCCCCGACAGGTGGAACGCACGTCCCAATTCCCCGAGACCCGTCATGGTCTACCCCGAGAGGCCGCTACCCGGGACCACCGCCTCACGCAATGGGGTCGCCCAACCTACTGAGACAATCACCGCAAAGGAGGACAACCGGTCATGACCAAAGTCGGAGAAGTGTTTTTTGATATCACCGCGCGCACCGATGGCCTGGACACCGCGTTCGATCGGGCAAGGCGTGACGCCGATGCGACCGGCCGATCCGTAAGCGGCGCCCTCGGACCCGACGTTGCCGACTTCCTTCGCCAGTGTGCCCGGCTACTCAACGAAAAAGCCAGCGAGATCGAATCGGCCGACGCCATCGACGACGAAAGTCACTGCGCACCAGCCGGATCGGTCCAACCCGCCCACTACTCACAGGAGCAATCATCATGACACCCAAGGAGCGCAAGGAAATCGAACGGGTGATGCGCGACGCCCGCGCCCAAATCCGCGAACTACTCTACACCGCCGACCAATGTGACCAGCGAGGTTTCACGGATGGAGCTGCCCAACGCTTTCGGGCCCTCGCCACAACCTTGCAGGGAGCGATCGCCCGACTGCAGGCCGACCTAGACGCGGACCATGTCGCTACTGCAATGCCCCCGGAGAGCGGGGTTTAGCATTGTCGTGTCGCTCAGTGTCGCCTAACGTGTCGCCCTCCTGTCACCCGCCCTCATCCATCCATGTCCGGCAAAAAGCCATCGCCCTTCTTGCTGGTGGCGCCACCATGGCCGATGTCGCTCGGCAAATCGGCGTCGCCGAGCGCACCCTCCAGCGATGGATGAAAAGACCTGATTTTGCCGCCGAGGTCGAACATTCCCGAACCACGCAGACCCGCGCCGTCGCAAAGGTGACAGCCGAAGACTTGGGTAGGCAGTACGCCGCGCTCTTGCCTCTCGCTCTGAGCACAATCCATGAATTGATGACCGACGCCAGGACAAAGCCGGAAGTGCGCCTGCGGGCGGCCGTCCAAACACTCACCCTCGCCGGTCTGGCACTCCGACAGGCTGTCGAACCGGCTACCGCGCCGAGCTATGTGGCCGTTTTGCCGGAGGAGGACGATCGGGATTGGTCGGACCCGAATAAACCCAAGTTCATGACCAAAGAACGCCGGGACGCGGTCATGGAGGCGGCCTTTTTGGATCTGGGCTGAGTAGTTCGAGCTACAGCAATGCCCCCCAAGATCGGCATGCATACTAGGTTTCACTGGCTTCCTGCTCCCCTTCCCCCCGTAGCCAGAGTCCAAGATCACTCCTCATTTTCTGGAGACAGCACGATGAGTTATCAAAATCAAGGCCCGACACAGGACGCAAATATCCGCGCGTTTGCCGCTCAAATGCTGGATGTCCTGAAGACCGCCCAAAAGAACGGGACGAGTCCTCGTCAAGCTCTCGAAAAAACGCTGACCGAATACGCGACCGATCCGCAAATCGACGACGCACCGGCACCGAACTACATGGCCTCGGTGGATGCTGCCCTCAAGACGGCCAATCCCCCGAGCAAAAAGCAGACGGTACCGGCCAAAAATCCGAATATCAATGACCAGGGCGCCCCGATGGTCATCAGTCGTCGTGATGCCAAGGGCATCGGCCGGGCAATCGAATCAAAGAAACCTTTCGTATTGGGAGATTAATCAATCATGCACGTCATCGACAAAAAGACCGCTGACAAACGGGTTGCCTGCCGCCCCGTCAAGTTGCGCGATCTCACTGAGTCGGCCCGTGCCGAACAGAAGCAGCGCTTCGAAGATCATCTTCGTCACTACCGCCCGGAGTTGCTTGAGGCCGACCCCGAGGCCGCCAAGTTGCAGCGGGAACTGGTAGCCACCCAGGGCAAAATCGAGAGTCTCAAGGTCGTCCTGATCGAACTGGGCCGGCAGTTGGTTGCCGCGGGAGAACCGGATCTTTCCGCACCCGAGACCTTCACTGTGGAATCGTTCATCACGGCTGGTCAGTCTGCTGCCCCCGCTGCTCTGACCCGCATCGCTCTGAATGATTCCATCTCGCGTGCCGAGGCCGCACGGTCCAAAGCGGAAGCCCACCGCGCCTCGCTGGAGGTTCAAATCCAGTCGGCCCACGATGCCCGTAAAGCAGCGATCCGGGCTGAGTACATCGAGTATGCCCCGAGCCAAATCCAGGCCGCTAGCGCCGCCCTGGCAGTGCTGATGGGCACTTTGGTCGATGAGCACAACTACATGGCGACTACCTCTGTCGATCGCGAAGTTCGCTTGCCTCATGCCATGCTCGACGGCGTTGCCCTGAGTGTTGCCGGTTGGCGCGACATCGTCCAGTTCGCACGGGAGGGCCGCTAGCCATGAGTTGGAAAGGAGTGTCGGCCGATCCGAATCCCCGGAATCGCAAGGCTATCACTTTCAGCCCGGAATTCCTGGCGAAGCGGGCGAGTGGAGAGCGGATCATAGACTTCCGCCTGGCTCTGAGTTCAGACTTTATTTCTCGTCCGAAGGACCTCACGAAGGCCCGATTCATCGCCACGATGATCGAAAACTATGCATGCTCGCACCAGATGCGAATCACCGACGTGTATCCCGACGCATTCGAAGCGGTCCGCCGGAAGGGTTTGCACACGGCTGCCCTGGAAGCGGAAGTGCGCCGGTTGCTGGAGATGACGGATTGAAAGTTTGTGCTGTCAACGCAAGGTCTTGAGGCCAGTGGAGTGATTCCACTGGCCTCTTTTTTTGGCGCGACGTGGGCGTTACATCACCCCCGCGACGTTGACCGGCGGGGCGGCTGGCAGACGGGGGAGGTATGAACGGCCGTCCTTGGATTGTCGCTTGTATGGCCCTTGGGAGAACTGGCCTACTGCTGAGTGTCTAGACCGCCATCGCCGGGTGCTTCTCTGTCTATCTCTTTAAGAACCCGATCAAAAAACTGTTCAAGTTCAGACGGAAAAGGAAGCTCTAACGAAAACACATCCTCCTCCTTGAGAAACCTATTGGTAGGTGGGCCATTCTTGAAATACTTCTTATAATCTTCTGGTTTCCTGGGAATGGGGTACCGTCCGTACCAAGTAGTTAACTGCTCCATATCCTTAAGTAAATTTTCCTCCTCAGACGAAAGATCCATCTTTGCGGTTTTGGCCAACTTTTTTAGGTCGTGGTGATTTATATCCGAACCTCCCGAATTACTATCTTTTTTACGCATCGCCAGCTCTTTAAGTAGGACCAGCTCTTTAAGTAGGTTTTCGAGAGCTAGTGCGACCAAAAAAAAGCCTACGGAAGAGAAGCTAAGATAATTTCTTATCGTCTTTTGTTCCTCAGGAGTACAGTGAACTACACTTAAACCACGGATAGACTCATAGAGGGTTTTGGCTTTAACCTGCTCATTCGCGGCTTCTTTCAAGAGAAGCTCGGCTGCATCGTACAACGACGCAGCCGAGCTTCTCCTCGCCATTGGCTGGGAGCAAGCTGACTCGAAAAAAAAGTCGATAACTAGATCTGGATCTTGGCTATAATCCACCTGTTGATTTCCCACAGAAATTTCCATATGACTAAGTTGACTTTTTCTGTCGAATTGTAGCATAGAAGCCTCAACCACACAGTCGGTTCTCACAGGGCAAGCGCATCTTAACAATGCTTGACAGATTCAAAATTGCGTGAAATTCCTGTGAGAAGAAGGCTTAAGGCTTCTGGATTAAGGTTGCGGATGCTGGATTGTTAAGCACGATGCACAAGATTTTTCTTGCTTCCCCGTCTCAGATCTGGCATTGAATCCATGCGTGGCACTCAACTCAGGCGAAACCACTTTTGTCAAGAGGAGATTAGATGCGCTTGCCCTATCGGTTCTCATCGATTAGAAGTTAATGTCCAGAGCACACATGTTTGTCTCGATCTTAGTGCTTGTAAGCTGAGGAAAAACCTGGTTGTTTGCCATAGAAAATGCTCCGTCTTGAGCAAAGGGGCTGTCGCACCAAAGTTCATAGAGAAGCACAGCCCGCTACTCGACGGCAGCCGCACAAGTGGAAGGGTCTGAATTTTTTTCAGACCCAGGCGGCAAACAGGCGACTCAGCCAATGTCACCGGTGACATCCCGGGGACAGCGCTAACCTACTAAGGCTGGCTGCCTCAGCGCGTAAACCTTCAAGGGCTTCTCGATCACGACAATACGGCCATCTGCCACCAGTCTGTTAAGCACGGCCAGACAACGATCGATGTCGGGGCCGAGTCCATCCGCACGATCGAAGCTGCGGGCGTCGCATATCTGCGAGAAACTGTATTCCCCGCTCACTGCCAACCGTTCGAGTATGCCCGCTGCATTGTCGTGGCGGACGATAGCGTAGAGCTTCTTGCCTCCCCGTCCGGCAGCCTCACGTCCGCGTCTGACTACGCCGTCCATCACCAAAGCATGGAGCACCCGCGCCGTAGCCAGTTCGCTCAGGCGGATACCGGCAGCAATGTCCTGCAAGGTGCCTATTTCGTACTCGCACAGATAATCCACAACATCAGACCGGGGGCATTGCATGTCTGTCTCCAATGGGTTGGGTTTGCCTCCCAAGGCTAGCGCGAACACCTTAGAAAGCCAAATTAGTAATTACTTATCGAATTTGATAACTAATTGCTGTGCCCTCTGTGCCTGTGTCTTGCTGCCTGTGATTGAAATACTTGTGTGTCAGGGGAGCAGTCAATCACCGCACTAGGCTGCCCCTAAGAGGCGGTGGCAAACTTGACCCAAAAAGCGCTTTACATATTTCTATAATGAACTAGATGTTCACAAAGATATGGACAGGCGTAGTCACATGGGGTTACAATGGTCTCCCAAGTTGCCCTTAGCAAAGAGTGAGAAAGATGGGTACAGCTGATGACGCCGCTGCATATATTTTGAACAAGCTTGGCGCAATAACAGCTATGAAGTTGCAAAAGCTTCTATACTACTCCCAAGCTTGGTCTCTTGTGTGGGATGATCATCCTCTGTTTGATGAGCGTATTGAGGCGTGGGCCAACGGACCTGTGATACCCGCCATCTACGAGCAGCACAGGGGGCAGTACCTGGTGACCGAGTGGTTGGCAGGCAATCCTGGTAACTTAGGCTCTGACGCCATCGAAACAATTGATGCCGTTCTCAAAGTCTACGGGGACAAGTCCTCCCAATGGCTCAGTGACTTGACCCACAAGGAGGCTCCTTGGCGCGATGCCCGCTTGGGCATTCCAACTGGTGTTCCCTGCAAACAAGAGATCACACAGGCATCCATGGCAGAGTACTACGGCAGCTTGTAAAACGTCTGTGAGCCAAGGAAAGAATAAAAAAACTAAGGATCCCAAAATTACTGAGAAGCCTTCCTCGGCTAAGACGCCGCGCTTCGGTAACGACCCAGATGAGTTTTACACACTCTCTCCGGCATGGCGACTTTCGAAGTTAGAGATGGTTGAGCCCTTTGGTTGGCATAAGGTCGATGGTGCTACTCTTGCTTCTATTAGAAGCAAGTTGGCATCTTTCGAAAGCATGACCTGGAAAGAAATCCTTTGCGATGCAAGCACGAAAAATCACTTCATTGGAGTTGATCGGCTTTGTCTCGAAGCACGGCAGCGCCTCGAAGAAATAAAACAAGGCGATATCGACCAGTTGATGTCTCTCAGGCTTGGTGGCAAGCAGAGAGTTTGGGGCATTGTGGACCAGGGCATCATGACAGTGCTCTGGTGGGATCCAGATCACAAAGTCTACCCAGTTAATAAAAAGCACACTTGATGCAGCTACAGCTATTCCCGTCGCCCGAGCCGGGGCCGTTCCCTCACCCGCCCGGTGAACTTATGCCGTGGGTAGAGCCCCTATTCAACCGGGCCGGGGCCGTGCAGACGCAGGAGCGGGGCGAGCGGCATCAAAAGCTTCACCCTCCCCGAGCGGCTTCCTAGGAGCGGCGGAGGTGCTATCTGCCGGTGATCGAGATCTAGGGCAGGCCAAACACCGCTTCCAGCCATAGCATGATCCACACGAGCATCCCCGCCAGCAGCACCAGCCAAAGCATCGCGCTCAGCGCAGCCTGACGGCGTGCGTCGAAAAGATCGGGGGCGAAGCGCCGGTAGCCGTCGATTAGGAATGCAGCAGGCAGCAGGACCGCCAGAAACAGGCCCACGGCGATGATCTGAGCTGTGTCTGTTAACCTCTCCGCAAGCCTATGATAAGGCGACTGGTGAGCAGATGCCAAGAAAAATGCTGACTTATGTTGCAACACAGTTTCTGGGGAAGGACGTTAGAGGCGAAGTTGTGTCAGGACATAGGTGCTGCCCTAGAGATGGTATGCAGTGACAACTGTCTTCATGTCTTGGCTGTAAATTGCGGCCACCTTCCTGTGCTGCAGGTGTATCCAAGAAACCATGCGCCGCCCTCCCTGGGCTGGCATTGCACTGGTCTTGATATAACCAACCTGTAACAACAGCCCCTCAAATTGCGTTGCTGACATAACTTTGGTATTGAACGGGGGAAGACCGTCAAGACGATGCTTATCAAGAGTCATGTACTCAATCATAATGGGTGCACGACTCAAGCCTTCGTGCCAAAGAAATGTCTTCTTTTCTTCCTAGGCGTCAAAGTCGCCCCGATACGTTGTAAAGATCCTGTAACCCGGCAAAACAATTCCTGCGCCGAACCAGCTTTTCACTGTGCCCGGATAATTCGGTTCCGCTATCGATCCACCAATGCGGACATGAAAAGGACCAGCCCAGACATACAGCCCAGGCAAAAGCGCATCCATACTGTAGGCGATTGCTCGCTTCTCAGAGCATGGCTCGCACGCGTCATTAACCCGCTCACCCGCATCGTTTAGTGTGCCAGGGCGGGAACCTCTGAATCCGCCGTATACATGAGACATAGGTGTAACTCCGTGTTCGTGCCTCTCAGCCGCATTGCCAACGGGTAGCATCTCCACCGGGCAAGGCGGGATGGCCTCATATGACATATGACGTCTTACTAAGATACTACCGATCACGGCTCGAAGTTCTACACCCAAGAGAGAAGTTCATATTGAAGGTGCAAGTCACTCATCCAAAACAGGGTTTCAAATGCGCACCCCATAAACACCCAGAAGTTTTGCGGTAATCGAGATCTAGGGCATACCGATCATTCCACTCAGCGCGGCCACCCCCAACCCGATGAGGGCACCGCACATCGCCGGTTGAATCGCCTCCAGCACTTCCGGTCCGAACAGCCCAAACCATTCCGCCAGCACGTACCCGCCCAGCAGTGCGACGGTTGTCGAGACGATCAGGCCGGTGATCATGCCCGGCAGCAGCATACCCAGAGCGAGGGCCGTACCCAGCCCGACAATCATCCCCCAGATCAAAGCGGGAGCGCCCGAGTAGCGCCGCCAGGCTGCCGCGATGACCACGGCCGAGATGATCAGCGATGCAGTGGTCCAGAACATGCCCTCAGAATAATCCCCTCAGCGCAGCAACCCGACCTGCACCAGCCCCCAGAGCAGGAGTACCCCGAGCGTTGCCGGAATGGGCGAAAGGGCAAGCGCCCAGATATCCTTGTGCTTCATGACTGTTTTACACCATTGGCAGGTTTACTAAGCTGAGATTAAACTGCGACGGCAGCGGGATGTCGATGCGTTTGCCGCGGGGGTTGGGGTTGGCAAGGCCGGGGGTATTGGAGGTGGTGTTGACGACATTATTGCCGGAGTAAACGTCCCCTTCGGGCCGGGATTGTTCATTGGGCGCCTCCGTTCCCGTGGCGGCTCGCCCCTGGCCCCGTTCGATAAACACTACCGTCAGGCCCGCCTGGGAGGCCAGATTCTGGATGAAGTCCCGGGCGGAGACATTGCTTTGGGCTGAGAGGTTGAAGGTGCTGCTCTGGGCGCAGGCCGGACCGCCTGTGAGCAAAGCCGCCAGTGCCCCGGTGACCAGAGGTAAGGTGCGGATGTGCATGGGGTGGGGTTAATAAAGGGGTGTGATTTGCTCTGGGCTGGGGACGGGCGGTGGCACAGACGATTCGAGCCGGGCGAGTGCTTCCGGGGGGCTGCCGGTGGTTGCCGCGCCGCTCACCAGACTGAGTTCCACCGCCCGGCCGTCCGCCTGGCGCACTCGCACGCGATAGCGGCCCGGGCTGGTGTGCGCCGAGACTACGGTGACGGAGCGTGGGCCGCTCTGGCCGGGAGCGAGTTGCACCCGTTCGCCTTCGACCTCAAGCAGTACCACCCGCTCGTTGCCGCCAATCAGGGCAATTTTTGTCTGGCTGGCCTCCTGGGCAGGGCGCACCGGCGGCGGCAAGGGCGTAACACGATTCAGGGAGGGAGGCGCGGCAAGGGGCGGCAAAGGGGGCAGTTGACGCACCGGCGGCGGCAGCATCTGGGCAAAACGCGGGGGGGCTGCCGGGGGCGGCGGCGGGGGCGGCAGGGTCAGGACCGGCCGGGGAGGGCCATCCTGTTCAAGCAGTTGTTCGATACTGGTCTGCACCTCAGCACCTTTGCGGGCGGCTTCGCTTTGCACGGAGTTTGCGGTGCGCTCGATTTGTCGGTCGAGGGTGTGCCGTTGGCGGACCAGCCACCAGTCTTGAGCAAGGGCGTACCCCCCGCCCGCCAGGAGCAGCATACCCGCGAGCACGAACAGCACCGGTCTTTGCCACTGCCGGCGGTGCACCGGCTCGATGCCGTCCCACTCCGGGTCCGGTACGAGCGGTTCGCTCGCCGCAGCGTCGCGCCCACTCAGCAAGGGGGCAATACTCGGCTCCGATGACTCTGGGATAAAACCCGCCTGTGAAGCCGAATCAAACCGTTTTTTCCACTGTTCGCGCAAAAATGTCATGGTGATTAACCTGTCATCTGGTGAGCATCGGGACGGCGGCTACTGGGGCAGGCCCGTCCCGGGGTGCACCGGTGGCCATGGGGCTCGCAGCAAAGAACGGCTTCTGGATAATTGAGCAAAATGTGGTGCCAGAGCGAGCCGGGTTCCTCCGCCCGATAGCGGCCTGATAACGGAAGCGGCTCGACCCCCAGCGACTGCAGGTAGTCGTGGCGGTAGCGGGCGAGGCCCAATCCGAAGGTGCGTCTGGAGCGTTGCAGCCGCTCGATGCAGTTGCGCACCCTGGCCATATTTTGAGGATCGACATCGGGGTGCACCAGCGTCAGCAGTCGCACCTCCGGCTCACCGGGGATGGCGCTCTGATTACTGATGAGGGCCAGTTCCTCCGCCCGGATCACGAGCAAGTCGCCGCGTTCGAGCCAGCGGGTGCGCCAGAGACGAAAAATATGCATCAAAAGCGTATCGTCCGCGTAGCTGCGACCACCCGCCACCCGTGCTCCCACGACCACATCCTGCAGATGGATGGGCGGCCGTTCCGGATGCAATTCGACGTGGGGCGGTTGTTCGCCCTGCAAGTCGCCCGCGACGATAAACCATCCCTCCGTTGTCCGGATGATCAAGCGCCCCACCTTGGTCATGGCCTTACACCGAAGTTTGGACGTCGTACCAGGCCGCCTGACGGGCGGCCTCCGCGAGCATGCCCGCAGTCATGCCCGCACTGGTCAGATACGTGCTGACATAAGCCTCGAAGCCGGCGCTTTTGGGATCGAGGTGGGCGGCTTTTTCTAAGAAGCGATGCAGCCTTGGAAACTGGCGCAGCTTGCCGCGGTGGCGGACGATGGCGTCGAGATCGGTGCCGGCACCCAGGCGCGGCTCGATGCTCAATGGTTCGCTGGCCGGACGCAAGGGTAAAGCCGGGACTACGGCGGTAGGTGCTGTCGCATCCATGGCGAGCCCGGGTCGGGCAACTGTGACGAGTGTATCGGCGCGCACCGCGAGCGGGGCCACCGCAGGATCGACGTTGACCCGCGGCACTTCGATGGTCGCGGGCTGCTCCGCGACCAGCCCACCGGGCAATACCGTGGGTGTCGAAGTCTCCGGGGGTGCCTGAGCCGCAGAGTGGCGCACCGAGCGCAATTGGGCCAACTCGCCCTTGAGGCGGTCGATAATCGCCTGCTGCTCCTGGTCGCGGCGGACCATCAACTCGATGATCCGCGCCTCGCTCATCAGCAACTCTTCGCGGCGCACCGCCTGCTCCGGCCCAAAATACTGGCTTGCCGGATTGGTCTTGAAGATGCCATGCTTTTCGAGCACCTCCAGCCACCGCGCCTGGGCGGGATTGAGATCTTTAAATCGCGAGGCAGTCGCAGCGGGCGGCGGCGTCTGAATGCTCGCCACCTGGGGGGGCTCGGGGGGCAGCGGAAGGATAGGCGCCATGTCTACTCCTGAGGAATTTACCCTGTCTGGGATGCGATGTCCGGATTGTGACAAATTTCCCACGTGTGGTCAAGGGTTCGGTCAAATTTTTCCGGTATTGATTTTTGTCCAGGTGCCACACACTCCCGGCGGTGGCCGAGCTTGCCCGCGGCAATATTTTGGTAAGGTGGTGGCAGCGCGACAGCTTGTGATGTATCCCTGGGAAAAACCAGTCAGTTCTTCTTCAGAGGCGGACATTGGCTCCGTCGAAGATTCGTCCGAGAGCTACCCCTGGCTTAAACCGGCGGCTTCGGCGGAGGCGCTGACCACCTTTGAGGAGGAGGTTGCGGCGGCGCGTTCCCCGGACGAAGAACGTCTGCTCGAACAGATTGCCGCCAACGTGCCTGTAGCCTTGAGCCGGTCTGCGAGTGTGAGTTACAGCGAGCCGGATAGGCCCAACTGGCTGCCCCTGGCCGGGGTGCTCTTCGGTGCCATCCTGGTGGGGGCACTGGCGGTCTGGTGGGTGCGCCCGGGCCCGTCCGAGGAGCCCACGGTGCCATCCGGCCCCGCGCCAAAAACGCCCCCGGCGAGCGCTCCGTCCCGGACCGGAGCCGAACAGAAGCCCCCGGTGGCTGTGCTCATCGAACCGTCTGCGACGCGGCCTCTGGTCGAAAAGACCCTCAAAGACGGCGGTCGGACGAATCCCTTTGGCAGTGCCCTGCCTGAAGCGGCTCCCCCAAGACCGCCCGAGAATTTGCCGCCTGCCGCGGTGATCCGCACCCCGCCCCCGCTGCCTCCGGCCCCGCCGGTGCTGAATTTGGTGAGCCTCGCTGTCTCGACAAGCAGCCGGGCGGCCCTCATACAGGTCACTGGCGAAGGGAGCGAGCCCAGTTACCACGAGGTGACCGTGGGCGATACGGTGGCGGGTTGGCGGGTTGTCGAGATTACGCGGGAGCGGGTGCGACTCACCCAGGGCAGCAAAAAGCAGACCCTGCTTGCCCAATGAAACGCATCGCGGCCTTTGGGCTTGCGCTGGCGGCCCTGGTGCTCCCGGCAGCGGCGGCCCCCCTGGCCCAGATTGAGCCGGTGGAGGGCGAGAAAGAAAAAATGATCCGCATCAGTGCCCAGGGGCCACTGCCCTTCGAGGTACTCGAGAAATCGGCCTCTTCGTTGGTGCTGTTTTTGCCCCGCGCCGAATTGGGCAATGCCCCGGCACTATTGTCGCTTGCGCCTTTGGCGAATCTGACGCTGGAGCAGAACCCTGTGGGGGTGCGGGTCATTTTCGAAAACCTGAAGACGCCGTTTCTGGTGCGCGCGGGCAAAAAACCCGGCATCGTTGAGATCAGTTTTCCCGAGCCGCCCCCGCCACCCCCGCCGTCGGCCACTACCACACAGAAAGGGCGAACCGGCACACCGGGAGCGCCGGGTCTGCCCGGGTCTGCCGGTACCGCACAACGCACCGGCGTGCAGCCCGCAGGCACCCTGCAACCCTCGGATATCGAGCAGGGTCAGCTCACCGACACTTCCCAGGTGGGCAAAGCCTCCGAAATCGCCGAGGAGGAACCGGACCCCCCGCGGCCAGGGATCGCCCCGATGCCCCCACGACCCAACCCACCGCGACCCTGAACTCGCGCTTGCATAATGAAACTAGCATTGGAAGATTTGCCGTGCAGATCGTTCGGGCTTTGCACACAGCGCTCCTGGTCAGCGACCTGGAGCGCGCCGAATATTTCTACGGAAGCGTTCTGGGTCTTGCCAAAGTCGAGCGCCCATCGCACTTTGCCGGAGCCTGGTACCAGGTGGCCGACTACCAGATTCACCTGATTACCGCCACGCAGCGTGTGGACGACCGCGTCGACCACGAGCGCTGGGGGCGCAACCGCCACATTGCCTTTGCGGTTGCCGATGTGCAAGCTGCCAAAGACCAACTGCTGCGACACGGCTACGCACTCCAGATGAGTGCTTCGGGCCGGACGGCACTGTTTACCGAAGATCCCGACGGCAATCTCGTCGAATTGAGTGAGATGTGAACTTAAAATGATCCCCGTCACTGGGGAGGCAACGGGGATTCGCCTTCGGATCGCAAAGCGAAGCAGTTACGCTTCGACCGTGCAGGTACCCCCGGCCGCTTCGATCTTTTCTCTGGCCGAGGCCGTGAAGTAAGCGGCCGTGATCTGGAGCGCCACGTGCGCTTCGCCGTCGCCCAGTACCCGCAAGGGGCCGCTGGTAGCCGTCAAAATGCCGGCATCGAGCAGCGTTTCGATGTTCACTTCACTATCGGCGGGCAGATCGCGCAGTTGCTTGAGATTGACGATCGTGTAGGAACTGGGATTGACCAACTCGAAGCCCTTGAGCTTGGGCAAGCGCATGTAGAGCGGGATCTGGCCGCCCTCGAAGCCGGGGCGCACACCGCCCCCGGAGCGGCACTTCTGACCGCGCATGCCCCGGCCGCTGGTCTTGCCCTGACCGGCGGAATGGCCCCGGCCGACGCGCAGCTTGCGGTGGCGCGAGCCGGACTGGGGAACGGCGTCCTCAAGACGGAGGCTTTTCATCGCTTATCGACTCCACAGATTCGAGACGGGCACGCCGCGCTCGCCGGCGACTTCTGAGAGGGTACGCAGGCGCGACAGGGCGTCGGCAGCGGCCCGGGCATTGTTGAGGGGCGACTTGGAGCCCAGGGATTTGGCCAGGACGTTTTTGATCCCGGCCAATTCCAGTACCGTGCGCACCGCACCGCCCGCGATGACGCCAGTACCGCCCGAGGCCGGTTTGAGAAAGACGTTGGCCGCCCCTGAGCTGCCGCTCATGGGGTGGGGAATCGAGTTGATCTTGTTGAGGGGAACCCGGATGAGCGCCTTGCGCGCATCGGAGACGCCCTTCTTGACCGCGCCGATGACGTCGTTGGCTTTGCCCACGCCGACGCCGACCCGGCCGTTGCCGTCGCCCACAACGATCACCGCTCTGAAGCTGAGTTTTTTGCCGCCCTTGACGACCTTGGTGACGCGGCGAATCTGGACGACGCGCTCTTGAAATTCGGTTTCAGCCTGGGCCCGCTCGGCTTTGTCGCCGCCGCCGCGACCGGCACCGCGGCCCCGGCCGCGGCGCCGTTCACCCCCGGACTCGCGATCGGGATCTTCGGGTGCTTGCTCGGGGCCGGGACCGCCGGGACCGCCGGGACCGCCGGGTCCACGGCCGCGACCTCTGCCTCTTTGTTGCTGTGGGGGCATAACTGCTCTCCTTAAGTACTTAAAAATCGAGTCCGGCTTCGCGGGCTGCATCGGCCACCGCTTTGACCCGGCCGTGGTACAACTTGCCGCCCCGGTCGAAGACCACGGCGGTGATCCCTTTTTCTTTGGCGCGCTCGGCCACCAGCCGGCCGACCGCCGTGGCCGCCTCACAGGTGGCGGTGCCCTCCTCGCCGGAGCGCAAAGGCGCTTCCAGGGTCGAAGCCGCCACGAGCGTCCGCTGGTGAACATCGTCGATCACCTGAGCGTAGATGTGCCGGTTGGAGCGATAAACCGCCAGACGCGGCTGCTCGGGCGTGCCCGCGATCTTGCGGCGGATGCGCTGGTGGCGGCGGTGGGTGGCTGTTTTGCGATCGACTTTCATGTGCCGTCTCTAGATGCGGTGGACTACTTCTTGCCGGATTTGCCGGCCTTGAGCAAGATTTTCTCGGCGGTGTAACGGATGCCCTTGCCCTTGTAAGGCTCGGGCGGACGAATGTCGCGGATCTTGGCCGCCAGGTCGCCTACCGCCTGCTTGTCGAAGCCTTTGATGACAAAGTTGAAGCCCTGCTGGTTACGGGTGCCGGCAATCGCCGACGCCTTCGGGTCGACTTCGATGTCGATGCCTGCCGGCAACTCGATTTCGATCGGGTGACTGAAACCGGCGTTGATCGTCAGTTTGCGGCCGGTGAGGGCGACGCGGTAACCGACCCCGGCGATTTGCATGGGCTTGGTGAAGCCGGTGGTCACCCCAGTGACCATGTTGGCCACCAGCGTGCGGCCAAGACCGTGCTGCTCGCGGGCGCGGCGGCTCTCGCCGCGGCGGGTCACCAAAAGCCTGCCGTCCTCGCGTACCACCTCGACCGAGTCGGGCAGGGTGAGATCGAGGGTACCCTTGGGGCCTTTGACGACGACGCGCCGGCCATCCAGGGTGACTTCGACCTTGGGCGGGATTGCGATCGGAAGTTTGCCGATACGGGACATGGCGCGCTCCTAAAAGACGTAGCAGAGGACTTCACCGCCCACACCCGCCCGCCGGGCGTCGCGGTCGGTCATCACCCCCTGGGAGGTGGAGATGATGGCGATGCCGATGCCGCCCAGCACACGGGGCAACTCCTTGCGGTTGGCGTAGACCCTCAGCCCCGGGCGCGAGACGCGCTTGAGGTTGGTGATCAGCGGGCGACGTTGACGACCGGCGTACTTGAGGGTGAGCAGGAGCTGGCGATCTTTGCCTTCGCCCTGGTCCTGGTATTCGAGTATCAACCCTTCCATCTTCAGCACCTCCGCCACCGAGCGCGTCATGCGCGTCGAAGGCACTGGGACGATATCGTGTTTGACGATACTCGCGTTGCGGATGCGGGTGAGCATATCGGCAAGGGTGTCATTTACCGCCATGGTCTTCTCCTACCAGCTTGCTTTGACGACGCCGGGCAACAGACCCTGGTGGGCCATCTCCCGAAAACAGATGCGGCACAGGCCAAAGTCGCGGATGTAACCGCGGGGGCGCCCGCACCGCCAGCAGCGGTTGTGCAGCCGGGTGTCGGAGAGCTTGCCCTTTAAGACCAGTTTCTGGCGCTTCTTCTCACGCTCGACCATCGATACTTTTGCCATGTTGTTATTTCCTGAAGGGCATTCCGAGGGCGGCGAGCAGGGCGCGGCCCTCCTCGTCGGTTTTGGCCGTGGTGCAGATAGTAATGTCCATACCGCGGATTTTGTCGACCGAGTCGTACTCGATCTCAGGGAAAATCAGTTGCTCGCGCAGGCCGAGGGTGTAGTTGCCGCGGCCGTCGAAGGCTTTGGGGCTGACGCCGCGAAAGTCGCGGATGCGCGGCAGGGCCACCGAGACCAGCCGGTCGAGAAACTCGTACATCCGCCGGGCCCTGAGGGTCACCGTGACGCCCACCGGCACCCCGGCGCGCAGCTTGAAGCCGGCGATCGCCTTTTTGGCGCGGGTGACCACGGGCTTCTGACCGGCAATACGGGCCACTTCGGCAATCGACCCATCGAGGGCCTTGGCGTTCTGCGAAGCCTCACCGAGGCCGCGGTTGATCACGATTTTGGAGATCTTGGGCACCTGCATGAGGTTGGTGTAGTTGAACTGCTCCTGCAGGCGCGGGACGACCTCCCGGTTGTACTTGTCCTTCATGCGAACGGGGGTGGCCATGGTTTACTCTCTACTTGTCGAGGATCTCGCCGGTTTTCTTGAGCACGCGCACTTTTTTGCCCGCGTCGGTGACGGTGTGACCGACGCGGCTGGCCTGCTTCTTCTTGTCGGAGTACAGCATCACCTTGCAGCTGTAGATCGGGGCTTCGCGCCGTAGGGTCTGGCCCTGCTGGTCACCCTGGGGTTTGACGTGCTTGGTCTGCATGTTCACCCCCTCGACAATCACCTTGCCCGCGGTGGGTAACACCTCGCTCACCTTGCCGACTTTGCCCTTGTCCTTGCCGGAGATCACCTGGACAGTGTCGCCTTTTTTGACGTGGAATTTGTGCCGCGCCTTGCCGGCGCCGTTGTTGGTCGCCATCAGAGCACCTCCGGGGCCAGGGAAATGATCTTGGTGAAATTTTTCTCGCGCAACTCGCGCGCCACCGGTCCAAAGACGCGCGTGCCGCGGGGGTTGCCGTTTTTGTCGATGATCACCGCGGCATTGTCGTCAAAGCGGATGACCATGCCGTTGTCGCGGCGAATCGCCTGGCGGGTGCGCACCACCACCGCGCGCACCACCTCAGATTTTTTGACCCCCATGTTGGGGGCGGCATCTTTGACCACGGCCACGACTATGTCGCCCACGAAGGCATAGCGGCGGTTGCCGCCGCCTTTGGTGAGACCCTTGGAGCCGACGGTCGAGCCGAGCACGCGGATGCACAACAGTTCGCGCGCTCCGGTGTTGTCGGCCACGCTCAGCCGGGACTGCTGCTGGATCATGGGTTGCGAGCCTCATCGAGAATGTCCAGCACGACCCACCGCTTGGTTTTGCTCAGGGGCGGCGATTCGAGAATGCGGACCCGATCGCCGACTTTGCAGCGGTTCTCTTCGTCGTGGGCTTTGAACTTGCGCGTGCGCACGACAATCTTTTTGTACTTGGGGTGGGGGACGCGGTTTTCGACGGCGACCACCACCGTCTTTTGCATCGCGTCACTGACCACCAATCCGATTTTTTCTTTGCGCGGCATGGGTTATTTCTCCTTGGCGGCGGCAGTGCGCTGGCTTTCAAGCAGCATCAGCTGGGCGAGCTTGTGCTTGGCGTGGCGCACGAGGTGCGGCTTTTCGAGCTGGCGCGTCGCCTTTTGCAACCGCAGTTCGAACAGTTCTTTTTTGGTGGCGAGGATCTGCTCGGAAATCTCCTCGTCGCTGAGTTCGCGCCAGTCGTCAATTTTAGGTAGGGGCATTGGTCGGCTCCTCAGCGGGGGCAGTCTCGCTTTTGACGATAAATCGAGATTTGATGGGCAGCTTGGCCGCCGCCAGACGCATCGCCTCGCGGGCAATCTCCTCGGCGACCCCGTCAATCTCAAACAGGATCCGGCCGGGCTTGACCACGCACACCCAGTACTCGGGCGCACCTTTGCCCGAACCCATGCGGGTCTCGGCGGCGCGCTGGGTGACGGGCTTATCCGGGAACACCCGGATATAAATTTTGCCGCCGCGGCGGATGTAGCGGGTCATGGCCCGTCGGGCGGCTTCGATTTGCCGGGAAGTCATCCAGACGGGCTCAAGCGCCTGCAGCGCGTAGGTGCCGAACTCGATTTCGTTGCCGCGGCAGGCGGCCCCGTTCATGCGTCCGCGCTGCTGCTTGCGGAACTTGGTGCGTTTGGGCATCAACATGGTGCGACTCCGTGGCCTCTACTGCTCGTCGGTGCGTTCTTCGTACTGGATCTTTTTGCGGCGGCGGGGACGCTGATCAGGCTTGGGCTGGGCCGCCACCTCCTCGGGAGCCGCCGCCGGGCCGCCGGCGCCAGGCAAAATCTCGCCGCGGAAAATCCAGACTTTGACCCCCAGCGTGCCGTAGGTCGTCTGGGCAATTTTGTAGGCGTAATCGATGTCGGCTCTGAGGGTATGCAGCGGAATGCGTCCCTCGCGCGTCCACTCCGAGCGGGCAATTTCGGCCCCGTTGAGGCGGCCTGCCACCATCACCTTGATGCCCTGCACCCCGGCGCGCTGGGCGCGCTGGATGGCCTGGCGCACCGCGCGCCTGAAGGCGACGCGCCGCTCCAGTTGGCCGACGATGTACTCGGCGATCAGGGCCGCCTCGGCGTCGACGCGCTGGACCTCGACGACATTGATGCGGATCTGGCGGCGGCCGATCAGCTTTTCGAGATTGGCCTTCAGTTCGTCGATGCCCGCGCCGCCGCGGCCGACCACCACGCCCGGCCGGGCGGTGCGGATGGTGATCTCCACCTGATCGGCCTTGCGCTCGATGTCGACATCGGCGATGCCGCCGCTCGCCAGTTTCTTGACGATATAGGCGCGAATTTTGTGGTCTTCGGCCAACAGTGCGGGGTACTCGCCCGCCTTGGCGAACCAGCGCGAGCGGTGGTCACGGATAATGCCCAGACGCAGGCCGATCGGATGTACTTTCTGTCCCATGGTTATTCGACCTCGCTGGTGGAGCGCACGGCGACGGTGATGTGGCTGGTGCGCTTGCGGACGGGGCGGGCACGGCCTCGATCGCCGGCGCGAAAGCGCTTGAGTACCGGACCGCCGTCGGCGAAGGCGGTGCTCACCACCAAAGCGCGCCGATCGAGGCTGAAATTGTGCTCGGCGTTGGCCGCCGCCGACTCGAGCACTTTTTTGATGGGCTCGGTGGCGGCGTGGGGCATGAACTGGAGGATGATCAGCGCGTCCTGATAGGAGCGCCCCCGGATCTGATCGAGGATCCGGCGCACCTTGAAAGGCGACATGCGAATGAAGCGAGCGACGGCTTTGACTTCGTCGGCCATGGTTTGGGTACACCTTAGGGATCTGAACAGAGCGGACCGCCGACAGGCATGTCCCATACCCGTCAGGCTCGTCCCATAACGAACAGCAAAATCAGGCAAAGGGACTTAGGAAGCAAGCCTCCCAGTATCCACCCGGCTGCCGCAAGGCAACAGATATCGAGTGTAAGGCAAAAGGTGGCGAGTGTCCAGCCTCAGGGCCGGATCTGGCCGGAACCGCTCACAACATATTTGGTGGTGGTCAGTTCCACGAGGCCCACCGGCCCGCGCGCGTGCAACTTTTGGGTAGAAATGCCAATCTCGGCCCCGAAGCCGAATTCGCCGCCGTCGGTAAAACGGGTCGAGGCGTTGACGTAGACCGCCGCCGCGTCGATAGCGGCGGTGAAGCGACGGGCTTCCTCGTAGTTGGCGGTGACGATCGCTTCTGAGTGGCGGGTGCCGTAGTGGTTGATCCAGTCGATCGCTTCACGGGTCGAATCGACCACTTTGATGGCGATGATTTTGTCGAGGTACTCCTTGCCCCAGTCTTCTTCACCGGCACTTTTGACCTTCGGGTCGAAGGCAACGGTGCGCGGGCAGCCGCGCACTTCAATACCGTGGGCGTGCAGATCCTCCAGCAGCGGGGCCAAATGCGTCACCACCGTGTCTCGGTGCACCAGCAGCTTCTCGGCGGCGTTGCAGACCGAGGGGCGCTGGACCTTGGCGTTGATGACGATGCGGCGGGCCATCTCCAGATCGGCGGAGGCGGCGACGTAGATGTGGCAGTTGCCCACCCCCGTCTCCAGCACCGGCACAGTCGCGTTGCGCACGACAAAGTCGATGAGCGAGTGCCCTCCCCGGGGGATCACCAGGGCCAGATACGGATTAAGGCGAATCAGCGCCTCGACCACCGCCCGCTCGCCGGGCAGCTGCTCGATGCAGCCTTCCGGAATGCCCTGTTCGTAGGCGGCGGCTTTGAGGACAGAACTGATGGCCTGGTTGGAATTTTCGGCTTCTTTGCCGCCTTTCAAGAGCACTCCATTGCCGGACTTGAGGCACAGGCCGATGGCGTCGGCGGTAACATTGGGGCGTGCCTCGTAGATGATCCCGATGAGGCCCAGCGGCACCCGCACCCGCACGATTTCCAGGCCCTCGGGGTGCCGCCAGCCGCCCACGATTTCACCCACCGGATCTTTGAGTGCGGCGATTTGCTCCAAAGAAAGCGCCATACCTTCGAGGCGCTGGGGAGTCAGCTTCAGCCGGTCGAGCAACGTCTCAGAAAGGCCCATCTGGCGACCGAATTCGAGATCCGTCGTGTTCGATTCGAGGATTTCGCTGTGGGCGGTGCGCAGCGAACGGGCCATGGCGCGTAGCGCCTTGTTTTTGATTCCTGAAGGCACTTGAGCAAGCGCCATCGTCGAGCGCTGTGCCCGCTGCGCCGTGACTTTGAGGGTTTCGTAAAGCGAAGATTCCACCTGCAAAGGTTTCCGCAAGAACTGTAGTGATCTCTAGGGTCTAGAACGGCGGGCCAGCCAGAAGATCAGCACGATCAGCGTCAACACCACCGTAATCGCAAGCGCTCCAAAGCCCGAACGCGACTGGAGCACCAGGGGCAGCCAGACTGGAGGGATCAAAGCCAGGGCAACCAGAATAAAGGGGAAGTAGTTGTCCGTCAAAGAACGGTTTTGATCGCGCCAGTTTCCCCCGATCCACTGCCAAGCTTTTTTGTAGGGGTAGCTGGTCGAAAGCTGTTCAAGCACCAACCCATCCGGCGAGAGGCCGAATATCTGGCTGCAACGGTCACAGCCAAACGCTTCGGTGAGGACAATGGCCTGCAGCCTCCCCCGTTTGCAGCGCGGACACGGATACTCCACCTGGAGATCGATTTTTTCTGGCTTCACGGGTGCGACCCAGAACCTATGCCCTTGAGTACCGCAATCTTAGGTCACACCTCAGGCAGTGGCAAGGCAACGCACCGGCGGCGGCGGACCGCTCCTGGGGCACGCCGTGCAACAATTCTTAGTTGACGAAGGGTTCTTTCGCTGGCTATATTAAGTCTTCGTTGACTTTAACCGAAATCATGCCCACGATCGCCCAGCTCATTCGCCGTGAGCGCGGGATTGCCCAGCGCAAAACCAAGTCGCCAGCCCTCAAGGCCTGCCCCCAGCGGCGCGGGGTGTGCACGCGCGTGTACACCACCACGCCCAAGAAGCCCAACTCGGCCCTGCGCAAGGTAGCCCGCGTCCGCCTGACCAGCGGCTTTGAAGTGACGGCGTACATCCCGGGCGTCGGCCACAACCTGCAGGAGCACTCCGTGGTAATGATCCGCGGCGGTCGCGTCAAGGACTTGCCCGGCGTTCGCTATCACATCATCCGCGGCACCCTGGACACCGCCGGGGTCAAAAACCGTATGCAGAGCCGCTCCAAATACGGAACCAAGCGTCCCAAACCGGGACAGGCCGCCGCTCCCGCCGGTAAGAAACGTTAATCTTTCCACCGCAACCACCAAAACCTATGTCCCGCCGTACCCGCGCCATATTGCGTCCTGTCACCGCCGATCCGCTCTACGCATCCAGGCTGGTGACGATGATGACCAACAAGCTGATGAAGGAAGGCAAAAAGGCCACCGCCGAGCGCATCCTCTACTCGGCGCTTGAACGCGTGCAGGAGCGCACCGGGCGCGAGCCGCTCGACGTGTTCAACCAGGCGGTGCTCAACTGCACCCCCCGCATCGAGGTCAAGGCCCGCCGCGTCGGCGGTGCGACTTACCAGGTGCCTATGGAGGTGCGCCAGGAGCGCGGCACGTCCCTGGCGCTGCGCTGGTTGGTGCAGTTCTCCCGCAAGCGCTCGGGCAAGAGCATGGTCGACAAGCTTTCCAACGAGCTGATGGACGCCGCCAACGACACCGGTTCGGCGGTGCGCAAGCGCGAAGAGACGCACCGCATGGCCGAGGCCAACAAAGCCTTTGCCCATTATCGTTACTAACCGGTAAGCGATGGCGGTTTGCTGTGCAAGCGACGCCAATGGTGTGGGCAGTTGGGCTAGGATTGTTACAGAACTTTTCGAACTCGCGGTGAATGCGAGGAGGTAACCGTGGCACGCAACATTCCCCTGGAGCGGGTACGCAACATCGGCATCGCAGCACACATCGATGCTGGCAAGACTACCACGACCGAGCGCATTCTGTTCTACTCCGGGGTAATCCACAAGATTGGCGAGGTGCACGAGGGCAACACCGTCACCGACTGGATGGCCCAGGAACGCGAGCGCGGCATCACGATTACCGCAGCGGCGATCACCACCGCCTGGACGCGCCGCGACCCCGAAAATCCCACCCAGCCCCTGCCCGGTGCCCTGGAGCACAAGATCAACATCATCGACACCCCCGGCCACGTCGACTTCACCATCGAAGTCGAGCGCTCGATGCGCGTGCTGGATGGGGTGATCACGGTGCTGTGCTCGGTGGGTGGCGTGCAACCCCAGACCGAGACCGTCTGGCGCCAGGCCAACCGCTATAACGTGCCGCGCTTTATCTTCGTCAACAAGATGGACCGCACCGGCGCCAATTTCTACAAGGTTTACAGCCAGGTGCGCGACCGGCTGCGGGCCAACGCCGTGCCGATTCAGTTACCCATCGGCGCCGAGGACACCCTGAGCGGCATCGTCGATCTGGTGGGCATGAAGGCCTACGTCTACGGCAACGACATCGGCACCGATATCCGGGTTGAGGAAATCCCTGCTGATATGGAGGAACTGGTGCAGGAGTACCGCGCCAAGCTCATCGAAGCGGTCTCGGAGACCGACGATGTGCTGCTTGAGAAGTACTTCGGCGGTGAAGAGCTTACCGAGGCTGAGATCAAGGCTGCTCTGCGCAAAGGCACCGTCGCCAACACGATCGTGCCGATGCTCTGCGGCTCGGCTTTTAAGAACAAGGGCGTGCAGCAGATGCTCGATGCGGTGCTCGACTATTTGCCCTCGCCCCTCGACATCCCGCCCATCAAGGGCCTGCTGCCCAACGGTACCGAGGTCGAGCGCAGCGCCGACGACAGCCAGCCGCTCTCGGCTCTGGCCTTCAAGATCATGGCCGACCCCTACGGACGGCTCACCTTCGTGCGCGTCTACTCGGGCATTCTCCAGAAAGGCAGCTACGCCCTCAACGCCAGCAAGGACAAGAAGGAGCGCATCTCGCGGCTCATCGTGCTCAAGGCCGACGATCGCATCGAGGTGGACGAGTTGCGCGCGGGCGACCTTGGCGCGGTGGTCGGCCTCAAGGACACCTTCACCGGCGACACGCTGTGTACCGAAGATTCGCCGGTCATCCTCGAATCGCTGTTTATTCCAGAACCGGTGATCTCGGTAGCCATCGAGCCCAAGACCAAAGCCGACCTCGACAAGCTCTCCAAGGCGCTGCAGTCGCTCTCCGAAGAAGACCCGACCTTCCGGGTCCACGTCGACCAGGAGACCAACCAGACGATTATCGCGGGGATGGGCGAACTGCACCTCGAGATCCTCGTGGACCGCATGCTGCGCGAGTTCAAGGTCGAGGCCAACGTCGGTGCGCCGCAGGTGGCCTACCGCGAGACGATTCGCAAAGCGGTCAATAATGTCGAGGGCCTCTACAAGCGTCAGACCGGCGGCAAGGGTCAGTACGGTCACGTCGTCATCAACCTCGAACCGGGTGAGCCGGGTACGGGTTTCGAGTTCGTCTCGAAGATTGTCGGCGGCGTCGTGCCCAAGGAGTACATCGGTCCGGCCGAGCAGGGCATGAAGGAGCGCTGCGAGTCGGGGGTGATCGCGGGCTACCCGCTCATCGACGTGAAGGTGACGATGGTGGACGGCTCCTACCACGACGTCGATTCCTCCGAAATGGCCTTCAAGATCGCCGGTTCGCTGGCGCTGCGGGAAGCGGCTCAAAAGGCGCAGCCTGTGCTGCTCGAACCGATGATGAAGGTCGAGGTCGAAGTGTCCGGCGACTTCCTGGGCGATGTGATGGGCGATCTGAACGCCCGCCGCGGTCAGATCGAGTCGATGGACAACGAAGGAGGCGTCTCGAAGGTCACCTCCCGGGTGCCCCTGGCCGAGATGTTCGGTTATGCCACCGACATCCGCTCCAAGACCCAGGGTCGTGGTACTTTCTCGATGGAGTTCAGCCATTACGAAGAAGTGCCGCGCAACGTCGCCGAGACGATCATCGCCAAAAACAAAGGGAACGCTTAACTAGAGGAAAGGAAACCCATGGCTCGCGCTAAGTTCGAACGGAATAAACCGCACGTCAACATCGGGACCATCGGTCACGTCGACCATGGCAAGACGACGCTGACGGCGGCCATCACCATGACGCTGGCCGCGCTCGGCCGCGCCAAGGCCAAGAAGTACGACGAAATTGACCAGGCCCCCGAAGAGAAAGCCCGCGGCATCACGATCAACACCGCCCACGTCGAGTACGAGACCGAGAAGCGCCACTACGCCCACGTGGATTGCCCCGGTCACGCCGACTACGTCAAGAACATGATCACCGGCGCCGCCCAGATGGATGGTGCCATCCTGGTGGTCTCGGCGGCGGACGGTCCGATGCCCCAGACCCGCGAGCACATCCTGCTTGCCCGTCAGGTCGGCGTGCCCAATATCGTCGTCTTCTTGAACAAAAAAGACCAGCTCGACGACCCCGAATTGCTGGAACTGGTCGAACTGGAAGTGCGCGAGCTGCTTTCTAAGTACGACTTTCCCGGCGATGACGTCCCGATCGTGGCGGGTTCGGCCCTGATGGCCCTCGAGAAGATGGCCTCCGAGCCGAAGCTCATCCGCGGCAAGGACGATTGGGTCGATTGCATCTACTCGCTGATGGACGCGGTGGACGCCTACATCCCCACTCCCGAGCGGGCGATCGACAAGCCGTTCTTGATGGCGGTCGAAGACGTCTTCTCGATCACCGGCCGCGGCACTGTCGCCACCGGCCGCATCGAGCGCGGCAAGGTCAAAGTCGGCGAGACCATCGAGTTGGTGGGCATCCGCGGGACCCGCTCCACCACCGTCACCGGTCTGGAGATGTTCCAGAAGTCCCTCGATGAGGGCCTGGCGGGCGACAACATCGGCGTCCTCCTGCGCGGGATCAAAAAAGAGGACGTCGAGCGCGGCATGGTGCTTGCCAAGCCCGGCTCGATCACCCCCCACACCCAGTTCGAGGGCGAGGTCTACATCCTCAGCAAAGAAGAAGGTGGCCGCCATACCCCCTTCTTCGCCGGCTACCGCCCGCAGTTCTACGTGCGCACCACCGACGTGACCGGCACCATCGTCACCTTCACCGACGACGAAGGCAAGTCCGCCGAGATGGTGATGCCTGGCGACCGCATCAAGATGACCGTTGAACTGATCAACCCAATCGCCATCGAGGACGGCATGCGCTTTGCCATCCGCGAGGGCGGCCGCACCGTGGGCGCGGGCGTTGTCTCCAAGATCCTGAAGTAAAGTAGATTCACCCGCAAAGGGTGGGGCGATCTCGCCCCACCCTTTGCTCTGAGGATTCCAAGCCATGGCGCTGACCCAGCAAAAAATTCGCATTCGTCTGCAGGCGTTCGATCACGGCCTGCTCGATCAATCCTGCTCAAAGATCGTCGATACGGCCAACCGCACCAACGCCGCCGCCGTGGGGCCGATTCCGCTGCCCACGCGCATCCGCCGTTACTGCGTTCTCAGATCGCCGCACGTCGACAAAGATTCGCGCGAGCACTTCGAGACGCGCACCCACCGCCGGATCATCGACATTTACCAACCCTCGGCAAAGACGATCGACGCGCTGATGCGCCTCGACTTGCCGGCGGGCGTCGATATCGAAGTCAAGCTTTGATACCCAGCGACAGAGATTCGAGGCGGGGGATGGCCGGCCCCGCATTCCTCTAGCTAGCTTCAATTTGCCGCCCTTGCCAAAATGGGGCTATCCGGCATTTCGAGGTCCCCACGGTGCAGTACGACCCGCTTGTTGAGCATCTGCCTTCTTCTGCGCAACTGCCGGATTCCGATGAGACTCCCGTGGACAATGAACTTCAGGATTCTGTCCCGACCCTGTTGAAGATCATCCTGGCCGCCCTGTGGAAGCACCGCGAAGACTGGTTTTTCGGCATCGACATGGCCGTCTACTACGCTCCGGACGAACCCCCAATCGTGCCGGACGGCTTTCTGTGCGTGGGCGTGTCGAGATTCAAGGGGGAGAACGGACGACCCAGCTATGTGCTCTGGGAAGAAGGTGAGGTTGTCCCGATTCTGGTTTTGGAAGTCGTCTCCAGAACCTATCGCGGTGAATACAACCGCAAGCTCAGGGACTATGCAGAACTTGGTGTCCGATACTATGCCATCTACAATCCAAATCTTCGGCGCAAACGCGAGCCGCTCGAAATCTACGAATTGAATCAGGGCACCTTCACCCGCCTTACAGGGGAGCCCGTTTGGCTGGAGGGTATCGGGCTGAGCCTGGGACGGGGGCGTGGACGGTTCAATGGCTGGGAGCGCGAATGGTTGTACTGGTTTGGTGAAGACGGGCAAAGGTTCCCTTCCCCCGAAGAAAGAGCGGAACGCCTGGCGGCGTATCTTCGCAATCAAGGTGTCGATCCTGACAAAATTTGATCGTCCAATCAAACAAGTTCCGAGGCAACCAGCATGCTGCCGATGCCCTGATCGGTAAGCACCTCCAGCAAGAGCGCATGCATCTGCCGACCATCGACGATGTGGGCGGCGCGAACCCCTTGGGCGAGGGCGCGCACGCAGCACTGGACTTTGGGGATCATGCCCCCGTCCACGACGCCTTCGGCGATCAGTTTGCGGGCCTGGTAGATGTCCAGTTTTCGAATCAGCGACCTGGGATGGTCTTTGTCCAGCAAAATCCCCGGGGTATCGGTGAGCAGAATCAATTTCTCGGCATCGAGGGCCGCTGCGAGTTCCCCGGCGGCGGTGTCGGCGTTGATGTTGTAGGCTTGGCCGTTCTCGTCGCTCGCCACACTGGAAAGCACCGGGATGTGACCTTCTTTGAGCAGCGACTGAATCAATTTGGGGTTGACGCTCTGGATATCGCCCACAAAGCCGATGTCCGGCTGCAGTTGGGCGCTCTGGTGGGGACGCGCCTCGATAATCGAGCCGTCGCGACCGCAAAGACCCACCGCCGAGCCGCCCGCCTGGTTGATCATCTGGACGATCGATTTATTCACTTTGCCCGCGAGGACCATCTCCACCACTTCCATGGTGATCTTGTCGGTCACTCGCAAGCCGCCCACAAACTGCACCGGAATGTTGAGCCGCTCCAGCCAGCTGTTAATCTCGGGCCCGCCGCCATGGACGACCACCGGCTTGATACCGACGGTGGCCAGAAACACGATGTCGCGAATGACCAGGTCGCGCAGGTTTTCTTTGACCATTGCCGCACCGCCGTACTTGACGACGATCGTCTTACCGGCAAAGCGCTGAATGTAGGGCAGCGCCTCGGCCAGCACCTGCACGCGGTCGGCCGGGGAGATGATGGCGGTAAAACAGCTCGGGGCGTCCTGGGACACCGCCTTTAGAGGATCTCCGGTCTTTTCGATCACGGCTCGAACACCTCGAAATCCCCACCACCATACGCCATCTGGCGGTCGATGGCAGAAAGCACCCGGTTGCTGGCGCGGGCCGATTCTACACAGAGACAGGCAAGCAGGACAGCGTCGGCGCGGTGGATGGTCCCCGCCACGCGTGGATCTTCGGTGAGCACCCCGTTTCCGATAGCTGGTTGCGACTTGAGGCCGCCTGGCTGCCTAATCGTGTAGGCAAGTCCCCTACGGACGAGGCGCTGCTGGGCTTTGTCCTTGTTCAAGGGGTGACAGACATCCTTCAGATCCTTGCCCACAGAAGGTTTGAGCGATGTGGGTCTGCTCAAGTTGTGCCTGCTTGTTGACCAGACTCGCCATAGACAAAGCCTGAAAACCGGATTCCTCCGTTCCCCGGATGCGGGACGAGGGTCGAAAACGGCACTCAGCCATGCGGGTGCCAGAAGCTCAAATGCCCTTCAGGCGAGCCTTTGCCCATACTCTGTCACCCCTTGAACCATCCTTGACGAAGTAAGTGCCCTCGACTAGAGCGAAGGTTCAGCGAGACAGCGGTCTGTCCTCTGGGTTTTAGCGGCAGTGGCTCGGTGTTTTTAAGGGCGCCTACTTAGTCTCCGCTGCTGCGTCGTCTGTGCCTTAGAATTTCGACCGGTTCGGGCGGCTGGGGTTCATCAGCGTTCGATTCGAAGGTAAACTAAGCGCCGCGCAGCCGTTCCCGGCCACTCTTGAATGCAAAGATAACCGCGGACTTGGTTCGCTCCATCCGCTACCTCCCAGGTGCTCCAGGCGGATTGACCGTTCGCGCCTCGAGAACTTTGCCGCCAACCTGCGCGTGTGAGTTGCTCTCCAAAATGACTTGCCAGTGCCTGTGCAGCTAGATGTATCGACAACGTCAGAGTCAGGAACCGACCCATCGAATCAAGACCGTGAAACGTGGAAAACTCTTCGACTCCAGCAGGCGGCTCCAAAAACGGTAGGCCAATCGTCGACCAGACGGTGGATTGCCCTCCCACAGTTGGTGCATCCACAACATTGAAAGTCCCACTCCCGCTGCGCTCATCATCTTGCCCGCCGAGCAAGTGCAACCGCACGTCCGTCAAGCGTTCCCCAACTAAAGAGGCAACCACCACCAACAATCGATTTCCAACGGGCAAGCGGAACCTCGCAGTGCCCGTCGAGCCGACAGATGCCGTTCCACTCATTAGAGGTACTGCCATTTTTAATTCGCGTCCACCGACTGCACCAACAGCCCTCCTGTAGTAGTCGAGGATGCTGTCTGGGGAAAGCTCCGTTTCGAGAACGACCTGGAACCGACCGGACTCTTGAACCAGACTGCCAAGGAGGCGCGTGCTTTCAGGCATAGAAATTTGACTTGGGAACTCCTCGGGCAGCCCGCCAACCAGCAACTGCGGTTCGGAGTGACCTTGCCCCGGTGGCGCAGATGACAAAAGGCGCTGGGCGAGTTGGTACAGATGCGAGATTTCCATATTTAAAACTTTACGAGCGGCACAAGTCCTGTTTGAGAAGCAAACGCGTCAATGAGGATACAGATACAATAACCGTAGCGATTGTAATTATGCTCTACAAGCATAATCACAAGGAGCTGGCTGCACACCCGCTGGCCTCGGGCATTGAAATCTTTATTTCTTGAAAATCCGCGATTTGCCAACACCTGTCATTCGATATGCAGCTCCCGGCGCAACTGTTCAAAGGCGGCGCGAACCTTGGCGTTTTGAGCGATCCCGGTTTGTCAAGCATGCCTGCGAGCTGCTTGGCTTTGACGTCCGGGTTGGCATTTTTGACTGTGTAGGCAGTGTTTACCCCGGCGACACCAATCTCCTATGATAAATCGATTGGCATGAAGGGCAAAATTAGCGCACAGAGCGCAACAGCATATTGAGCCCCTGCTGAATCAACACGCCTTCGAGACTCTGGGGACGGCCGTAGTTGCTGTAGCCGGAGCGGCCGTAAGTGTTGTAACCGGAAGAGGAGTAGCCGGAGCGCGAGTACTGGCTGGGTCGGGCACCTGCGCAATCTTCGTAGCGCCCGCAGCGGTAGCCGTCGTTGTATCCCTGGGTGTAGCGGCTGTCGTTGCCGTTGGAATAACCCTGGTTGTACTGGTATCCCGGGCCGTAGTCGGAGGGGTAGTACTGCGCCTGGGCGGGGGCGGCAACGATTCCCAGGGCCAGTATGCCAAGCAAGAGCAGTTTTTTCATGGTGAGTGAGGGTGTGGGGAGAACTCGGCATCGGTGCGATAAAGCGCACTACACCATGGTAGTAATTTGCAGAGCCTACCGGTCTCCCTCGTCAGGTGGAACCGGCTGCACTACAATCGATTGTAAACACATGTTCATAACGGCCCCGGGCCACTTGCCGATTGATCCAGATTTAGTGCCCCTGTAGGATAATGACCTGTGCCCATAGTGTCTTGCCATGCAGTACGTCAATCTCCACACCCATAGCGACTACAGTTTGCTGGATGGTGCCAGCCAGGTGCCGGACCTCATCGAGCGGGCGAAGGGCCTGGAGATGCCGGCCATCGCGATCACCGATCACGGGGTAATGTACGGGGCCATCGAGCTAATCAAAAAATGCCGCGCCGCCGGGCTCAAGCCGATCGTGGGCACCGAAGGGTACGTGATTAACGGCGACATCCGCGACAAGAGCCGCCGCTACCGGCGCTACCACCAGATTCTGCTGGCCAAGAACCTCACCGGCTACAAGAACCTCGTCAAGCTGGTGACGATCTCGCATCTGGACGGAGTGCAGGGCAAAGGGATCTTCTCCCGGCCCTGCATGAACAAGGAGATGCTCGTTCAGTACCACGAGGGGATTATCTGCACCTCCGCCTGTCTGGGGGGCGAAATCCCGCAGCTCATCCTGGCCGGCCAGTTCGAGCAGGCCCGCCGTACCACCCAGTGGTATAAAGACCTTTTTGGCGACGATTTTTATCTGGAGATTCAGGATCACGGCCAGCGCGAGGACCGCGTCGTCAACGTCGCCGTCGTCCACCTTGGGCGCGAGCTGGGCATCAAGGTAATCGCCACCAACGACTCGCACTTTACCTCCTGCGAGGATGTCGACGCCCACGACGCGCTGTTGTGCATCCAGACGGGCAAGCTGGTGGTCGAAGAGAACCGCATGCGCTACACCGGCACCGAGTTTCTCAAAAGTGCCGAGCAGATGGCGGGTATGTTTCGCGACCACCTGAGCGACGAGGTGATCGCCCAGGCGCTCACCACCACTCTGGAGATCGCCGAAAAAGTCGAAAAGTATGACCGCGAACTATTGGGAGATTCGCGCCTGCCGCGCTTTCCGATCCCCCATGGCCACACCGCCGAGAGCTACCTGGAGCAGGTGACCTGGGAGGGCATGCGCGAGCGCTTCGGCAGCGAAATTGCCCCGGACTACCGCGAACGGCTCAAGTACGAACTGGGGATCATCGAGCAGATGGGTTTTGCCACCTACTTTCTGGTGGTCTGGGACTACATCAAGTACGCCCGCGACCACGGCATCGCCGTGGGTCCGGGTAGGGGCAGCGCGGCCGGATCCCTGGTGGCTTATGCGCTTCGCATCACCAACATCGACCCGGTGCGCTACAACCTGCTTTTTGAGCGCTTCCTCAACCCGGAGCGCAAGTCGATGCCCGACATCGACACCGACTTTTGCATCGAGCGGCGCGACGAACTGATTCGCTACGTCACCGAGAAGTACGGCGAGCAGTACGTGGCGCAGATCATCACCTTCAACCGCCTCACCTCCAAAGCGGTGCTCAAGGATGTCGCCAGAGTGCTCGACATTTCCTATAGTGAGGCAGACAAGCTTGCCAAGCTCATCCCGGTCGTGCGCGGCAAACCCGTCCCGCTCAAGAAGATGATCTCCGAGGAAACCCCTGCCCCCGAGTTCAAGCAGTCCTACGAGGGCGACGAGCGGGTCAGAAAATGGGTGGAACTCGCCATGCGCATCGAGGGCACCAACAAAACCTTCGGCGTACACGCCGCCGGGGTGGTGATTTCGAGTGTGCCCCTTGACGAGTTGGTGCCTCTGCAGCGCAACAACGACGGCCAGGTGATCACCCAGTACTACATGGAGGACATCGCCGATCTGGGCCTACTCAAGATGGACTTTCTGGGGCTTAGAAACCTGACGATGATCCATCGCGCCCAGGAGTTGATTGAGCGTTACCGGGGGGTCCGCATCGACCTGGACAATCTGCCGCTGGAAGACTCCGGAACCTATGCACTACTGGGTAAGGCAGATCTGGAGGGTATTTTTCAACTTGAATCCTCAGGAATGAAGGCAGTTGTGCGCGATCTGCGCCCTTCAAATATTGAGGATATTTCTTCAATTCTTGCTCTTTATCGTCCTGGTCCACTGGACGCCGGGCTTATCCCAGAATTTATCAACCGAAAACATGGCCGCAAAAAAATAGAATATTTGCATCCACTGCTGGAACCGATACTGAAAGAGACTTATGGTGTTCTATGCTATCAAGAACAGATCATGAAAGTTGCCCAAGAATTAGGTGGTTATACCCTCGGTCAAGCCGACCTTCTTCGAAGAGCAATGGGCAAGAAAAAGCGCGAAGAGATGGAGAAGCATCGTTCCATATTCGTGGATGGATCTGCCAAGAACGGCGTGCCCAGCCGAGTAGCAGATGAGTTGTTTGAGCAGATGGTTGTGTTCGCGGAGTACTGTTTCAATAAATCTCATTCTGCAGCTTACGGTTATGTTACTTTCCAAACGGCGTATTTAAAAGCGCACTACCCGGTCGAGTACATGGCTGCGCTGCTCAGTTCGGTCAAAGGCGATCAGGACAAGGTACAAAAATATATCGCAAGCTGCATGGGCATGGGTATTGAAATTGAACCGCCGGATATCAATCGTTCGGGTTTCGATTTTACGCCCCAAGAGAAGAGCATTCTGTTTGGATTGGGAGCGGTCAAAAACGTCGGTGAAGGAGCGATCCAGGCGTTGCTCGACGCTCGCGACAGTCAGGGTCCGTTCAAGAACCTCGCGAATCTTTGCGATCGGGTGGACATGCGGGTAATCAACAAGCGCGCCCTCGAATCGCTGATCAAAGCCGGGGCGTTCGATGCGTTTTCGTCCAATCGGGGACAGTTGATTGCCGACATGGAAAAGGTGGTCGATTGGGCGCAGGACCGTGCCCGCGACCGTGCCCTCGGACAGTTCAATCTTTTTGATGCACTCTCAGGTGGCGGGGATCGCAACCCAACCGGTTATCAAAGCGCTCCCAGTGCTCCGCCGACACCGGATCTGCCGCCCGCGGACAAACTCAAATTCGAACGGGAGCTGTTGGGCTTTTATATTTCCGATCATCCGCTCAAGGCGGTGCGCGAAAGTGCCCGGCTGCTCGCCCCGGTCAACCTCGCGGATCTGGCCGATTGCCGGGCTGAGAGCACCGTGAGCGCCATCGCCCTGGTGCGCGAGGTCAAAAACGTCGTCACCAAAAAAGGCGACCGGATGGCGATCGTGCAGATCGAGGATCTGACCGGCTCAACGGAGGCCGTGGTCTTTCCGAAAACCTACGAGCGGGTGGGCGGCTATTTTATTCCCGACGCGCGCTTGATGCTCTGGGCAAAGATAGATATGCGCGACGACCGGCCGCAACTGATCATTCAAGACGCCGAACCCGTCGAAGAAGTGCGCATGGTGGTCATTGACCTCGAAGCGCGCGCCGATTTACAGACCTGGCACCAGATCCGCGATGTGCTGCAGGCGCACCAGAACGAAACTGCTCACATTGCGGTGATCGCTTCGGTGAAGACCGACCAACGCCACAAACTCGTGCGCTTCGGTCCCCAATTTCGTGTCAGCAACGACAGCTCGCTCATTCAAGCCCTCCAGTGCAAGGGCTTCTCGGCGCACACCACCCGGATTGTCGGCGGATAAGCGAGCAGCGATTTGAGTTTCGACAGACTATTCTTGATAGCCGAGGACCCTGAAACGCAGGAGATGTGAATGCCGGATGCTATATCGGGGGTGAGCTCGTGCATCCCATCATCAGGCCGTAGCCCCCTGACCTATCCGCGGAAGATTGATTATTATATGGATTCATTAAATAAATTCACATAACTGAAGCGATGGCAGTACAGTAGGCCGTGTGAGAGGTTCGCCATACCTGACGACTTTTCCTGGGAATCGGCTACGAACGAGCCGATGTCTATGCGGGTACCCGACCTGCTCCCGAGTGCCTCTGACGGTTGACGCTTGGTCCCATAGAACTGCTCAACCTCCTCGTCTCTCTAAAATTCACCAGACTTCATTGAGCAGCTGGCCAACCTTACCTACCAAGGAGCCTGCGAAGAGACCATTGCGACTTAAAGTAACTGTTTGCCACTGGGAGCCGACTGTTAGGTCGTGTCATTCTAAGCTAGGCTAGGCTTCTCATTTAGTTGGCAGAATTTATTCATCAGCAACTTTGGAGATTTTGATCATGGTACTCACCATCGAGTCAGCACAGGCAATGTTCTCGGGGAACAGTTCCCCCAGTCCGATTCCAGCCATCCTCGACCAGTTCAATCAACTGAGTACGGAGGACCAGCTGGCCTTACTGTGGTACGCCTACACAGAGACGGGTCAATCTATTACACCCGCCGCCCTCAGCGCCTCAAGTATGTTCTTGATCGAAGATTTGCTCGATCGCATCCAGCGGATGAGTGGTCCCGAGCAGACGCAGGTGATGTTCGATCTTGTCAGACGGGCCGACTCCCCTATCAGCCGTTCTTATAGCTCCTACAGCGCCAACACCAAGCTTGGTTTCTGGTATCAGCTGGCCCGGTGGATGGCAGACGGTCTGGTCGCCCCTATTCAGTACGGTTACGAGTTGTCTTCCCAAGGACAGGAGCTGTTCGAGACCCTCAAACAGTTGGATGGCGGCCAGCAAATTCAGATCCTGCGCGACATCGTGGTGAACATGGGGTACGATCCTTCCATCGCCAAGGTTGCTGCAGAACCGGTCGAATTCGATTTCATCCGCACCGAGCCGGTCGCCGCTGCCAAGCCCCACATTGAAGGCATCAAAGAACCGGTGGTGTTGGCTTACTTTGAGGCGATGAATACCGATAACTTCGATGCCGCCGTTGCTCTGTTTGCTCCCGACGGCGCCCTGCAGCCGCCGTTCAGAGAACCGATAGTCGGCCATCAGGCAATCGCTGCCTACATGCGCGAAGAGGCCAAGGGCCTGACCCTGATGCCGCAGCAGGGCATCAGTCAGGTCTTGGGCGATGGGTCCAAGCAGTTGAAGATTACGGGCAAAGTTCAGACTCCCTGGTTTGGCGTCAACGTTGCGATGAATATTGCCTGGCGGTTTGCCCTGAACCCGGAAGGAAAAATCTTCTATGTAGGGATCGATCTGCTGGCTTCTCCCCAGGAGCTGCTGAACCTGCGACCGGACAAGCTAGCCCGTTAGTTGGAGAAGCGATTGCGGTCCGAGGTCAGCAAGCTCATCCGGTAGTGGGAGTGCCGGATTTGGCTTTGATCTCGACCGCTTTTCCTTGCGATGTTGAGTCGAGCGGATCGAAACCCAACTCGGCGATGATATGGCTGCGGGCTTCTTGCCGGTACTCGAAGAAATGCTCGGCGGCGGCGCACTGGCCCATGTACTCGAACACCAGGCGGGGCTTGCGCAGAACCATGTCGATCAATTGCCGCCAGAACAAACCCCGGGTCTCGGCCCGGCGAATTCCCTGGCGCCAGACAAGTTGCCCCAAAAATCTCAGCAACTGCACCGCCGACATGCCCGTGGGTGTGTTGTAGTGGGGACGGCGGTGCTCGTCGATCTGCCGATACTGCCGCCAGGTGCGCAGCAGATAGTCCCGCGGCTCGTAGAGTTCCCAGAGCGCCCGTAGATATTCAGCTGCGACCTGATCTAGGGGCCTGTCGGGAATAAAGTTCATCAGGTGGCTCTGCTCGCCCAGAGACATGCCGGTCAACCGGCCCTCCGCCTCCAGGCGCTTCCACAGGTCGGTGTGCGGCAACGCGCCGAGCAGGCCGATCATTGCCCGGGGAATGGCCGTCACCTCCACAAAGGCGCGGATGCGCTCGCCTGCCCCGGCTTTCTCGCCGTCGAAGCCGACGATGAAGCCGGCCATGATTTCCAGTCCCGCCCGGTTGATCGCCCGACAGGCTTCCACCAGGGATTGGCGGGTGTTCTGGAGCTTCTTGGTCAGTACCAGACTCTCGGTATCCGGCGTCTCGATTCCCAAAAACACCGACCAGAAACCGGCCCGGACCATCAAGTCCAACAGCTCGCCTTCCTGGGCGAGGTTGAGGGAGGCTTCGGTAAAAAAGCCGAACGGATAGCGCCGCGCCTGCATCCAGGGGATGAGGGCAAGCAGCAGCTCTCCGACGCGGCGCTTGTTGCCGATAAAGTTGTCGTCGACCATGAACACCTGGCCCCGCCAGCCCAGCCGGTAGAGGCAATCGAGTTCTGCGAGCATTTGGGCGGGAGTTTTGGTGCGCGGCACCCGGCCGTAGAGGCTGGTGATGTCGCAGAACTCGCACATAAAGGGGCAGCCCCGCGAGAACTGTACGCACATCGCATAGTAGGCCCCAAGCTCGAGCAGGTCGAATCGGGGTATGGGCGTCTGGGAGACGTCCGGCTTGACCGTTGAGCGAAAGACTCCCCGGGGCAGCTGTTTTTCGATGGCGGCGACGAATTGAGGAATGGTCATCTCGCCTTCGTCCAAAACCAGGTAATCGGCCCCGGCTTCGAGGGCCTCCTCAGGCACGGAAGTCGGGTAGGGACCGCCGACTGCCACTGGTTTACCGCGTTGCTTCGCCTTGCGGATCAGCGCCTGGAAGTCGTCTTTTTGGACGAGCATGGCCGAGAGCATGACCAGGTCGCACCACCGCCAGTCGGCCTCCGACAGAGCACGCACGTTGCAATCGACCAGACGCACTTCCCAACTGGAAGGCAACAGGGCAGCGACTGTGATCAGTCCCAGGGGCGGCATGATTGCCCGCCGCCCCATCATCTGAACGAGGCTGTCGTAGGACCAGAAGGAGCGGGGAAAGCGCGGGTAGACCAACAGAACATGCATGAGATGGACTCTTGAAGCGTTTTCTCACCGGCCGGATTTTGGCTGACTGAGTTTAGCTCTGCGCGCGAGAGGGCGCATAGCCTCTTCGGGAATAGTTTTGAGGTGGCAAAGAAGCCATCTGCGTAGAAAACTTGAATCGGTAGTCATGCATAGTCATGCTCAAGCGTTCAGCATGACATTGTAATGATTTACAAAGTACCAAACCGCTCCTATGTGATTGCTCAAGCATTTTGAAATAGAGCTGTGGTTGGACGTGGAAGGTCCACTCCTGGGCATCGATGTGCGGCACGAGCTTGCAACCCTCCGCCGTGACCAGCACCGGCACGCCTCTCACCCTGGCGAGGGCGTATTTCACTGGCATCCCGACCCAAGGCGGGCATGACACGGGTGCAAAATCGGGACTGGCGGCCACTTCATAGCCGCCAATCCGACTCGCTGCTATCTTATGGTTCCATCGACCCTTGTGAAGGGGCAAATCCAGGAACGAGAAAATGCCGATCCCAAGCCCTTGAACTGCCATTAATTGGTCACCTCGACTACCAAGTTTTGGTCAAAGTCATAGTGTCAAGCAAACGCTGGACCATACTGTGAACGATTGCTTCTTTATCCAGCAGATCCCGGTAGACGGCGATTTGTCGGCGGCAGCGCGCCAGATTGTGCTCGCGGCGATTCGGATACGTCTCGGGATCCCACTGGAAGTAGCAATCGTCAAAGTAATCCTTCAAATAGCGCATCGCCAGTTCGAGGGTGATGAGCTTGACGGCGGCCACCAGGTAGGTACTGTCGAGCGCCTCGCAGGCGCCCGATTGGGCATAACCGCTCAGGCTCGCTTCGAGCAACTGCAGGTTGAAGGTTTCTCCGGCGGTGCACCACGAGCGCAGTGCGTCGCCCAGCTCCACGTAGAGGCTGTGGTACATGAACGTGTCGAGGTCGACGATGCCCACCACCCCTCCGCGCTCGTCGAACAGAAAATTGGTCAGCTTCAGATCGCCGTGGATGATCTGCCTGGGCAAACCGGCGGGCAACAGCAGCGCCGGTACGCTTTCGAGCAGATAGGCCCACTCCGCTTCGACTTTGCTGTCGCACGGGCACGCCTGCAGCTGCCGGTGGATCTGGGGGGTGTTGTGGAAGTTGGGCAACTGAAAGCGAAAGCTGTGCTCGAAGCCGGCCAACAGCCGGTGCATCTTTCCGGCGACCTGGCCCGCCTGACGCAGGTAGACCGGGTCAGGAGCGGTGCGGTGGGAGACGCCGGGCAGACAGGTCATCACCCGCCAGCGTCCGCCTTCGCCCTCGAAGTGCAGCTCGCCCGCGCGGGTGGTCAGAAACTCGGGAATCACAAATCCCTGGCGCCGCAGGTAGGCGCTGACCGCCTGGGCGTCCTCGGTCACCGCTTTGGCGAAAGCCAAATGGAGGCTCTGGCAGATGTAGCGGCCTGCGGTCGTCTCAAGACGCCAGGTCTGCTGAATTTGACCAATCTGCAACCGCACCAGACGCAGAGGCCGGCCTAGATCAAAGGCATCGGCCACGGACTGCAGCCAGGGGGGATCACTATTTGCCATACTCCTCACAACACCGCTCAGGCACCATGCCAACTTTAGAGCATAGCCCCCGGGAGTCCGGCTGTAAAACGAAATCCTCTCCAAGTGCCCTCAGGCGGGCTCAGGGGCGTACCCGGCCCGCTGCAAAAAGGTGGCCGCCCGCTCCCAGCCGAGTCCCCGCCGCACGACGACAGGTTGCTCCCCGCTCAGGTCGATCACCGTCGAGACCTGGGTGAGGAGCAGGCCGTCCTGGGCCGGGGGGTCCAATTCGACGATCCCATCGACCACCGGGGCGAGCGCTTCGAATAGTTCGTATTCGTAGCGGATTTCGCTCCCATCCGCCGAGCGGGCGGAAGTGGAGATGAGCGGGTTGCCCAATCCCGCAAGCAGCGCCTGGCAGAGCGGGTGGTCGGGGACTCGGATGCCGGTGGTGCGGCGTTTAGGATCGAGCACCAGCTTCGGCAGGGCGCGGGTGGCGGGCAGCAAAAAAGTATAGGGACCGGGGAGCAAGTGGCGCATCAGGCGGTAGGCGTCGTCGCCAACCCGGGCGTAGGTGGCCACGTTCGAAAGCGACGGGCACAAAAAGGTGAGCGGCTTGTCGTTGCTGAGGCGCTTGATGCGCTGCACCCGCTCGATGGCGCCCTTGTGGAGCAAATCGCAGCCGATGGCGTAGGTGGTGTCGGTGGGATAGAGCAAGACGGCCCCAGCGCGCAGCGCCTGCACAATCCGCCCGAGGCGTTCGGGCTGCGGGTCTTTGGGGTGCAGATAGTAAGTGTTGGCCATGGCCGGACCTCCTGGGGGCGGTGTCGCTCCTCTATTTTCAGTTTCAACGATCGCGCCGCACCTGCAAGCGCTTGCCGCCCAGCGGTGCGGTGTGGCACGATAGGCGGCTGTGGAAAGACTGGTGCTGTTCGACATCGACGGGACGATCCTGAACGTCCATGGCGTCGGTTCGCGGGCGTTGCTCGCGGCGATGGAGGCCGTGTTCGAACGGCAAATCGACCCGGCGGGCTACTCGATGAGCGGCAAGACCGACACCCAGATCGTGGTCGAACTGCTTGAGCGCACCGGCGGCTGGCCGGGGGAGGTGGCGCCGTTGCTGCCGCGGGTTTGGGACAACTATCTGGAGCGATTCACCCCGGCTCTCGCGGCTTGCCATCCGCACGTCTACGCCGGGATCGTGCCGCTGTTGGCGGCTCTAGAGAACCGTAGCGAGGTGGTCATCGGCCTGCTCACCGGCAACGTCGAACCGGCCGCCTGGCTGAAACTGCGGCGGGTGGACCTTGCCGAGCCGTTTCGACTGGGAGCCTTCGGCGACGCCGCCCCCGAGCGCTGCCTGCTGCCCGAGATCGCCGTCGAGAACGCCCGCAAACTCACCGGCCACCATTTCAGGGGCAAGGAGATCGTGATCATCGGCGATACCCCCAACGATGTCGCCTGCGGTCGCCATCTGGGGGCAAAGTCGATCGCCGTGGCCACGGGCCGCTTTGATGAAGCGCAACTGGCCTCGCACCGCCCTGACCATCTCTTTTTGGATCTGGGCGACACTGAGCAAGCCCTGGCGGCGATCCTGGATTAGCAGACCGGGTCACGCTCAATTTCCCCCCGTCCGGAGGCCCCGGTGGCGTGGAGGGCACCAGCGAGCGGTTGCGCATGTCCCCCAGACGAAAACCGCAGGCCCGTCGGAACCGTCCGATGGGTTGAGTGGAATATTCGTGAAAACCTGCCAAGGTCAATGCCACGTCATGGGCAACCGTTGAACAGTTCACGGGCGAGTAGTCAACGATTGGGCGGCGATTGGCCTGGATGTGGACAAGGTTTCTTTCGAGGATGAAGGCGAACGACCGGATATTGCCCGGTTGTCCCTTCCCTTCTTAAGGAGACGATAATGATGCGACGCATGCTGTTGCAATGGTGCTGCGCGGGCACCCTCGCCCTCGGTGGCATCCTTCTGCCGGGCGTCCCCGCCCTGGCGGGGGCCACGGCGACGACCGTGTCGGCTTCCGGAAACGAACTCAGGGCCACCACAACAACCGCTTTGCTGGGAGGCAAAGACGAAGGCTTCGGCTGTGCCAAGGCCACAGAAGGACAGGCCAAACAGACCGACGAGGACCCCAAGGCGGATCCGGCGGCCAAGCCCCCGAAAAAAGGCGGATGCGACGACGTCTACGACGCCATCAACAAAGTGAACGATGCCCGCAGCGCGAAAGCCGTCGCCGGTAACACCACCGCCGAGGGTGGTGCGGGACTCACTGCAAAAAATAACACGGACAAAACATACAGAGTAGCGGCCAGGACCGTGGCCAACAACAACGGCACCGCCGACGCCAAGGGATCGTTCAAAGATCCCCTGGTGGTGGGCAGCGAAACCGGCGAAGCCTTCTCGACCGATATCGTCCACTCGCTGGAGACACTGACCATGTCCGGGTCGAGGGACAACGAACTGTCCTCGGCCAGCACCACCTTCCACTACGACATGGCTTTTGCCGTGGCCCCGGACGAGGTATCGGCGGGCAGTCCGACGCCGTTGTTTTCCTTCGACATCGGTTACACGGTCGGGCAAACCCCGACGCTGTCGCTGTTCGTGGCCCCGGCCCTATCCGGCGTGCCGGGTTGGGAGCAAAGCGCCCTCGAAAGCCAACTGCGCGCGCTGGTGACAGCGGGTGGAACCGCCGGGGTGAACCTGGGTGGCTACGCTTTCCCGGCCATCCCCTTTTCTGTGCCGGCCGGCCAATCGCTGATTCTCTACACCACCGACACCGCCCAGACCAACGCCTGCAGCAATGACGAACCGGCACCCATCGGCACGCTGAAAAGCGGCGTTACCAACGGGGAGCCCATCATCGAGGTGGCCTGCCTTAACGCGGCTATCGTCGACCGGGGCAGACCCGTGGACGGTGGCCTCGGCCGGTCGGCACCGTAGAGCGTGAACTTGTCCGGTGTGTCCGGGGGTCTCGCTCCAGGGGTGAGGCCCCCAAACCGTTCACAGTTGCCTGCGGGCCGCCTCGGCGACCATCCAGGCAATTTGTAAAAGGGTGTAGTCCTCTTGCAGTTGTGCGACCAGTCCGGGGGTCCGGCCGCCGGGCCTCAAGCACCTTTCGACCCGGCGCACACCGACTTCAAAGCGCAACGGTTGACTCGTCTGCCAGGCTTCCATCTGCGAGCGCCACTGCCCAAACAGCACCGGGTCGATGGGCACCAGACCGGCGCGAAAATCCAACAGGTGCCGCAGGAGAACTTCCTGGTTCTCGGGGGGCTGTGTTGCAAATATAATTTGTGATGCAGTTTTTTCCAGAATATCCGTCTGCTAGGCGGCTAATCCAAACAGACCCGTCTAATCCACAGATAATGCCCCTGCTTGGCAGGATCTCTATGCCCTGACGATTTGGAGGCGGCACTCCTTGCCGACGGGCTCTCAGGACACCGCGGGTCGCCGCTGGGCAAGATTGATTTCAGTGATGGTCGATGCTGGGGACATTGCGAGGGCACAGTCGATCACTGCTGCTAGGTCTGCGAGTGGAATCGCTTGCTGTTCGCCAAAGCGTCCCTCGGCAATATCCGCCTCGACCTCGGGGGTGGCGACATTGCCTGGGTTAATCACCGTCAGCCCGATGCCGTGCGGGCGCAGGTTGATTTGCATCGCTTGCACGGCTCCGCGCAGGCCGTACTTCGAGGCTGAGTTGGCGACCTCTCGTGTCGCGGTGTTGTCGAGTGCGGACAGCGAACCGATGAACACCGCCCGCGGATTGGCCGCCCGCTGAAGGTTGGGGAGGAGAGTCTGGACTAGCAGGATTGGCGCTGTTAAGTTTACCGAAAGCACGAAGGCCGTCTCCTCCGGTGGACTTCCCTCAAAGTCGTAGGCGTCTGTGAAAGCTCCCTTCTCCCAAACACCGCCAAGATAAAGCAGAACGTCGAGCGGCTCTTTCCCCATTGCCGCACCAATCCGGGCGATATCTTCGCGTTTGGACACATCCGCTTGGAGCCACCGACCCACCGGTGAGGTTGTGCGCGATACAGTCCATAGATGCTCGACACGATTGACATAGTGCGCTGCCACGTAGGCCCCAATTCCTCGACTGGCACCGACGATAAGCATCGTTTTAATCACAATTGCAGTCATTTATTGTTGACGGGGTGACAGAAAGGCTGAAACGCCTGCACCATCTCGCTTTGATGCCTGTAACCTAAAGAAGAAGGGCTTGCCACTGTGGGCAAACCCCATATCCAAATTATGTTGCCTTTATTCTACCAACACTTCCTCAAACATCGACTTGCCGAAGACCAGGTCATCTTCCTTCAGCTTCTTGTCCATACTCTCCAATGTCAACAGCACCTCTGCATCCAACGACTTGCCGAGGCGCTTCCCCTGACGATCAAGACCGACAGCAGGCGCAAAGCCATCCAACGCTTTCTGCTGCTTCCCCAACTCAACATCTGGCGCCTCTGGCTGCCCTTGCTTGCCCTGATTATCAACCGCTTTGCCGATAATCCTCATCGCCTTATCCTCGCTTTCGACCGCACCAACTGGTACAAGTACAATCTGCTGATGGTTGCTCTCATCTGGCAAAAACGTGCCATCCCCATTTACTGGCGGCTACTTAATCATGACGGCAATTCCAGTTTGGCTGAGCGCAGAAGTGTTCTTCGACCTGTTTTCCGATTCTTCCGCTCCAAATCGATCGTGGTCCTCGGGGACCGCGAGTTCGGTTCTGTCGATTTCGCCCGGTGGCTCTAGGCACAGAACGTCGCTTACTGTCTGCGGTTGAAGCAAAGCGAGTGGTAATCCTGGCAATGCCTGGGGAATATCCATCTTGAACCTAAGTAGACGGGTCAATTAAAAAGGTAGCGTTCGCACGCATATCCCTTGTGACGGTAGCGGCCGTCTATCGCCTCGATCACCGCCACACCCAGTTCGTATTCCATCTCGTAACTTCGACCTTGCATCCCGTGACGTTTGATTTGCAACCACTCCCCTTCGATGTCATTCAACTGCGGACTGTACGGCGGCAAAAAGAAAATGTACAATCCCTGCTCTTGCCATTGCGGCCATTTCTCCCGTACACGCCAATGGCGATGCACTGAATAATTATCCTGCACAATCACTGTGATTTGACCAGATTCTTGCAAGCGTTGCAACGCTTTTTTTGCCTCCCATTCCATCAATTCGATATACGTTGCACTTTTAATGCTTCCAAAACATACTCCGTAATCAAAACTGCTTTCTGGACAATAAATTCCCAGAACGCTGATGCGCTTTCCAATTACAGATAAGTCTGAAATTATTGCCTCAACGGACTAATTTCTGGGCGCTTTCGGATTTGCAAATTGCCTCGAAAAACAAGTTTAAGGACTGGATGCGGTTGTTAGCGGTTCGTTGTTTTATGAGCAGGGTATGGGCATCTCAGAAATTAATTAATAATTTCTCCTTTGTTATTGTCCAACTTTTCACGCCATTTTTGGAGTTCCTCAGGTGTTTGTCTCACCCAATCTGTTACTTCGCCAACGATTTTTAATGGTGCTTGGGAGCGATATGAGCGTGTCGGATTGCCCGGAAATTTTTTGTCTGTAACATTCAGGTCATTTTCAAAACCCCCTGTCGGTTCAACGATATAAACACGTTCACGTCCATCGCCTTTTGCTAATGCAGCAGCTAGTCCCGCCCCATTAACAAGGGCTGTGAGATAAATGTGATTCATTTTGAGTTCAGGTTTGTAATTAGAACTGCCCCCTGCTGTCAGCAAATCGCCAACCTGCAAATCTGCTTTCGTCCCATGATAAAAAGGGCCTTTGTCAGAAGGTTTATCCTTAAACGAAGTTGCTAATTCATAATTCTTTTTTGCCTTGTCAGGGTCGCTTAAGTCCTCATAGCATTTGGCAATGTTTGAATATAGAGAAGGGAAAGCACTCTTAACAGTGTCGTTATTTATTTTTAATGCAAACTGCAAAGCCATTTCGAGCCATTTTAATTTATCGGAAACATTTTTTTGATGTCGGGCTACATAATGAGCTGAAATAAATTTTTCAAAGTCGTTTGTCGCTTCGTTCCAGGCTTGAAAAAACGGTTTACTTGCTTCTTCAGGTTTGCCTTTTTCTTCCATGCCCATACCTTGAAGACAGAGTTTAACAACATTGTTGTTTGGGTTGAATTCCATAATTATTTTGTCTCTCAATTATTGTAATATCAATTTAGTTGCTTGTCCTTAGACCGTTAAAGTTTATAGCAACTACCGCTAACAATCCAAATGCAGCGGACGGACGAAAACCGCTGGTGCATTGTGAAAGGGAACTGCCGCCGCTGATTTGGGGCGTTAGCTGGCCCTTGGACACTCGATCGCCGCTTCACGGGTATTACCTGCCAAATTGCGTCATTTATTCTGAGACGCGACACCAGATGCCGCTGTCCAGGGGCAGGTACGTGGTAGGGACAAGGGGCTCGGGAAGTGATCCGAGTCCCTTTGTCCGCAGTGGGTGGGGCTAGCGGGTGGCCTGGCCTATCGAGGCCCCGGCGAGATGTTCTGCTCAGACGTAGCCGAGTTTTTTGACCTCGCTGCGGAGCCGCTCCTCCTGTTCCCGCAGTTCGGGCGTGAAGGCTTCCCCGAAGTCGCCAGCCTCGAAGACCGGGCGAATCTCGATCTCAGATTCGCCTTCCATCGGGCAGGGACAGCGTTTGACCCATTCGATGGCCTCCTCCATCGAATTCACCTGCCAGATCCAAAAACCAGCAATCAGTTCCTTGGTCTCCGTAAAAGGTCCGTCGATGACACTGCGACTGGTGCCGGAGAAGCGCACGCGCGCTCCCCTGGAACTGGGATGCAACCCCTCGCCGACGAGCATAATTCCCGCCTTGACCAGTGCTTCATTGTACTGCCCCATCTCGGTCAGCAGTTGCTCGCTGGGCATCACACCAGCCTCGGACTCCTGGGTGGCTTTGATGAGAACCATGACTTTCATTACTCAATCTCCCTGTATGCGCAGTTTCCGAACTGGGCTGCCGGTCGCAGAAGACCGCGTCTCAACCCTTGCTCTGCTACCTAGTCGAACTGGAACTCGCCCAATCGACACTGCGGGCAGATTTTTTCCGTAGAAGGACCGTTCGTTCAGCCCATCTCCCGCAGGCGTCTTTCGAGGAAGCGCCGCTCGGCTTCCTGTTTCACCAGGGCGAGGGCGCGCCGGTAGGACGTCTTTGCCTCGGCGGTCCTGCCCAGCCGCCGACACAGGTCGGCCCGCGCCGCATGGGCGAGGTAGTAGTGCGCCAGGTCTCCCCGGGATAGGAGGGCGTCGATCAGCTCCAACCCCGCCAGGGGGCCGTCGCGCATCGCCACCGCCACCGCCCGATTCAAGTCGATGACCGGCGACGGTTCGACTTGGGCGAGCAGGTCGTAGAGGGCAACCACCCGGGCCCAGTCGGTTGCCTCAACACTCGGTGCTGTGGCGTGCACCGCCGCGATGGCCGCCTGGAGCGTGTACCGACCGAACCGGCCCGACGCCAGGGCCTGCTGCACCAGCGCCCTGCCCTCGGCGATCTGCGGCTGGTTCCAGAGGGTACGGTCTTGATCCTCAAGCAGGACCACATCGCCCGTCGACGAAGTGCGTGCGGCGCGGCGCGATTCTTGCAACAGCAGCAGGCCGAGGAGCCCCGCCACCTCGGCCTGCGGCAGAAGTTCCAGGAGCAGTCGCCCCAGACGAAGGGCTTCTTCCACAAGATCCGCCCGCGTCAGGGCGTCACCGGAGGAGGCCAGGTATCCCTCGTTGAACACCAGGTAGATCACCTGGAGCACCCTGTCCAAGCGTTCAGGCAGGTCGGCCGTAGACGGCACCTGGTACGGAATGGACGCCTCGCGCAGCCGCGCTTTGGCACGCACGATCCGCTGGGCCAGGGCGGCGGGAGCAACGAGGAAGGCACTTGCGACAGCTTCGGTCGTCAGCCCACACACTTCCCGCAGAGTCATCGCCACCTGCGCTTCGCTGGATAGGACAGGATGACAACAGGTAAAAATCAGGCGCAATCGGTCGTCCTCGACATCCTCGTCTCCACCGGGCGCAGTGGCGTGGGCGTCCAGTTGCCGGGCGAGTTGGTCAACCGAGGCGTCGAAGCGGGTGCGCCGCCGAAGGGCATCGATCCCCCTGAAGCGGCCCACCGACACTAACCATGTTCGCGGGTTGGCAGGTAGGCCGTCCCGTGGCCATTGCTCGACGGCGGCGGTGAAGGCTTCGTGCATGGCCTCCTCGGCCAGGTCAAAGTCCCCCAGCAGACGGATGAGGCTTGCGAAGACGCGACGCGATTCAAAGCGATAGATATCATCTATCCGCCCGCGTATCTGATCGGCAGGGTTCTCCAGCATCCATCGCACTGCCCGTTCTCTAACCATTGTGAGGAAGCAGCACAGAAAGCGCAGGCACCCCCGAAAATGGATGGCCTCGTCAGTCGGGGGTACTCTCGAGGGCCGGGGGCGTCGAGCGCGGCGAGCGCAGTTTTTCGTAGACGGCAAAGCTGCCGTCCGCCTCCCGCAGATAAACCTGTTCGGGTTCTATCTCACGGCTGCCCAGAAAAATGGTGTTGCGCTTGAAGATGTAGCCGGAACTGACCAGACCGCTAGCCTCGATGCGGCGTTCGCCGGTGCGGACATAGCCGAATTGGCCGTAGCTGATCCACTCGGGGGCGCTGTTAAATTCGCGGTGGACGGCGAGGGCCTGCTGGTCCTGAAGCACCTGGCGCAGTGAGGTGGCCCACTCCTGGGCCAGGGCGCGGGCGGAGGTGTTGTGTTTGGCGGTATCGGCGGCGGTGATCGTCACCAGCAGCGCGTCTCCCAGCAGCACCTGCCAGTTGCCGCCGAGAGCTTTGGCCGCCACGGGCGGGTCGCTGCGGCGGGCCAGCACCTCGTTGAGGCGGGCCTGCACCAGGGCGGTGCGCGCCGCGAGCGCCTCGGCGTCGGCAGCCCCCAGCGTAAAGATGCCCCGCGTGTCGAGCACCACCTGTCCGGGAAAGCGGACAGGCTCCGGGACATCAAGTTGAGCAGCGGCCGGAAAGGCACCAAAAAGCAGCGCCACGCCCACAAGCCAACCGCACGCCCATCGTTTTGAAGATTGCAAAGAACGCTTGCCCATCGTCGGTCAACAATACACTCCTCCCATCAAAGGGCATCTGTCCGACCCAGGCAACCGCGCGCCCGGATCAATCGAGCCGCTCGAGCGCCTCAAGCAGTGCGGCGATCTCCCCGGTTGTGTTGAAGTAGTGCACCGAGGCGCGCAGACACAGCGGCTGGGGAATGGCCCGCACAAAGATTCCACGCGCTTCGAGCCACTGCACCCGACTTCTGAGATCGGCGAAGGTGAGCGCCCTTTTTGGGCGCCAGCACACCAGTCCCGCCTCCGGCGGTTGCTCGGCCAACAGTTCCACCTGCGGGTCGGCTTTGAGCCTTTCCCACAACTGCCCGGCCAGATCCCGGATGGCCCGGGCGCGCAGGTCGGCGGATCCCGCCTGGGCGTGCAGCGCAAGCGACTGCTCAAGCGCTGCGAGCAACTCGACTGGGATCGTCGCCACCTCGAAGGCGCGGCCGTCCGGATACCAGACCGGATCCGGCCAATAGCGCTCGGCACTGCGCCAGCCGACGTAGGTCGGTTGCAAACGAGGACGCACCCGCTCGCTGACGTAGAGAAACCCCGTGCCCGCCGGACCCATCCACCATTTGTGGCAGGTGGAGGCGTACAAGTCGACCTGGGAGTAATCGAGGGGCAGCACGCCCGCTCCCTGGGCACCGTCCCAGAGCACCAGCACCCCCCGCTCGCGGCAAAGCCGGGTCATCTGATCCACCGGCAGCACCCGGCCGCTGTTCCAGAGCACATGCGAAAGCAGCACCAGCCGCGTATTCGGTTGGAGGGCCGCCTCCACCGCCGCGAGCGGATCCGCCGCCGGCGAGAGCGCCACACTCTGCCGCTGCAGCCCGAAGCGCTCGGCCACCCGGCAGGCGGGGGCGAGCGCTCCCGGGTGCTCGCAGTCGGAGACAAGCAGCCCGTCGCCGGGGCGCCAGTCCAAGCCCCACAGGGCGATATTGAGGCTGTGGCTGGTGCTTTCGGCCCAACTGAGGGTGCTGCCTGCCACCCCCAGTTGGGTCGCCAGTGCTTCACGGGTGCGCTGCACCTGCTCTGCCGCCAACCGCTCGGCTTGCTGCGAAAATGGCCCGCACCGCCGCCAGTGGCGATAGCACCAGATCAGGCGTTCCAGACTCGATTCGGGCAATAAACCCTGCCCGCCGTGGTTGAAATAGACGCGGCCGTCGAGATCCAGTTGAGCGCGCAACGCTTGAAGCATGGCAAACCCACCTCTGCTCTGGCAGGATAGCGCATCCGGCCCGGCAGTCGCCGCCGGGCCGGAAACGCTCTGCGCTCAATTGCCCGAATCACTGGTGGGACGCACCGGCGGCGGCACGACGTACTGGTTGTGGGCATTCATGAATTCCACCAGCTCGGTATAGTAATCGCCCCGGAGCCTGGGCAGCCGGTCGCCCTGCACGTTCGCTTCGATGTCCATGTCGCGGGTGCCCGTGTCGGAGACGTACCAGCCGTAATCGCGCAGCGCCCGCAGGATCTTCTTGGTCAGGGTATCGAGCTTCTTGCCGTTCGCCAGGACGAAATTGTCGATATCGGCGTTGGTCAGATCCGGATCCAACCGCACCAGCGCCCCGTAGGGCAGATACCCCTGGTTGAGGCCCTTGGCCTTGTCCGACTGGTAGCCGCCGTCCATGCCCCGGCCCGGATAGACCAGCGCCGCCATGATCCAGTCGGTCGCACCCATCAGCGCATGGCCGATATCGGCATTGTCCAACAGTTCGCTGTCGTGCATCGTGCCGCCCACCCCAGTGACCTTCGCGGCGTTGTAGCCCCCCGCTTTGTCCCCGAGGTGCGGCAGCCGGTTGATGGGCTCCCCGTAGCGGCTGACCGTATCGCCGTCGTAGCTGCCGCAACCGGGACGGTAGTGGTAGTACTCGGTCTCCCAATAGCTGCCGTCCGATTCTTTAAAGACGTGGTGGACCACCGAGTCGTTGGAGTTGTCGGGGGTGACCGGGCCGTTGTTGGTGTTGCCCCCCGAGCGCACCGCCGGGTTGATCGCATCTTTGAGCCGGACGGTGCCGTCCCCGCGCGGACCGCCGCTGTAGGGATTGTAGTAGACGTCGGGGCAATCGCCGGTGGAACCGTCGCCGTCGCCCACCATCGCCTGGCGCACGGGGTCGGCGGGCTCGCCGTACATATGGCCGGTGCCGTTGGAGTCGTCGCTGTCGGTGGTGCCGAAGTTGATCTTCCGCCAGGGCTTGCCGTCTTTGAAGCGGGCTCTGTCGATAAGCAGATGGGGCCATTCGGCCTTGCCGGGGACTTGCTTGTAGAAGTACGAATCGATCGACAGGGGCTTCAGGTACGGCGGCAACCCGTCACCCTGCATCTGGCTCGACCAGGTGGAGGGCTTCCAGGCGTCTATCTGGTCCTTGGTTTTTCTGAGGTCGTGACCGCTTCTGCGGTAGAAATCGACCACCGCCTCGCGCAGGGCCAACTGGTCGCCCTCGGACTTGAACCAGGCGGTCTTCGGGTTTTCGTCGTCTTCCCAGCCGCCGCTCGTACTGGGTTTACCGATGTAGCCCACGATGTCGTCGGTGCTCACACCGTCCAGGTTGTCGGCACTGGGGGTGTCGTAATCGCTCGACCACGACAGGCCCCCGCCGGTGCTGCCCCCGCCGCTCGGTGAAACCGTAAACCCGATCGCTGCAGAGTCGTAGGTCATCCCGTCGACGGAGGCTCTGGCGAACAGACTGTGGCTGCTGCCGGTGGTAAGGCTGGAAACCGAGTAGCCGTTGACGGTGTTACCGGAGTTGCCCCCCAACCAGTAGGGCGCATTGTTTTCTGTCCATACCAACCGATTATCGATGTAAAAATCAACTTTTTTTGCTTTTTTGGAACTGGAGATTGTCGCTTCAACGAAAAGCTTACTGGTCTCAGCAATGCTCTGCCCATCGCTAAGTCCGCTGAGATTGACGGTAACGGTGGAACTGGCGGCCCCAACGCTAAAGCTAACCGTAGAAGAGGTATATGTGTTGCCGCTGACTATTGCTTTTGCTTGCAAGGTATGGCTGCCGTCGGCAAGTCCATTTAGACTCCAGCCGTTGGGTTTTCCAGAATTGTCTCCCCCAAGAAAATAGGGCGAAACATATTCGGTGCCGACGATCTTGCCGTCCAACAAAAACTGGACCTCCGACGGCTTCGGACCGGAGACTTTTGCCTCGACATAGATCACACTATCCGGTGCTAACACCTGTCCGTTGCCGATGCCGCTCAAGGTGATCGTTGTAGCCTGGGCAATTTTCCAGGTGCCGACGCTCGTGTTTGAGCCATTTTCTGTAAGCAAGCGGTCGCTTGCAAATCCCGAGGTTACTGGAATGGGCAGAGCACTTTGGTTGATTTCCGCCTGGACAGCGTCGAGGTTTGCGAAAAGAATGCCTGCGCTAAACAGCAGGGCAAATTGGACATGTTTAAGCCTGCACGAGGCTGTTGTAAGCCGTGCTTGTTCAGACATATTTCCTCCATTATTGGGCGAACAATATCCGCTGTCTACCGAGATTAACTGTCGGCAAGCAAGCACAAAAAGGAGCCTTCAGGCCCAACTATGAGTGATTGGCCAAGAGCAACGACCCGGTTGATGACAATCGAGAGCTGCACTCAATATTTCAATAGGAAGAGTAGCGCCAGGCCAGATCAATCACTGTCTGGACTAGCTTTCGGAAGGGACGACGTCACAACGAAACTTTGATGACGTTGAATGCATATCTGGCGTTACAAGACGGTTACATGATTTGCAGCAAAGCATAGGTTTCAAGATAATCACAATTATTCTCCTGCATCGAGTGAAATTTCTCTGCTTCTGCGGCCAAGGATTCTTCGTTGTGCCACGAAGGCCCTGTGCTTCAAATGATCGACTCGGCGTTCCTCTAGGGACTACACGTAGGCGGCGAAAAGGGAAAACAGAGTCGGTACGCCAGTGCACACAGCTACCAGAACAAAAAACAGAAACAGTCCCGCCAGCCTAACCCTGGTCCATTGCTAAACACTCTTCGTGCTGTCAACTGAACGAACGAGGGAGGGCTCGGGCTGAGCATAACGCTCAAAAGATAGCATGTTCTTCCACCAAATTAGTGAAGTGGCGAATATAGGGCGGAAGTTACGAATTGCTGAAATCGCGCTTTCCTGTTCTGAAATGCTTGATTAGACTATCCAATCGATTCGAGACCACGTTGATGTGTTGCAAGGCACATTCGCTTGAAATGCTCTCGGGGCAATACTTTTACTGATTTAGTTATTAATTTTTCCTTTTTGTTATGCAACACCCCTGTACAATGTCTCCGGTCACGCTGGTGTGGGGGCCGATGCCAAGGCTGTCCGGTTTTGAAATTGCTGAGAGTGTACAGGAGCTTTCTCGCTTGTTGCGCGAGTGTGTTTCGACAAGGGGCAAAGAGCGCCTGCAGGTGCTGTATCTGTACAAAGCGGGTTTGATGGGCTGCGAGCGCGACCTTGCCGCCTTTGTCGGCCGCAATCCTTCGACGGTCTATCGCTGGCTGCAGTGCTACAGGCGGGGAGGGCTTCGTCGGCTGTTGTCCCCCAAGAGCGGCGGCGGTCGGACTGCCGGCATCCGCGGCACTGTCCTGGACAAACTGGTCGCCTACCTGGAGGCGGCCCAGGGCTTTAACAGCTACAAACAGGTACAGGCCTGGCTCAGAAACGAGTGCGGCCTGGAGGTGTCCTACAAGGTCGTCCATGCCACGCTGCGCTACCGCCTGGGGTTGAGGCCGTCGTCAGGACCACCAGGCACAGGCAATGCGTGAATACCCCGGATTTAGCGGACTGCGGAGCGCAACCGCGAAGCGCGCTCCGCAGCCTGCGCCTCCAGGCGCTCGGCCAGGGTGTCGCAGACTTGTTCGCACAGAGCAAAAATCAAGGGATCGATGATCGTGTAGATGGCGCTTGTCCCCTGCGCCCGGCGGCTGACCATACCGGCGTCCAACAGAATCTGCAGGTGCTTGGAGACATTGGCCTGGGTGCCGGCCGTCGCCTCGACCACCTGGCCGACACTCATCGGTCCGCCGCGCAGCGCCGCCAGAATTTTTAGCCGCGTGGGCTCAGCAAGCACCCGAAAATAACCCGCCACCTCCGCGATTGCCCCATCGCTCGACGGTTTCATCCAACCCCCAGTCACAATCGGGTGTACCAGCAGCTCGATTGTAGCACTGTAATACTTTAAAACTGAGTAACGATGCTTTGTGGCTGCGCGCTCAATAATTGCATGTGCCGGATATCTTTGGGCGCAAGCACAGCTCAGAGTGCCAATCGATACTGCATCACTGTGAATCGAGGATTGGCACCCCAAGCCCTAAGCTGGAAAATTGTCTGAACGTCACCAATCAGCCCCGCACCGCGCCACAAACTTATCTATGGTTTCGCCGGGGAACTTTCAATAGATTATTGTCGCTAAAATTTTAGGAATAGCATTTAAATAGTTGCAGATTGATTGCTTCTTTGAAAGGTTTTTGTGTGTCATTGCAATTTATTTGTATGTGTAATTTTGATTTTACTTGTAGCCTGAATTCCTTCTTAATCTCCGTATAACCAGATGTAGGATAAACCCTTGAATCGGTAGGTTGTGAGGAGTAATCCATGGTTCGATGGAAGCTGTTTGCCATCGGTGCATTCGGTGCTGCGTCGATGGTGTTCTCCAGTGATGCCGCCTCTGCCCAGACCGGCGATCTCGAGCAGATCGACCGCTACACCCGCGAGATTTTTGGCCCGGGTCTGGCCCAGGTCAATTCGGTTTCGGAGTTGAGCGATGTCGATCCCAATTCCTGGGCATTCCAGGCGCTCAAGAGCGTCGTCGAGCGTTACGGCTGTCTGGAGGGCTATCCCGACAGGACCTATCTGGGCAATCGGCCGCTGTCGCGCTACGAATTTGCCGCCGGCCTCAACGCCTGTCTTGAAAAAGTCAACGAATTGCTCGCCGCATCGAGCGGCAACAAGGTGACCAAAGAAGACCTGACGAATCTGCAGCGGCTGCAGGAGGAATTTCGCAACGAACTGGCGGCTTTGCGCGGCCGGGTCGATGCTCTGGAGGCCAAGACCCGCGACATCGAGAGCAAACTGTTTTCAGCCAACGCCAAACTGGACGGTTCGGTGGTCATGGCGGTCACCGGCGGCGGTGGGGGCGGCAGCAACACGGTCCTGACGCCGAGTGCCGCCACGGGGCCCTTCGGCGATTCGGCCTTTTCCCAGTTTCTCGGACCGCTAAGGGCGATCCCGGCCGCCTCGGCCAACGTCAGCTTCGTCGCCCGCACCACCCTCAATCTGCGTGCCTCGATCACCGGCAAAGACGAACTGCTGATTCGCCTGCGCGGCGTCACCGGCCAGGATCTCGGAGCCGTTTTCCCCAACCAGGCGAGCAACTTCGGTACGCTCTTCTACGCCCTCGGTCCGGGCAATGTCGCCTACGACGCCTCCACACCCAACGGCCGCGTCGACGGTGCAGCGCCGGTCTCCATCGACAAGGTCCGCTATCTCTACAACTTCTCAGAAGGGTTTCGCGCCTTTATCGGCCCGCGCGTCGACATTTACGAATTTATCGACACCAACTCCTTCTCCAACGAAGAGACCGACTTTTCGAGCGGCTTCACCATCAACAACCCGATGGTGACCTTCTATTTCACCGGCCCGGGCGGCGGCTTCGATTGGGACATCACCGGCAACCTCGCCTGGCGCGCCATCTACTTCGCCACCACCGGCGGTTCGGCGATCGCCGGCCCCTTCGGCAGCACGGGCCTGTTCGGCGGCACCAACGTGATTGCCACCGAATTCGAGTTCAACCCGAGCAAGACTGCGTTTATCAAGCTGCAGTACGTGCGCCTCACCGAGCTGGGAACACTCTTTGCCACCGGCCTGGGGGAGTTGGCCAACGGCTCCAACAGCGACATTCTGGGGGTGAGCGCCGAGTGGGCGATTGTGCCGCAGGTCGTGCTGTTCGGCCGCTTCGGACAGCTCTGGTCCAATTTGAACGGCAGGCCCGCCGAGAGCACCTTCAACACCGTCACCGGCACCACCTACCAGGTGGGTCTCGGTTTTCCGAACCTGCTGGCGGCGGGGAACGCGGCGGGGGCCATCTTTGGTCAGCCCATCCGCTTTACCGGCGGCCAGTACAACGGCCTCGACTTTGCCACCGCCGGGATCGAGAACGTCATCGAGGTCTACTACCGCCTGCAGTTGAGCGACCGCTTCAGCATCACCCCCGACCTCCAGTTCGTCATCCAGCCCGCCAACACCCGCGACAGCAACGGCCTCACCATCGGCACGCTGCGCGCCACCTTCCAGTTCTAATCCGCCCCTGCGGCTCTAGCAGCCGAGTGTCCGGCGCGTCTGGCGCTTGGTGAGGCCGTTGGTCCCGGTGGCCCGGCCGCACTGGTAGGTTTTTTGCTGGTTGTTGATGATCGTCCCGGTGAAGTCGGCGCCGTCGACGGAGACGTCCTTGAGCCTGGCAGCAGTCATATACGCACCGGCCAGCACCGCCTGGTCGAGCTTCGCCCCCTGCAAGTCGGCGTTCGACAACTCGGCGTCATCCAGGCGCGCTTTGTTGAAATTGGCGCCCCGCAGGCTCGCCGCAAACAGGCTGGCTCCGCGCAGGTCGCTGCTGCTGAAGTCGACTCCCCGCAGGTTGGCTTTGTAGAACTGGGCCTGCTTGAGGTTCTGTTCGGCAACGGAGCGTCCCTCCAGGTACGCCCCGTTGTAGTTGTTCTGGATGTCCGCCTGGGCAGACACTAGGCCCGGCAGAACGAGCCCCGCCGCCAGTCCCGCCAAAACGCCGCTTCGCCACATCGATTGTCCTTCCAAACTGCACCGTCCATCCTATCGCCGGGGCCGGCAGACGAGCGGGCGGCGGCCCATATTTTCCAGCCGAAGGATCAGGTGCCAGGGAGCGCGTGCTGACACCTCATCCAAGCATGACGAGACCAATGGTGCCGGTAGGCGATCCGTCCTCAAGCGCGCGCAGCGATCTCGAAGCTGTCAAGATACGCAACCGGGTTGGACGGGTCGAACCGCCGCCTGTCGATGAAGGTGTTTTCGGATTTATAGTCCTGGGCAGGAGCCTTGATCCCCAGCTCCGCCGCCGCCTGCCGGTAAATATCTACCCTGTAGACCCGGTCAAGCAATTTATCCACCCCGGCCGGGATCGCCGGGATCTGCCCCCAGCGCGCCATCTGGGTCAAAATCCACAGGCCGTGGGACTTCCAGGGGAAGGTGGCTTGATCGTTTCCGACCAGGTAGTCCGCATCCCGTTTGAAGAACACGACAAAATCCGGTACATCCTTCAGGCTGGCGGTCGCCTTGCCTTCGCCGTCGAAGCCGCCGAAGTCCAGACGACCGCTCAGGGCGGGTTCGAGCAAAAAAGGCTGCGCTGCCAGGTAGGTGCGTAGCGACAGGGTGCGCAGCACCTCCTGGCGATGGGCCGGCTCGTCGCAGTAGCGGCAGGCTTCAAGGAGCGCTTTGACTAACGCGAGGTGGGTGTTGGGGTGCGTCCTTGCCCAGGGCTCCATGACGGCGAGCACCTTCTCCGGGTGACCGCCCCACACGTCGCGATCGGCAATGACCGTAAACCCGGCGCCCTCGGCGTGGGCGCGGGTGTTCCACGGTTCGGTGACGCAGAAAAAATCGATATTGCCCGCTTCGAGATTGGCAATCAACTGGGCCGGGGTCAGGGTGATCAGGCGCACATCGCGGTAGGGGTGGATATCGTGGTGGGCCAACCAGTAGCAGAGGTTGTAGTTGTACATCGAGGAGGCGGAGACCATCGCTCCGGTGAGGGTGCGGCCCACCTTGCCGGTGGCGATGATTTTTTTGAGATCCGCGCCGCTGCGCACCCCGGCCTGCCAGAGGCGCTTGGAAAAGGTGATGGCGTTGCCGTTGAGGTCGAGGGACATAGCGGTTATCAGCGGAGCAGGCGCCTTGCCTTCGGCGCCCAACTGCACCGCCAGCGGCGTGCCCGCCAGGGCGTGGGAGGCATCCAGGCGTCCTGTGATCAGTCCCTCGCGCACGCTCGCCCAGCTCTCCTCTTTGGAGAGCTCGACATCGAGACCGTGGCGCTCAAAAAAGCCCCGCTCGCGGGCGATGACCAGTGGTGCGCAGTCGATGAGTGCGATAAAACCGACTTTGAGCTTTGGTTTTTCTAGTGCGCCCTTCGCTAAGGCTTTCGGTAGCCAGAGGGTCGGTCCAATTGTGGCTGCCGCCCCGGCGATCAATGTTCGTCTATGCATAGTTCCAGTCATCACTTAGCGGGTGCTTCTTTGGGCGGATGGTTCGGCAGCCCAGCGGTGGGCCTCGGCGTAGCCGAGTCGAAAGTCATAAAAGATCGCGAAGGCCAGGCGTTGGATCGGTGGCAGGGGTCTGTGAAGGCGGCTGTTCCAGCCTAAGCTGTAAAGCCTGTAGTTCAGCGAAAGCAGGGGATTCACTTTCATCTAAGATACCTCGCCGATATTGCAATGTTTTAGCTCTATTCAGTCCTAGCTTTATTCATCGGCGAATATGCACCGGCAAACCAGATCTTCGACAATTAGCAGTTGACAAAATAGTTCATGCATGCAAATTCATCCCATCCGATCCAGGATAGATCCTGAAATCGAATGGGATGAACGATTCGATTTAGCTAAAAAACAGACGTTTAGGGAAGCGGTGCCTCGGGAAGGGCATTCTTCGAGGACATTGCCGCCAGACCGGCTTCACCGTCGCCGTCGAAGGGAGTGACAAAGCCGGTGCTGCCGTCGGTGAAGCACTCATCGTCATCTTCAGGATTGGCAAACCAGAAGACGACGTGGTTCAGCTCCTTGCGGGAAACGGCTCCGGAGGCGTCCGGCACCAGGGAGAAAGCCTCCTCGATGATCGTCGAGGTGCTCACCGAACCCGCACCTGACTTGTCGGTGGTAAAGTCGGCGATGTACTGGGCCTGGCCAAAGGGCGGTTCGGCCAACTCCGTCAAAAACAAAGCGAAGGGGGTGTTTGCCTTCAAGCCTGCAACTTTGATCTTGAGCGAATCGACACCGCGCTTTTCTTCGCTTGCAATGAAGGTGACGGTGGCGGAGGCATCAGGAAAGCAGGTTGTAAACGGATCGAAAGTTTCCAGTGTGAAGCGCTTCACTTGCGGGTATTCTGAGGCACTTACCGAGGCCGTGTAAAGGCTCAGGAGCACACCGACAGCGGTCAGCGAAGCTGCCAGCAACTGTTTTTTCATGAATGGTACCTTGTAATCACGGATTCACAGTAATTACTCCGCCCATCCCCAGGCGGATCGCCCGCGGGTCTAAAGAAACGAGTTACTATCCTCCGAGTGTCGCCCAAGCGACTGCAATCGGTGGGGTAGCCAGCGCATTCTGATCGACATGAGCGCCCCTGTGCAAATTCCCGCCCCGGCCCAATCGCGCGATTGGCCCTACCTCGTCGGTGTGGGCGGCTACGCGATCCTCGACACCGTCCTGCAGACGTGGCTGATATTTTTGTTTACCGCCCAGACGGCCCCGGGCGGGCCGCTGGTCGCTCCGGCCGTCTTTGGGCTGGCGCTTTTGGCGGCGCGCATCTGCGAGGCGGTGGCCAACCCCCTGGCCGGATTCGGGGCCGACCGCAGCGGCAGGCCGTGGCTGTTTTTGCTGGTGGGGACTTTGGTCTTCGGCGGGGCGGGATTGGCGCTATTCTGGGCGCCGGGTCCGGGCCTCGGGCCGCTCAACGCCGCGCTGCTCTTTGCGCTGTTGCCCCTCGCCCTGGTGGCACAGTCGAGCTACATCGTGCCGTACCTCGGACTGTTGCCGCAGTTGGCCCGCGACGACGAGCGCCGCGTGCGCGTGAGTAACGGCCAGGCGCTGGTGCTGCTGGCCGGTGTGTTCGTGGGTCAGGTGCTCTCCGGCCCGGCGCTGGGGTGGTTGGACAACCGGCTTGCGCTGATGGCGACGCTGTTTATCGCCCTGGCCATGGCCCTGATGCTGGTGCCGCTGCTGTCGGTCCGCTCGCTGCAGATGGAGCGCTCCCGTTTGGTGCTCGCCCAGATGGGGCAGGTGCTGGTGCGCAACCCCGGCTTTCGGATCTTGGTGGTGGCCCAGGCGCTCTTCTGGCTCGGGTTCAACACGGTGCGCCTGGCAGCCATCTTTTTTGTAACGGTGCTGCTGGGACAGGAAGCGGCCCGGCTGTCGCTGTTTTTGGGGGCGATTTTTCTGGTGACGGTGCCGTCGCTTTTGGCGTTGCGCTTTGTGGTGCCGCGGCTGGGTAAGCGCAGGAGCATGATCCTCGCCACCGGCAGCTTCGCGGTGCTCCTGCCGCTGCTTGCCACGGTCGGCCGCTCGGTCGGGCCTTTGAGCGCCGAGCAGTGGGCCTTGTCGCTCTTCGCCTCGCTCGGTTTTCCGCTGGCCATCCTCTCGGTGGTGCAAAACCCGATGGTGGCCGAGCAGGTCGAGCAGGACGCAAAATCCAGCGGGGAAGCCAAAGGAGCCTTGTTTTTCGGCCTGCAGGGATTGGCCATCAAGCTCAGCTACGGCCTGGCGGCGGCGCTGCTCGGTTTTTTGCAGTCGCAGTTCGGCTACAGCCCGGGCCAACCGCTGGGCATCCAGCTGGTGGGACCGATCGCCGGGGTGCTCGCCCTGGGGGCCGCCATCGCCTACGGGTTCTATCCGAAGGACTTTGAGCAATCGGCTACTCAGCCGGCGGAGACCAGAAAGTAGCGGTAGCGTGCCCGCCAGCGCCGCAGTTGCTTGAGCATGCAGCGCGCCGGGGTGTCGAAGACTGTGAAGATGTCGCCGTAGCCGATGGTGCTGTTGTGGTGGTGACGCCAGTGCTGCTCGGGCGTAGTAATCAAAAGCCACCGGCACAGCCAGGCGATCGGGCCGGGCGTGCGCCAGCCCAGGGCCGTCGTGTGCCGCCACCAGACGTGGAACTGGCCGAAGATCATCCCCAACAGGACGCCCTGCCAGGAGTAGGACCACAGCAGCACAGAAAGGGCGATGTAGGGCAAGGCCCCCAGGAGGCCGTCGGCGACCACGCTCGGTCGGCCGGAAAGCACGGCGTAGTGGCGGAAGTTTTTGCGGGGGGCGTGGTGCACGCTGACGTGCAATTTACCGAAGACGTGCTCAGGAACGTGGTAGCAAAAGGTGGAAACAAAATCGCCGACAAACAGCAGTAGCCAGGCCACCGCGATCGCTTGGAGCATTCGTCCTCCTCGCACACTGTAGACAGCGTATAGGCAACAGGTAAGGAGCAGTTGAAGGCCCGGTTAAGAGCAGATTGAGAAATATTGCAACCAAGTATATCAGCTTTGCCTCCCTTAGAGACTAAGCCCCCAGAAAGAGATCCGCTTGTCTTTTGCTAAGCCGAGTGCGACTGCGGATGGCTCTTTTGTGGGTTGAACAGCCGCAGCACCTCGGAGGTGAAACCGGCGAGGGCGGGCATCAGCTGCGGTCGCAAAAGCCGTGGGTCGAAGACACCCATGCGGGCATTTTGCTGGGTGACGCACGCCGCGATAAAGGACTCGGGGGTCAAATCGATGGCGAGCGACGAGACGCCGTGGGCGGTGAAGCCGGGCGAATTGGACTGTCCGCCGGCAAGGCCGCCTACCAACCGGGTGAGGGAGTAGCCGTAGTACCAGAGTGCCCGCGCCGAGCGCAGCGGTTCGGCTCCTTCGCCCTTGTGGATCTGGTGGTAGGCGGCCCAATTGACAAAGTAAAAGAACCATTCTGCTGACAACGCTGTCAACTGGTTACCCGCTGATCTTTGTTTGCCCGATACGGCGGCCCTGGGCAGTAGGTGTCCGTGCGGGCGATACTGGCGGGTGGATGCGTTGCGGATAGGATCGATGCCTTTGTCATTCAAGGTTTTCACCGCCTTGTGCCTGTCGGCCGTCCTGGCCGCACCTGCCGGGGCCGAGCTGACCTCGCGCAATCCTTACACCCGCCTCGTCGAGGTACTGCGCACCGGCAACTGGCGGGAGGCCGAGCAGGAGACGCGGCTGTTGCTGCTGCGCTCGGTGGGCCGCGAGGAGGTGGGCTGGCTGGATGTGCCCGCGATCCAGAAGCTTTCCTGTGACGACGTGCGGGCCGTTGACCGCGTGTGGGCGGCAGCGAGCGCCGAGCGCCTCGGCTTCAGCGCCCAGAAGCGCCTCTGGCAAGAAATTTCCGGCGAGGCCGGTCCGCCCGCCGCAGCTACCTTCAACGCCAACTACGACCGCTTCGTGGAGCGGGTGGGTTGGCGTTTCGGGGGCGAATGGGTCCAGGACGCCAATTTGACTTTTACGACCGCCGCCCCGGCGGGTCACCTCTCGGCCATCGGCCGTGACGGATGCTTTATAACGTTCCTCACGATGCTGTCGCGCTGCGGTTTGTAATATGCGCTGGTTGACTTTTGTGATGTTTTGGTTTGCGGTCGGGTTTGCGGTCCTCACCGTGCCGGTAGCCGCTATCCCGGTGCGCTCCGCCCATACCGAGGCTGAACTCATCTCGGAGGTGCGCTCGGTCCAGCCGGGCCGGCCTTTTTGGGTGGCGCTGCGCCTGAAGATGGATCCCGAGTGGCACACCTACTGGCTCAATCCGGGGGACTCGGGCACGGCGACCACGCTGCAATGGCAACAGCCCGCCGGGATACAGGCCGGTCCCCTCCGCTGGCCCTATCCCCAGCGCATCGCCGCCCCGCCTCTCGCAAGTTACGGATACGAGGGGACGGTCTATCTGCTGAGCGAAATCCAGGCGCCCGCGGATCTCAAGCCCGGAGCAAAACTGGCGCTGCGCGCCAAAGCCGAGTGGCTGGAGTGCAAAGTAGAGTGCCTACCGGGGGCGGGCACCGTCGCCCTCGAATTGCCGGTTCAGGCGGAGGCTACTGCACCGTCGGTCCACGCCGATGCGATCGCTGCCGCCCGCGGCCGTCTGCCGGTGACCATTGCCGATTGGAAGCTGCGCGCGGCGGTGCAGGAGGGGCAGCTCATCCTGCGCGCCACCCGGCCCGAGTGGTTCGCAGGTGAAATCGGTCCGGTGACCTTTTTCCCGGAGCAAGACCTGCTGATTGAACCGGCGGCCCCCCAGGTGCTCGAAGTGCGTCCCGACGGCTTTTTGCTCAAGCTCAAGCGCTCCGCCGTCTCGACGGCGACCCCTGAGCGCATTGCGGGCGTGCTGGTGGCTCCTGCCGGTTGGCGCGGCGCTGGGTCGGAGCAGGCTCTGAGCGTCCGGGTCGCCCTTGAACCGGTCGCCGCCGTGCTGAGCGCCGGGGCGCCGGATCTGGCCGGGCTGCTGGTGGCGGTGGGTTTCGCTTTTTTGGGCGGGATGATCTTGAACCTGATGCCCTGCGTGCTGCCGGTGCTCTCGATCAAGGTGCTGGGTTTCGTGCAGGAGGCGCGCACAGGCCACGCCTGGCGCTACGGCCTTGCCTTTACCGCCGGGGTGCTCGCCTCCTTCTGGCTTTTGGCCGGCGGATTGCTGCTGTTGCGCGCCGGAGGCGAACAACTGGGGTGGGGCTTCCAGCTGCAGTCGCCGCCTTTTCTGGTGATCCTCTGCGCGGTGCTCTTTTTGTTCGGATTGAATCTTTTTGGCATCTTCGAGGTGGGTACTTCGCTGACCCGCCTGGGGGGAGCCGGTCCGGCCGGCGGCCTGGGCGGTTCGTTTTTTAGCGGGGTGCTCGCCACTACCGTCGCCACCCCCTGCACCGCCCCGTTTATGGGCTCGGCCCTCGGTTATGCCCTCACCCAACCTGTCTGGGCAGCATTGCTGGTCTTCACCGCCCTGGGCCTCGGCATGGCGAGCCCCTATTTGCTGCTTTCGCTCTCGCCTGCGCTCCTGCGCTTCGTGCCCAAGCCGGGTGCCTGGATGGAGACCTTCAAGCAGGCGATGGGCTTTTTGCTGATGGGCACCGTCGTCTGGCTGGGCTGGGTACTGGGCCTGCAGGCCGGGGTGAGTGCTCTGGCGGCGCTGCTGGCCGCCCTGGTGGTGCTCGGAGCCGCCGCCTGGGCGCTCGGCAAATGGGGCCACATGGCGGCTCCTGCCCCCACCCGCCTGACCGCCCGGGTGCTCGCCGCCCTCGGGATCGTCGGGGCGCTGGGCGTTGCTCTGGTCGGAGTCGAGCAGCAGTCCGCCGCTTCCTCCGGACCGACCCAGGCGACGGCAACTCCCTCCGAGGGCATCCGTTGGGAAGCATTCTCCCCACAGCGGGTAGCCGCCCTGCGCGCTGCCGGCACGCCGGTATTCATCGATTTCACCGCCGCCTGGTGCCTGAGTTGCCAGGTCAACGAGCGCGTCGCCTTCAGCTCGCCCCAGGTGCGCGAAGCCTTTGCCAGGGGCGGCTTTGTGATGCTCAAAGCCGACTGGACCAAGCGCGATGCCGCGATTGCCCAGGCGCTGGCACAATTTGGCCGCAGCGGCGTCCCTCTCTATGTGCTCTATGGCCCAACCGCCGGTGCCCCGCCCCGGATTTTGCCCGAAGTGCTCACTCCGGATATCATCGTGAAGGCACTTCAAGAATTGTCATAAATCCCGAACTTCTTACCAGGAGACTGCGAATGAAGAGGAAAGCGTTTGTGATGGCCGCCTTGAGCCTGGCACTGGTCGCTGCGAACGTCTCGACGGTGCAGGCCGACGCCCTGGTCGGTCAGCCGGCCCCCAGCTTCACCGCCGCCGACACCAACGGCAAGAGCCATGCGCTCACCGATTTCAAGGGCAAATACGTGGTCCTGGAGTGGACCAACTACGACTGCCCCTTCGTCGTCAAGCAGTACAGCACCCAGGCGATGCAGGAGATGCAGAAGATGGCCGCAGGCAAAGGCGTGGTCTGGCTGTCGGTAAATTCTTCCGCCGCCGGCAAGCAGGGCAACTATCCTGCTGAGAAGTGGAACACCCTAGTCAAAGAAAAAGGTGCCGCCCCCAAGGCGATCCTGCTGGACGGTGACGGCAAGATTGGCCAGCTGTACGGGGCCAAGACCACCCCGCACATGTATATCATCAACCCAGAAGGCAAGCTCATCTACAACGGCGCCATCGACGACAAGCCGACCACCGACGCCGCCACCAAGCCCCAGACCAACTACGTGGCCGCCGCCCTCACCGAAGCGATGGCCGGCAAGCCCGTCACCGTCGCCACCACCCGCCCCTACGGCTGCTCCGTCAAGTACTAACTATTCCTACTTTTCCATGGCAAACACCCCCGGACCTAACGATCCGGGGGTGTTTGCATCTTTGGCGCGGGTGCCTAACTTTTTTCTGAGTGATGGATGTTAGGAAAGCCTCGGACAACACAATGAGATTGACGGCGTTAACAATTAATCATTTAGCTGAATATCTCTGTACAAATAACGCTCTTCCAATCTCGATATATCTTTCAATACATCGACAATTACTTGTCTATTGACCATGGGGCCAACGACGTCATCAATGACATCCCTAATCTCATAAACTTTAACTGAACTACCCCCCTCTAAGCTTACCTCCATCCAATCCTCGTCCAGTTGTAGACCTCTCAGTACTCCGCGAAGCGAAACAGATTCATATTGAGCAGATGAATGAGGTTCTTTGGCAAGTTTTTCCTTTTTTATTGCTCTATTTATAGCCTCTCGGGAGCTTTGCACTAGAACCACAGGTATACTGTCTAAACTGTCTGACGATTTAATCTCAAGTTGTTGAAATGAATTGTTTGATGGCGCGGGAGCAAGATTTCTTGTCAATCTCAAAAAAGCGTCTCTATACTTGGGAGCATCAATATACTGCTCATCAGGGATGATCACAGTTAGTTGTTCTTGGTCGCCTTGAGAGCCTGCTTCTACAATGTTAAGAAACTTCTGAGTGATCTCTTCTACTTCAGGCAAGCCATTAGGAAACAACGATAGTTGTTTGGGTTTCTGAACACGAACAGCGAATTGGTAGCTTCCCGCAGGTGCCTGGAACAGCCAAGGTTTACACTGTTCTTGTACTTCTATGCTAGGGGCGCCTCTTCTGCGAAAATCCCTGCCCATGAGCATTTCTATGGTTCTGTAAAACAGCTTTCCTACTTCTTCGACTTTGTTCAGAATCAAATCAAGCGGAGCCCCTCCGTATACAACCTCGCCTCCGCTTACAGATACAAGCACTTCACCTCTAATGAACTCAACTCCTGACTTAACACGGCTCTCCTCGGACCAAATTGTTTGCAGTAAATTTTCTAGCTTTTCAGCTGCGAAAGGCGGCATGTTTTGCGTTGACAAACATTTGTGTATGAATGATTTTGCTCTCGCAAAGTCATGACCTTTAAACAAAAGCGATGCTGCGCTTACTGCAGTAATTCCTAAGGTTCGTGTTTTGGTTGGCTCTAGTGAAGCATAAGCATTCATCTCAGCTATTGCTGCATCAATATAAAGTTGCTGTGCCTGCTCAAATTCGTGTGATGTTATCGCCACCTGCGCTGAAGTGGCTAGCTCCTCGCTTCTTCTGTGGTAGGTTAACCAACTCATGACGAATCTTCAACTTTCTGAATGGCAATAAGCTGAGCTTTAAAACCAACAACAGCAGCTAGTGCTGGTAAGTTGCTGTTACCGTCCTTTGTCTGCTGAATCTTTTGGCTAAGGCGCCTGCCAACTTCGGGCTTATCAGAATTGGTACCTGATACTTCGAGCCGGAAACAATTCTCTAAATCATCAATATCTCCACCGGGAGATATATAGTAATCAGCTCCCGTTTTCGTTTCTGCGCGGCTAATTGCAAACAAGCCGTAAACAAGTTCAACTGCTGCAAGCGCAAAAGGGTATGCTCCGTCTCGCGTTGCGTCATCTTTGTTGGCCCAAGCTGCCCTGCATCTGTCGTCTGTGGGTTGCCATTGGACTGTTGCAACCATAACCATTTCCAACTTGCCGTTTCCCAGTGTAAATTCTTTCGGAGGGATATGATGCAAATCTAAACACACCCGGGCGGCATCCAGGTAATGCTCGGCAGTGGACGGCATTAAACCGTAATGCCGAGCAGCCATATCCTGAATTGGCAAAAGAGGTATACCTGTGTTCTGCATTTCCATGAATGGATTGGGTAGCGCTGTGGTCTGCTGCCTAAAGCACAGCAGCTGCAGGCCGCATGTTAGAAAGTGTGATTAGTATACCCGATCAACACAATATGTACCCTGGATTCTTCCCATTGCTTACCAAGTCTCAACGACCACAATGAAAGACCTCACCTGTGATCGGCAGGTGAGGTTTTGTGAATAACTGCGGGCGAGGTGCTCAGCTTTTCACGAAGCACATCGAGTAGGAGTCTGAGCGCACCACTAGCAACCGGCGGCCGTTCTCGCGGATCCACACTTGGTAGTGGAGTACCCCGCCGCCGCAGCCGCCCTTGAACTGGCTGCTGGTCCAGTCGTCGACCGGAGCCTCCTCACTCAGATACATTGGGCCTTCGTCGTAGTGGATGCCGATGAGTGAGGCCGCCTGGGAGACCTCTTCGTCCAGCATCGCAGGGCGCGCTGCGCCCGTGGCGAAGGGTCGGGCAGGGACATAGCCGTTACCGTTGCCGTCGGCCGTCGGTGCCACGGGCTGCGCAGCTGCGGCCGGCTCGTTTTGGTCGATGGCGCCGATTTTGACCGGTTCCGATTCGAGGGTGCCCTCGCGGTAGACGGTGATCCCCTTGAGGCCGTTGCGCTGGGCGAAGCGGTACATCTCCTTGATTTCTTCGACGGTGGTCTCGCGACTGCAGTTGATCGTCTTGCTGATGCTGCTGTCCACCCAGTTTTGCCAGCGGCTCTGGGCGAGCACGTGCCACTGCCAGGAGATCTCACGCGAGATTTTAAAGGCGGCGGCTTCTTCAGGGTGCGCCGCCGCGAAGGCGGTGCCCTGCAGCGAGCCGGTCTGCAGCACGATCTGGCGATCTGCCTCCCCCAGACCCAGCGCCTCGACGTAGGGACTGGGGATCTGCACCCAGTTTTGCTGGGAACTAGAGGCGTCCACGTAGACCTGCTTCCAGATCGTGAGCCCGAAGTCGGGTTCGAAGGCCCACGAACAGGAGGCCAGTTGCGCGATCGAACCGGTGGGGGCAATCGAGAGCACCGTCGAGTTGCGCCGAGGTGTCTGGGTCAGCGCTTCGGCGCGCTCTGCCGCCTCGTCGCCACTGAGAACGCGGCCGGTGGAGTCCCTCCAGCGCTCGAAGGGGTTGCCGGGGCGCACATCTTTGATCTCCTCCCAGATACCGCAGGCGCCTTTTTCGGCGGCAAGCGCCTCGGAGGTGCGGTAGGCGCGCTCAGCGATGAAGCGGCCGACTTTGTCGATCTCTCGAAGGTGCGCCTCGGAGTCATAAGGAATGCGGCGGGCCTTCAGCCAGTCGGCCCAACCCATGATCCCGAGTCCCAACTGCCGAAAGACGTTGCGGACGTTGTGCTTCTGGGCCGGGGTGGCAAATTCGGCCACATCGAGCACGTTGTCCAAAAAGCGCGTCGAGATTTCGACCGTGCGGGCCAGGTCTTCCCAATCGAGTTCGACGCCCCGCTCGGTGCGGTGCATGAACTTGGAAATCACGATCGATCCCAGGTTGCACGCCGAGTTCGGGGGTAACCAGATTTCTCCGCAGTTGTGTACCACCAGACCGTTGGCGTCGAAGCGGGCCGGCCCCGGGACGGTGCAGTCATACACTTCCTCGATCCCGTCGGGTGTGAGCGATTCGACGGTGGCGCTGAACCGTTCGCGGTTGGGCGTGCGGCTGTAGGTATCCACCAGTTTGGCCAGGCGAGCGGCTTTGGCCGGGTGCTCGAAGCCAACCAGTTGCGCAAAGACTTGAAGGTTGTCCTTCGCGATCACCAGTTCGTACTGGCTCTTGCACGGGTAGGGTGCGCTTTGGCGGCGGCTGTCGGGCAGCATCCGCACCTGGGCTTCGCGGCGCTTGTAAATGTCCGAGGCGATTCCGAGTCTCAGCAGCATCCGCTGTACCGCTTCGAGCGTCGGCAGGTCGCTCTGGCTGAGGCGCACGCTGACGCCTTTTTGCTGATCGCCTTGCACGCTGCCGTCGGCGTCGAACAGCCCCCGCAGGAAGCCGCGATAAAATTCAAAGCTTCCCTGCTCGACCCGGGACGTCACCCGCTTGCAGCCGGGAACGATCTTGAAGGTGGCAGCCAGCCGGGCCAAACCCGAAGATTGGACACTTGCCACGCCCTGGGCGTTGATGGTGCCTGCGAGCTTGCGGCCGACGTTGGCGCGGCTCGTCGCCAGGGTCACGGCGCGACCGGGCATTTCGGGGGCGGAAGCTTCCCAGAAACTGAGCTTCGCGCAGAGCGTGCCGTTGTTGTCGCGCACAAAGCAGCCGTCGCCCACCAGCGTCCCCAGAAGCCAGCCAGTTTCGGCGTCGCCGGGGCCGTCCCACGGTTGCAGACCGCGGTGGTCGTGGAGCATCACCCGGTCTCCAGGATTCAACTGTTCCGCCGGTACCCACTCGGTGTACTGCCGGTGGCGCGTCTGGGCGGTGAGCTTGAGCACCTGGTGATTGCCCGTAAGCCGCAACTGGTGGCCTTCTTTGGTGCGCAGGCGCAGCACCGGCTTGACACCGGTGGCAAAAAAACCGGCGCTCGTGGTGCTGAATAGCTCCCCGTTGACGTAGGTGCTGTGCTGGACACCGATCAGATCGCGCGCCTGGCGGGGACCGTCGCCGGTATGCACCCAGGTGTCGGCCGTCACGCAAGGGTTCGTAGTTGTAATGAAATTTTTTATTGGTGAGCGGCGCCTGGCATTGTCGCTGAGAAGCAAGCCAGGATCGGCGGTATCGTGAGCGTACTGCGCAATCTGATTCCACAGATCAACGACACCGGGATTGCCCTCGTCGAGTTTGTCGAAAAATTCGTCGTCGACCAGGACCGAGATGTTGGCGTTGTGCCAGCGGCGATCGCGGGTGCCCTTGGGCGAGAGGTGCGTCTCAGTCCAGGTGTCGGTCAATTCCTGCTTGAGCTGGTCTAGCCGGGCATTTTTTTCAACATCGGACAGACCTTTATCCACAGCTAAATCCGCTGTCCGTTCGATCAAGTCGCGGGCTACACGAGCGTCCATGACCGACTGGGTCTTCGCCTGGATGAACTCCCAGACGTCCGGGTGCTTCCAGTGCATGGAGAACATGAAAGCTCCCCTGCGGGAATTGGACGTGTAGATGCCGTTTCCGGAAAGTAGATGCATGCCTTCTACTTCGATGTCGTAAACTCGCTGGGTTCCGACAGACTCGATCGCCACGATTGGGTCCGGAAAGTAGTTGACGTGCTGACACAGCGATTCGGCAAGGGCCTGTTTGCCGGCCGTCCGGGTCTTCTCAATCACCTTGAGCAGGGCTGTGTAGAGCAGGTGCTTGCCGCCAACGGCCACGACGCGCTGGTAGGACGCCCCCCGCACCAAAGCGGGCGGATAGCCCCCGGTGCCATCCCGACCCAGGACCATCGGTGAGTGCACCACCTTGGCGCTCCGGCAGCACAGCGTCTGGAAGCGCCGCTTGAATTCGGTGCCGCAGACGTTGAGCCTGTAGATCGTCCGCCAGCCCTGCCGGGAGCGATCGGTGGTGTGCAGGTTGCTCACGATGCCCTCGGCAAGCAGGAGCAACTGCACCGCGCCGACGAACGCTTTGCTGGTGCAGTCGAATCCGTACCCACCTTTGCCGCCGCGCACGCAGCCATCGGCGTCGAAGTACCCGGACAAGAAAGCGCCGACCACCGAGCTGGGGCTGCGCAATATCGCTTCCGGCATTGCTAGATCGGCAGCTTTTTGCTTCAGTAGGCCGTTGGCTTTGAGCCAATCGAGCAGATTGGCTGAGTGCACGAGCAAGTTCCAGACAGCGCCGCTGCCGCTGTAGATCTTGGTGGTGAGGCCGAATTTTTCGCGGATGATGGCCGCCAATTGATCGCGAACGTTGGGGTAGGTGTGGGAAACTGCCAGACTCAAATAGTTATAGGTCGCACCCCGGCCCACGCAGCCGTCGCCGTAGGCATAACCGAGCAAGTAGGCGAGTTGCTCGTCTAGCTCCGGCGGTTGGGCGATCTCTATCGATGAGCGGTAGCCTGCCGGAATGCATTGAAGGCGCACTTTCTCAGTAACCGGGTTGCTGCCTAAAAGCAGCAGCAAGTTGTCGCCCACCTGCAAGTGGCTCAACTCGTCGAGCAACAAATCGCCGTTCTCGTCCAGACGGGCCATCTTATGATTGGCGGTCACCTCGACGCTGTAACCTTTGCGGGTGGTGACCCGGAAGACTTCCGCCTCGCCGTTGTCGAAGCGCTCGCTGATGTTGCGAAATCCCTGGTGGGTGCAGACGCGGGTCCCGACCCCGGCCACCACCTGCTCGACCGGCACGTAGCCTTGCTCGGTGTGTAGGAGCGTCCCCGCCGCAAAACACTTGTTCCCGGTGGTGATCTTCTTGGAAGTCTCCGAGACCATATCGAGCACTGCGCAGGGGCCGAGGGCCTTGCCGTCGGCGAAGGGAGTGCCTTTGGGCCGGATGTAGCCCTTTTGGCCATGCGCGCCGATGTTGATCCCGACACCGCCCCTGAACTTGGTGGTCAAGACGGCATCGGTGACGAGTTTGGCGATCTCCTGGATGTTGTCCTCGGCCGAGAGCACGAAGCAATTGAGCAAACCGTGGGTGCCGTGGTCGGAGTTGGCCAGGATCGAGCCGCCCGGCAACATCTTCATCGGCGCCAAGATCGAAAAGAACCTCTCCTGCCACTCGCGCTGGAGGGCAGGGGTTTTTTCGGCCCCGGCCACGAAGCGCGCCACGCGGCGGCAGACATCCTCCCAGGTACGCTCCTCGCCGATCAGATACTTCTGCAGAACCGCCCTCTGGGACTCCGACAGAGCCATACCCTGCTCAAGACTTCCCACCCCGTCCATACCCATGGTGCTCGCTCCTGCAAATAATCGGATGACCAACTCCGCATCTAGTGGGGCAAGATGCAGTTGGGCAATAACGAACACTTTATTTGGACTCCCCCGGGTCGTCAACTGCCGACTGTGGGAACCCGCCTGCAAACACCATGGGTAGATCCGCCCGCCGACGGCGTTCTTGTGGCTGCCGCCGCTTCATCGAATTTATTGATGGCCTGCCATCATTTTATTGCATCTGAGGACTTTTGTCCATGTTGGCGGCGGGGCCATGCGGGATGTGAAGCCGGGATTACAATAAAGTAACGAAGGAGAAAAAGCGTGCATCCTGAATTTCCTCACACCCGCATTGCCGGGATCACAGGCGAACTGGTGTGGACGCCGGAGGCGCTGGTCAAACTGCGGAAGATTCCTTATTTCGTCCGGTCCCAGGCCCGTCTTCGCATTGAGGAATTGGCCCGCGCGAGCGAGGTTGACCTCATCACCGTCGAGCTCGTCCAAAAAGCCCGTTTGGAGTTTGGTCAATAATGAGTCTTTCCTTCTCACTCGCCGTACAGGAATTGCCGCTCTTTCCGCTGCCGGATGTGGTGCTGTTTCCAGGACGGCCATTGCCGCTGCACATCTTCGAGCCGCGCTACCGGATGATGATGAACACGGTGCTCGACACCGACTGCCGCTTCGGGGTGCTGCTGTGGGATCAAGAGACCAAGCAGCCGGCACGGGTCGGCAGCTGCGCCGAAATCACCCAGGTCGACCGCCTGCCTGACGACCGGATGAACGTTTTGACCGTGGGGATCAAGCGCTTTCGGGTTCTGGAGTACACCCGCCAGAAACCCTACCGGGTGGGTCTGGTGCAGTGGATCGACGACGAGCCGGTCGAAGGCGATCTCAGCGCCCTGACCCAGGAAGCCAAAAAACTGCTCGCCGATGTGGTGCGCCTCTCCAGTAAGCTGATGGAGAAACCGCTCCAGTTGCCGACACTTCCGGAGGAGCCCCTCGAACTTTCCTACTGGATTGGGGGCAGCTTCTACGGTGCTTCCGAAGAACAGCAGGCGCTATTGGAACTGCAAGATACTGCCCGGCGTCTCCAGCGCGAGATCGACATTCTGCAGACCACCCTCAAGCATCTGGCTGCCAGGACGGTTCTCAAAGACACCTTGAGCTAGCGACGGCGTCCACTATGCACATCGGCGTTCCCAAAGAAATCAAAGATCAGGAATTCAGGGTCGGTTTGACTCCGGCGGCGGTGCGCGCTTTGAGCGATCAGGGCCACAGCGTGGCTATCGAAGCGCGGGCGGGGGAGGGATCCGGCTTTACTGACCGGGACTATCTGGAGGCCGGTGCCCGCATCGTGGAGACCGCCGCGGAGGTCTACGCCCAGCCGATGATCGTCAAAGTCAAAGAGCCCCTGCCCCTGGAGTACGCCCTGCTGGGCAAGGGCCAGATTCTTTTTACTTATTTGCATCTGGCGGCGAGCCGCGAGTTGACCGAGGCGTTGCTCAACTCAGGAGCCACCTGCATCGCCTACGAGACCGTGGCCCTGGCCGACGGGCGCCTGCCGCTGCTCACGCCGATGAGTGCAATCGCGGGCCGTCTGGCGGTGCAGTTCGGGTCGCGCTTTCTGGAGAAGCAACAGGGTGGCCGCGGCGTACTCCTGGGTGGGGTGCCCGGGGTGGCCGCGGGCCATGTGGCGATCTTGGGCGGCGGTATCGTCGGCACCGAGGCGGCCCGCATCGCCGTCGGCATGGGGGCACGGGTGACGATTCTCGATGTCAACCTCGACCGGCTCGCCTACCTCGAAGATCTGTTCGGTTCGCGCGTCGAACTGCTCTTCAGCACCCGCCGGACCATCGAACAGATGGTGCCGGGGGCGGATTTGCTGATTGGAGCGGTGCTGGTGACCGGGCGGCGTGCCCCCAAGCTGGTCAGCCGCGAGGTGGTGGGCCGCATGAATCCCGGCTCGGTGATCGTCGATGTGGCCGTCGATCAGGGCGGCTGTGTGGAGACGCTCAGACCCACCTCCCACTCCGAACCGGTCTACCTCGAAGCAGGCGTCGTCCACTACGGCGTGCCCAATATGCCCGGGGCGGTGCCCTGGACGGCCACCCAGGCGCTCAACAACGCCACACTCCCCTACGTGATGAAACTGGCGGAACTGGGATATCCGCAGGCCACCGAGCGCGATCCGGCCCTTGCCTTAGGCATCAACATCGCCCACAGCCGTCTGATCCACCCGGCGGTGCAGCAGGTCTTTCCCGATCTCATCCATGCTTGAGCGGGTGCTCGAACCGGAAGTCATGGATTCGCAGGCGGAGGCGGAGGCCTACGACGCCATGGACCACGGCGAGGTCAATGCCCGTTTTGTGGCCGATGTGCTCGCCCTTGGACCTGCCGACGGCCCCTGGCTGGATCTGGGCACCGGTCCCGCCCACCTGCCGGTCCTGTTGGCGAGCGAGCGACCGGATATCCGGATCACCGCGGTCGATCTGGCTGCGCCGATGCTTGCCATCGCCCGGCGGCGCGTCGAGGCTGCGGGGTTGGCGGGACGCATCACCCTGGTGCATGGGGATGCAAAGGCCCCGGCGCTCGGCGCGGCCCGCTTTGCCTGCGTGTTCTCCAACAGTCTGGTGCACCACTTGCCGCAGCCGGCCCCTTTCTGGCAGGCTTGCGCCCGGTTGCTGGCGCCGGGGGGGGTGCTCTTCGTGCGCGATCTGGCCCGTCCGGACAGCCTGTCTAGGCGCGACGCCCTGGTCGAACAGTACGCGGCCGGTTGTGACGACGATCAGCGCCGGTTGTTCGCCGAGTCGCTCCAAGCGGCGCTCATCCCGGCGGAAGTGGCCTCACAGGCCCGAGCCGCGGGGCTGACTGGGGCGCAGGTGGCGATGAGTTCCGACCGGCACTGGACGCTGATCCGTCGGGGAGCGGTGTAACGGCGGTGGCGCACCTGTGCATCGATCTGGCGTTTCTGCCTACCCGGCCGACGGGCCTTGGTACCTATGCCCTCAATTTACTGGCGCACCTGCGCTGGGACGACGTGGTGACGCTGTTTTCCCCCAGACCGCTCGAACCTTTTCCCTGCTGCCTTGTGCCCCCGGCCCTTGCTTCCGACGGCGGGCGGTGGGCACACCTGGCGCGGCTGGCATGGCAGCAAATCCGTCTTCCGGCCCTCTACCGCACCCACAAAGCGGACTTGCTCTTCTCGCCGCTGCCGGAAGCGCCACTGGCACGGCACTGCCGCTCGGTGGTGACTGTGCACGATCTCATACCGCTGCGGTTTCCGGGGCCGTTCCCGGCCCTACTTACCCGCTACTTCCAGTACTACGTGCCGCAGGTGCTCCACAACAGCGAACACATCCTCTGCGATTCGGAAGCCACCGCCTCCGACATCGTGCGCTTTTACGGCATTGCTGCTAAAAAGCTCACTGCGATCCCGCTTGCCCACGACGCGGCGCACTTTTACCCGCGCGGGCTCGCCCCGGCCAACTACTTTTTGTACCTGGGCCGCCAGGACCGGCACAAAAACCTCGATCGGATGCTCCAGGCGCTCGCCTGCCTCAAAGATCGCGAGTGCGAATTTTGGATCGCCGGTCCGCGGGATACCCGCCAGTACCCGCAGCTTCTCGCCCGTGTCCAACACCTGAACCTGGGCGGGCGGGTGCGCTTTCTCGATTACGTCCCCTACATGGAGTTGCCCGGGCTCATCGAGCGAGCCGTCGCCCTACTTTTTCCAACGCTCTGGGAGGGATTCGGGTTGCCGGTATTGGAGGCAATGGCCTGCGGCACGCCAGTCATCACCTCCAACCTGGCGTCGCTGAGCGAGATCGCCGCCGATGCCGCCTTGTTGGTCGACCCCTACCGCGTTGGAGCCATTGCCGCGGCTATGCACCGGATTCTTAATGAGCCCGGTTTGCGCCACCAATTGCAGGTTCAGGGACTGGCTCGGGCCAGTCTATTCAGATGGGATCGCACTGCCCGGCGGACGGCCGAGGTGCTGACGTGCTGTCTTTAGTAAAGACAAAAAACCGCCGACGATTTGCCTTCTACGAACAAATTCAGAAGTTATGTGCGCGAGCTGATCCGCGCCGATGAAAAACGCAAAGCTGAAGAACAGCTTGAAGCAAAACTGTTTGGAAGGACTGAACAGCCCCGAAAGTGAATTGACGGCGGCGGACTGGAGCGGCATTCGCAAGGAAGCCTTGGCCAGGCTGGAAGCACGAAAGAAACAGCGCTGATGCCGCAAGTCACTCAGCATGCGGCTGCCAGGAACGACCTGATCGAGCACTTCTTGCTTCGCTAACGGGTGGGGGCAGCCTGCGGCGAGCGAGCCTTGTGGGCGGCAGGTCGGCGCAGTTTCTTCAGCCACAGCCAAAAGCCGGTTAAAAAGAGGCCCCCGGGGGCAAGGCCAACAAAGACGTACATTGCTTGGGTGAACAACCCGCCGTAGTGGCCAAAGTGCAAGGTGGCCAGCCAGCCGAGCAGAAAGTCGGCCGTGTTGGGCTTGCGGCCGTCCTCCACCTGCAGCACCCGGCCGCTGTACTGGTCGAGGTGGATGTGCAGCCGTTCGCGGACCGGTCCTTCTCCCTTGAACCGCCCGAAGACATCGACGGTGTCGGTGGGTTTGACTGCCAGACGCAGTCCCTCAAACTCGGCTCCCGCCAGCACCGGCCGCGCTTTTGCCAGCACAGTATCCGGCGAAAGCGGCGCTCCGGCTGCGATCGTGGACATCGGCTCTTTGGTTTGCGGGGTGCCGGTGAGGGCGTAGACGGCCGCTTTGAACGGCGCATTAAACATGAAGTAGGCGCCGCTGAGTCCGAGGATGACCATGAACGCCGAAGTGGTGATGCCGGTGAGCTTGTGCAGGTCGTAGGACAGAATGCGGCTGTTGGCGCTCCAGCGGAGCTTGGTTCCCGCTTGCCGTTTTTTCCAGCCCGGCCAGAGCACTACCCCGGTGATTCCCAAAGCCAGAAGCGCGACGGCGGCAATCCCGGTGATCCAGCCTCCAACTTCACCGGCCAAAAGCGTGTAGTGCAGCCGGTAGAGTACACCCACCAGGCTGTGCTCCCAGACGCGTGAGGCGCGCACCTCGTAGCTCACCGGGTCGACCGCCACCTCCAGGTATTGCTTCTCGGGGGTGGTGAAACTGACGGAGTAGACGTGGTTCTCCTGAACTGAGACACCCTCGGGCTTCAAGTTCGGGTGGGCCTTCTGGGCCGCCGCCATCAACCTTTCGAGCGAGGAAGCCGGTGCCGCTCCCGGCTGGTACATCGTGGGGTTGAGTGCCTGGTCGATGGGCTTCCAGAAGACAATGGCGCTGCCGGTCAGGCCAATAATCAGCAAAATTAGGCCGAAGACAAGACCCGCGATCTGGTGCAGGGTAAAGACGAACTTGCGCGTGTTCATGAGGTGCTCGGTTCACGATGAATTGGGCGTTCCAGTCGAATGGTCAGATCGAGTCAACGCCTGGTATCACTTGCAAAATCAAAGCAACAATTCCCGGCGCGGCAACGGCAGTGGATCACGGTATGTGGACGCCCCGTATTCGCGGTATCCCAAAAGAAGCCAGTAACAACGGCAACTCCGCAGGGGGAGCCCGGTCAGCTTGGCGAGTCGCAACCCAATGGCCAGGGTAAGCCTGTTGAGAACAGATGTCAATAGTTTGTGGATTGGCAGCTCAAGCCTGTGGGTCGATGCCCAATTCGCGCAAGCGCTGTGCCAAGCGTAGCGCTTGCTGTTCGGCTTGCTCGGCGCGTTGCCGTTCTTGCTCGGCGCGTTGCCGCTCCTGCTCGGCGCGCTGCCGTTCTTGCTCGGCGCGTTGCCGCTCCTGCTCAGCTCGTAGCCGCTCCTGCTCGGCGCGCGCCGCCATTTCTACGTAGCTTTCAAACGGGGTTCCGTCCGGCCGCCAGAGGCACAAGTCACCCCGCTCGCCCAGTTCGAAGCGCGCACCCAATCTGGGGCTCACCCAACTATGCATGGGATCAATTCCCAGCAGCGCTGCTCCTTCGCGCACAAAGCCGTCCAAGGTGCCGCCCTCGGGATCGTAAAGGTAGTACTCCTCGACGCCGTGGTGCTGGTAGAACTGAAACTTGCGCGTCATCTCGGAGACGCCGTTGCCTGGAGAAAGCACCTCGAAGACCACCTGCGGTGCAACGCCCGCTTCGAGCCACTGCCGGTAGCTGCCGCGTTTGCCCTTGGGCCGGCCGAAGGCGACCAGGACGTCGGGAGCCTGGCACAGCCTGGGATTACCTTCTACCGGGTACCACAGCAAATCCCCCGCCACAAACACATTGGGATCGCTTGCAAACAACCACTCTAGACCTTCTTTGATGTAGACAATCCAGCGAAACTGCTCAGTATTGTCTGCCATCGGTTTGCCGTCGGAGTCCGGGTAGACGATTGTCTCGGGAGAAAGGACCATGGCTTGGGTGCATCCGCTGCTTGCCGCTATCTTAAATCAACCGTTCTCCAGTGCGCGGCGCACCCTGTCAAAACTCCAGCGAAAGGGTGCCCTGCATGGTGAAGGGTGCCCCGGGCGGTACGTTGCGCCGGGCTTGCACCCCTTCGAAATAGCGCACGTCGAGCAAGTTTTTGAGGTTGATGGCGGTCTTGATGTTACCGAAGTTGTAGTAGACGGCCGCGTCCACCCGGGTGTAGCCGGGTACTTCGAAGGTGTTGTCGAGATCCCCGCTGCGGTTGTCGACAAAAAAGGCGCCCGCACCGAAACCCAACCCCCGCAGCGGGCCTTCGGGAATGCGGTAGGTTGTCCAGAGGCTGGCGGTGTTGTAGGGCACCCTGGGCAGCCGATTGCCCACCGGGAAGGTGTTGTCGCGGGTGATGCGCGCGTCGGTGTAGGCGTAGGAAGCGATCACATTCCAGCCCTGCAAGATCTCGCCGACGATGTCGAATTCGAAGCCACTGCTTTGCTGTTGACCCACCTGGAGCGAAAAGCGAAAATCGCTCGGATCGGCCGTCAGGACGTTGTCTTTTTCGATCCGGTAAACCGCCAGGGTGGTGGCCATCCGTCCGCCCAGAAACTCGGCTTTCAAGCCCGCCTCGTAATTGGTGCCCCGCTCGGGCAAAAATGGCGTGCCGGTGGCGTTGAGGCCGAACTGCGGCGCGAAGGAGCGACCGGTATTAGCGTACAGCGATATTTCAGGAATCGGCTGGTAGACGATGCCGACGCGCGGCGAGAAATCCCGGGCGACGGCGACGGTGTTGAAGGATGGATCGTTGTATCTGTCGCCGTAGCTGAAGTTGTCGAAGCGTCCGCTCAACAGCACTTTCAGGTTGTCGGCGACGGCAATTTGATCTTGCAGGTAGATGCCGAAGGTGTTGAGGTAGCCGTCGTAGTTCAATGCGGAGGGGCTCGGGACAGCGTAGTTAAACTGGTAGACCGGATTATAAATATCGATGTTCAAATTGCCTGCGAAGGGCCGGTCGTTGCCAAACCAACCGTAACCTCGAATGAACTCGAAGCCTGCAAGCAGGGTATGGCGAATCGAGCCGGTGGCGAACTTCCAGACCAGATCGTTGCGGAAGGTGTACAGTTCCTGATTCTGCTGGCTGACGCCGCCGAAGAGGGTGAGGGTGCGGTTGTCCGCAAGCAGCGTGTCCGACTCAATCGACCGGTAGAACGCGCGCGTCGCCCCGGCGCGAAAGACGCTGCGCCAGTTAAGATTCTCGGCAAGGCGCTGATCGAAATAAAGGTAGCCGCGCCATTCCTCGGAGATGTTAGGGGCATGAGGGTCCCCCAAAAAGCGGCTCACCGGCACCGGCGCCACCCCGTCACCCTGCGCCACTAGCCCCCGGTCGATGGGCCGCACGTAGCGTAGAAATTCGCCTTCGAAGGTGATGGTCGTATCCGGACCTGGTTTCCAGGTGAGCACGGGAGCAATAAAGGCGCGCTCCTTGCGGACAAAATCGCGGTAGCTTTTCGAATTTTCGTAGGCGATATTCAGGCGGTAGGCGAGCGCGCCGTCGGGGGTGAGCGGGCCTGAGACATCCAGCGTCGGGCGGTAAAGATCATAGCTGCCGACGGTCAGGTTGACGGCGGCGTAGGGGGTGAGCGTCGGCCGCTTGGTGATGATGTTGATCGTTCCGGCGGGATCGGCCGAACCAAACAGCACCGACCCCGGCCCCTTGACCACCTCGATGCGCTCAATACCCGCCGTCTCGAAGTCGGTGAGGGTACCAAACAAGTCGGCTTCTTGAAAGCCGTTGCGGTACTCGTTGAGCCGAAATCCCCGGGCGTTGAACTCCGCTCCCTGTCCGCCGAAGTCCTGGCCGAAGCTGACGCCGCTAACGTTTCTGAGGGCATCGGACAGGCGGATTGCCCCTTGATCCTCGATGAGTTGCCGGGGAATGACCTGGACGTTGGCGGGGATGTCGCGGATGGGCGTATCGGTGCGGGTGGCAGTCGTCGCATCGGGGACCCGGTAGCCCCGATTGCCCTCCACCGTCACCTCCTCCAGTTCCTCAGCGTCGTCCTCTCGCCGTTGTGCCGCGGGCTCGGGCGTCGCCTGAGCCATAGCGCTTGGGAACAACCCCTGCGCTGCGGTCTGTACCGGCTGCAGTTGCGACAGCCGCGGGACGGCCGTACTCTGAGCCTGCCCCGGGGCTGCGAGAATGAGAGGGTGCAGCAACCCGAGCAGGAGCCATCGGTAATCTGGCTTGGTCACGAATATTCACTCCCACAGTGGTGCTAGTCTGGCGGCAGCGGTCGGCATAGGTCTTCAGAACGTGCAAATCGGTGAACAGCGGGTGGTGCTGCACAACATTCCTTGGAGCCTGTACGAGCAATTGCTGGAGGCTCTGGGGGATCATCGGGGCGTGCGGCTTGCCTACAGCAAGGGCACCCTCGAAATCATGAGCCCCCTGCCCGTGCACGAGAGCGTCAACCGGCTTTTGGGCCGTCTGGTAGAAGCCTGGGGCGATTGGACAGGCGTGGAAGTCCAGGACCTTGGGTCGATAACGATGAACCGCGAAGATCTGGGCAAGGGCATCGAACCGGATAGTTGCTTCTACATTGCCAATCTGGGTGCCGTTGCCGGCCGGGACCGCCTGGATTTCAGGCAAGATCCCCCACCGGACCTGGCCATCGAAGTCGATATCACCAGCACTTCCCTCACCCGTCGGCCGATCTACCAGACCCTGGACATTCCCGAGCTTTGGCGCTGGGCCGGCGAGCCGCTCGCCGTGTTCCACCTGGTGGACGGGCAGTACCAACCGGCGCAAGCGAGCCGGGTGCTGCCCGGTTTTCCCGTGCAATATCTCACCGAGCTGGTGCTCCTGGGAACGCGCACGACCCACCCGCGCGCCGTGCAAAGGTTGCGCGAAACTCTCCAGCAAGCTTGAGCAGTCCGCCTCGAGCGCCGTCATAGTTCCATCGACAGCGTGCCGAGCACCGTGAACGGCGCTCCCGGCTGCACGCCGGTGCGAAAACCGCCGGTGTAGTAGCGCACGTCGAACAGATTGCGGAAGTTGAGTGCCGCCTGCCAGTTGCCGGGACGGTAGTACAAAGCAGCGTCGGTGCGCACGTAGCTGTCGAGCGTGAAGCTGCCCAGCAGATCCCCCGGCCGGCTGTCTACATAAAATAGCCCCAGACCAAAGCCCAGACCCTTGAGATCGCCGCCTTGCAGGTTGTAGCGGCTCCAAAAACTGGCGGTGTTGGCGGGCACGTTGGCCAGGGTGTTGCCCACGGGCAAACTGTTGTCGGCGCTGACCACCGCGTCGATGAGCGAGTAGGAGGCAATCACGTTCCAGCCCGGCAGGATTTCGCCGCTCGCGTCGAATTCGATGCCCCGGCTCGTCTGCTCCCCGGTCTGGATCGAGACCAGGGGGTTGGTGGGATCGGCGGTCACGACATTCTGTTTGCGCAGATCGTAGGCGGCCAGAGTTAGGCTCAGTTTTTTGTCGAATAGTTCCGTTTTGACGCCCACCTCCCACTGGGTACCGGTCTCCGGCCGGAAGGCGGCGCCGTTGAAGTTGCGGAAGGTGCCGAATTGCGGCACGAAAGAGCGCGTGTACGACCCATAGAGCGACACTTCCGGTGCCGGCTGCCAGACCAGACCGACGCGCGGGCTCCAGGCTCCGTCGGTCTGCACGAAGACGCTGCGCGGCTGGTTGAGGTCGTTTTCGGAGCGCGATTGCCGGTAGGTGTCGAAGCGAACCCCGGCGAGCAACTTCAGGTTGGGCAGCAGATCGATTTGATCTTGAATGTAGGCGGCCAGGGTCGTGGCGTCGTCGTCGCGAAAGAAATCCGGGGTTTTGGCGTAAGCCTGGTCGATGTAGACCGGGTTGAAGATATTGATAGAGGGGTACAACTCCGAGGTCTTGAAGATTGGAGACTCTCGGCCCCGGCGGTACTCGACGCCAAAAAGCAGCCTGTGGGCGATCGAACCGGTGTTGAAGCGGCCCACGACATCGGCATTGGCAAAGATGCGGTTGTAGTTGCCCGCCGCCCAGTAAGCGAGGCGCGACAGTTCTCCGGTCTGCTCGTTCAATTCCAGCGAAAACGGATAGTACCGCTCCGGGCTCACGTTCTGGTAGCGCGCCGTGTGCCTGAGCGACCAGTTCTCGCTGAAGCGGTGATCCAGGCTGTAGCCCAGACCGTACTCGTCTTTGCGGTAGTTGCTGAAAGGTTCGTGCAGAAACCGACCGATGGGCACATTCGCCACCGAGCGGCCAATCACCGGGATGCCGTCGTCCATCGTGCGCGCTTCGTTGATGAAGTAGCTGTCGAAGCGCAGGGCCGTCTGGGGGCTGATTTGCCAGGTGAGGGCCGGGGTGAGGACGCTGCGGTCGTTGCGCACAAAGTCGCGGAAGCTGCGGGCATTCTGGTAAAAAGCGTTGAGCCGATACTGCAGTGTGCCCCCGGCGTTGAGCGGTCCGGACAGGTCGAGCTGTCCCCGGTAGTCGCTGTAGGAGCCGGCGGTGAGCGCAGCGGAATAGTAGGGTTTGGCCTGCGGCTGTTTGCTCACCAGATTGACGATCCCGCCCGGCTGGCCCTGGCCGAACAGCACCGAGGCCGGCCCTTTGAGCACCTCGATGCGCTCCAGGTCGGCGGTCTCGACGTAATCGAACTGAAAGTAGGGCACACCGTCGCGGAAGAAAGATCCGTCGAAGCCGGCCGCCTCAAAGCCGCGAATAAGCAAGGAGTCGGAATAGCCGGAGTAGCTGCCTAGATTGACGATGCCGCTGACGTTTTGCAGCGCGTCGCCGGCGCGGACGATGCGCTGGTCTTCGAGCACCTGCCGGGGGATCACCTGGATCGATTGGGGAACATCCAGGATGGCCGTATCGGTCTTGGTGGCCGTCGAAGAGCGCGAGCGCCGGTAGCTGCGCGTGCCGGTCACCGTCACTTCGTCGAGATCTTCCGGGCTGGTCGGGGGCTTTTGGGTGCCCGGTTCCGCCTGAGCGACGGGGCTTTCGAACAACCCCTGCGCCCCGGTTTGCATCGGTTCTAGATCTGCCAGGCGTGGAATGGTCTGCTCGCTTTGAGTGGCAGTAGGGATTGCAGCCACTTGCGAAGCTTGAGCAATAACGCCCGACAATGTGGCCAGGACAAATCGTCCGGCACGCCCGGAGTGCGCCTTGTTGCCCACGCCAACCACCCTCCTACGCAACGTTTAACAATGATTTCCTGAGGCCCTAAGGCTGGGAAACGGTAGACCCAGCAACGTTATTGACATCGTGGCCACTGTAAAGCTGTTGCGACTAGTAGTCAAGACCGAGCACCGTCTGCAGCATCAGCGGCGTGCGCGCACCCGCGGCAATCGCCTGGTGCGCGCAGATGAACAGCAACTTCAGCCGGTCGTCCGGGAAGACGTCCCGCTCGGAGTCCGCCTGGGCCTGCTCGGCCAGTCGCCGGGACCGTCCTGGATCTGCCGCTGGCCGTTTTGCAACCGCAGGGTCGTACCGGCGTGGGGCGGCTGCAGCCCGTTGCCGCCGACCATGACGCCGGACTCTTTGAGCGTCTGGGCGTAGGCCGCCCAGGATCCCCAGTACGCCTGGCTTTTTTGGGCGTCGGTGCGCGCTTCGAAAGCCGCCGGTTCTTCGTAGGTCATGATCATGTACTGCATGGCTGTACTCCGGTGTTTGCGATTGGGTTTGCCGCACGGCCCATCTGCCGTGCTCACTTCTATGACGGGCGAGGGGCGGCTATTTCGACATCGCCGGCAAATTAGTCAGTGGCCGTCGCGCACCAGGCAGGCCACCAGCGCACCCTGCATGACGACCGGATGGGTGCGCAGGGCAATCAGCAATCCCGGCTCGGGGGTGTGCACCCGCTCCAGGGTCTCGCCGCGCAACGGATCGACCACCTTCCCGAGCACTTCACCCTCGGCGAGGCTGTCGCCCAGGGCCGCTGCGGACACGAACAACCCCGGCGCCCGGCAGTGCACCGGTTGCACAGCAGTGCCCGTCACCACCCGGGGGGATGCCGTTCCGGGCGGTTCCGGCGGCGGGCCGAGGACGATCCCCATATGCAGCATCAGGCGCACCAGCCCCGCGAAGACCCGGGTGCAGTACTCGGGCTCGATCGCCTGGCCGCCCCCGGCGCGGATCACCAGCACATCCACCCCCGCCTGGGAGAGGTTGTGGGCGAGGGTGCCCTGGGTGCGCACCGGCAACTCGTAGCAGTGGGCCGTCTTGGCGGTGGAGTGGCGGCGCACCCAGACGACCGGCAGCCCGAGGGTCTTGGTCAGATCGAGGGCGCGCGGCTGGCTGTGGTAGACCTGCACCCGGGGCCATTCGGCCAGGTGGTTCTCAGGCCCGTGCAGTTCGACGCAGCAGTCGGAGTGGCGCACCTGCTCGAAGACCCAGCTGGCCAGCCGCTGGGTGGTCTCCCCCTGGGCATAGCCCGGGAAGACCCGGTCGAGGTCGGTGTTGTCGAAGGGCCAGTGGCGGCTGGCCAGCAGCAGCCCCGGCGGGTTTACGGCCGGAAGCACCCGCACCTTGCCCCGCAACTGGTAAGGCCCCTGGCGCAGCTCCTGGCGCCTGAGCCACTCGATGAGCAGGTGGCAGGTGTAGACACCGTTGTAAGCGTCGCCGTGCAGGCCGCCCACGACGCTCAGTACCGGTCGGCCGCGGCCGAACTCCTGCATCGCGACGTTGAGCGGACCGCCAAAGGGGACAAGCAAAGGCCCGAGGGATTTTTGCATGGTTTAGAGGTGCACCAGCCGGGCCACCAGCGACCCGGCGTAGACCAGCGGATGCACCCGCAGCGTGAACAGATGGCCGTCGAGCGGCGCAATCACCTCCGCCTCCTGGCCGCTCAGCGGGTCGATCACCTGGCCCACGCGGCTGCCGCGCTTGAGGCGATCGCCCAGGTTCAGCGACGGGCGCGGCAAGAACAGACCGCCCGTCTCGGCGTTGATGTAGACGATGTTGAACTCGTTTGCCTGCAGCGGCCGGTTGGGGACAGCGACGACCGGTCCGCCGCTCAGCACGCCGACGGCGAGCATCCACTGCAAAATTCCCTGAAAGACGCGCTCGCAATGACCCCGGTGGATGCGGCGGCCTGTCCCCAGTTCGATTACCAGGGCCGGGACTCCCCGCTCGAAAAGCGCCTGGGCGACCGTGCCTGCGATCCAGTTGTGCTGAGAATGGCTCCAGACCACATCGAGGCCGAGGCAATTAGCCCACTCGATGAGGCGCGGCTCGTGGACCACCCGCACCTGGGGCAATTCCTCCAGAAAGCTGTTGGAACTATGGATGTCGAAGCAGGCGGTCGAGCGGCCGGCGATGGCAAAGATGGCCGCCGCCAGACGCTCCCACTCGCTGCCGTCGGGATCGCCGGGAAAGATGCGGTTGAGATCGCTGCCCGCCTCCGGGACGAAGCGCTCCCCCAGACTGCCCGCCAGCGGGTTGGCGCTGGGCAGCAGATTGACGGCCCCCTCCAGCCGCCAACCCACCGGCAGCCGCTGCAAAAACTGCGACAGCCGGTGGCAGATATAGCCGCCATCCAGCTCGTCGCCGTGCAGGCCCGTCAGGATCGTCACCTCCTGTTCCGCATGGCGCCAGCGCGGTTCGAAGCGGTGATTGATAAGCCGGATCTGCTGAGCGAAGGGCAGATCCAGCGCAAATACCTGTTTGCGTTCAAAAAGCACGGGGGCGGAGGCGACCATGGCACAGCGGCAGGTTTGCACCTTATTCTAGAGCCTCGATTTGCAGGTGCCAGACTGTGCGGCGGCGACTTGCCCGGGGGGACCGCCCCGGGGGCAACCGGCGCTATCCCCTGGGGCGAAACTCATCGCCATGCACGACGCCCGCCAAGTCCTGCAAAAACTCTGGGGCTACGCCGACTTTCGCCCCCAACAGCGGCCCATCGTCGAGGCGGTGGCTGGCGGCCGGGATGTGCTTGCGGTGCTGCCCACCGGCGGCGGCAAGAGTGTCGCCTTTCAAGTGCCGGCGCTGCTGAGGTCGGGTACGACGCTGGTGGTGACGCCGCTGGTGGCGCTTATGGAAGATCAAGTGGCGCGGTTGCGCTCGCTCAAGGTGGCCGCCGCCTGCCTGCACGGCGAGCAATCGGCGGCGGTGCGCTCCGAGAGCCTGGCGGGCATCGAGACCGGCCGCTGGGCCTTGTTGTACCTCTCGCCCGAGACGCTCCTCAGTCCGCCGACCTGGGCCAGGCTGCAAGGGTGCCCGATTGCCCGGATGGTGCTCGATGAAGCCCACTGCCTGACCGGTTGGGGCAGCAGCTTTCGCCCCGACTACCACCGCCTCGGGGCGGCGCGGCGCGCCCTCGGCCATCCGCCTCTGTGCGCCTTTACCGCCACCGCCGCCCCCGCCGACCGCGCCCGCATCGAACGCTGGCTGGGCCTGGTGGACCCGGTGCGGCTGGTGATCGCACCCTACCGGCCAAACCTGGCCATCCGGGTGCGCTGGATGTACACCACCCGCCAGCGCTGCGGTGCGGTCGGCGCTTTTTTGGCTTCCAGACCCGATACCTCGGGTCTGGTTTACCTGCGCACCCGCGCGGGCACCGAGAAGCTGGCCTTCGAACTGGCAAAAGCAGGTTACCGGACAACCCATTACCACGCCGGCCTGGGAGCCGCCGCACGCCGCAGTGCCGAGCGCGACTGGCTTGCGGGCCGTCTGCAGTTTCTGGTGGCCACCAACGCCTTCGGCATGGGGGTGGACGCCCCGCACGTGCGCTGGGTGATCCATGCCCACACCCCGCCCAGCCTCGAAGAGTACCTGCAGGAAATCGGCCGCGCCGGGCGCGACGGTGAAGCGGCGACGGCCCTGCTGCTTGCGAGCGAACCAACCGGCTGGCTCGATCCGACCGACCGGCTGCTGCATCGTCACTTTGCTGCGAATCGCCGCGAGCAGTGGCAGGCCGCCGAAAAAGCCCTCGCCCGCCTGCCCGCAGAAGGCGAGTACCGCCCCGAATTGGCCCTCAGCCTTGCTTTGCTGCACGAGCGGGGCCGGTTGGTGTGGAAGACACCCTTTGATTACCGCCTGGTCGAGACCCCTCCCACCCGGCCGCCTGAAATGGGTGCGGGCGTGCAGGATTTTGTGCGCACCTGCCGCTGCCGCTGGCAATTTTTGATGGCGGCCTTCGGCGAAGCCGCGAGTCCGCCCTGCGGTCGCTGCGACCGCTGCACAGGTTAGATGTCGGGGGTGCTTAGACCTGGCACCTGACACCATGTCCACATGTCAGGCTTCCAGTTTTGGTCCTGAATACTGCTGTTGCAGCGGACGGATGCGGGTGCCTTCGGGCTTAACGATGGCAAGAGAGCCACGCAATAATGGTCCGCACTCGGCAATCGCTCCGGCAAGCAGTTCCGCTTGCTCGTCGTCAGTAAATCGGTGATCGGGCAGCCGTGTGAGCAGGACGCCGACTGCCGGTTGCCCATAACGGGTGACCAGTTCGCCCATGTCTTTGTCCGCACTGATAAGCACAGCGTCCTGACGGTTAGCCAGGGCCAGCACTTCGCCATTGACCAGACCGCGCACACTTTCGAAGATCGAGAAGACCTCGTGCCCGTCTCGACGAAGACGCTCGATGATCTCCCGTTTCACGTTCTCGTCAGCGACAAAGCGCACGGTATTGGGCGAGCAGACCCGCAAGGGGATGCATTGCAGGTAACCCTTCTGCGAAGGCAATTGCCGCTTCGAGCCCCTCGGGATAAAGCGTCGGGTAGCTGCGCATCAGCTGTTCCGGCGTGCGGCCGCCAGCGAGCCCTTCCAAGAGCAATTCGACACTAAGGCGGGTACCGAAAACCGTAGGTTTGCCGAAAAGCAGTTTCGGATCCTGAACGATCAACTCGGCCGTCGGCGGATGGGTCGCAAGTTTAGCTGACACTTCTTCTCGAAGCATGCCGATCACGGTTTGCATGGACATCGCCGGTACCAAACTTTCTCAACGGCGCGTCCACATGCTATTCGTTTTCGCTTTGGGATGACAATGCCGAAATCAGGTGATCACGGTCGGTTTATCCCTGCCGGTGAACTTGCGGATCTGGGCCAGTTCCTCGGCTATGGTGATGAGTCCCGCCAGGGCCTGCTGCGGATCTTGGTTGTGTTTGGCGATGTTGGGCTCGAAGCTTTCGAGGTAAACCCGAAGGGTCGCCCCCTGGGTGCCGGTGCCCGAGAGGCGAAAGACGACGCGCGAGCCGTCGGTGAAACCCACCCGGATGCCCTGGTTCTTGCTCACGTTGCCGTCCACCGGATCGGTATAGCTGAAGTCGTCGGTGTACGCGACCTCGTAGCTTCCGAAGGCTTTGCCCGCCAGGTGGGGCATCTGCGCGTGCAGGTGCTCGATCAGGGCCTGGGCCTGGGCGGAATCGACCGCTTCGTAGTCGTGACGCGAGTAGTAATTGCGCCCATAAATCTGCCAGTGCTCGCGGACGATCTGCTCGACCGACTGCCGGCGCACCGCCAGGATATTCAGCCAGAAGAGCACTGCCCAGAGGCCGTCTTTTTCGCGAATGTGACCTGAGCCGGTGCCGAAACTCTCTTCGCCGCACAAGGTCGCCTTGCCTGCATCGAGCAGGTTGCCGAAGAACTTCCAGCCGGTGGGCGTCTCGTAGCAGTCGATGCCCAGTTGGGCCGCCACCCGGTCGGCCGCCTGGCTGGTGGGCATCGAGCGCGCCACCCCGGCAAGCCCGGCTTGATAACCCGGCACCAGTTTGGCGTTGGCGGCCAGTACCGCGAGGCTGTCGCTGGGGGTGACAAAAAAGTGCCGCCCTAGGATCATGTTGCGATCGCCGTCGCCGTCGGAGGCGGCTCCAAAATCGGGCGCGTCCTCGCCAAAGAGAATCTCGACCAGTTCGTGGGCATAGACAAGATTGGGATCCGGGTGTCCACCGCCAAAATCTTCGAGGGGCGTGCCGCCGTGCACTGTCCCCGCCGGGGCTCCCAGGCGGTCTTCAAACAGGGCGTGGGCGTAGGGACCGGTCACCGCGTGCATCGAGTCGACGCACAGGCGAAATTCGCCGCCCGCGAGCAAATCCCGAATCCGCCCAAAATCAAAGAGCGATTCCATCAATTCGATGTAGTCGGTGAGCGGATCGATGACCTCGACGGTGAGCGGGCCGAGGGCGAACGTGCCGAGCTTGCCCAGATCCACATCCGGGCCGTCGAGGATCTGGTAGTGATCGATGGTTTTGGTGCGCGCGTAAATCGCCTCGGTCACCTTCTCCGGAGCTGGGCCGCCGTTGCCGACGTTGTACTTGATGCCAAAATCTTCGTGGGGGCCGGCGGGATTGTGGCTCGCCGAAAGGATAATCCCGCCGAAGGCGGCGGTTTTGCGGATGACGCAGGAGACCGCCGGGGTCGAGAAGATGCCGTCCTTGCCCACCAGCACACGGCCGAAGCCGCTGGCCGCCGCGATCTTGAGGATAATCTGGATTGCTTCGCGATTGAAGTAACGGCCGTCGCCCCCCAAAACCAGCGTCTGGCCCGCATACCCTTCCAGGCTATCGAAAATCGACTGGACAAAGTTTTCTAAGTAGTGCGGCTGCTGAAAGACCGGCACTTTCTTGCGCAGACCGGAAGTACCCGGCTTCTGATCGCTGAACGGGGTCGTGGCAACGGTTTTAATATCCATGCAAGTAGCACAAAGACGGCAGTGAGGTGCGCTCGGAAGACCCGGAGCTTCCTGATGACATCATCGTACCGGTCGGCTCGGCCGGCTCCTGTCGTTAACCTTACACCGATTTGAGGACACCGCTGCCGGCGGCCCATGAGACCGACACTGGACCTGCTTGCCGAAGAGTGGTAGTGATCGGCCAAAATAGCTCGCAATCACGGCGCTGGGCCTGCACTACCCGGGAGCGGGGGAGCATCTGCATGTGCTGCTCAACGCCTACTGGGAGGCACTCGACTTCGAATTGCCACCCCCCCGCCGGGGCTCATCTGGCACCGCATCGTCGATACGGCCCGACCTGCTCCGGAGGATATCGCCGGGCGCCCCGACGCCCCCCCGGTGCTCGCGGGTGCCTACCGGGGCGGGGCGCGCTCGACGGTCGTGCTATTGGCGCTGAGCGCTTAGTTGTCGTCGATGCGGATGTGCCCATAACCCAGGAACTGGCCGTGGGCCTTTTCACCCGGCGGGAAGGCCGTGATTCCGAATAGCTGCGTGCCGCCGATGCGCGAAGCCAGATAGATGGGCAGGCCGACCACCACCGTGTTGCCGGGCTCGACCGGCTCGGCGAGGCGCACCGAGACGCTCGGCTGAAAGCGATCGCCGGTGATCACGACTTTGTCGAGGGCGTAGCGCCGCTCGGAGCCTTCGGCGTTGACCACCTCGGTGCGCCCCAGATCGGGGTAGTACTCGGGGCCAAGGTCGCCCAGATCGACGTCGACGCGCTGCAACGGTTCACCGGCGTTGGCGGGCACGGCGATCGTGAAGTACAGGTTCGAGCGAAAATTAATCATGCGGTTGTAAGCGGTCGTGTTGACCAGCCGCGGCACACTCGTAAAGTAGACGGTACCGTCACCGACTTTGACGGCCCGGCCCGGCTGGGCCGCCAAAAGCAAACCCGCCAGGACCGCCAGGGCACCCGCACCCCAGTAGCCGTGCGACAACTTCAGAATCGACATCGTGACCTCCTAAGACATGGCGATCTTGATCCCGCCACCGGGGCGGGATCGCCGGGGGATCGCCTCGCTGAACCCGCGCCGGCTTCCCTGGCTTTCCTTCCAGTGTTGAAAACCTCGCTGAGCCCGATATAAGAAAGACATGAGAAGGGATTCATCAACGCATGCGGTTCGAAAACGTCCTTGGGCTTCTGGCGTGGGTAGCGGCCTTTGCGGCCCAGCCGACCCACGCCCAGTCCCCGCCGAGTGCGGCGGCCTGTCGGCAAACGGGCCTTGCAACGCTGCGGGTGGTCAATGAGATGGCGGCGGCGGCTTTTGTGGAAGTCGAAAATGTCGGCCGCTTGGCAGGCATCCTGCGCCAGGAGATCGATCCGGGTCAGGCGCTGACCGCCGTCGGCTGCACCAGCGACCAGTTTGTGATCCGCGTCTACACCGCCCGGCAGTGCGGCCGTGCCTTTGTGGCCCAGTCCGAAGCTTTGCGCGTCGAGGGCGAGAAGACCGTCACCCTCTACCCGAGCGGTTTGTTTGATCCCGGTTGTGCCCTGCTCTTGGCTGAAAAGACCTGAGCAGTGCTTGTGGGTAGGGTACCGGGGTCGCTAGATTATGGTAGACAAAGCTACCCAGCGTCGAACTGTATGTTTGTCAGACAGGATCCGGTTGCCGATACGCCCTTGCGACTGGTGCTCGACGCTGCCCCCGCGCCCATTTTCAGCGTCGATCGCCGCGGGCGGTGCACCTATATCAACCGGGCGGCGGCTGAGCTGTTCGGCTACCCCCCCCATCTGCTGGCGGGCCAATTTATCGCCCGGCTCATCCTGGGGGTGAGCGATTGGCGCGAATGCCCGTTCTGCCCGCCGCCTGGACTGCAGGAGCCACCGGCCGTCGCCCGGTTTATCCGCGGCGACGGCAGCACCTTTGCCGCCCGCTACACCCGCGCGCCGCTCGTCGATGGCGATTGGGCCAGGGGCACCGTCGTCACCCTCGAAGTGCTCCCCGAGGCTGCCGCTCCGCAGGCCCGCCTCGATCGCTTCTTCGCGCAGTCGCCTTTGAGCATGGTGCTCTACGCCCTCGACGGCCGGGTGCTGAGTGTGAACGACGCCTTCAGGCGCATGTGGGGTTTCGATCGCATCGACGGCGACTACTCGGTGCTGCGCGATCCGCAGCTCATCCAGCTTGGCGTCATGCCCTACGTCGAGCGGGCCTTTGCCGGCGAATCGACGCTGATGCCGCCCATCTGTTACAACGCCGCCGCGTTGCATCCGGCGGGCCAGGAGCACTGGGCGCAGGCATTTTTGTATCCGATCAAAGATGCCGACGGCACCGTGCGGGAGGTGGCCCTCATCCACCAGGACGTCAGCGACCTCAAGCGCGCCGAGTTGCTGGCCCGCGGCCAGATCGAGGCTCTGGTCGATACTTTGGGGGCGCTGGCGGCGGAGCCGATGCTCGATAGCTTTCTAGGCCAGGTGCTCACCACCATCGCCACCCAGTTGGGGGTGCCCCTGGCGGAATTCTGGCTCACGGATTTCGAGGACGACCTGTCGGTGATGCACATGACGTCCTGGCACGGCCGCATTTTGATGGGAGCCGATCAGCCCGATCATCCCGGCGCCTGCGGCAAACCGCTGAGCGAGGCGCGCGACTGCGAAGTCTACCAGCAGGTCTACCTGCACCGGCGCTGCCTGGTGCTCGAGGACGTTCCCAACAACCCGGTCAGTGTGCCGTTTCGGGAGTGGGCGGCGGCGCGCGGCGGCATCCAGACCATGTTGATTGTGCCGCTGGTGTTGGCGGACCGGGTAATCGGCTCCTTCAGCGTCTGCAGCACCGAGAAACGGGTATTTTTAAGCCAGGAGATCGAGCTGGCCCAGGCCCTTGCCCACCAGGCCACCCTGGCGGTGCAATTGACGCGATTGGCCGAGCAAGGCCGCCGATCGGCGGTGCTCGAAGAGCGCAACCGCATGGCCCGCGAACTGCACGACACACTCATGCAGGGACTGGCGGGCATCGTCGTCCAACTGCAGGCGGCCACCGACGCAGGTGTCGCCGATCCGCTCGACGGGCGCGATCACATCGATCGCGCCCGCACCCTGGCGCGCCGGAGCCTGGCGGAGGCGCGCCGCTCCGTGCGCGCCCTGCGGCCCCAACTGCTCGAACAGGGCGATCTGGGTCAGGCCCTGGCTGACCTGCTGCAGCAAAGCATCTACGACAACCACACCGAGGCCCGCTGCGAGGTGCGCGGCACCCCCTTCGCCCTCCCGGCGGAGGCCGAAAACCAGCTGTTGCGCATTGCCGGGGAGGCCCTCTCCAACGCCCTGCGCCACGCCCGGGCAAATCGCGTGCACGTCGAACTCGATTACGAGCGTCCCCAGGTGCGTCTGGTGGTGGCCGACGACGGTCGGGGGTTCGACCCCGATCGCGTCGGTACCGATCGCTTCGGTCTGGTCGGCATGCGCGAGCGCGCCGAGCGGATCGGCGCCGACCTGCGGCTTGAAAGTGTCCCCGGGCAGGGTACTCGGGTGGCGGTCACTTTGGTAAGTTGATCGAAGCTGCACAGCTGCGACGATGGGCTTGGCGGGCCTGTATCTATTGAAAGGCATAGGCTGCCGCTGACCAATTGGCCGGGGGCAAGTTCAACGCTCGCCCAATGGTGAGCGTCTGTCCGTTGTCGTTAGGCTATAGTGCATGGGTCGGAGGCTTACCTGTCGAGATGGCGCCAGTATTTCCGGGGAGCCTGTTTTTATCGAAAACTTAGAAGATGTAGCAGCAAAGTCCAATCAAGTCGGGTGCTGGAGCACCCAATAGGGGAGGCAGGGTGAAGCACACAGGTCTGCAGTTTGCAACGGGTGTATTGCTGATAGCAACACTCGGCGGTTGCGGCGGCGGCGGCGAGAGCCAGGCCCAGCAGGGACCGCCCCCCCAGGGTGTGCCTGTGCAGGTGGCGACGGTGAACTCCGCCACAGTCGTCGATTCGACCAATTATGTCGCCACGCTCATCTCGCGTCGGTCGGTCACGATGCAGCCGCGGGTGGCCGGGCAGGTGACCAATATCTATGTGCGCGCCGGTGCGGCGGTGGCCGCCGGCACGCCGCTCGTCCAGATCGACGCGCGCGAGCAGCAGGCCAACGTCTCCAGCTTTGAGGCGGCCCAGCGCTCCGCCCGCGCCGAGCTCGACAGCGCCGAGCAGACGCTCAGGTCCAACCAGGCCGATCGCCAGTCGCGCCTTTCAAATCTGCGCTTTCAAAAAAGGCAGTTCGACAGCTACACCCAGTTGGGCACCGAAGGCGCTGTCAGCCAGATCACGGTCGATCAATACCGGGACAGCTACGAGACGGCCAAAGCGAACGTCGATGCCATCGATTCGCAAATCAAAGCCCAGCAGGCCCAAGTTGCCCGCGCCAGAAGCGGCCTCAAGCAGGCCGAAGCGAGTCTGCGCCAACAGCAGGTGCAGGCGCAGTTCTACGCCATCCAGGCCCCCTTTGCCGGCGCTGTGGGCGATATCCCGGTCAAAGTGGGCGATTATGTCGGGACGGACACCCGGCTTTTGACGGTGACCGAGAACCGGCCCCTGGAGGTGAACGTCGCCATTCCCCAGGAGCGGGCGGTGCAGTTGCGCAAGGGAATGAGCATCGAATTGCTCGATAACCAGGGCAAAGTCGTGGGCAACGGCCGTATCTTTTTTATCGCCCCCAACATCGACACCGGCAACCAGGCGGTACTGGTCAAGGCACTCTACGACAACCCCCAGGGCCAGTTGCGCGCCGATCAGACCGTGCAGTCGCGGGTGATCTGGAACAAGCAGCCCGGGGTATTGGTGCCGGCCACCGCCATTTCGCGGGTGGCGGGCCAGAACTTCGTCTTTGTCGCCCAGGCGCCGGAGGCGGGCAAGCTGGTGGCCCGCCAGCGTCCCGTCGTCCTTGGCGACATCCAGGGCAACGACTACCAGGTCAAATCGGGCCTCAAAGCCAACGAACGCATTGTCGTATCCGGAACGTTGAAGCTGACCGACGGCGCCCCCATCGTCGCCCAGCCCTGATCCCACGAACCCGTCGCCAAGGAGCCAGGTATGTTCGTCGATTTTTTCATCCGTCGGCCAATTTTCGCCGGGGTGTGCGCCGTCATCATCTTGCTGGCCGGCTTGGTGAGCATCCCCAGCCTGCCCATCGCCCAGTACCCGGAGATCAGCCCGCCCCAGGTGACGGTCACTGCCACTTACGTCGGCGCCTCGGCGGAGGTGGTCGAAGAGACGGTCACCACCTTGCTGGAGCGGCAAATCAACGGCGTGGAGGGCATGCGCTACATCACCTCCAACTCCAGCGACCAGGGAGTGAGCACGATCGTCGTCACCTTCGAGCTGGAGCGCGACAAGGACATCGCCGCCGTCGATGTGCAAAACCGGATCTCGACGGTGCTGCCGCAACTGCCCAGTCTGGTTCAGCAGACAGGGGTGCAGATCAGCAAGCAGTCGGGAGCGCCTTTGCTGGGGATTGGCCTGTACTCCGAAAAAGGCCAATACACCAACGATTTGTTGAGCAACTACGCTGACCTGTACTTAGTGGACGCCCTCAAGCGCGTCCCCGGCGTCGGCAATGTGCAGATCTTCGGTGAGCGGCGCTACTCGATGCGGCTGTGGCTCGATCCTAACCGCCTCGCCGCCCGCAGTCTCACCGCCCAGGATGTCGTCAACGCCGTCAACGAGCAGAACGTCCAGGTGGGGGCCGGGTCGATCGGCCAGCCGCCTCTCGACAAGTCCCAGACGTTTCAGATCGGCCTGCGGGTGCTCGGGCGGCTCAAGGAACCGGGCGAATTTGCCGACCTGGTGATCCGCACCAACGCCGACGGCTCGCTCACCCGCCTCAAAGACGTCGGCCGCGCCGAGTTGGGCGCCGAAAACTACAACTCGTTTTTGCGTTTTCGCGGCCAGGACGGCGTCGGCCTGGGCATCTATCCGATTCCCGGCTCCAACGCCCTCGACATCGGCAAGGCGGTCAAAGCGCGCATGGCAGAACTCGAAAAGAGCTTCCCGCCCGGCGTGCAGTACCGGGTAGCCTTCGATACGACCGACTTTATCGAAGAATCGGCGGCGGAGGTGATCGAGACTTTGATCATCGCCATCCTGCTGGTGGTGCTGGTGATGTTCATCTTCCTGCAGGACTGGAAGAGCACCCTCATCCCGGCCATCACCATCCCAGTCTCGCTGGTGGGTACCTTTATCTTCGTGAAGCTGTTCGACTTTTCGATCAACAGTTTGACGTTGTTTGGTCTGACTCTGGCCACAGGACTGGTGGTCGACGACGCCATCGTCGTCATCGAGAATATCGCCCGAACCAGCAAAGAGCAGTGCAAAGACCCCAAAGAGTGCGCCTCCGACGCGATGCGCGAGGTGACCGCGGCGGTCATCGCCATCGCCCTGGTGCTGATGGCGGTGTTCGTCCCGGTGGCCTTCTTCCCGGGGACCACCGGACAGCTCTACAAGCAGTTCGCCCTCACCATCGTCTTTTCGATCGTCATTTCGACTTTTAACGCCCTCACCCTCACCCCGGCCCTGGCGGCGTTGCTGTCGACCGGGCAGGTGGGCGAGTCGCGCTTTTTCTTGTTCCGTTGGTTCAACAGCGGCTTTGAGGCGTTCAAAAACGGTTATCTGCGGGTGCTGGAGATACTCACCCGCTTCAAGACAGTGGTGGTGCTGGTGTTTATCGGCCTGCTCGGCCTGACGGCGTGGTTATTTGTAAAGGTGCCGACCGCCTTCTTGCCGGAAGAAGACCAGGGTTACTTCATCACCCTCGTCCAGGCGCCGCAGGGGGTCTCGATCAACTACACCAGCGACGTGATGCGCCAGGTGGAGAAGATTTTGCTGGCGCAGGAGGAGGTGGAGGGCACCTTCGCAATAGGCGGCTTCGGCTTCAGCGGCAGTGCCGCCAACAGCGGCGTCATCTTTACCACCCTCAAGCCCTGGTCCGAACGGCACAAGCCCGAGGAGCAGATGCTGCCGTTTATCAACCGGGTGCGCGGACCACTGCTGGGCATCAAAGAAGCGCTCGTCATTCCCTTCAACGCTCCCACCATCCAGGGCCTCAGCGCCTTTGGCGGCTTTGCTTTTGAGCTGCAAGACCGCGGCAACAACGGCATCGAAGCGCTTTCGGCCACCGCCCAGGAACTGATCGCCAAGGGCAACGCCACCCCCGGCCTGCAGGGGCTGTTTACCACCTTCAACCCCAACTCGCCCCAGATCGTCATTGAAGTCGACCGCAACAAGGCCAAGTCTTTGAACGTGCCCCTCTCGGAGATCTTCAACACCCTGCAGACCTATCTCGGATCGCGCTACGTCAACGACTTCAACCTGTTTGGCCGCACCTACCGCGTCTACGTGCAGGCCGATGAAAAATTCCGCGCCAACCCCCGCGACATACGTGCCCTTTACGTGCGCTCCACCTCCGGCCGCATGGTCTCGATGGGCGAACTGGTGAGCACCGAGCCGGTGACCGCACCCTCGATCGTCACCCACTACAACCTGTTTCGCAACGTCGAAATCACCGGCAACGCCGCCCCGGGATTCAGTTCCGGCCAGGCGATCGCGGCGATGGAGAAACTGGCGGCAGAGACGTTGCCTGCCAGCATGGGCTTCGAGTGGTCAGGCATCTCGCTGGAGGAAAAAGTCTCCGGCGGCCTGGCGCCCTTTATTTTTGCCCTCGGGATTTTGTTTGTCTATCTGGTGCTCGCCGCCCAGTACGAGAGCCTGGTAGAACCGTTCATCATCCTGCTTGCGGTGCCGCTGGCAGTACTCGGGGCATTGTTGGCGCTGTCGTTTCGAGGGATAGCCAACGACGTCTACTGCCAGATCGGCCTGGTGATGCTGATTGGCCTGGCGAGCAAAAACTCGATTTTGATCGTCGAATTTGCCAACCAGGCACGCGAAAGAGGCATGTCGATCGTCGATGCGGCCCTGGAGGCTTCCCGCGAGCGGCTCAGGCCCATCTTGATGACCTCCTTCGCGTTCATCCTAGGCATCTGGCCCCTGGTGATCGCCTCCGGCGCCGGGGCGGCGAGCCGCCAGTCGCTCGGCACGGCGGTTTTCGGCGGCATGATCATCTCGACGTTTTTGAGCCTGTTCGTGGTGCCGATTCTCTACATCGTGCTCGTCTCCATCCGTGAGCGGTTTGTAGGCGGCAAGGGCGAACCTGCCGCCGTCCCGGCTAAAAACGAAGTCCCGGCTGAATAGCCCGAAGCAATCCCATCGACGCGGCTCTCGGGAAGGAAACCTCCCGGGAGCCGCGTTTTTGATCAGCAACTCTCTGCAGTCGATGGCGCTTCGCATACCCTGGAAAGGGTATCGGATTTTACACTCGATGGCGACACCGTTCGAGCAAGTGGGGGGGCTGCTGTTCTACCGGCCGGATTGCCGGAGCGCGGGCTTTTTTCGAGACTGGTCGTTTTGCTGCAAACTCTTTGGCGAAGCGGTGGACATCGATCACGTCGTGGTGCTCAAGCCCGATCGCCCGACTTTCGAGCAGTTCGTGGATGAGTTGCAGGCAGCTGGCGGACGGCTGTGCGAGGGGCCGGGCCTGTTTCCGGAGGATTTTTGCAAGGGGTGTCCGCAGGTGCGGCTGGATACGGACCTGTGGTTTCACATGGCGAGTGTGGCGATGGCAAACGGTCTGGTGGTGGTGGCCTGCCCGCATCGGTCCGCAGATCAGCACGCTCGGCTGATGCAAGTGCGGGGCGAAAATCATGTGCACCACCTCGCCATCCGCACCACTCCCCACCGCGACATGCGCGCCGCCGCCCTTCACTGGGGTTTGGAGCACGGATTTTGGCCCCGTACCCCCGATCCCGTTGAGGACGGCGTTTTGCGCCAGTGGTTCTTGGGCAATCCCGACGGGCAGATTGTCGAGCTGATCGAACGGCACAGCGGCCTCGACACGTTCACCTGCCACAATATCGAAGCGCTGCGCCAATCGGAGATCGCGCCGCGGCCTCCGGCATCGATTAATTAGATTTGTTGATTTGACAGAAAAGAACAATTTGATTAATGAATGAGCCCGGCCTACCCTGGAAGTAAAGAACTGTGTAGGGCATCGGTTGTGACGATCCTGGCGTTGACGGGGCTCATCTGGATAGGCGCGCTGCTGGCGGGTTTTCTGGGAGCACTCACCGGTCTGGGCGGGGGCGTGGTGATCGTGCCGCTGTTGACGCTGGTATTTGGAGTCGATATCCACTACGCGATCGGTGCGTCGCTGGTGTCGGTGGCGGCCACTTCCTCGGCGGCGGCGGCGGTCTACCTCAAGCAGGGTTTTGCCAATATTCGGATCGCTCTGGTGTTGGAATTGGCTACCACCCTTGGGGCGGTGGGCGGGGCGGTGCTCGCCCTGCAGCTACCCACCGCGGCAATTGCGGTGCTGTTCGGTCTGGCGCTGTTGCTGTCGGCCTACCTCTCGGCGCGTCCGCCGCAGCCGCGCTCCGAGACCCGAGCGCAGGACAAACTGGCGGGGGTACTCGAGCTGGAGGGTGAGTACCCGGACACCGCCGGGCCGCAATCCTATCGGGTGCGCTCGGTGGGCCTCGGATTCGGTCTGATGGGGGTGGCGGGGATGCTCTCGGGTTTGTTGGGCATCGGCTCGGGGGCGCTCAAGGTGCTGGCGATGGATCAGGTGATGGGCGTGCCCTTTAAAGTCTCCACCGCCACCAGCAACTTCATGATCGGGGTGACCGCCGCCGCGAGCGCCGGGGTCTACTTGAGTCGGGGCTATATCGATCCGGGACTGACGATGCCGGTGATGCTCGGGGTGCTGGTGGGATCGCTGCTCGGGGCACGGGTGTTCATTGCCGCTAAACCGAAGCTCTTGCGGCCGGTGTTCGCCGGGGTGATTGCGCTGTTGGCCGTTCAAATGATCGCCGGGGCTTTCGGCGGGAGGTTCGTCGATGGAGCGCTCTGATGGTGATCGCGCGCTGCAGAAGCAGATGGGTCTATTGCTGCGCACCGGGGTACTGATTTCCGCTGCGATCGTCGCCGTTGGCGGTGGGTTGTACCTGACGGGCGAAGGAGCAAGCATTCCCGACTACGGAGTCTTTCACTCCGAACCGGACGAGTTGCGCAGCCTGTCTGCGATCGTCGAATCGGCCCGCGCCCTCGATAGCCGCGGCCTGATGCAGTTGGGTCTGCTGGTGGTGCTTGCGACGCCGGTGGTGGGGGTGGTGCTCGAACTGGTCACCTTTGCGCGCCGCCGCAACATTCTGTACGTTGGAATTGCCGCGATCGTGCTGGCGGTATTGGTTCACAGTTTGACGTTCAGTTAGCCCCCCCTTGCCGGATGACCCTCGAACAGTTGCGCATCTTTATCGCCGTTGCCGAGCACCTGCACTTTACGCGCGCTGCCCAAACTTTGCATCTGACCCAACCGGCGGTTAGCGCCGCCATCGCTTCGCTCGAAGGCGAGTACGCCGTGCCGCTGTTTCACCGTGTCGGCCGCCACGTCGAACTGGCGGAAGCCGGACGGTTGCTGCTGGAGCAGGCGCGCAAGATCATGAAGCAAGTCGAGTACACCCAGCGGGTTTTGCAGGAACTCAAAGGTCTTGAGCGCGGCGAGCTGTTTATCGCCGCGAGCCAGACGATTGCCAACTACTGGCTGCCCATCCGCCTGCACCGCTTTCATCAGGTCTATCCGGGCATCCAGGTGCGCCTGACTATCGACAGCAGCCCCAACATTACCCGCCAGGTGCTGGAGGGCTCCGCCGACCTGGGGCTGGTCGAGGGCAAGACCGAACCCAACGCACAACTGACCGACGAGGAGATCGCAGGCGATCACCTAGTGCTCATCGTCGGGCGCTCGCATCCCTGGTGGGAAAAAGAACACATCACCTTTGCAGATCTCACCGAGGTGCAGTGGGTGGTGCGCGAGACCGGTTCCGGCACACGGGTGCTTTTTGAGGACGAACTGGAACTGGAGGGGATCGATCCCCACAAGTTGCCCATCGCCCTGGAGTTGCCGAGCGGCGAGATGATCAAAGCGGCGGTGGAGGCCGGGGCCGGGGTGGCGGTCATCTCCGAACTCTTAGTCACCCGCGAAGTCAAACTCGGCACGCTGCGCACCCCCGAAGGTGTGCGCCTCAGACGTCCCTTTCGGTTGCTGATGCACCGGCAGCGACACCCCACCAAAGCATCGCTCGCCCTGGTTCACTCCCTGAGCGAAGTCACCCAGGTACTCTGAGCGTGGCAACGGCAGTACGCGCCCATGTCTGGGTCGGCGGCAAAGTGCAGGGGGTATACTTTCGGGCGGCTACCCGCGAAGCAGCGCAACGCCAGGGCGTGGCCGGTTGGGTGCGCAATCTCCCGGACGGTCGGGTGGAGGCGGTCTTCGAAGGCCCACCCGCCGCTGTGCAAAGGCTCATCGACTGGTGCCGCCAGGGGCCACCGGCGGCCGTGGTCGAGCAACTGCGCGTCGCATACGAGCTTCCCGAGGGGCTGACCCACTTCGAGGTGCTGCGTTCGTAGGATAGGTCCAGGGACAGATAGCGACGCCTACCCGGAGGGCATCGAGAAGCCGCTTTCTGCTCAAGTTGCACTCGCTCACCTGGCTGCTTGCGGAGTACAGCTGTCGAGAGTCCTGAAAATTTGCTGAAGACTGAGCACCTAAGGCAGTGGGCGGTGCGGTGCGATTCGCGGATATCCGGACGGCCTTGGTTGCAAATTACTGGTCAAACCCGGCGGATCTTGAGGCCGCTCGTGGCTCAGGCAGCGCCTTGTGACCGATCAGTGGACCACCAGACGACCTGCAATTGCTCGCGCCGCAGGACTGGCATCGCCAGTGTACGACCGTCCCCGTCGGCAAACTCCACCAGGAAGTCATCGGGGGAGAAGACTTCGACCACAGTACCCTTCGTCCCAGCCGCCAAGTGCTCAACTGGCAAATCCACCCTCAAGCGAACCACGTCCAACAATTGGATGTCGTCCATGTTCAGTCCTCCATCACAAAACAACTGGTCAAGCGGGCGAAGTCAGTCCCATTTTCCACGAGCCAGTTGGTCCGCACCGTCGCTCGGCCGGCGGGACCGGTCATCCCAAAATCTACTGTGTACAACGACCCGAACAGGGTTGACCCCCGCTCGATCGCTTTGTGGGTGACGATGGCGGCCAAGATGGCATCGCGCAACAGTTCGGCATTGGCAGCGGTCAGTCCCAAGGTGGCAGCGAAGACACGGGCCTTGTGCCTACCGGTGTCGTGCATCAGGTTGAGGCAGTAGCCACGCAGCTTACGCTCGGTATCGACGACCGCCTGCTCGGGATTGGGAAGCTGCATCAGCCCTTTCCATTTTGGTAACCTGCCTTAGTCGGGCTGCTTGGGTGTCTCGGCGTCGATGTACTCGCGCCAGCGGCGGATGGCGCCGTTGCTGAAGTCGACGACGATAGCGTCCTCCGCCCGGGTGCGCTTTTTGGTGGATATGCTGAAATCTTCCCAAGTCCACTCGATGACCGCTCGCTCTCCGTCGACGGCGATCTGTTGCAGGTCGATTTGGATTTGCGAGTAATTTTCGGCGAACTGCTCCACGGCCTTGCGGATCGCCTCTCGACCCTGCCAGCGCTGGCCCGGCACCACGAACAGCCCGTCCTCGGTAAACAAGTTTGCGAACGCTTCACCATCGGCTGCGAGCCAGGCTTGTCGAGCCTGCTCGACCAGTGCCCGAATCCGCTCCCGTTCCATAGGTGGATTCTCCCCGCTGCGCCTCCAGAGTACTCCCGCTACCGATATAAATTAGCGGCTGCGCTGCCAGGCGCACAAAATTTCGGCCACCGACCAGGCCTGGGCGATGCAGCCTTTGGGAGTCATCGGCGCCTCCCCGTCAAAAATTTCGCTCACCGTCCCCAGCCCGGCGTCGCGTAGGTGATCGGCGATGGGCTCCAGAAAGCCCCGCGCCTGCGCCCGGTCGCCGTAGGCGCGCAGGTGGGCCTGCACGAACACTCCGAGCAGCCAGCCCCAGGCGGTGCCCTGGTGGTAGGCCCCGTCGCGGGATCTCGGATCCCCTCCGTAGCGGCCCTGGTAAAAAAGCGAACCGGGGGCGAGGCTGCGCAGGCCGCATCCGGCGAGCAGTGTGCGACCGCAGACATCGACGATGGCGCGCTGGTATCCGTTGCCCAGGGGGCTGTTGGGCAGCGAGACGGCCAACAGCTGATTGGGACGCAAAGTTGGGTCATCTCCGCCCGGCCCCTCCAGCACATCGAAGCAGTAGCCGGCACCCGGATTCCAGAAGCGCTCGAACCCGCGCCGGGTTCGCTTGGCCATTGCGTCGTACTCGGAGGCGGACCGGCCCAACTGGCGGGCAAAATCGGCCATGGTGCACAGAGCATGGTACCAGAGGGCGTTGACCTCGACGGATTTGCCAATGCGGGGGGTGACCACCCAATCGCCCACCTTCGCATCCATCCAGGTCAACTGCACCCCGTGCTCGCCTGCATAGAGCAGGCCGTCGAGCGGATCTTGCCGAATATGAAAGCGGGTACCCCGGCGATGCCAATCGACCGTATCGGCCAGTATCGGGAACAGATCGCTCAGCAGCCGCTCATCGCCAGTCGATTGCGTGTAGGCGCGGATCGCTTCGAAGTACCAGAGTGTCGCATCCACCGTGTTGTAATCGCCTTCTCCCAGGGGCGAGCCGTCATCGGGAAAGCGGTTGGGGAGCATGCCGCGGCTCACGAAGGGGGCAAACGTGCGCAAGATAGCTTCGGCCACCTGCGGCCGGCCGGTGGCGAGGGTGAGCCCACTTAAAGCAATCATCGTGTCGCGCCCCCAATCGCTGAACCACGGGTACCCGGCGATCACCGTCTTGCCGGGCGCAGTACCGGGCAGGGGACGCTCGACAATGAACTGATCCGCCGCGAGCACCAGCCGGGCCACCCAGTCGGGATCCGCGCCGCTGTCCGGGGCCGCGCTTTTCCAGGCCTGCAAGAGGTTTTGCTCGTAAGTGATGCGCTCGGCGAGGCACTGGGGACCGTCAAGGTTCACCTCGGACTCAGCACTCGCTACGATAGTCAGTTCTTGACCAGGTTGCAGCGTGCATTCGATCGTGGCGGCGCACAGGTGATCGTCGAGGGGTTCAAGTCCCCGTTCGTGCTCGGCACTCAGAAAAAATTGCCGGTACCAGTAGTGGCTGGGGATGAACACCGCTCCTGCCGCTTTCACCCAGAAGGGCGCCGCCCCGTCGAAAGCCTTCACCCTGATGCCGTCCGCAACCGGCTGAATGTCCATCTGCCAGTTTCCGGCCCGGGTGCGGCCGTGGTGGTTGCGATAGTTGACCAGCACCTTGAGAGAAAGGGTGAGCGGTTGGGTGGCGCGCAGCAGGCGGTAGCGGACGTAGGTGGTGTTCGCCCCCGGCTGCATCCAGATCTGTTTGGCCACCAGGGCGTCGGCGCAGGCAAAGCGCCAGTGGGGAATCGCCCCGTCGAGACTGAAGCGCTCGATGTGCACCTGCCCTTCGGGGTTGACACCGTCGATCCAGCGGTTCGCAAACAGCGGATAGCTCCGCCCGTCGTACTGGGCGGTCTCGTCGAGTTTCGCCACCTGCAAAGTCTGGCCCAAAGGCGGTTTGAGAGCGGTAATCAGCAATCCGTGATAGCCCCGGGTCAAAAGCCCCGCCACCGTGCCGCAGGCGTAACTGCCCAGACCGTTGGTGACCAGCCATTCGCGCTTTTGCGCCGAGGGCAGATCGCAACAGACCTCCCGCCCGAAGGCAATATCCATCGCTTCCCAAGTCATCGCTATCCACGGTAGATGAACCGCTTGCCGGTTCGGTGGCAGTTGAAGGACCGCGTCAGGCGGCGAAGCGTTCTGCGTAAGCGGCGTCGAGCCTGCGGGCGACGGCGTCGATAAATGCGCCGGTGGTGAGGTACGGCTGCTCGGGGCTCACCAGCAGCGCCAGATCCCTGGTCATCTCGCCCGCCTCGACCGTCTCGACGCAGACGTGCTCCAGCAATTCGGCAAAAGCGCAAATCTCCGGGGTACCGTCGAACTGGCCGCGGTACCAAAGTCCCCGGCTCCAGGCAAAAATCGAAGCGATCGGGTTGGTGGAAGTCTGCTTGCCCTGCTGGTGCAGGCGGTAGTGGCGGGTAACTGTGCCGTGGGCGGCCTCGGTCTCGACCGACTTGCCGTCGGGAGTGAGCAAAATCGAAGTCATCAAGCCGAGGGAGCCGAAGCCCTGCGCCACCACGTCCGATTGCACGTCGCCGTCGTAGTTCTTGCAGGCCCAGACAAACCCGCCCGACCATTTGAGGGCGGCGGCCACCATGTCGTCGATCAGGCGGTGTTCGTAACTCAAACCGCGCTCCGCGAAGGCGGCCTTGAATTCGCTGTCGTAGACGCTCTGGAAGATGTCTTTAAAGTTGCCGTCGTAGACTTTGAGGATCGTGTTTTTGGTCGACAGGTACACCGGCCAGTTGCGGGTCAGGGCAAAGTTGAAGCAGGCCCTGGCAAACCCGGCGATCGACACATCGAGGTTGTACATGCCCAGGGCGACGCCTTTGTCCGCGAAATCGAAAACCGTCTGCTCGACCGGCTCGCCCCCTTGGGTCGGCTCAAAGACGAGTTTGAGTTTTCCCGGCCCCGGCACGCGGTACTCGGTGGCCCGGTACTGATCGCCGAAGGCGTGGCGGGCGACGACGATAGGCCGTGTCCAGCCGGGCACCAATCGCGGGATGTTGCGACAGATGATCGGCTCGCGAAAGACCGTCCCCCCGAGGATGTTGCGGATGGTGCCGTTGGGGGACTTCCACATTTTTTTGAGGCCGAACTCTTTGACGCGTGCTTCGTCGGGGGTGATCGTGGCGCACTTGACACCCACGCCGTGGCGCATAACGGCCTCGGCCGCCTCCACCGTCACCCGATCGTCGGTGGCGTCACGGTTTTCGATGCCGAGGTCGTAGCGCTCGATCGTCATCTCCAGATACGGCCTGAGCAGCTTCTGCTGGATCATCTCCCAGATAATCCGGGTCATCTCATCGCCGTCGATATCAACCACGGTCGTCTTCACCGTCAATTTGGACACACTCATCGGCTATCCCTTCGCTTCGCAGGTCACAGTCTACGCACACGCAAGTGCACTGAATCCTATCGCACATCCGTCCATGACCGAGCTCCGTCTCCTTTGAAGTCCGAGGTGCTCAGGTCTCTTGCCCGCTTTTGAAAAGTCTACTTGCGTTGCAATGGGACACAAAATCAGGCTGAACCACCGGCTAGAGCTTTATCAACTGTTGCTAACAGTTATCAGCTTTGCTAGGTTGGACGCGGAAGCGACCGGGAGACAGCCATGCCGTCCAGTTATGCCATCGGTGAACACTTCGAGCAGTTTATCCGCTTGCAGATAGACAGTGGCCGTTACACCAACGCCAGCGAGGTCGTGCGTGCCAGCCTCCGGCTTCTGGAAGACCAGGAGAAACTGCGCCAGATGCAGCTGGAGGAGATGCGCCAACTCATCCGCGACGGGGCCGAGAGCGGCCTGGGTCAGTCCGCCGACGCAGTGTTCGACCGCCTCGAAGCACGCTATGGCGACCCGTCTGCCGCCTGTGAGCCTTGATGGAGGTTGTCTTCTCACCTTTCGCCGAGAAAGACTCGAAGAAATAACCGACGCCATCGCTACGGACGATCCCCAAGCGTGCTCTGCAGTTCGTGCGTGATCTGCGCGAGCACTGCCGCAAAATTGGTCAGTTCCCCGCGAGCTACCCGCAACGGGAGAAACTGGGAGCGGGTATCCGGGCGATGGTTCACAGGCGTTATTTACTTTTCTATCGCGAGATTAATGCTCAAGTGCGTATTGAGCGCATCGTCCACGGCGCGCGACGGCTAGAAGACCTCGGGCTTTTGTAGTATGAACACCCCCCTTTCTGCAACACCGGCCAGCTATTACTGGAAAGAGAAGCAGCTTTAAATCCAATGTGCTCTGTGACCAGACGCAGCTTCAACCACCAGTAGAGGACGAAAGGATTTTTTGCAATTTCAAGGCTTTGGCGTAATCTTGCGCGCGCTGCTCTGGTGGGCAGACAGGCACTATTGCCCACATTGGCGTCCGCGATTGCCATCGAGCGCAACCGGGACTGCCCGCTGTGCCATGTCGGCTGTGGGGGCGGGCAGGGAATAATCGACTCATCGAACCACACCAGGAGACGCCATGACCAGCCACTGCCGCCACCGCCTCTACGCCCTGCAGATTCTCGGAGCCGCCGTCGGCATCGCCATTCCGCTCATCAGTTGCCTGACGCTGGTTCTCGCCGCCACCACCGGCCAGATGCCGTTTTATGCCACCGGTGCAGTGCCGCTGGTGCTGCTCGCCCTCGCCGCTTTGCTCGGTTCATGGATCTGGACGCAAAGCGCCGAGCTAGCTTAAATTTTCCCGCTGCTTTCTCCCCCCAAGCCCCCGTCGATTTCCCTCCTTCCCCCCTCCGTCCTCTCTTACTCCTCCTTGTTTCTGGTTCGATGCCCCCTCCCGCGCCCCCAGGCGTGGGAGTTTTCTTTTATCCACTGTTGCCAACCACACTCCTCTGCACCGTGACTCACCTTGGACTGTGCCGCAGTCGACACGCAAAGCATGCACGCACTGGAAAACCGCCAAGCCCACCCACAAAGTTTCCTGCCCACCTCACCGTGAAGTCCGGGGGGTGTTTCCGACTGGCCGTTGTCTGCACAACTGAAAGCCGCCTCAAGGTGGGTACGTGCTTATGGTGCAGTGCACGCTGCGCTCTTGGGAGTAAGAGCGGTCACTTTGCCGCCGCTAAGTTCACCCACGAAGATCGTCCCGTCCGGACTCTGGGCAATCGGCAGCGGTTCATCGAAGCCCCCAATGAGGCTCTGGGAGGAAATCACCGATTTGCCGTCGCCGGCAAGCACGATGCGGGTGAGATCGTCGCCGTTGGAGTAATTGACCGTCAGCAGGTTGTTCTTGAGCGCGCCGCAGAACGCCCCGGCGGTGTACTCGATGATGCCGTTGGCCGATTTGTTGGTGCCCAATTGGAAGAAAGGCGGCTCCCAGTTGGGTAGGGGCGGCACCCGCTGGTAACTGCCGTCTTTAAAGACGCACTCATTACGGCGGGGATTGGGGTGGCCGTAGTATTTTCCCTTTTTCACCCAGTGCAGCAGGTCCGGCTGCAGTCCGGGGTTGTCGCCGCCTTCGTTCACCGGGGCGGGATCGCCGAAGCCCAGACAGGGTGGGGTGGGCGAGGGCGGGTAGGTGCCGGTCACCCCCAGGCCGTTGTCGGTGGCGTAGAGGTTGCCGTTGCTGTGGAAGACAAAATCGTAAGAGTTGCGCAGACCCGTCGCGTGCGTCACGACGCTGCAGGGGGGGGGTCCATAAGGGTCGCTGGTGTTCTCGCAGGAGCCGTCGAAGCCGGCGCTTTTGACGTCCGCCACCAAGATCGCTGCTGAGAGCGGCTGCTCCTCGCGATTGCCAAACTCGGTGCCGGCGTTGTTGGGGGCTCCGGCGGCGGTGTTGCCGCCTACGGAAATATAGAGCTTGCCGTCCGGGCCGAAGTGCAGCGAGTTGGTGGAGTGGTTGTTGAGCGCCCGCGGCAGCCCGGTGATTTTGTCTTCGACGGTGGCGAAGTTGGTGCCTGAAAGACGAGTGACCTTGGCGGAATTGATGATGCCCTGGTTGGTCGAAGGGCTCGAATGGGTCACCCAGAGAATGACATTGCCCACCGTCGAAGCCGGATCGACGGTGATCCCCAACAGCAGCCGGTCGCCCTGCTGGTCGATGAGCGAAGTGATGAATTGTTCGCTGACAGGCAGTTTGTCCGGACTCAGGGTAAAGGCGCGGATGGTGCCGAACAGTTCCGCCACGTATAGCCTGCCGTCCGGGCCCCAGACCATCCCGGTGGGGCCGCCCGGCGACGGGAAGGAGGTGCGCGTAAATTCAAAACCACTGGGCGGCGGCGGCGCCGAGCCGGAGATCACCGCAAAGTCGTCGAAGCTGTAGGTGAGAGCGGCAGGACCGTTGCGCTGGCTTGCAAAAATGCCGCCGAAACTCTTGGTGCCGATGGTCGGGTCGATGGTGGCCGCGTCGAAGCTGAAGAAGTCGTTGGGGGGAGTAAAAGTGCCCATGGCGAGCGGGGTGGTGCCGTTGAGGCTGTAGCTTGCGGAAATGGTCTTGGCGACCGGGTCGGCGCGCAGTTCGAGTCCGACTCTGGCGCCGCTCAAGTTCAGCGAGCCTGGGGTGGATAAACTGGCCGTCAGCTTGCCGCCGACTTCCATGTCGTAGCGAATCTGCGTGCCGCCTGGGGTGGAGATGACCACCAGCTTTAGATAGTTGTCTTGATCATTTCCGAACCATAGACCGGCCTGCTCGAAGTTTCCGGTACCCGCCGGCGGGTTCACCAGCGTGGTGCCGATAATCGAAATCTGGCTGGGGGCATCGATGCCCACCGCCAGGGCATTGTCCTGGGAGTTGCTCGCTTCGAAGGCGAGGCCGGCGGTGGTCGTGATTTTGAACAGCCCCGCCTGCTGGTCGATCAGCAGCTTGGCGGGCAAGTAGCCCGTACCTTTGTCGGCGGGATCGACGACGCTGAAGCCGGTACCGACGCCGTTTTTATCGAGGAGCTTGCCCTGGCTTTGGATGAAATTCAACTGGTAGGGCAGGTTGACCAGCACCTCCGAGCAGGGCAGCGTCGTGATCGGTAGACAACTGCTGGCGCCGTTGACGATACGAACCTTGCCGCTTTTGACCGTCTGGGTACCGTCGGTGAGGGCAAGGGTGGCGGTAAACGTGTGCTCGCCGTCAGCCAGCGTGCGTGTGTCGAAGGGCTTGGCCTGGCCGTTGGTCGCGGTGCCGGCGAGGTCGTATGGAAAAACGCTTTCGACCCGGGCGGGGGGACCGGTGCGGTCAGGATCGTCGATGTAAAAAGACACCTTGGAGATACCGTTGCCGGAGCCGGCATCGAGAAAGACGTAAATGTCGCCTGCGACCTCCTGACCGGTCAGGCGCGCCCCGCCGCCGCGGTCGGGGGATGGACTCAGGGATAGATCGTTGACCATCTGGGGATACTGGACGGCGAAGCTGTCGAAGCTGACCGTCACCTCCGGCGCGCCGCCGGTGAAGGCAAGAATACCCGCCCGCATCGCCGAGGAGGCCGCAAAAAACGTGCCGGGCGAGGCGGGCTGGAAGATCTGGGAAAGCTCAACCGGCGTAGCCTTATCGGAGTTGATCCGGTAGCTGGCGGTAATCTTGCCGGTGGCCGGGTCGCCCTTCAAAAACAAATCCAGTGTGTCGATCGCCGCCCAATTGAGGCCGCTCACCTGGGGAAGCTGACCGCCACCGACGCTCTGACGCACGGCGTTCTGTTCTTGATAGAACTGCAGACCGAGGCTGCCCGTGCCGCTGCCGGAGTTGACGATGACCAGTTTGACGTAGTTGTCCTGATTGGTGCCCAGGAAGATTCCCCCCTGCTGGTAGGCACTGGCCAGATTGGTCAGAGGGCCTTTGAGGCGGGCTGTGACGGTAAACGGAACCGTGGTGTCGGCTGCTACCTGCAATCCATTGACCAGATTATTGGCGGTGGCGTTGCTTCCCTGGGTGGCGGTCATTTTCAGGTTGCCCGATGCCGTGTCAAGGTCGATGCGGCCGGCATCGTACTGGTTGCCGGCCGTGTTCGGTTGCACGGAGGTAAATCCGGTGCCCTGGCCATCTTTATCGAGGATGGTGGTGGAGACGGGTGCCGAAAAACTGAGCGTTGTGCCCGCCGTCTGCGGCAAAACGACAGTAGAACTACCCAACAGCACTATCCACGAAATAATAATAATAGATGCCAATTTATTTACATTCATGATGATCTGCCTGTGTGATGCGAGGAAGGGACTGTTCGATGTCGATAAAGATACTACGACAATTCAGACCAAGCTGGATGCAGGCTCGTCGACAGAAATATCACGATTTTGTCCAATGGTCCCGTTGGATAACTTAGCACAACTTTAAAAAATCTTGAGAAAAGCCAGGGAAAAATCCCATACCATCGAAAACACACAAAGTAGACAGCCCATGCTCCTTAGGGATGGTAGAGGTTGCACCGACGACCAATTGCGTTGGTCGGTCGAGGAGATTGGCTATACGTTGGTCCGGTCGTCGGGTCGGTTATCTTCGGGGTCGCCCAGGCCGACCAACTCCAGCAGTTTGAGGGCATTGGTGGTCGGGGCGACGCCGGGGCGCATGCGGTAGTCAAAGGTCATCACCGGTCCTGCGGCCCCCGCCGCGAAATGTTCGCGAAAGTGCACCGTGCGGGCGGCCGCAGCCAATTCCGGCAGATCGGCCAGGGCCAGATCGTGGGTGGAGATGGCCCCCAGGGCGCCGCGACCCAGCAGGAAGCTGAGCACTCGGCGCACGGCCACCTGCCGCTCGGCAGAGTTGGTGCCGAGCAAAATTTCATCGAGCAGGTACAGCAGCGGACGCTCCGCAGGCCGGGCAGCGTCGACTACTTCTTTGAGCCGCTGCAGCTCGGCCATGTAGAACGACAGACCGCTTGCGAGCGAATCTTGCACGCGCATGCTCGTCTTGAGCGTCACCGGCGGCAGCCTCAGCGAGCGGGCGCACACGGGTGCCCCGGCCAGAGCGAGCACGATGTTGAGGCCGATGGATCGCAGTAAAGTGCTTTTGCCGGACATGTTCGAGCCGGTCACCAGCAAAAACGTGCCGGGAGGACCGAGGGTGACATCGTTGGCGACCCGCACCGCTTCGCCGATGAGTGGATGGCCCAGTTGCCCGGCAGCAATGACTTGCAAGCGCGTGTCCACCTCGGCGAACACCCACTCCGGCTGGTCGTGGGCGAGGGAGGCGAGGGAGGCGAGCGCTTCGATTTGGGCGAGCGCTTCAAGCCAGCTGCGCACCCGGTCCCCCGATTGCCGCCGCCAGCTTTCAAGCAAGCCCAGCACGTGTACGTCCCAGAGGGTAATCCACTGCACCGCCAGGTAGATCAGTTGCGAGAAGCGCAGATCCGAACAGCCCACGAGCGTATCGAGCTTGCGCAGGCGATCCTCGGCATTCAGGCTTTCGGCCTGGAGGGATTTGAGGGTTTCGTCGCGGCATTCAAGGCGCGACAGCGCCGCGAAGAGCCCCGCGTAGGCGCGCACGCTGCCGGAGCGGTTGGAAACCGCGGCGAAGGTTTGATGTATCGAAGCGGTGTAGATGCCGCTTAGGACAATATTGAGCGTCAAAGGTCCGAGCCACAGCGGCAACGACAAAACTTCCGCCGCCTGCAGCGCGATGAGCGCCGCCGTGGCAGCGGCCGACAGCCGCGCCACCCAGACAAGCCAGGGACGTTGGTCGAGCCAGGATGGAGCCTCCGCCCAGGCCACGAAGGACGCCGGGTCGGGGGGCTTCTGGGCGAGGAACCGACCGGCGGCCGCCAGATCCTGCCGCCAGTCGAGCAAAGGGGCCAGATCGGCAATCGCCCGCTGCCGCCCGGCAATCGCCGCCGGCCCGGCCGGTTCGAGCAGCCAGCGCGCCAGAAGCCTCCGGCCCATCGGTGTGTGGGCGGTGCAGGTCAATTGAAACAGCGAGGCGTGCCCGAACAGATCCAGATCGCGCGCGAAAGTGGCTTGCTCGGCAAATTCGGGCGTCTCGGGGACCGGTGCCGCCTGCCAGTCGCGGCGGTGACGGGCGAGGGCTTCGCGATTCTCTTCCTCCAGCGCTTCGAGGCGTCGCAGCTCCCTCTCGTTGCGCCCAAACAAAACCAACAGCCCGACAAAGCCCACGGCGCCCGCCGCCGCCAAGGTGAGCATCAGCGGTTGAAAAGCGTTGCGGTCGGCAAGCCCCACGATCACAAAGGCCAGGGCGATCAAAAACACCGCCACCCGGGCGTTGGCAATCCGCCCGGTGCGCCGCTCGTACAGCCGCCGCGCCGCACCGAAGCGCTCCAAACGCTCCTGGTAGATAGCTTCGATCGAACGTTTTTCAGCCTGAAGATCCATCGGGTGTCTAGACCACCCGTCCGGCGCCGAAGTAGATCCGCCGCAAGAAGCGCTCGTATTCGCTCTCGCCCATCAGGTAATTTTCGGCGATGCCCTGGTTGTGACTCGAAGCATGGACGAAGCGGCCGTCGCCCACGTAAATACCGGTGTGGGTGGCGCGGCTGCGCTTCTCACTAAAAAACAGCAAATCCCCGGGCTCCAGCTTCTGCCAGTCTTCGGCGCGCGGTGCCACCGGCCGACTGGCCGCCTGCTGCTGGTAGGAGTCTCTGGGGATCGCCCCCCCGGCCATCCGGTAGACGGTTTGATTGAAGCCGCTGCAGTCGAGGGCGCGGTCGAGCGTGCCCCCCCAGAGGTAGCGGGTGGGCTGATCGGCCAGCAGCACCCGGGCCAACTCGACGACCCGCGCCGCTGTGGGTACCTCGCCAGGTTCGATGCGGCGCAAGGCCTCACTTGGAATTGTCACTTCCCGGCCCTCGGCAGTGCGCCCGCGCAGGCCGTCGGCACCTGCGACGATGCTGCCGCGCGGCAAACCGGGCAGCGAGCGCATGAGCATTGAGCGCGGTGCCGATTGCCAGGTCTGCCGCTCGGCACCGGTCCACAGCACCGCCCGCTCGGCGGGAATCCAGCCCACGTAGCCGTCCCACTCGCGCAAAATTTGGTACCAGCGCCCGTCGCCACTGCGCGCAAGCACTTTGAGCGTGTCGCCGGGCAGCGCCTGGGAAACCAGTTCGGATCCGGCGTCCGGTTCGGCGCGCAGGTCCGTTCCCGAGGAGCGCACTGCCCCCCAGGCCCGCGCGCCCATTGCTTTGAACGGAAAAATTTCCATACGGTTATCCACCGGACCGAGACGGGAAAAAGCCGCTTCGAGCGCCGCCCGGTCGCGCGCTTCGAGGGCGCGGCCCACCAGCACGATGCGCCCCCTTTGCCAGGTGGCCCCGGCTTTTAGCACCGCCCGCGCGCCGTAGCCTCCGGGCAAGGTGGCCGCGTAGCGCTCAATGGTCGGCCCCAGGGCCGGAGCCGCCCCAGCCGGGATGGCTAAAATCCCCAAGCCCCCCAGAACCTGGAGAAACCGGCGGCGGCTACTTGTTATGATGCTTTTCGTCACAGGCGATCCCATCAAAATCGACGCACCGCCCGGCCTCCAGGTCGGTCCAACCCTCCGGATGCAGCGCACAGACAATATAGCGGTTCGACCCGTAGTAGCGGCAGGTCCGGCAGTAGGGCTGGGTGCCGGGGGCCAGACGCGTTTGGGTCATCGCCCGCTGGATGTCTTCCAACTGCTGGTCGGTTTGCTTGAGAGTCTGCTGGATGACGAAAAACTGCACACCCAGGCAGACGACCAACAGTAGCAGCAGCAGGGTTAAAAGCACGCCCCTTCTCCCAAGCTTGCGAAGAGCCCGAACCGCCCGCAGGCTTTCTCCACATTATTGCCCTGATTTGGGCGGATCAATTACAATAACCCAGACTTTGCACAGGAGCATATCCGATGGTTGCCATCCTCCAGCAGGCCTTCCAAGCCAAACGAGCCGTCAAGATCATTGCCGGGCTCAACAACTTCGACAGCGCCCGCGTCGTCCAGATCGTCCGCGCTGCCGAGCGGGGAGGGGCCACCTTCGTCGATATCGCCTGTGACGCCGAACTGATTCGCCTGGTGCGCCGCAGCACCGATTTGCCCGTGTGCGTCTCCGCCGTCGAACCGCAGGGCCTGCTGATGGCCGTGCGCAGCGGTGCCGACTGCGTCGAGATCGGCAACTTCGACAGCTTTTATGCCCGTGGGGTCCGCTTCGACGCCGAGGCGGTGCTCGATCTGGCCCGCCGCAGCCGCGACCTGCTCGGTTGCGACGTCATGCTCTCGGTGACCGTCCCCCACACCCTGAGCCTCGATGTACAGGTCAGTCTGGCGGTGCAGCTCGAAGCGCTGGGCGCCGATATCATCCAGACCGAAGGCGGCACCAGCAGCCGACCCACCCACCCCGGCACCCTGGGTCTGGTGGAGAAGGCCGCTCCCACCCTGGCTGCGGCCTACGAAATTTCGCGCTCGGTGGGCGTGCCGGTGCTGTGCGCCTCGGGTCTTTCGGCGGTCACCGTGCCCATGGCCCTCGCCTGCGGCGCGTCGGGCGTCGGCGTCGGTTCGGCGGTCAACCGCCTGGGCGACGAGGTGGCCATGGTTGCCCAGGTGCGCGCCATCGTCGAAGCGGTCGAGCAAGCCTGTGTGTTCGAGCGGGTTTCCCCGTGAAGATCATCCGCGGCGAGCACAACCCCTACCCCTACTCTCCCGCCGTTATCCACGGGGGACTGGTCTACACCGCCGGCCAGATCCCCCTGGTGCCCGATAGTGGCGAAGTCGTCACCGGCGACATCGAAGCCCAGGCCCACCAGACGCTCACCAACCTGCACAACGTGCTCAAGCTTGCAGGCAGCGATCTGGGCCAGGTGATCAAGGTGACGGTGTTTCTGATCGACATGGCCGATTTTGCCGGCCTCAACCGTGTCTACCAGACATTTTTTACCGACCACCTGCCCGCGCGCTCCTGCGTGGCGGTCGCCGCTTTACCCCAGGGGGTGAAAGTCGAAATCGAAGCGGTGGCGGCTTTGAATGAAAGTAATTGACTCGCTATAGTAAATTCATGCGCCCGTAGCCTAGAGGATCAGGCAGCGACCTTCTAAGTCGCCTTACACAGGTTCAAATCCTGTCGGGCGCGCTAAAGATTTATCATTCGTTAAGCTGTTAGAAACTGTGGGATTCGGATGAAGTTCCCGGTGACAGTTCACAGAATAATCGCCGCACAGCACAGAGCAATCCATCAAATATGAGTAACATGGCCGGCCAGACGTTTTTGCACCGCATCGGCACCGATCTGGTGCACATTCCCCGCATCGAGGGAATGCTGGAGCGCTACGGCAAACAGTTTCTTAATCGTGTCTACACCGAAGGCGAACAGCACTACTGTCTGGCATCGAAGCCGCACCGGGCCAACCGGCTGGCGGGGCGCTGGGCGGCCAAGGAGGCGGTGACCAAGGCCCTGGGTACGGGCTGGCGGGGAGTGGGCTACCGCGACATCGAAGTGGTGCGGCTCGCCTCGGGAGAGCCGACCATCTGTTTAAACGGGCGAGCGGTTCTCCTGGTGGAGCGCTTCGGTCGGCTCGATTGGCAGGTCAGTTTCAGCCACGACCGCGAGTACGCCGTCGCCACCGTCTCGGTGATCGGCTTTTTTTAGAGGCCGAGGCCGTCGATCATGCTGCGCTCCAGCCACAACAGCAAGAAAAAGGCCCCCGAGAGCATCAGGTGGCGGCCGGTCCAGGCGTAGGCGTGCTCCTGGGCGTCGGGGTCTTTGAGGTGGCGGTCGATCAGCCACCAGCTCAGGCCAATCCAGGCGACCGACAGGCCGATGACCGGGGCGTCGAAGATATGCACCAGTTCGGTGAAGGCCCAACCTAGACAGATATAGAGCACCCCCAGCAGCCAACCGAGCAAGGGACGGTACTGATCGTCGGGAAGCAGCGCCAGCGCGTTGATGATGCGGCCGTCGATGGCGCGGATGGCCCCACCAATGGCAACGACATAGCTTCCGTAGATCAGTGTTTCCATAGGATGGGCCCAAATAAGTAATTCTCCCTATTATGCCGTGAGGATTGGCTCCAAAGACAGTCAACAAAAGTAAATTCTTGAGGGTAAACCGACACTGTGGGGCCATTTTCGGGTGGGCCGGTGTAGTGGGCTTGACCGGCAGCGGTCGCGAAATCGAGCGCAGGCATTACACTGATGGCCGGACAACAGCTTCCGGGCGGGTATCTATGGCCGAAAAATTGCGTGTCGGGATCGTGGGCGCCTCCGGGTACGGTGGGGTACAGCTGGTGCGCCTGCTACTGGATCACCCGCGCGTTGAGATCGCTTATTTGGGGGCGAACCAGAACGCCGGCACGCCCTTTGGTGAACTGTATCCGCAGTTGGCGCACCGCATCGATCGCGTGTGCGAGGCGGTCGAACTGGATCGAATCGTCGAGGCGTGCTCGGTGGTGTTTCTGGCCACCCCCAACGGCATCGCCCACACCCTGGCGCCGGGGCTGCTCGCCGGTGGCTTGCGGGTGTTCGATCTCTCGGCGGATTACCGGTTTGTCAATCTCGAAACCTATCAGTCCTGGTACGGCGGCGATCGCCACGACGCGGCGGTGGCCCGCGAGGCGGTCTACGGTCTGCCGGAACTGTACCGCGAGCGCATCCGCACCGCCCGGCTGGTGGGCTGCCCGGGATGTTACCCGACCGCTTCGTTGCTGGCTGCCGCCCCCCTGCTCAAGCAAGGGCTGATCGATCCGCGCAGCTTGATTATCGACGCCAAATCCGGTGTCTCCGGGGCCGGGCGCGCCCTCAAGACCGGTTCGCTCTTTGCCGAGGCCGACAGCAGCGTGGCGGCCTACAGCGTCGCGCGCCACCGCCATATCCCGGAGATCGAGCAAGTTTGCTCGGATCTGGCCGGTATGCGCGTGCAGGTGCAGTTCACCCCCCATTTGATCCCGATGGCGCGAGGAATGCTCGTGACGCTCTATGCCCAATTGCGCGATCCGGGGCTGGTGAGCGAAGACATGCTCACTATCTACGAAGCGTTCTACCGCCAGGCGCCGGCCGTGCGTGTACTGGGTAGCGGCATCTATCCACAGACCAAGTGGGCAAGCGGCACGAACACCTGCTTTATCGGCCTGGAAGTCGACCAGCGCACCGAGCGGGTAGTGGTGCTCTCTGCCCTCGACAATCTGGTGAAGGGCCAGTCCGGGCAGGCGATCCAGGCGATGAATCTTACCCAGGGTTGGGAGGAGATGCTGGGGCTGCCCGCCATCGGGTTTTACCCCTGATGCCCAATGCCCGGCGCGCAAGCGCCGGGCATTGGGCATCACAGAGCTTGCAGATCAGGCGCTGACCAGCCGATCGAGGGCGCGCTGCACCCACTGCATATGGCGCTGCTCACTTTCGGTGATGGAATCGAAGCGCTGGGCGATCTCCTCTTTGCCCTGCTCGCGCGCGAGACGGGCGAAGGCCGGGTAGGTCTTGGTGGCCTCGATCGATTCGACCTCCAGGGCGGTTTCCAACGCCCGGCGCAGACCGCGCGGGTCGGTGCTCACCACGGCCATCTGGGCTTCGATTTCACCCACCAGCCGCCGCGCCTCGGCGGTCTCGGGGGAATCTTTAATCTCCAACTGCGGATAGAGTTCGCGCAACAGATCGGCGTGCTCCTTTTCTTCGCGGGCGATCGCCTCGAACATGCCGGCAACTTCGCTCGCTCCCGACTGGCGGGCGATCTCGGCAAAGGTCGGATACATGCACTCGTGCTCGTAGATCTCCACTTCGATCGACGAGGCCGCGTTCAAATCGGTCTGGTCGTGGTATGTCGCTTCTTGAAAGAACCGATCGATCCCAAGAAAATCTTCCTGATAATTGAGTGTCATCAGCACCGTCCTCCAACTCGAAACATTCTGGGAGCGAGACTTTTGCATTCTAGAGTGATTCTGCATTTCAAGTCCAAGCGGACCATTAAGTTTTCTATACAGTGAAGGCATTGCAAAGCGTCCAGTGATGCCTTTCAGGCGTTGACAAAATGGAGACTATATTTGAGTGTTTACTCCCTGAAAGTTATAAGGCATCAGGCTATGGACGAACGGCTGCCCGAGCGCGCGCATCTTGTCACCGAGCAAGTCAATCCCGATAGTGCCCGACTCGACCGGCTCGACAGCCCGTCGCTGGTTGAGTTGTTCTGCCGCGAGGACGAGCGGGTGGTGCCGGCCGTGCGGGCTGCCGCGCCCGCCATCGCCCGGGCGATCGATCTCACCGCTGCCGCCTTGCGCGGCGGGGGGCGTCTGTTTTACGTCGGGGCGGGTACCAGCGGAAGGCTCGGGGTGCTCGACGCAAGCGAGTGCCCGCCGACTTTTTGTACCGACCCCGAGCAGGTGCAAGGGATCATTGCCGGGGGAACGGCCGCCCTCACCCGTAGTGTCGAAGGGGCCGAGGACGACCCCGAGGCGGGAGCCGCCGAGCTTGCGGGGCGCGCTCTGAGTGCTGCGGATGTGGTGGTGGGTATCAGCGCCGGGGGCACTGCTCCCTACGTGAGCGGTGCCCTTGCCTACGCCCGTTCGCTGGGGGGCGTCACGATCTTCGTAGCCTGTGTACCTACAAACCAGATCCCCGAGCGCTGGGACATCGAAATTCGGGTGCCGGTGGGGCCGGAGGTGCTCGCCGGTTCGACGCGCCTCAAGGCGGGCACCGCCACCAAGCTGGTGCTCAACATCCTTTCGACTGGGGCGATGGTTCGCCTCGGCAAGACCTATGGCAACTTGATGGTCGATGTGGCGGTCAGCAACCAGAAGCTGCGTGACCGGGCCGTGCGCATCCTGACTACCCTCACGGAGCTTGAGCGCACCGCCGCCCTCGCTTTGCTCGAAGCGAGCGGCCTGCGGGTGAAAGTCGCCTTGCTGATGCACTGGAGCAATCAGGATCCGGCTTCCTGTGCAACTGCTTTGGAAGCGGCGGGTGGATTGCTTCCTGTTGCTCTTGAGAAATTGAGCGGAAGATAGGCACTTCTAAAGAGTATCGGGATCGATCCCTTGCTCCCGCAGGTACCGGGCGAGCCTTTCTCGCGATTGCCGTTCGCGTTCAGCCATCTGGACGGCCTGTTCTCTGGCCTGCCGCTCCTGTTCAGCCATCTGGACGGCCTGTTCTCTGGCCTGCCGCTCCTGTTCAGCCATCTGGACGGCCTGCTCGGCTTGCAGGGCAACCAATTCTTCCTGCAGGAGCACCAGCTGACCGTTGGGCGTGAAAAAGCGCAGTTGAGTGTTGTGGCTTCCCAGGTATAGCTCCAGTTGCCGACTCCACAGCCGATCGTGCCCATCCGGCTCCAGCGGCTCATACTGACCCTCGACCAGATGAAAGCCGCACAACTCCAGAGCTTCAGGATCGAACCAAAAATACTCGGGCACCCGCAGGACGTCCTGGTAGATTTGCTTTTTGAGGCCCCTGTCGATGGCGGCCGTCGAGGCGGACAAAATTTCGACGATCAGATTGGGCAGACGGCCTCCTTCTTGCCAGACCGTCCAGCTGCGCCGCTCCCGCCGCTCACAGCCGAGCACCACAAAAAAGTCCGGCCCGCGAAAATCCTCGGACTTGCGCTGGGTGAGGCTGTAGTAAATCGTCAGGTTACCCGAGCAATAGAAGTCCTGTCGGTCCTGCCACCAACACTCCAAAGAGCGGATGAGCAGGTCCATCTGCTTGCGGTGGCGGTCGGACTCCATCGGTGGCTCATCGCTCCACAAATCGACTGGCGGAGGGGCAAAAGGCTCGAAGGGCGAACCTGAAAATTCGGAAGCAACGGGCATCACCACAGTACGCTCCCCATCTGGGAATTGCCGCCATTGTAATGTCTGGAACGACCGGTTCGGGAGGCTTTCCTAGGCTTCGCGGAACTTTCTAAATACCAGGGTGACGTTGTGGCCGCCGAAGCCGAAGGAATTGGATAGAGCCACCTCGATAGGCATCGTCCGGGCGACCCCCGGCACGTAGTCGAGGTCGCAGCTCGGGTCGGGGGTCTCAAGGTTGATGGTGGGCGGCGCGATGTCGTGGTAAACAGCCAGAGCCGTGGCCACCGCCTCGATGCCCCCGGATCCGCCCAGCAGGTGACCGGTCATCGATTTGGTGGAACTGACCGCCACGCTGTAGGCAGCCTCTCCCAGCACGGTCTTAATCGCCTGGGTCTCGTTGGTGTCGTTGAGGGGCGTACTGGTGCCGTGGGCGTTGATGTAGCTCACCTGGTCCGGGAACACGCCTGCATCCTTGAGCGCCAGCCGGATGGCCCGAGCGGCCCCTTCGCCGGCCGGTGCGGGCGAGGTCATGTGATAAGCGTCGCAGGTCATCGCGTAGCCGCAGATTTCGGCGTAGATGCGCGCGCCGCGCGCCAGGGCGTGGCTGAGTTCTTCGAGCACCAGAATGCCCGCCCCCTCGCCAATCACAAAGCCGTCGCGGTTTAAATCGAAAGGCCGGCTCGCTGTTTCAGGTTCGTCGTTGCGGGTCGAAAGGGCGCGCGACGCGGCGAAGCCCGCCACCACCAGCGGGGTGATGCACGCCTCGGTGCCGCCGCAGATCACCGCCTGGGCTTCGCCGTACTGGATAAGCCGAAAAGCGTCGCCGATGGCGTTGGAGCCGGCGGCGCAGGCGGTGACGGTGCAGGAATTGGGGCCTTTGGCGCCCAGCTGAATGGCGGTGAAGCCGGCGGCCATATTGGCGATAAACAGCGGCACCATAAAGGGTGAAACGCGGTTGGGTCCCTGCTCGCGCAGGATGCCGTCCTGCTGCTCCAGCCACTCCATGCCGCCGGTGCCGTTGCCGATAATCACCCCGACCTGTTCGCTGTTGAACTCGTTGATGGCAAGAGCCGCGTCGGCGACCGCCTGCTTGCTCGCGGCCACCGCCATCTGGGTAAAGCGCACCGTGCGCTTGACTTCTTTTTTCTCGAGGTACTGGTGGGGATCAAAATTTTTGACCTCGGCCGCGATGCGCGCGTCGTGGCGGCTCGGGTCAAACAGACTGATAGGTGCCACACCGGAACGGCCTGCGAGCAAGCCTTCCCAGAAGTCGGCCGCCGTGTTGCCAAGAGGCGTCACCGCGCCGACGCCGGTCACCACCACCCGCTTTTTTTCCATCGAGACCCTGTACCTCGCGTAGGCTGATCCTTTCAAGAATAACAGGCTTGGGCAGTCGGCCGATGAAAGTAGTAGCCTGGAGGGTGTCCGCAACCCGCCCCCATTTCGCCATGGAATCCACCACCAACCCCCAGGGCAAAACCGCCTGCCTCGTCACCTTCGGCTGCCAGATGAACAAGGCCGACTCCGAGCGCATGGCCGGGGCACTCACCCACCTGGGCTACCGGATCGTCGATGAAAGCGACACGGCCGACTTGGTCCTGTTCAACACCTGCACCATCCGCGACAACGCCGAGCAAAAGGTCTATTCCTACCTGGGTCAGCAGGCCAGGCGCAAACAGCGCGACCCGCACATCACGCTGGTATTGGCGGGCTGTGTGGCCCAGCAGGAGGGTGAAAAATTGCTCCGGCGCGTGCCGGAACTGGATCTGGTGATGGGGCCGCAGCACGTCAATCGCCTTTCGGATTTGCTCGAGCGGGTGGCCGAGGGTGAGCAGGTGGTGGCCACCGAGCCCATCGAAATTCTCGAAGACATCACCAAGCCCCGCCGCGACAGCGCCGTCACCGCCTGGGCCAACATCATCTACGGCTGCAACGAAGGATGCACCTACTGCATCGTGCCCTCGGTGCGCGGGCGCGAACAATCGCGCACTCCCGAGGCGATCAAAGCCGAAATTTGTGAACTGGGCGCGTCGGGCTACAAAGAAGTGACGCTTCTCGGCCAAAATATCGACGCCTACGGCCGCGACATCGGCACCAACCTGGCTTCACTGCTGCGCTTTATCCACAACGCGCCGGGCATCGAACGCCTGCGCTTCGCCACTTCCCACCCGCGCTACTTTAGCGACGAACTGATTGCCACCTGTGCCGAATTGCCGAAAGTTTGCGAGCACTTTCATATTCCTTTTCAGTCGGGCGACAACGAAGTGCTCCGGCGCATGGCCCGGGGGTATACCCACGAAAAATATCGCGCCATCATCGAAAAGATCCGCGCCATCCTGCCCGACGCCGCCATCTCGGCGGACCTCATCGTCGGCTTTCCCGGCGAAACGGAGGCGCAGTTTGAAAATTCCCTGCGCCTGGTGGACGAACTGGAATTCGACGCCCTCAATACGGCGGCCTATTCGCCCCGCCCGGGCACCCCGGCGGCGCGCTGGCCCGGGCAATTGGACGACGAAGTCAAGCAGGACCGCCTGCAGCGTACCAACCGGCTGGTGGCCCAAAAAGCTTTCGAGCGCTCCCAGCGCTATCTGGGCCGCACCGAGCAGGTGCTGGTCGAAGAGACCAACCCCCGCGACCGCTCCCAGGTGGTGGGCCGCACCCGCACCAACCGCCTGGTCTTTTTTGCGGGCGAACTTGCGAAACTGCGCGGCCAACTGGTCGATGTGCAGATCACCGCGGCGCGCGCCTTTTCGCTGACGGGCACGGCAAGCTAACCGATGGGCGAACGGCTCGGTATCTTCGGCGGCACCTTCAATCCGGTCCACCGGGGACACCTCGCCATGGCCCGCGCCGCGCGCGACCGCTGCGGGCTCGATCAAATCCTCTGGGTACCGGCGGCTCAACCGCCCCACAAACCCCTGGCCGGGGGTGCCTCGATCGGCGATCGCGTCGAGATGGTGCGTCTGGCCATTGCCGGAGAGGCGGGTATGGCACTGTCGCTGGTGGACGCGCGCCGACCTGGCCCTTCTTACGCGATCGACACCCTCAGGCTTCTGGAGGAGCAGTACCCGCAAGCGCAATGGCACTGGCTGCTGGGTCAGGACGGTCTTGCCGATTTGCCGGGCTGGTATCGCGCCGCCGAACTTATCCCCCGCTGCCGCTGGATAGTGGTACCCCGCCCCGGCAGCGGAGCGGATCCCAAGCAGGCGATGGCGGATCTCACCGAGCGCTTCGGGGCGGTATTCGTCCCGCTTTCGGATTTCGAGTGCGACATTTCCTCGACGCGGGTGCGCGAGCAACTCGCCGCGGGCCGGGCCGGCTGGGAAGCACTCCTGCCTGAGCAAGTGGTCTCTTACATTCATAAGCGCGGTCTGTACGATGTGCCCGCGGGTGCTTAGCCGCTCGCTGCCTAGGCAAGCCGCAAAGCAGCCAATATACTAAAAAGAACGACCGGGCTCATACACCTGACCGATGCCTATCGTCGAATCGATGGTGGTCCAGAATTGTTACCGCCCGGTGCGCCTTTTGGGAGCAAACGGAACGCGGCAGACCTGGCTTGCGGCGGAGGAAAAGACTGGACAAACCGTGACGCTCAAGGCGCTTTATTTCGGCGAGGGTGCGCTGTGGCAAGATTTTAAGCTTTTCGAGCGCGAGGCTGAGACGCTGCAGTCACTTTCCCACTCCCGCATCCCCCGCCAGCGCGACGCCTTCTGGTGGGAGCAGCCGGAGGGCAACTACTTTTGTCTCATCCAGGATTTCATCCCCGGCCAGTCGCTGGAGGCAAGTGTGCGCAACCTCGGTCCCCTGCCGGAGGCTGAAGTACGCACCATTGCCGCCGAGGTGCTTGAAATTTTGATCTATCTGCACCGACAGTCGCCGCCGGTGATCCATCGCGACCTCACCCCCGCCAATCTCATTTGGGGCGAAGACGGACGAATTTATTTGATCGACTTTGGTGCGGTACAGGCGGTAAGCGCTCCCGAGAAAACGATGACGGTGGTGGGCACCTACCGGCTATATGCCCCCGGAGCAGTTCGAGGGCCGCACGGTCCCTGCGTCAGATCTGTTCGGCCTCGGGGCGACGCTGCTTTTTTTGCTCACCGGGATCAATCCTGGGGAACTGCCCCGCGAGAACTTTCGGATCCGCCTGGGGGAGAGGGCGAGCGCCGGTCTGAAGCCCTGGCTGGAGCGAATGCTCGATCCCGATTTGCAGTACCGTTTTGCGAGTGCTTGCGCCGCCCACGAAGCACTCGATCGGCAGGAAAATCGGCCTGTGCCGACAGTGAGCGGTCAACCAACCGGCAGCTGCATTGCCCTGAAGCGAACTGCCGAACGACTCACCATCGAGGTTGAAGGTCGGCGGCTGCAGTTGCGGGATTTCTATGTCGCCCTTGCCCAAATGGCTCTCCAGTTTCCGCAAATGTTCCTGAGTTTCAATCAGGAGAACTCTTCTACATCCTGGCTTCCCTGGATTCCCCGTCTAATGTTTGCCATGTTGACGGCCGCGTGGCTTGGGGAACTGTGGGTTGTCGGTTCGACGCGCACCCGTATCGAGACCGACGGGTTGAACCTCACTATCTCCCAGCGCTTCTGGAATTTACTTCCCTACAAAAAGACCCGTGGCCGGCTCGTCGACGTTCGTAGCCGGCAGCAGGCGGACATTATCTTTGGCCGCGACAAGTTTGTCTGGCGGTTCTGGGGTGAGGAAAAGAAATTTACGCTCTTTTTGAGTCCGGTCGAGCAGGAGTGGCTGCAAAAAGAGATCCGCACCTGGATCGAGGACAAATAATTTTGGAGATGGACTTGGGCGACATCCCGAGTCCATTTTTCTGTATAGCGATGCCTGGAATGCTCGTCCAGTCTGGTTCTCAAGCTACTTTGTCACCCCTTGAACAACTGCCGGATTCTTTTCTGCACCGTGTTTGTACAAAAAGCAGCCATCAGGCCTGGCTTGTGAGGTATTCAATAAAACCCCGGCCCAGACGGCTCACCAATGGCAATTTGACGAACTTGAGCGCGGCGGAATTGATGCAGTAGCGCAAGCCGGTCGGGGGCGGACCGTCGTTGAAGAGATGGCCCTGGTGGGCGTCACACACCGCGCAGAGCACCTCGGTGCGCCGCATAAAAAGACTGAAATCGGCTTTGGTGGCGATGTTTTTCGGGTTGACAGGACCCCAGAAGCTGGGCCAACCCGTTCCCGAGTCGTACTTTTGAGCGGACGAAAACAAGGGTGTTTCACAGCAAACGCACTGGTAGATGCCTGCCTGCTTAGTATCGTGATATTTACCCGTAAAGGCCCGCTCGGTGCCTTTTTTGCGCGTGATCAAAAACTGTTCGGGTGTCAGAATTTTTTTCCATTCGGCTTCCGATTTAAAGACTTTGGTGGGCATCGTGTTTCTCCTGGTTGGACGTGGCTTGGGTCGCGGCTTGGCCGAATCTGCTGGGTGTACGGGGAAGGCGGTTTTTTGGATTGGCGGTACTCCACAGCACTAAGGACCGGGGGGCGTTGTCCCTAAACAAAGGGATAGCCCAGTCACTACGGAGATCTTATGGGTCTGGCGCAAGCCCGCATGGGAGACCCGGAATCCTGCCCGGCGATTCCTCCCTGTATCACCCCGACCGGAACCATCTCGGCGATGCTGTGCACAAAAACATTCTGCAACGGCCTGCTGGTCTCCGTCATCGGCGACGGCGTCAGTTGCGGAGCGACGACCGTGGGCGGCTCGACGACCGTCTTTCACGAAGGCATCTCCGCCCACCGACTCAGCGACGCCAACAGCTGCGCGGGCGCCTGCACAGGAGCCAGCCCCGACACGTTTATCGGCTAATTCAGGAGCACCCATGGACCTGCTCAAATTTCTCTGGTTTTGTCTGTGGAACCTGCGCTTCGAGCACCAGGGTTCCCGGTGCACGCTTTGCCTGCAGGGGCTCAATCTGGCCCTCGACGGCCAAGGCAACGTCCGAATCTGGACAAACCGGGATCTCAGGCTCAATGCCCGCTACTTGCTCAACCAGTGCGATCCCCACTTCGACCCCGACGCTTTTCTAGAGGGGCACGAGGAGCGCCAGCGCCAGGCGATCGATCAGATCGAAAGCAGCCCTTGTCACGCCCGTCCGCGCCGGGAGTGGGGTACCTCGGTAACGTTGAAAAAAATCAGAGTCGAGAACTGACCCTGAACTGTCAAACTGGGTGCAGTGGTTGCCGCAAACCTCTTGCTGGAGGGCTTTGCGGTCATGACGACTCCAAGAGAACCTTATGGTGCTATCGCTTTTGTAGATCAACACTGTTCCGCTTATCAACACCTGTTTGCAGATATCCGAACTTTTGAACGTTGTCTTCAAATGCAAAACGCTCTAAGGACTGCCGGTTCCGAAGAGCTTGATCGTATCACTCTGGGAATTGACCGGTTCGATGGGCACCAGCGACTGTTTGCTGTTAAAGCGAAACAAATACAGCAGCAGTTGTTGGCTTCCCATCTTCAAGGTGACAAAGACGTTGATGCGGGTAAGCGGATTGCTCAGATCCGGTTTGTTGAGATTGAACTGGGCGATGCGCTCGGCCAGCACCGAGGTGGATTTCTGGGTGGAGACACTCAGTTCGAGCGGTTTGCCCAGGGGTTGGCCGGTCGTCGGTTGGGTTTCGGTCGTGCCGGTGGCGGCGAGGGCGGGTTTCGAGGCAACGGCAGTCGGCACCGCCGGCAGAGGAGCAGTATCGCCGAAGCGGTAGTCGCGGTAGGTGGTCCCAATGTCGACGGGGCCTGCGAAGGCGCGGCGGGTGAAGCCGACCGGCACCCAGAAATTCATTTTGATCTGCATGCGGGAGCGCTCCGGCAGCCAGTAGCGCTCCACCGGCTGAAAATCGACCGTGTAATCGGCCGAACCCCAGACTCCGGCCAGGTAGATCACCGCCCGCCGGGGCAGGGCGGTGGCGGCGTCGAGCCACAGTTCACGCAGAGGGCCGCCCGCAAGGGGCACGAGGCGAAGCCGGACCGCTTCGCCCGCACCAAGGCGGGTCGTCTCGACCGTCTCGACGCGGTAGGTTTCGGCGGTGGCGCCCAGGTCCACAATCGCGTGGGGAGCCACCCGCTCGGGGCGCTCGATGTACTCGCTGTAGAGCTTGAGGCGGTCGGACTGGGTGACCAGATTCAGCCGGTTGTGGGCGATTTTGTAGAACTGGTCGCCCTCGGTCAGATTCGCCTCCCAGCCGCCATCGGCACGAAAGACAAATTCGCCGGTGGTGATCCCCTCCTGCCACCCAAACGTCTGAATTTGCTGCTCGAAGCGGCGCTCAGAAGGCGCTTCGAGCGCCTGTAGGACCTTTTGGTATCGTTCGAGCCAATCCTGAGGCGGCTGGGACCAAGCCGGAGCCTGCCCCACGAACCACAGGGCGAGAACGAGCCACCGGCGCCGGAAGGTGTACGGCATGGGAAGTTCCGAAAAATTGGACTGGGCAGTTAGCGCGAGACGATCGTGCCGCTGCCGGCGACTTTGCGGTTGACGCGCTGGGGGTTACCGCTGTAGAAGACATCGCCGCTGCCGGCGACGCTCGCGTCGAGCGCTTCGGTGGTATAGACCTGCACGTCGCCCGAGCCCGCGACGCTCACCGCCGCGGTGCGGGCGCGCAGGGCCGCGAGGTTGGCGTCGCCGGAACCGGCCACATCCACCTGCAGCCGATCGACCGTGGAGAGTCCCTCGGCCGGGGCGACCACCACATCGCCGCTGCCGGCGATCGACACGCTGAAGGTGTCGCTGCGGATACCGCTCAGGCGCGCGTCGCCGCTACCCAAGATCGTGATGGACTGGAGCTGTGGCACCCGGATCAGCGCGCGCGGTCCGCGCCCGCCGATGTTCATGCTGCTGCCGCGCGGGCCGCTTATCACCAGCGTCTCGCCGCTGACTTCGGTCACAATGCGCTCGATTACCCCCGGGGCGCCTTCGAGGAGCACCACCAACTGGTTCGCACCGGCGCGCACGTCAATATCGGTCGAGCCGCGCACCTCGATGCGCGAAAAGGCCGGTACCTCGCGGGTGACCGTCTCGGCACTGACGGCGGCAGTCCCCGCCACCATCAGCACCGCCACCGCCGCAGCAAGTTTTGCCTTCACCGGCTCTCTCCTATTCGATCGAGATCGACTGGGGGCCTTTGTTGTTGCCGTTGGTGCTGGTGAAACCGCCGCCAGCGGTGCCGTAGCCCGTTTCGCTGCGGTTGAGCTGTTCGGTCAGCCAGCTTTTGACCGGGTCTTCCATCGGATTCATCCGAAACACACCCGCCACAAAACCGCTCAAAAACCCCAGCGGCTGGTCGGTCAAAGAACGCACAATCGGACTCAACTCATCCATGGCCACCACCTTCTTCAACACAGTCCCATAGTATCCCCGGGCCGCGCTATTCCGCGCTCTTGCCGCTGCGTTCGAGGGCCTGCTTGAACCCGAGCACCACCAGAATGTTGGCCACGGTGAGCAGCGATTCGGCCGTCCCGTGCAGCCAGTCGACATTGGCGAGCGATTGACCCAGGACAAACCGGCTATAGAGTCCGGCGGGAATCGTCACCGCCACGAAGACGAGGGTGCCGTAAAAACCATAGAGGGCCAGCTTCGGAAAGCGGCCCGAGCGGGTGGCAAACCACAAAAAAGCGAGATACGGAAACAGCGAAGCGGCAAAAAGCGCCTGCTCGAATGCCATGCTAGCGGCGCAGGCCGAGGCGATCGACCAGGGCGCGGTAGCGGTCGGCTTCGTTGGCCGCCAAATAAGCCAACAATTGCTTGCGTCGGCCGATGAGCTTGAGCAGGCCGCGCCGCGAGGAAAAATCTTTGGGGTGGCTGCGCAGGTGCTCGGTCAACTGGTTGATCCGATCGCTGAGCATTGCCACTTGCACCTCCGGCGAACCGGTGTCGGTTTCGTGGACCTGGTAGGTGCCAATCAATTCCTGCTTGCGATCTTGGGTCAGGGGCATGGTGATTCCGAAAAATTCAAGCTTTCCTAGAATACCACAGATTTGCTCGTCATCTTCGATGTTCAACCCGCCAAGCGCGCTTCCGAGTCGGGGTAGAGGCGCTCAGCAGCTGCCCCCTGGTAAGATCCAAAGGCAGGTCGCCGCGTGCCCGGTGATGCAGACGACAGCGCCGTAGGTAAGGCGTTGTTCTCCTCACAGGCTTTTCGTGCGGCCGGTCCGCATATTTTTCAGCATCCCGGCATCACCTTTCAGACCACCGCACGCGAACCCCCGCTCACCATGGCCGATTCTACCCGCGAATCCCGCGCTCCCCAACGCGCCGACCTCCCCCCGGTTTCCGAGCGCGAACGGCGCAACTGGGTGCCGATCGTCGTGGGCCTCGCGCTCATCGTACTGGGGATTGTCCTGTTTCGGTTCTTTGCAGGGGACAAACCGGCGGAGTCGCCCGCAGCCCAGGCGGGACGCAAAGCGGTGCCGGCGGCCACAGCGGTAGCGACCCAAAAAGCAGTGCCGATCGCGATTGCCGCCATCGGCGCCGTCGAAGCCTACAACACCGTCGCCGTGCGCTCCCAGGTCGAAGGTACCCTCACCCGCGTCGTCTTCGAGCAGGGCCAGTACGTCCAGAAAGGTGCTCTGCTCTTTACGGTGGATGCCCGTCCGAACGCGGCGGCCTTTGCCCAGGCCGAGGCGCAACTGAGCCGCGACCAGGCGGGAGTCGCCCAGGCGGAAGCGGCGGTGGCGCGCGATCGCGCCCAATTGCGCACCGCCCGGACCCAGGTGCAGCGCTACCGGTCGCTGGTGGCCCAGGGGGCGGTCTCCCAGGAGCAGTTCGACCAGGTGCAGACCAACGCCGAGGCCCTCGCCGCCACCGTGCGCGCGAGCGAAGCGGCCGTGGCCAACGCCCGCTCGGTGGTGCGCGCGAGCCGTGCCGCCGTCGAGAGCGCCCGCGTTCAGTTGGGCTACACCGAGATTCGTGCCCCGATTGCCGGACGCACCGGCAGCCTCGCGGTCTACGCCGGCAACCTGGTGCGCGCCAACGACACTACACCGCTGGTGGTGATCAATCGGGTGAGCCCGATCTATGTGAGCTTTACGGTCCCTGAGCGGGAACTGCCCGCCATCAAGCGCTACCAGGCCCAGGCCCGCCTCAAAGTCGTCGCCGTGCCGCCCAGCGGAGCCGGTCGCGCCGTGACGGGGTACTTGAGCTTTATCGACAACGCCGTCGACAGCACCACAGGCACCATTCGCCTGCGCGGCACGTTCGAGAACCAGGACAACTACCTGGTTCCCGGCCAGTTCATGAACGTCACCCTCACCCTCACCACCCAGCCGAACGCGGTGGTGGTGCCCACCCAGGCGGTACAGACCGGTCAGCAGGGTACCTACGTCTATGTGGTCAAGCCCGACCGGACGGTGGACCTGCGGGTGGTGACGAGCAGCCGTACCGTAGGCGGCGACGCGCTCATCGACCGGGGAGTCGCACCTGGGGAGACCGTCGTCACCGACGGCCAGCTGCAACTGAAGCCGGGCGACACCATTAAAACCGCGTCCACCGCCTCTACCCCGTCCACCACCCAGGAGCCGCGTCCGTGAACTTCTCGGCAGTGTTCATCCGCCGCCCCGTCGCCACGACGCTGGTGATGCTCGGGGTGTTGTTCTTCGGCCTGATTGCCTACCGGCTCCTGCCGGTCAACGATCTGCCGAACGTCGATTTTCCGACCATCCAGGTATCCGCCGGTTTGCCCGGTGCCAGTCCTGAGACGATGGCCGCAGCGGTAGCCACACCTCTGGAGCGTCAGCTCTCGGCGATCCCGGGCCTCGATTCGATGAGTTCGTCCAGTTCGCTGGGCAGTACGCAAATCACCCTCCAGTTCGATCTGGAGCGCGATATCGACGCCGCCGCCCAGGATGTGCAGACGGCGATTGCCACCGCCGCTTCGCAGTTGCCGCCGGGACTGCCCACGCCGCCCAGTTACCGCAAGGTCAACCCGGCGGAGCAGCCGATCATGATCCTCTCGCTCAATTCGCCGACGCTGCCGCTGTGGCGGGTGGACGAGTACGCCCAGACGCTCATCGCCCAGCGCATTTCGATGGTGAGCGGCGTGGCGCAGGTGCTGGTCTTCGGCGCCCAGAAGTACGCCGTGCGCATCCAGGTGGACCCCAACGCCCTTGCCGCGCGCGGTATCGGCCTCGACGAAGTCGAAAGCGCCATCCGCACCGGCAACACCAACCTGCCCACCGGCTACGTCGACGGCAAATACCGCGCCTTTACGATCGAATCGGACGGCCAGTTGCTCAACGCCGCAGCCTTCCGGCCGCTGGTGGTCGCTTACCGCAACGGCTCGCCTGTGCGCCTCGAACAGCTGGGCAAAGTGATCGACAGCGTCGAGAACGACAAGGTGGCCGGCTGGTACAACGGCACGCGCTCGATCACCCTGGGGGTGCAGCGCCAGCCCGGTGTCAATACGATCGCGGTCGTCGATGCCATCGAAGCCTTGCTGCCGACCTTTCGCTCCCAGATTCCCGGGGCGGTCAACCTCGACATCGTCTTCGACCGATCCGAGTCGATCCGCCACTCGGTCGAGGACGTCCAGTTCACGCTGGTGCTCGCCATCGGCCTGGTGGTGCTGGTGATCTTCTTGTTCCTGCGCAACCTCTCAGCCACGATCATCCCGAGTCTGGCGGTGCCGCTGTCGCTGGTGGCCACCTTCGCGGTGATGTATCTGTTGGGCTTCAGCCTCAACAACCTTTCGCTGATGGCGCTCACCCTCTCGGTAGGCTTCGTGGTCGACGACGCCATCGTCGTGCTCGAGAACATCGTCCGCCGTCAGGAGATGGGTGAGAGCCCCATGGAGGCGGCTTTCAACGGTTCGCGTGAGATCACTTTTACGATCATCTCGATGACGCTGTCGCTGGTGGCGGTCTTTTTGCCGGTGCTCTTTATGGGAGGCATCCTGGGCAGACTCTTTAACGAGTTTGCGATCACCATCGCCACTGCCATTCTCGTCTCGGGGTTCGTCTCGCTGACCCTCACCCCGATGCTCTGCAGCCGCTTCCTGCGGGCCGAATCGGTACACCCGTCCAGCCGCAGCCGTTTGTATCAAATTTCCGAGGGAGCCTTCGACGCCCTCACCCGCGCCTACGACCGCAGTTTGCAGTGGGTGCTGCGTCACCGCGTCTTGACGATGCTCGCTTCGGCGGCGGTGCTGGCGGCTACGGTTTACCTGTTTAACGCCATTCCCAAGGGCTTCATTCCCAGCGAGGACAACGGTCAAATCATCGTCACCACCGAGGCCGCCCAGGGGATCTCCTTTGCCGACATGGCGCGCAAGCAGCAGCAGGTCGTGGCGGTCCTGCGCCAGGATCCGGCTATCGACGGCACCAATGCGAGCGTCGGCTCGGGCGGTCCCGCCGGTGCCAGCAACGCCGGGCGGGTCTTCGTGCGCCTCAAGCCGCGCTCCGAGCGCGACAGCGCCCAGGACGTCATCCAGCGGTTGCGGCCGAAGCTTGCCCAGGTGACCGGGATTCGCGTGTTCATGCAGCAGCCTCCGGCCATCCGCATTGGCGGCCAGCAGAGCAAGAGTCTCTACCAGTACACGTTGCAGAGCACCGATACCGACGAGCTGTACCGCTATACCCCGATGTTGGAGGCAAAGCTGCGCGAGGTGCCCCAACTGCAGGATGTCACCTCCGACGTGCAGCTTAAGAACCCCCAGATCAATCTGGTGATCGACCGCGACAAAGCCTCCTCGCTGGGGATCACCGCCGAACAGATCGAGCGCACCCTCAGCAACGCCTACAGCTCGCGCCAGATCTCGTTGATTTATGCCCCCACAAACCAGTACCGGGTGATCCTCTCGGTCGACCCACAGTACCAGCAAGATCCGGAGGCCCTCTCGCTGTTGTACGTGCGCTCGACCGGCGGCCGGCTGGTGCCCCTCTCGACGGTGGCCAAACTCACCCCGGGCGTCGGCCCCCTCTCAGTCAACCACCTGGGCCAGTTCACCGCCGCGACCATTTCCTTCAACCTCAAACCGGGCGTCTCCCTCAGCGAAGCGTCAGCCATCATCGAGCGCCGCGCCGCCGAAACGTTGCCCGATACGATTGCCACGAGCTTCCAGGGCAACGCCGAGGCTTTCCAGTCCTCCACCCAGAACCTGGGGCTGTTGCTGGCGGTGGCGATCCTGGTTATCTACCTCGTGCTGGGCATCCTCTACGAAAGCTTCATCCATCCGCTGACGATCCTCTCCGGGCTGCCTTCGGCCGGGTTCGGGGCATTGCTCACGCTGATGCTGTTCGGTTTCGATCTCGATGTCTACGGATTTGTGGGGCTCTTGCTGCTGGTGGGGATCGTCAAGAAAAACGCGATTATCATGATCGACTTTGCCCTCGAAGCCCAGCGCAAGGACGGCAAGCGGCCGGAGGACGCCATCTACGCGGCGGCGCTGGTGCGCTTTCGGCCGATCATGATGACGACGGTTTCAGCGATTGCGGGGGCTATCCCGATCGCCATCGGCTTTGGGGCCGGGGCCGAGACGCGCCAGCCGTTGGGTCTGGCGGTGGTGGGGGGCTTGCTTTTTTCGCAGTGGCTGACCCTTTACATCACCCCGGTTATCTATCTCTATCTCGACCGCTTCCAGGAGCGCTTTAGTTGGGGCAAAAACGCCCGCCCGGCTCCCGCAGGTCCGGTACCCGACGGCCAGTTTGCCGAGTGAGGACAAGCTAACCCACGCCGCTTTGGGTCGTTGAGCCCAACAGCTGGCAGACCAGCCGCTCCAGACCCTCGGCGTAGTGGACCGGTTTTTCGTTCCAGCCGCGAAAGTCGACGATGCTGCGGCTGCTGTAGAGCATCGCAGGCCAACCCATCGCCGTCTGGCCCATGCCGCCGTCGACGCGCAGCGCGTGGATGATTTCGTGCTTTTCCTCGTTCTCGCGCAGAAACACCGCCTCGACCTCCTGCTCGATCCAGCCGCTTTGGAGAGAATCCTCAGAAAGAACCACCAAGAGCCGCTCCCCGCGCCGCAGGGGCTGGTCGATGCCGATTCGGCGCTTCGCCCGGCCGTGGCTTTCCTCGCAAGCGCGCCAGCAGCGCACTCCCATCGTCTGCAGATCGCGGGACAACCGATCGACAAACGCCTGATCCCGGCTGATGTGGCTGATAAAACAACTCGGCGGCAAGACCTGGGCGCTCAAGGTTGGGGCGAAGGCAATCAGCGGTTCGCTCAGGCCGCAGCCGCGCAGGAACACCACGGGCACCTTGCCCGACTTTTCGAGCGTGCGGTGATCGAGCACGCTCGGCCCGTCGTGCACACAGTTTTCTAGATTCTGCACCTCGCCCAGTTCGACATCGGCAAGCACCGTATCGAATAGTCGCGCACCCTCCAGATCCACCGTTCCGAGCACTGCTGCCGTCAGGTTCGCCAGGCGCAAATTCGCCCCGCGCAGATTGGCTCCGTCCAGGTTTGCCTCCCGAAGGAGCGCTCCGGCCAGATTGGCGCGCGCCAGGACACTTTTATGCAAATTGGCCCAACTCAAATCGGCGTCTCGCAGATCCGCCCCGCCCAGATCGAGCCAGCTCAAGTCCGCCCCGGTGAAATCCGGTCGGATGCCCGTGCGCTGACGCCACTGGTTCCAGGTGGGAATGCTCTGCTTGAGCCGGGCTAGATGCTGTTCGTTTGCCATCGATCAAATGCCTCCTGCTGTTGTATTCTCCCGTACAGCACCCGATAATGAGGCGGGTCCCCTTCAAGTTATCCGCCCATGAACTTTCAATCGGATCGCCCGATACCCGGCATCCGTACCACCCTCGGCCTGCCGTTGCCGCGCAAGCGGTGGTTGCCGCTTCCCACCCCCGTCGAAGTGATCTGGGCTCTAGTCGGTCTGGTGCTCACCGTCGGCGGCACCCTCTGCCGCGTGCAGTTGCCCGACCGCTTCCCGCAGTCGATCGCCTTCGGCAGCTGGCCGCCCGCAGTCGAATGGTACTTCGAGCCTGGCTATCCGTTTTCGCTGCAAATCGCGGCGGTGCTTTTCTCGGGCTGCGTCGGCGGACCGGTGGCGGCGGCACTTGCCCAGATGGCCTACCTGGCTCTAGGATTTTCGGGCTTTCCGGTCTTTACCGGCGGGGGGGGCATTGGCTACTTCACCCAACCCCAATCCGGCTACCTGCTTGCCTTTGTACCCGCCGCTGCGCTCACCGGAGTGCTTGCCTTCCGCTGCCGCTCCAACCTCAACTGGCTTGCCGCCAGTGCCCTGGCGGGTCTGGCCATCGTCCATATTGGCGGGCTCGCCGGGTTGCTGGTGCACCTGCCGGTGGGGCCGACCCTCGCCCAGGCGGTCGTCCAGTTCTCGCTGCTGCCGCTGCTGGGTCAGGCGATCGGCGTACTGCTCGCCGCTGGAGCGGGCTGGCTGGTCCGCCGCCTGCTGCTGTCCTAAGATAAAAGCATGGCCAACCAGGACTTCCTCAAGACGATTGCCAAGTACCCGACCTTTCTGGCCGGGGCGCTCTTGGGTATCTTCTTCGCCGCCTTCGGCTGGGCGAAACCGCTGTTTCGCAAACGCCTCAGCGGGGCACTGGCTATTTTGTTCCTCGTCGGCTTCGTTGCCTTCGTCGTTCTGACGGTGCGCGCGATGCTGATGCTCGATTAGTCCGCTAGCCATCCCCCTTGTGCGGACACACCGCGCAGGGCGCTCCGTTGGCACCCAGTCGCGTGGCGTCCTGATGTCCCATGGTGTAGGAGATCCGAATCAGACTGCGGACCACCTGCAGGAGCTTCAAGCTGATGAACGAATCCAACGGCTCCGTGACGTCCAGGAACATCTTCTCCGCGGCCAGCTCAAGCATTTCTGGAGTTTTGATCGGCTGCTGCACTAGTGATTACCTGCGCAAATATACTTAGATGCCATCATAGCGTCAACTTATTCATCTTTTGTTACAGTTGCTACGTTTGAGGAGGGGCCACCGATGAAGACGCACCGACCAGCGAGAGTAGGCGAGTTAATCAAGCGCGAGGTGAGCGACATGCTGCTCAGGGGGCAGATCAAAGATCCGCGCGTGGGAGCGGGCCTGGTGAGCGTCACCGATGTCGAAGTGACGGGCGATCTGCGCCAGGCCAAAATTTTTGTGAGTATCTTCGGCACCCCCGAGGCGCAGAAGTTGACGATGATGGCCCTTGCGGAGGTGACCGGCTTTGTGCGCCAGGAAATCGGCCACCGCATCCGCCTGCGCTATACGCCCGAGATTGCCTTTGTGCAGGATCGGTCGCTGGAGCGGGGGGCGCGCATCACCCGTCTCATCGACGAGATCCGCGCCGAAGAGGAGGCCCGCGCCGCGCACAAGGAGGAGGGCAATTGAATCGCCGCGACCTGGTCTTGTGTTTGGCGGCGGGGTGGCTCTGGCCTGTCGCGGCCCGCGCCCAGCGGGTGATCAACTACCCGCCGCGGGTGCTGGGCACCACTTCCCAGCAAATTAACGCCACCTGCAGTCCCGGTGACCCGCTCATCGGTCAGTTCCTGCCCGCCTTCGGCGCCCAGAGCGTCTCGGCCATCGTCAATTCGGAGGTGCAGGCGACCGCTTATCTCGATGTCACCTCCAACATGTTCGACGAGCGTTCGACGGTGCTGGGGGTCTCCTCTGCGGACTTGCAACCCAAGCAATCGCAGTTGTTGGTGCTGCCGGCTTTTCTGGTCAACATCCAGGCGGTGCGGCTGCGGGTGGTCAACACCGACCGTACCTTCGGCACGGTGGTCGCCACGATCTCGGTGGCGCGATAAATCCTTGCGGGTCTATCGGCGCTTTATAATCGCTGCGGAGTGCTTGCGCGAGGGGCGGCGATGGCGGATTTCGAGTGGATCGATGGCGGGGTGACCGCAGCAAAGGGCTTTCGCGCGGGCGGCATCGCCAGCGGCATCAAACCGAGCGGCAAAACGGATCTGGCGCTCATCTATTCGGAGAACCCCTCGGCGGCGGCCGGGGTATACACCACCAACCTGGTTCAAGCCGCCCCAGTGGCCTATAACCGCAATTTGCTGCAGCAGCGGGGCAAAGCCTGCGCCATCGTGGTCAATTCCGGCAACGCCAACGCCGCCACCGGCAAAGCCGGCGAGGAGGCCGCCATCGAGACCGCCCAGGTCTTTGCCCGTGCGCTCGGCTTCAGCGCCGATCAGGTGCTGGTGGCTTCTACGGGGGTGATCGGGGTGCCGCTGCCCATCGAAAAAATCCGCACCGCCGCCCAGGCTCTGGTCGATGCAGCCACCGAGACCGGCTCCGATGCGGCGGCCGAAGCCATCCTCACCACCGACCTGGTGGCCAAATCCTGCGCGGTGCGCGCGCTCATCGGCGGCAAGACCGTGCACGTGGGCGGCATCGCCAAGGGTTCAGGGATGATCCACCCGCAGATGGCGACGTTGCTGGCCTTCATCACCAGCGACTGCTCGGTGGATATCGACCTGTGGCGGCAGATCGTGGCCAGAGCCACCGACCGCTCCTTCAACCAGATCACCGTCGACGGCGATACCAGCACCAACGACATGCTGCTGGCGCTGGCGAGCGGCGAAGCGAAAAATCCCCGCATACTCGATGCGGCAAGTCCGGAAGCAGGCCTACTCGAACAGATGGTGAGCGCGGTGTGCGTGGATCTGGCCAAAAAAGTCGTGCGCGACGGCGAGGGGGCGACCAAGCTCATCGAGGTGCAGGTGGCAGGCACCGGCGACGACGCCCAGGCGCGCAAGATCGCCCTCACCGTCGCCAGTTCTTCGCTGGTCAAATCGGCGATGTTCGGCAATGATCCCAACTGGGGCCGACTCGCGGCGGCAGCCGGACGGGCGGGGGTTGAATTTGACCCGGCGGCGCTTGCGGTGCGCCTTGGAGCCTTTGCCTTGATGGAGGTGGGCCAGCCGCTTGCTTTTGATCGGGCTGCCGCGTCGGACTACTTGAAAGGCTCAGACACCGTCGAAGTGCATCTGCAGGTCGGCCCCGGAACCGGAAACGGCATCGCCTGGGGCTGCGATCTCAGCTACGACTATGTGAAGATCAACGCCGAGTACACCACCTGAGAAGAGATACTTGTTGGAGGCAGACCTTTAGGGGCTAGAAGCCTTTAAATGCAAGGATGCGGTCGCTTGACAGCCTAGATTATAGTATGTATGCCTCAGAAAGCGTTTTGTGAAGCCCTCATGGAAAATGATGCAAACTCATTTGCAGCTGACTGGGGCAGTTATGTCCAGGAAGACTCCGAAATAGCAATTTCAGATGACGTTTGGTATGATTTTGATGTCGCTTACAGCGATCTGGAGCCAGGTCAGCAGGCTGCTAATTTTAGTTTCCAAGAATCTGACAATCCTAATGACATCCTGCAGTTGCAAGACACTGAACTGAACAGTTATGCCGACAATGTAGTCGAAATATCAGACGAAGAAGACGGTGAACAGCCATCCTATGAAAATTGGATTGCACAAGGATATACAGTAGATCTAAGTGCCGAATTTGATCCGAAAACCGGCAACTACGCTACCGGCCTGCAGCCCAACTCGCTCGGCTGTGACAAAACTGATTATGACGGAAGTCAGACTGACAATGTAAAAGTTGGTTTCTCAGGATTGACTGGAGCGGGTGGAGCAGCTGTCGGATGGGCATTATCGGCGAAGCTGGCGCTACAATACTGGGCGGTCCTGCTGGGGCAATTCTCGGGGGTATTGCAGGCACTGTTTTCGGGAACACTCTCTACAATGCTGGCATTGATGAAGCTAAGCGGAGTCAAGCCGAGTGTCGTGATAAGCGACAGGACGAAGAGTAGCGAATGTCCATCATTATTCGTCCCCCGTTGGCAATCAGGCTGGCTGTGTTTGTCATCTTGCTGCTGATGAGCTCTGCCAGCTTGGCAGCCGTCATAGTCGGAACAGGATGGGATAGGTTTTTGGGTGCAGTTTGTTTAACATTTTTTTGCTTCCAGCTTTTAGGGTCGAAGAATCTTTTGCGCGCAATCCTTATCGATAAAAGCGGATTGCAAATGGACAACTTAAATATTCTATGGGAGAGCATCGAGTTTGTTGATGTTACTTACTTTGGTGGTGGACCAAGTGTAGGTCTGTTGCTGAAAGAGCCTTCTGCAGAGCTTGCCAAGTTGAATACACCGCTCATTAAGCTAGACTTCGTACTTGCGACTTTGGCGGCACCGACGTTGCTACCTCGCACCGTAGGTCTTCTCCAAGTCCGAAACCCTGAACAATTAATGAAGTGGAGCCGTTCCTGGACTGGATTTGACCTGTTGATTCATGAAGGAAAGCTCGATCGCAGTGCTTACAGACTGGCGGAGATGATCCGCCGCCGAATCGGTCAGATGCGACCGATCTGCAGGAAAGAACGTTCTTTTCTATCTACTCTGATCTGGCCGAGTATGGTCGGCTTATTTATCTCTTTGCTTCGGCGCTTGCTGTTGGAATAACGGCTGCTTGACAAGAAGTGTCAATTGACGCCAAAAAGCCAGCGCACCGGCACCCCGCGCGTGAGGGCGAATTCTTGAGTTCCGCGCACCAGCCGGGCGGTGTCGCGGCGGGTGTCGGGGGTCTGGTAATAGCGGCCCAAATAAAATTCGAGGATGCCCGCAAGGCGTTTGAGCCCGCAAGACGTCGGTGGACAGGTAAATTCAATGCACTCGATCTGGTCGAGGTGGCTGTCGAAGACCGGACTGGTGCGCAGCACGATCTGCGATTCGACACCCAATTGGGCGATATGCACGGCGCACTCGCGGCAACTGGCAAAGGGCCAACCCGGAAGATAAAGACGCATCTTTTCAGCCGGCGGCCGGACCGTTACCATAGCGCAGGCTGCAGCAGTTGACTTCATCGATGCAGACTTTGCCCCACTGCAAAGCCCAGCGCACCAGCTCGACACGGTTTTTGGTCTTGGTCTTCTGAAGAATATTGCTCACGTGGTTGTCCACCGTACGTTTGCTGATCTCCAAAACTTCCGCAATGTCTTCATTGGTATGGCCCTGGGCCACCAATTCCAGAATCTGCATCTCCCGGTCAGAGAGGGATTCGCTAGACACGCGGGTCTCAGGCATGGTGATCGAGTAGGTATAAATTCACGTTCACTTACATTCTACGGGATCTGCCGAAATTGAGGATCTTCGGCTCAGATCTCGATGGCCGACTCGGGCAGTTCCTTCATCGGTAGGTCGTTGTTGAGATCGTCGATACCTTCGAGGGTGGCGCGGTTGGCCTGTTTGAGGTGGTCTTCGAGGATTTGCCGAAAGCGTGGATGGTAGATGCGGTGCAGGCTGTAGTTGGGGGTGGCGGCAAAACCGCGGCGCATTTTGAACTGCCCGCCCGCCCCCGGATCGAAGACTTTGAGGCCCATCTCGATAGCCGCTTCCACCGGCTGGTAGTAGCAGGTGCTGAAGTGCAGGAACTTGACCTCCTCGGTGCAGCCCCAGTAGCGGCCGTAGAGATGGTTGCCCTTGCGGATGTTGAAGGACATGGCGAGGATATCTGCTTGCTTGTGGGCGGCGATAAAGACCGTGCGGTGGGCGAAGCACTCGGCGATGAGCTGAAAAAAACGCCGGTTGAGGTACTTGCTGCTCCACATGAATTTGCTGCAGGTGTCGTCGTAGAGCCTGTACATCAGCCCAAAGAGATCCGCCCGGATGCTGTCGCCGGTGTAGGTGGTAAAAGTCAATCCTTCTCGCTCCAGTGCGGCGCGTTCGCGGCGGATGTTGCGGCGCTGGTTGGCGTTGAAGCGCTGCAAGTACTCGTCGAAGTCGCGGTAGCCGCCGTTGACCCACTGGTAATTGTGGGTGATGCGCTCCAGGCAGTCCTGGGCCTGGAAGCGCTCGCGCTCGCGCGGGGCGACGTACAAAAAGCTTGCACTCAAGATGCGGTTGTTGCGCGCGAAGGTGTCGATGGCCTGGGTGATGCCGCTCATCAGCGCGCCCGGCTCCTCGCCCGGGTGCATCAAGAAGCGATAGCCCGCAGCCGGGGTAAAAGGCGTCACCCCCATCAGCTTCGGGTAGTAGCGCAAGCCCATGCGTCCGGCCGCATCCGCCCAGGCGTGGTCGAAGACGAATTCGCCGTAGCTGTGGCCCTTGAGATAAAGCGGCGCCGCTCCCACCAGCCGGCCGCCGCGCCGGGCCACCAGATGGACCGGCTGCCAGCCCTCGCCCGGCGAGACACAGCCGGCGAGTTCCATGCTTCTCAGCCACTCCCACTCCAGAAACGGCGAGCCGTCCCCCACCAGGGTGTTCCATTCGTGCGGGTCGATCGACTGGAGCGAATCCAGCCATTCGCAGGTGAGTTTGGCGGTAGACATAGCGCGGTGCTGCCGACGATTCACATTTATCGTACCCACACCGGCGGGCGGCACGGCCAAATTTGGCACGAAAAGCGCTCCGGCGCTTGCGTTTGGGGGCCGAAGGCGGTAGCTTACGGATAACAACTGTCCACAACTACCACATTTTGAGCGCCATGCTGGACTTTCTGAAGATTGCACGCCAGATGCAGGGGGTGAGCCGCCAGCTCGCCGAGGAAGCGCAGCGCGCCTCGCGCCGCCTCGAAGAAGCCGACCGCGTGCTCGGCTGGGTCCGGCAGAACCAGCAGGCGGTGATTGCCCGCACCGCCGAGGTGCGCTCCAAGATCACGTTTTTGGTGGGCGAGCCGGTCGAACCGCTCGGTGAGAACCATCCGGTCGTCCCGGCACCGCCCGTGCACACGGTGATTGCCACCGACGGTTCGCAGATTGCGCCGAGCCACCACGAGATTGCCTACTGCTCGCTCATCAACGTCGGCAAAGTCTGCCTGCACTACGGCACCGGCGAGCGGCCTTTGCTCGATTCGCAGCCGGAGGTGTTCTACCGCGAAGAGGATCTGTACGGCCCCTGGGGGCTCAACACCGAGGAGTCGCTTGCCCTGCGCCGCTCCAGAGCCGAGATGGAAGTGCTCGCCGATGTGGCCCTCGACTGCGGCGCGGGCGAACGTCCTGCTGTGGCGCTGGTGGACGGCTCCCTTATCTACTGGCAACTTGAGCAGGTCTCCACCAAACACCAGCAGGCGATTCTCGAACCGATGCTGGCCGCCTGGGAGCGGCTGCGCGAACGGCGCATCCCGGTGGCGGGCTACATCAGTTCGTCGCGCTCGGGCGACGCGATCAATTTTTTGCGCCTGCAACTGTGCCCCCATCCCGACCCGGACTGCGACCGCCACTGCACGGGCAACACCGGCCGGGGCGCCCCCTGCGGCATCCTCCACGGTCTGAGCGACCGGCGGCTTTTCGACAAATTGCTCGCTTCCGGCGAGCGCTCGGGCCTGTGGGCGAGTACCTCCCGCATTCTTGAGCACTACGGACCGCACCGCGTCCACTTTTGTTATCTGCACGTCGGCTCGGAGATCGCCCGCGTCGAGATGCCCGCGTGGGTGGCCCTCGACGGCGAGTTGCGCGAGCGGGTGCTGGGAGCGTGCCTCGCTCAAGTCGAAAAAGGTTTCGGCTATCCGGTGGCGCTGGCCGAGGCCCACAACCGGGCGGTGGTGCAGGGGGGCGACCGGGCGCGCTTTTTTGCGATGCTCGAAGCCGCCCTGCTCAAAGCCGGCCTCAACGACGTGCGCGTCTCGCGCAAAGAAGCGCGCAAGCGCGGCAGCATCGCTTAGCAGCCCATCCCTTAGACGTTCCTGCTAGCCTGTAAATATGGAACTGATTCGGAATCACGAGCGCGATTTGCCCGCATATCCCCTCGACCGGGAGGCGCTGGAGCGCGACTGTACTCTGGAATTTGTGATTGCCAGTGGACCCGGCGGACAGCACCGCAACAAGACCGAAAGCGGCGTGCGGCTGACCCACCGCCCAAGCGGCGTCGTGGTCAGCGCCACCGAGCGGCGCTCCCAGCACCAGAACCGGGAAGTGGCCTTCGAGCGCATGGCCGCCAAGCTCGCCGATCTGCAGCGGGTTCGGGCTCCCCGCAAACCGACCCGCAAACCCCGGGCGGCCAAATTGCGCGATCTCGAAGCGAAAAAACGCCGCTCCGCCATCAAGCGCGCCCGCTCCGGCCGCGATCTGGCCGAATAGACGCTGTGGAACGCTACTTTGCCACCGTCGCCCGCGGCCTCGAAGCGGTCGCCGCCGCCGAACTGGAGCGACTTGGGGCGCAGCGGGTGGAAGCGGCCTTTGCCGGGGTGCAGTTCCGGGGGGATCGAGCGCTGCTGTATCGGGTCAACCTCTGGGCGCGCACGATCTTTCGGGTGCTGGCGCCCATCGCCGAATTTGCGGCACCGGACCGCGAGCGACTCTACCGGGCCGTCCAAAAAATTGACTGGCAGCGCTACGTGCCGGTGGAGGCGACGCTCGCGGTCGATGCCACCGGCGGCAATGCCCGGCTCAACCATACCCACTTCACCGCCCTGCAGGTCAAAAACGCGATCGTCGATCAGCAGCGCGACCGCACGGGCAGGCGATCGAGCGTCGATGCTCACCGGCCCGATGTGCGGCTCAACATCCACATCGACAACGATCGCGCCGTGCTCAGTCTCGACAGTTCCGGCGAGAGCCTGCACCGGCGGGGCTACCGCCCGGCGATGGGGGCGGCGCCCCTCAAAGAAACCCTGGCCGCGGCCCTTATCGAGCTTGCCGGCTGGGATCCCGCCCAGGCGTTTGTCGATCCGCTCTGCGGTTCCGGAACGCTGCCGCTCGAAGCGGCCACCAAAGCGCTCGCCATTGCTCCGGGCTTGTTTCGCGACCGTTTCGGCTTCGAGGGCTGGCCGGACTTTGACCAACCGCTGTGGGAAAGCCTGCGCGCCGAGGCGAAGTCCATGCAGCGCACCCAATTGTCTGCACCGATAGCAGGCAGCGACAGCGATGTGGAGGTGTTGCAACTGGCCAGGGAGAACGCCCGCCGCTGCGGGGTCGAAAAACTCGTCACCTGGAGCGCCACCGAACTTGCGCACCTCGAAGCGCCGAGCGACCGGGGTGTCATCCTCTGCAACCCGCCCTACGGCGAGCGCCTCGGGGAGGCATCGGCGTTGGGCGAACTCTATTCCAGCCTTGGCGACGTGTTCAAACAGCGATTCAAAGGCTGGCAAGCGGGCATTCTGACCGGCAACCGCGAACTGGCCAAGCAGATCGGCCTGCGCCCTTCGCGCCGTCTGCCGGTGTTCAACGGGTCGCTGGCGTGCACCCTTTTGCTCTACGAGCTGTACTGAAAAGCCCGACAGCTATGCAACCGGAAGGAGAAAGCATTGTGTCCATCGGCAGAGGGGATAGCTGCCTTCTGAGCACTAACTTTGACTCACGAACTCGCACAGGGCCACGGCCATGGATTACCTTGAAACCGCCAAAGATATGCCCGAGACGCTACGCAGCTCGATCGAAATGCTAATGCTCGATACCACCGAGCCGCTCGATCCGCTGCTGTCGCTCAAGCTTACCAACCTGACGATGAATGTTGCAAAGATCGTCTACATGATGGGACTGCAGGACGGCCGCTCCGGCTCCTCTTTCTACTCCTGATCGCACACAGCATTGCAAAGCCGAAAATAATTATATTTGTGCATCGTATGTAGTGCCAAAATGTGTGGCTTACTTGTAAATTCGGCCGAAGCGTTTGTTCGGTGGTAGCATCTGGAGGCTGTAAGCGAAAGCGGAGATTTCAGTGGCTACCGTCAGCGATATCACCGTCCAGACAGTAGATGGGCAGGCCCGTTCCCTTGGCAGATACAAAGGTCAGGTGCTGCTTATCGTCAACGTCGCTTCCTACTGTGGCTACACGCCCCAGTACGCGGGCCTCGAAAAGCTCTACCGCCGCTATAAAGATGCCGGGTTGCGGGTACTGGCCTTTCCCTGCAACGACTTTGGAGGGCAGGAGCCGGGTTCCAACGCCGAGATTGCCGAGTTTTGCAGCCGCTACGATGTCAGCTTCGAGCTGTTCGACAAGGTGGGTGCGCGCGGCTACTACAAGCATCCCCTTTACGTCCGCCTGAGTGAAGCGGCTGAGCCTGCGGGGGAAGTGTCCTGGAATTTTGAAAAGTTTTTAATCGCTAAATCGGGGGAGATCGTGGGCCGCTACCGCAGCGGTATCGGCCCGGAAGATCCGCAACTGGTCGCCGATATCGAACGCGAACTGGCGAAAAGTTAGCCTATTTCTTGTTGCCTTTGCTGCCCTTAACTTTGCTGTCCTTGACCGCATCGCCGAACTTGCTGTTCAGGAAGCTGCGGAACTTGTTGATCAAGTTGGGTTTCGGGCGCTGGGCCGGCTGGATCGCGTCGTCGGGAAATTCCTTGCGCCTAAAACCGTACTCCAGTGGATTGGTGGCCTTGCGCAAAGCGGCGTACTGCCTGAGGGCGCTCTGGCGCAGTTTTTCTTCGGAATCGAAAATTGCCTGCTCGACGAGATTAGAAGCAACAGCGATTGCTCCGGCCGCCTTCCACTCGTCCTGGCCGGACTCGCGCACGAAAATTTCAAAGGTCGGCTCGCCTTTTTTCTCAGCTGCCTCGTAGCGGCGGCGCGCCTGAAATTCTTCGTCACTCAGCCGCGGTGCCGCACGACGGCGCTTGGGCGCGGCAGGTTTGGCGGGCTCGACGGGTTTGCCGAAGCCTTTCGGTTGGGGGTCCGATTGCTCTGCCATTGTTTCTCCTTGCACTGGGTCCGGTCTTTCGATTATCGCGGCAAAGGCGGCGCGTGCGGCGAATCGATTGCCCGGCTCATCAATGGTACTTGAGCGCTTCCATCAATTCTTCGACGATCCGGCCCTGGTCGCCCCGCTCGTGGGCGGTGGTGACGTGCGCTTCGAGGTGACCGCGCAGAACCACCTCCCCGGCCCGGCTTAGGGCTCCCTGCACCGCCTTGAGCTGGCGAAGCACATCGATGCAGTAGATCTCGGGGTCGTCGAGCATCTTCTGGATGCTCTCAAGATGACCTTTGGCAATGGCAAGCCGGCGGGCCGCCTGTTTGCGGCTTTCCACCGGCATGCACAGATGGTGGGTTGCACCCTGGACGGCTTTTTTGCTCATCGTGCCCCCACCACTTCCACTCCAAACCCTTGGGCGTCGACAGCCGCCGTGAGCCGCTCAGGGTCGGCGTCCCCTTCGACGATTGCCCGTCCGGTGCTCAGATCCACCGTCACGGCCGCAACACCCGGCTGCGCCTGGAGAATCCGGGCGACGCCCGCCTCACAACCGGCGCAGGTCATGCCGGTAATCTTCAACTCGATGGCCATGTCTTCAACCTCCTCTACCGTTGACCCCCCTGGGGAGGGTATAAAATTATTCTACTGCTGTCTTGGCTCCGGCGACAAGCGCTTTTGGCCTACTTGAACCGAACACAGGGCTTTTGCGCTGCTATCATGGCGGTAGACATTCAAGAACAAAGGAAGTTGACCCTCCTGGGGGGGATAGGATGAGTAAGTCCCTGGAAGTCGAAGTGCGCGGGATGACCTGTGCCTCGTGCGCCAGCCGGTTGGAGCGGGTGCTCGGGGGGATCGACGGGGTGGTGGCCGCGAGCGTCAATCTGGCCACCGAACGGGCACAGGTGAGTTATGTGCCGCCCGCCGAACCGGCGCACTTGCGCGCGGCCATCGAAGCAGCAGGGTTCAAAGTTCCTGCCGCCGCCGATACTGCCAATACCGACGCGCGCACCCTGGAAACAGAAGCACTGAAGGCATCGGTGATCTTCTCGGCCGCCTTCGCCGTGCCGCTGGCGGTCCTCGCGATGTTGCCGATGCTCTGGCCGGCCCTGGAGACGGCGATGATGGCCGCCGCTCCCGAAGCCGTCTGGCGCTGGTTGATGTTCGCACTGGCCACCCCGGTGCAGTTCGGGCCGGGGCTGAGATTCTACCGCAGCGGCTGGGCGAGCCTGCGCCATGGGGCGCCCGACATGAACGCGCTGGTGATGATCGGCACTTGCGCCGCTTACTTTTACAGTGCGACGGCGGTGCTGTTTGCGGGGTGGTTTCCGGCGGGTACCGGCCACGTCTATTTCGAGGCGAGTGCCGTGGTGATCACCTTGATTTTGCTGGGCCGCTACTTCGAGTCGCTGGCCAAGGGGCGCGCCTCCGAGGCGATGAAGCGCCTATTGAACCTGCAGCCGCCCACCGCTCGGGTGGTGCGCGACGGCATCGAGCAGGAGGTGCCCGTCGAGGCGGTCGCGGTGGGGGATGTGGTCGCCGTGCGGCCCGGCGAGAAGGTGCCGGTCGATGGCGAGGTGATCTCAGGCGCCAGCTACGTCGATGAGAGCATGATCACCGGCGAGCCGCTGCCGGTGGCCAAGGGCGAAGGGGCGGCGGTCGTGGGGGGGACGATCAACCAGAACGGCGCCTTTCGCTTCCGGGTAAGCCGTGTGGGAGCCGGGACCGTACTGGCGCAGATTATGCGGCTGGTGGAGACCGCTCAGGCATCCAAACCGGCCATCCAGGGGCTGGCGGATAGAGTTGTGGCCTACTTCGTGCCCGTCGTGCTGGTCATCGCCGCGCTTACCTTCGTGCTCTGGGTGGTCTTCGGCGGCCCCGCCGCCGTCGGTTTCGCCCTGGTCAATACGGTGGCGGTGCTGATTATCGCCTGCCCCTGCGCCATGGGCCTTGCCACCCCCACCTCGGTGATGGTGGGCACCGGCAAAGCGGCCGAACTGGGTGTGCTCTTCCGGCGGGGTGCGGCCCTGGAGACGCTCGCAAACGTGCAGGTGGTGGCCCTCGACAAGACCGGCACCCTCACCCGCAGCCGGCCGGAATTGACCGATTTTCTGGCCCAGCCCGGTTTCGAGCGCCAGGAGGTTTTGATCCTGGTGGCTGCGGCTGAATCGATGAGCGAACACCCGCTGGCGCGGGCGCTGACGGCCGCGGTGGGCGATGTTGCGTTGCCCGAGGCCGAGCGCTTCGCCGCCGTCCCCGGCTACGGCATCGAGGCGATGGTGCAGGGCCGCCGGGTGCAGGTGGGGTCCGAACGCTACATGGGTCGCCTCGCCGTCGCCACAGACGCGGTGGCTTCCCGGGCCGTCGCCCTTGCCGCGGCGGGCAAAAGCCCGATCTACGCCGCCGTGGATGGACGGCTTGCGGCCGTGCTCGCCGTGGCCGACCCGATCAAACCCGAAAGCCGCGCCGCTGTCGAGCAATTGCACCGCCAGGGTCTAGAAGTGGTGATGGTAAGCGGCGACAACCGCCGCACCGCCGAGGCCATCGCCCGCGAACTGGGCATCGAAACGGTCATCGCCGAAGTGCTCCCGGACGCCAAAGCCGAAACGGTGCGCAAGTTGCAAAGCGCCGGCCGGACGGTGGCGTTCGTGGGAGACGGCATCAACGACGCCCCGGCCCTCGCCCAGGCCGACGTCGGTATCGCGATCGGCACCGGCACCGATATCGCCATCGAGACCGGCGAGGTGATCTTGATGGCGGGCGACGTGGGCGGTGTGCCCAACGCCATTGCCCTCGCCCGCACCGCCCTGACCAACATCAAGGTCAACTTGTTCTGGGCTTTTGCCTACAACGTCCTGTTGATTCCGGTGGCGGCAGGGGTGCTCTATCCGGCTCTCGGCTGGCTGCTCAACCCCGTGCTTGCAGCGGCGGCAATGGGTTTTTCGAGCCTCTTTGTGGTCAGCAACGCCCTGCGCCTGCGCCGCTTCCGCCCGCCGCTCACCCACCATGCGGCCTGACAAATTGGAGAAATCGTTACAGACTGTGTTCGAGTTGATCTCGCTCGAGAGCAGCTCACTATAATGCGCGAACCACCGGCGGGGTTGGGTCTGCCGTTCGACATCGCCACCGCCTGAAAGTCGGTAGTGGCGATGTCAAGCAAATCTCGGCCCACCGCCTTCCGGCTCGCAGCGTCGGAGGCTTCCATGTTCTCGCAAAATCGCAAGATCGTCGTTACCGTCAAACCCGAGCATTTTCACAAAGAATGGCGGCTGGTGGGCAAGTTTCACCGCCGGACCAACGAGTTGCTGGAGTTGCTGGTGATGCCGCCGGAGGTCACCTGCCCGGCCGACGCCCGGCAGTATTACTGCCTGCTGATGCTCAACGGCTCGATTCGCGATACGTTGCGTTTGCGTGGCCTTAACAATCTCGATCGGCCCCTCACCTGGACGTTCGACTCCGGCGGCCAGGAACTGGGCTGGTGTTGAGGCGCTCTCCGTCTTTGAGGACGAACCCGTGTTAACTTGGGTGACGTAATCGGTCGTTTCGATGCAGTTTTCCATCTCTTTGCCGGATGAACTGTTGGAATATATGGACAAGCGCGTTACCGATCGCAGTGTGTTGATCGAATCACTGCTTCAGGAATGGCGCAGGCGCACCGAAGTCGAAACGATGGTGGAAGCGGCCTTTTTGCTGGATGGGTCCGACTTGTCGTGGGATAACGAATGTCAGCAGGCGATGCTTACAGACTGGGAAGCCTCTGGTTTGTGAGATTCGACCCCTCGGTGGGAAGCGAAATTCAGAAGACTCGTCCGGCGCTCATCGTCTCCGCTACTCCCTTCAACGGGCGCACCAAGCTGACGATGCTGCCGCTCACTTCGCGCGAGCCAAACAACCCGAAAATGCTGTCGGTGCTTGTCGCTGTCGAGCCTTCGCTTCAAAATGGCTTGAAGCAAAAAAGTTATGTCATCGGCATCGATCCTGCCACCTTCGACAAGCAACGGTTGGTTCAGTACCTCGGCCAACTCGAAGCCGACCCACTGCGGCGCGTGCAAAGAATTTTGCAATTGTATCTTGGATTGGGGCCGTGATCGCAGCCGATTTCATCCTGGTGCCCCGAGGGGCGGAGTACGAGGCGGTACGCCAGGGCGTTTCAGACAGCAGCATTGTGGTGATTGCCATTCCCGCCGGCCCGACGGCGGTGAAGCGCTTTTTGAGCGAGTTCTCCTGCCGAAACGGCAGCCGGATCTGGTCTATGGGCCTGTGCGGCAGCTTGAGTGAGCAGTTGCCCGTCGGGCAGGTGGTCGTCTACCGTGACTGCCGCCCGGTCCAGCCGGAGGCCGCCACCCTTGCGTGCGACCCCGAACTGGTGCAGTCTTCACTCTCGCGCCTTGAACGGGCGCGGTTGGTCAGTGCCCTGGGCACCGACCGGGTGATTGTCTCTGCTGCCGAGAAGCAAGCCCTCGCTCGGCAATTCGCAGTCCGGGTGGTGGATATGGAAAGTTACACCGTCCTTGAAGCCCTAAGACCGGCGGGCATCTCGGTCGGGGTGGTGCGGGTGGTGAGCGACGGTGCCGCAGGCGATCTGCCGGATCTCAGCGGCGCGTTTGATTGCACAGGCGGCCTGCAACCGCTCGCCCTGGCCGCCGCCCTCGTGCGCTCTCCCATCGCCGGGGCTCGGCTGGTGGGCGGCTCGCTGATCGCGTTGCGGGTATTACAGACGGTCGCCAGGCGGTTATTGGGCCCGGATTGATATTAAGAATGCAGCGCTATCTTGATCACAGCTTCTGCTATTCAGATCAGCATAAGTGAGTAACGACGGTCACAAATCCCCACATGGGCAGATTTCGCGCCCACTCCCTAGAGGTAAATTAGTAGCGTTGAATACAAATGACAAGGAGCAGCGCATGGCAAGCATTGTTGATACGGCCGTTCAAGCAGGCACCTTCAAGACCCTGGCGCAGGCATTGACCGCCGCCGATCTGGTGGACACGCTGAAGGGCAGTGGTCCTTTCACCGTCTTTGCTCCCACCGACGATGCCTTTCAAAGCCTTCCTGCCGGTACTCTGAACGATCTGCTCAAGCCGGAGAACAAGTCCAAGTTGGCGAATATTCTCAAATACCACGTCGTCTCCGGCAAAGTGATGTCTAGCGACATCAAGCCTGGCAACGTCGCGACTGTGGCGGGTGAGTCGATTTCGATCCAGACCCAGGGACAGCAGGTGATGGTCAACGAGGCCCGCGTCACCAAGGCCGACATTGCCGCCGACAACGGCGTCATCCATGTGATCGACAAAGTTTTGCTGCCCAAGGGCTAACGGTCGTATTCGCCCCTAGGCGTTCACATTTTTAGCACCCGCCGGAGCACTCCGGCGGGTGCTTATCAATAGCGGGCCCGGCTCGGCTGCAATACCAGACCGAATTCCTCCTGTACCGCCCGGTCCCGCCCATCCTCGCAGCGATAGAAATACGCCTGCAGGTGGGCGCTGTAAACCAGCTCGGCAAGGCGCGCTTCGCCGGTGGCTGCAAGCAGCCAACCAGCAATGTCCGCCGCCGGGGTGTAGGTCACCCGGCGGCCGTATCCGGCAGCGTCCGGATTTTCGAACGTTTTGAACAGAAACTCGGGCAGGTTTGCCATGGATATCGGGTGGAATTTGGACCACTCTATAGCACCGCAGACGCAACTTTGTCGTCTGGATAACATTCTAGCGCAGTAGACTTTCCCGCCGCTTTGCGGTGTCCGCGATTGCTGTATTCGGTCTACCGAACGTGGTATGGATATCCAGCAATCCAAGCTGCTGGGGGTTCTATGGTGTTGAGGAAACCAGGCTTCGCGACGATGGCGGCCGCGGGCGGGCTGTCGATTTTACTGGGTACCGGCCGGGCGTTCGCCGCCACCTGCCCGCCTGCCGGTCCGCCGTTGGCGGAGACGACGGTGGCCGCTCTGCAGAAGGCCCTGGCCTCCGGGGCGCTCACCTCGCGCCGGATTGTCCAGGGCTACCTCGATCGGATCGCCTGCTACGACAAGCAGGGTCCAAAGATCAACGCCGTGCTCGAAATCAACCCGGACGCGCTCGCCATCGCCGACGCGCTCGACGCCGAGCGGCGGGCGGGCAAGGTGCGCGGACCTCTACACGGCATTCCGATACTGCTCAAGGGCAACATCGCCACGGACGACCGGATGCTCACCACCGCCGGTTCGGTGGCGCTCGTCGATTCGCTGCCCCAAAAGGACGCCTTTATCGCCACCCGTCTGCGCGAGGCGGGGACGGTGCTGTTGGGAAAGGCCAACCTGACTGAGTTTGCCAACTTCATGTCCTACTACATGCCCTCGGGCTACAGCTCCCAGGGCGGCCAGACCCTCAATCCGTACTTTCCGGCCCTCGAAGACAACGGTGTGCCCACGGTCACCCCCTGCGGCTCCAGCGCCGGTTCGGGGGCGGCGACGGCGGCGAACCTGACGGCCATTTCGATCGGCACCGAGACCTCCGGCTCGATTCTCTGTCCCTCCAGCTTCAATTCGCTGGTGGGGATCAAGCCGACCGTGGGCCTGGTGAGCCGCACCGGCATCATCCCGATCTCGGCAAGCCAGGATGTGGCAGGACCGATGACCCGCACGGTGGCCGATGCGGCGGTGCTGCTTGGTGCCATTGCCGGGTACGACCCGGCCGACCCGGTGACCGCGAGCAGCGTGGGCCAGATCCCGGCCGATTACCGAACTTTTCTTAAACTGGATGGTCTGGTGGGGGTACGCATTGGCCTGCCCCCGGAATATCTTGATTTTTTGGGTCCGGAGACCCGTCCTGCCTTCGATCAGGCCCTCGCCGTGCTGCGCGCCCAGGGAGCGGTGATCGTCGATGCGCCGATCGCCACCACCGACGCGCTGTTTGCCTCCCCGTCGGTGATCACCGTCCTGACCTACGAGTTCAAGCGCGATCTCAATGCCTATCTGGCCAAGGTCAAGCCCGGTACCACGATCGACACGCTTTCCGAAGTGATCGACTTCAATTTCCGCAAACGCGAAGTGGCCCTCAAGTACGGCCAGGGACTGCTGGTCGACAGCCAACAGCGCCGATTGCAGGACGGCACCCCGATCACCGCCCAGGGCTATCGCGACGCCCTTGCCGAGAAGAGGCTGCTCGCCAAAACCGAGGGCATCGATGCCACCATCGCGAAGTATGACCTCGACGCGCTGTTGTTTCCGACTTATTACGGCTCGTTCGTCGGCGCGGCTGCCGGGTATCCGTCGGTGATCGTCCCGGCGGGCTACGCCACAGGCGGGCTGCCGATCGGCATCACCTTCCTGGGCAAGGCCTTCAGCGAGCCGCAGCTGATCCAGTACGCCTACGCCTACGAGCAGGCTTCCCTCGCCCGCCGTCCGCCGGAAGCTACGCCCTGACGGCGGGGCCTGAGGCGATTAGCCGCAGGCAAAAGAGCATATAGAGCGTCCAGCCCAGGGGACCCACCAGCCGCAAAGCCGGGCCGATCCCGGCGATGGCGGCGTTGCCCGGCAGCAGGCGCTCGGCCCACGGCGTGCCCACAAGTGCGAAGCTCAGGGGCAAAGCGAGCAAGGCGACCAGCAATCCCAGGGGCATAAACGCCAGGGCGGCGGCCCACCAGTGCCCCTCGGTGAGCCGCCAGCTTCTGGGCAAGGGCGAGAGAGCCCCGTGCTCCTCGACAAAGTGCAAGGGCACCGTCACAAAAAGACGCACCCCCAGGTATATTCCCGGTACCGCCAGGACAATCATCGCTCCAAAAGGCACTGCCACTTCCCAGAAGGCGGCACCCGCCAGCAGCGCCGCCTCGAAGCGGCGGTAGGCAAAGTAAAAAAGCCAGGCGGTGGGAAGCATGGCCGCTCCCACTGTCAGGATGCTGGTGGCGATGAGTTTGGGCCAGGTGCGCACTCCCCGACTGAAGGCCGCTCCAAAGTGACGGTCGCCTGTGCCGGTGAGCGCCTGGTGGGCGTAGGCGAGGCTGGTGCCGGTGAGGACAGGGTCGAGCACCAGCGGCACCAGGGCCTGGGTGGCGCCGCGCACCGGTCCCTGCGGCAGGCTCCCCACGGCGAGGTTGGCCGCCAGAGCGATCCATTGCAGCACCAACAAGGGCAGGTAGACGCGGGGGGCGACCCGCACCAGTTCGCGGTAAAGCGAGGACAGCGACAAATCGGCGTCAGTCACGGCGGCGGGCGTTTGGGTAGACCCTACCCTTCCAGGATCCACCCTCCCCCAGCCAGTGGCGCCAGGCCGAATCGACGGTGATCGCCGTGTAGAGCGCGGCGATGGCGGGAAGAGCCGGGGCAAGCCAGGGCGGCAATTCGTAAAAGCGCAAGGTCGGCCAGTAGGCCACGGCCATGGCGAGCCACCCCGCCCCCCCAAGGGTTACCAGCAGCGGGCTGGCCGTGAGCCACCCGGCCAAAAAAGCGATCGGAGGCACCAGGTACAGCAGCGCCATCGCCGCCACGGTGAGCACCAGCAACGCGGGGGAGTAGTCGAGTTGGGTGAAAGCCGTGCGCGCCACCATCTTCCAGATTTCTGTAAGGCCGGTGTAGGACCTGAGGCTGCGGGTGCGCCGGGTCAGCCCCAACCAGAGGTTGGCGCCGGTGCGTTTCACCTGCGCTGCCAGAGCGCAATCGTCGATCAGGCAGTCGCGAATGTCGGCGATCCCGCCGGCACGATCCAGCGCGGTGCGCCTCACCAAAATGCAGCCCCCGGCCGCCGCGGCGGTGGAATCGCTCGGATCGTTTACCCAGCGAAACGGGTAGAGCTTTTGAAAGAAAAACACGAACGCCGGAATGAGCAGCACTTCCCACGCATCGCGGCAGCGCAGGCGCACCATCAGCGAGACGAGATCGCGCTTCTCTTGTTGGGCCTTTTGCACCAGGGCGGCCAGATTGTCGGGGTGGTGGCAAATATCGGCGTCGGTGAGCAGCCAGTACTCGGGCTCCAGGGCTTCGCCGCGGCGCAGACCCTGCTCGATGGCCCAGAGCTTGCCGCTCCAGCCCGGCAGGAGCGTTTCCCCCGATACGACCGTCAGCCGGTCCTCGCGGCCGTACGCGCGGGCCAGTTCTTCCGCCAATGTGCCGGTGCCGTCGCCGCTGCGGTCGTCCACCAACACGATATGCAACAGCCCCGGATAGTTCTGGGTCAACAGCGAAGGCAGCGTCTCACCCAACACCTCCGCCTCGTCGCGCGCCGGAATTACCGCCACCACCGGCGGCAGAAGCCCTTGCGGCAGATCCCCCGTGTCCGGATCGAGCACCTCGTCGCAGCGCCAGAACCCGCCGCGCCAACCCAGCAATCCTGCCCAACCGACCGCCGCAGCCAGAGCCAGGCCCGCCAACCCAGAAAAACTATCCACCGCAAGCATTCCCACTGTTCTAGAACCGTACAATAACTGCGACAGGAGTGAACGGAACAGTTAAAAATGCAAGTCCAACCGCGCATCGAAAAAAAGCACCTAGATAGTGCGATCGAAGCGAGCCAGGCGTACCTGTTGGCTCGGCAGTACTCCCCGGGCTACTGGTGGGCCGAACTGGAGTCGAACGTGTCGATGACCGCCGAGGTGGTCCTCCTGCACAAAATCTGGCGCACGGACACCGGCCGTCCCCTCGCCAAGGCGACCGCCCACCTGCTCGCTGAGCAGCGCGCCCACGGCGGTTGGGAGCTGTTCTACGGCGACGGCGGCGATCTGAACACATCGATCGAGGCGTACATGGCCCTGAAGCTGCTGGGCCTCACCGCCGATCACCCCGCCCTGGCGCGCGCCCGCGCATTTATCCTCGCCAAAGGCGGCATCAGCCGCGCGCGCATCTTCACCAAGATCCATCTGGCGCTCATCGGCTGCTACGACTGGCGCGGCGTCCCGTCGATTCCGCCCTGGGTGATGCTGCTACCTGAGGCCTTTCCGGTCAATATCTACGAGATGTCCAGTTGGGCGCGCGGCAGCACGGTACCGCTGCTGATCGTCTTCGACCGCAAGCCGGTCTTTGCCGTCGAGCCGGCCATTACCCTCGACGAGCTATTTGTCGAAGGACGCGCCCAGGCCCGCTTCGATCTGCCCCGCAGTTCGAGCGACTGGTGGGCGAATCTGTTTGTCGATCTCGACTGGGGCTTCAAGCTCGCCGAGAGCCTGGGGGCGGTTCCCCTGCGCGAAGAAGGGCTGAAAGCCGCCGAGCGCTGGGTGCTCGAGCGCCAGGAGGCGACCGGTGATTGGGGTGGGATCATCCCGGCGATGCTCAATTCGCTGCTGGCGCTGCGCTGCCTCGATTACGATCCCCACGACCCGGTGGTCGAGCGGGGAATGGCCGCGGTCGATCGCTTCGCCATCGAGACCGAAAGCACCTATCGCCTGCAGCCGTGCGTCTCCCCCGTCTGGGACACAGCCCTGACCATGCGCGCCCTGGTCGATTCGGGATTGCCCCCGGATCACCCGGCCCTCGCGGCGGCCGGCACCTGGCTGCTGAAGAAGCAGATCCTCGACTACGGCGATTGGGCGGTCAAAAACCGGACCGGTCCGCCCGGCGGCTGGGCTTTCGAGTTCGACAACCGCTTCTACCCGGATGTGGACGACACGGCCGTCGTGGTGATGGCCCTCGACGCCGTGCGGCTGGCCGACGAGACCGCCAAGGGCCAGGCGATCGCCCGGGCGGTGTGCTGGGTGGCCTCGATGCAGTGCCGGGGCGGGGGCTGGGCGGCCTTCGATATCGACAACGACGCCCACTGGCTCAACAGCCTTCCTTACGCCGATCTCAAGGCGATGATCGACCCGAACACCGCCGATGTCACCGCCCGCGTCCTCGAGATGTACGGCCGCTGCCGCCTGATTCCCGCGGCCGCCGGTGCCCAGCGCGCCCTCGATTATCTGCGGCGCACCCAGGAGCCGGAGGGCTGCTGGTTCGGCCGCTGGGGGGTGAATTATCTCTATGGCACCAGCGGCGTGCTCTCGGCCCTGGCCGCTTTCGCCCCGGCCGAACGCACGGCCATCGAGCGCGCTGCCGCCTGGCTGCGGGGTTGCCAGAACACCGACGGCGGTTGGGGGGAAACCTGCGGGAGTTATGTCGATCGCACTTTGATGGGCCAGGGACCGAGCACCGCTTCCCAGACTGCCTGGGCGTTGCTCGGCCTCATCGACGCGAGCCGGGTGGCCCGCTTCAGCGACAGCAGCGCCCTCGAACGCGGCCTTGCCTATCTGGTGGAAACCCAAAAAGCGGACGGCAGCTGGGACGAGCCCTACTTCACCGGCACCGGTTTTCCGGGGCATTTTTACCTGAAGTATCACCTCTATCAGCAGCACTTTCCCCTGAGTGCCCTCGGCCGCTACCGCCGCCTGCTCAGTTAAATGCGGCCGGCAAGCCCGGCGCGAGTTCACTGCTCAATCTGGCAGAAACGAACCGGTTTTGTTGCGATTGTGTCGCGGCTGAGGTGGTTGAGCGAAGGTCGGGTATGCGCGCGATCAGATAACAAATCCGGTAAGCTCATCGTAAAATTCCTAGATGGTGTGTGCAGGGGTGAAGAACAATGCAAGGTACCCATGGGGCAACCGGGGGTCAAAAATCTGCTTTGCTGTTTTGCAACGCAATTCTTCCCCGAGTCTCCAGGACTTTCGCGATTAGCATCCGCTTTTTACCGGGTCGACTGGGCAGGGCTGTCCTCACCGCTTACTTGCTGTGCCGGATAGCCGACACGATCGAAGACGATCCGGCGGCGAGCGCGGGCGAGAAGGTGCGGCTTTTGGGCGAATTTATGGCGGGTTTTGACGAGGTTGAGACAGCCAGGAAGTTTCCGACTCTGGCGCAATCGGTGAGCGGCGAGGCGGCCCACGTCGAGCTGGTCCACCACACCGATTTGGTCTTCGAGTTGTTCGAGGGCGTACCCGCTCCTTCGCGCCAAATCGTCAAGCGCTGGGTGGGCGAGATGGTCGAAGGGATGCAGAAGTTTGTCGCCCTTTATCCCCACGGCATCCGCATCCAGACGCTCGAAGAATACAACGAATACTGCTATTACGTCGCAGGAACGGTAGGGCATCTGCTCACCGACCTGTGGCATGCCCACGCCCCAAGCGTCGATCGGGCCAAGTACACGGCTCTGCTCGAGCATTGCGAGGCCTTCGGCGAGGCGCTCCAGACGGTCAATATTCTCAAGGACATCGCCTGGGACGCCGAGCACGAAAATTCGATCTATGTGCCTGAGCAATCGCTGCGCGAGCACGGCAGCAGCCAGCAGACCCTGCTCAGCCCGCACTGTCTTGAGCAGAACCGGGCGGCAATCGCCTCGCTGGTGGCGCTGGCCTGGGCGGATCTCGACGCCGCCCTCGTCTATTTGCTTGCCATCCCCCGGCGGGCCGTGCCGATTCGTCTGTTCTGCATCCTGCCGTTGCTGTTCGCCTACGCCACGCTGCGCGAGATTACCCGCTCGACGGCGATGCTCACCAGCGGCGGCACCGTCAAAATCTCGCGCGAAGAGGTCAAAGCGCTGATGGTGGCCGGAGTGGCCACCATCTTGAGCAATCGCGGGATTGAGCGGCTGGTTGCGCGGGTGCGCGCCGACACTTATGGGCTGGGGTGGGGGGGATCCCCCCCCTGCCCCCCCCTTGGGAAGGGGGGGTCGTGAGGCGCCGCGGCGGCCCGGGTGCCCGGGCCGCCTTAAACTGTGGCCGATGAGGCTGGGGCGAGCAGTTCGATGGGCAGGCCGTCGGGGTCTACTACAAAGGCAACTGTGAAGGTCCGATCGCCAATCTGCTGCGGGCGGGGTTCGAGCAGGACCGGGACGCCCGCCTGTTGCAGGCGCTCCACGAGCGCGGGTACATCCTCGACTTCAAATGAAGTGTGGTAGTAACCGGTGTAGTGCTCGTCGAACCAGCTTTCGGGGGCGGGTTTGGGTTCGGGAATTTGAATCAGTTCGATGCGGCCCAGGGGGCCTGTCAGCCAACAGGCGAGGGTCATGCCGGTGGTGAAGCGCACCTCGACGGTGAAACCGAGGAGTTCGTAAAAGGCCATCGCGCGAAAAATGTCGGCGGTGCGGATCGAGACGTGGTGCATCAGCTTTTTCCTTCGAGGCGGGCGATGAGCAACTCCGCCACGGCGTTGGCCACGACAAATTCGCTGCAGGCGGTCATCGCATAATCGTCGTGGCGCATCTCGGCAAGCAGGACAATGTGGATGGAAGCGAGCAGATCCTCGCCCTCCAGACGCTGGCGGGCGTAAATCGATGCGGCGCGCTCGGCAATGTGGGGGTGGATCGCCTCGGCCAGAAATTCGCGGTCGAGCCAGGCGAGCAGCGCCCCCGCGAGCCAGCGTCTTTCGGACTCCACGTCGGTGGCCGGGGGCAGCCAGATGTCCTCTACCATGGCTCCAACTCTACCAGCCCCGCCCCAGGTCGGTTCAGTCTCTCGGGCAGGTTTGCGCGCCGGTTTGTTGCGGTAGGATGCTCTGTGAATGTTCGCAGAAGGACGGTATGGAAGAAGCTTCCGCGCGGATGAGCTGGTTCGATGAAGGGCAGGGCCTGACGCACCTGTCGGAATATTTTCAGCGCATGGAGTCCTGGCAACAAGCGATCGCCGACGGCGTCATCACCCCCGAAGAAATTCGTGAGCAGGCGCAACGGGTGATCGGGTTGCTCAAAGAGGTGGAGCCGCTGGTGGACGCGGCCGAACGGCGGACGATCACCGAGACTCTCTACGAAATGGCCGTGCTGGGGGCGATGCAGACTTCCGCCGTCTCCGCTTCGCTGCGGACGGCTGCCAAGGGGGAAACATGAAAGTCAAGGCGTACAAGATTCCCGATACTTCGCCCTCATTCCTGGCGACGGCCATCGAGTCGTGGTTTCGCTCCGAAGGGTTCGAGGCGCAGAGTTTCGCCGGTCCGGAGGGGACTTACGTGATCCAGGGGCGCAAGGACAACTTTCTGCGTTTTATCGTGGGGCTTTCGGCGGCGCTCACCGTCACGGTCGGTACGCAGCCGGACGGGGCGCTCACCGTGGCCATCGGTGCGGGCAGCTGGGTGGACAAGTTTCTGGCCGGCTTTGCGGGGGTGTTTTTGTTTGCTCCCCTCGCCTTTACCGCCGCCTACGGCGTCTGGAAGCAGGACAACCTCGAAGACAAGCTCTGGGAACACATCGCCGGGCGTCTGCCCGGAGCGGTCGAAGTGCCGGTGCAAGTTCCCGCCCCCCAGTTTCACCCGGTCAAGCTGACCCCCTCCTGAGGACATTCACCATGCAAACCCGTACCTACAGTGCGCCGGGGATCACGGCCGAGGCCCTCGCCGAGAGGGTGCGCACCTGGTTCGTTGAAAAAGAATTCGAAACCCAGTCGTTTGCTACGGCGGGCGGTGGCCAGATCGTGCAGGGCTACCGCGACGATTTTTGGCGGGTGGCGGTGGGGCTCGCTGCGGCCCTGACCGTGCAAATCAAACCGCTGCCGGGGGACACTCTCGAAGTGAACATCGGGGGCGGTGCCTGGGGCGACAAGCTCTTCGTAGCCGGGATCGGCCTGCTGCTCTTTTTGCCGTTGGTGCTGCCCGCCGCCTGGGGCACCTGGGAGCAGTACCGCCTCGACAAGGACATCTGGGAAGCGATCGAAGCGGCGCTCCCGGCGGGCAGCTCCCCGGTCGCATCTGCCCCCGCCGAAGCTGCTGCCCCCGCCGAATTGCCCGACACCTGGTTCAACGAGGAGACCAACGAGATCTACTCGGTGCAGTTTTTTCAGCGCATGGAGTCGTGGCAGCGCGCCATCGCCGACGGCCGCATCGACCAGGAAGAGATCCAGATCCAGGGCGAGCGGGTGACGGACCTGCTCAAGCGTCTGGAACCTACCCTCAGCGACGAAGCCCACGCCAAGCTCACCCAGGTGTTTCGCGAAATGGCGGTTCTGCAAGGGATGCAGTCGTTCGTGCTGGTGCAGCAGATGGGCAGTGTCTCCGCCTCAAGCCCAACCCCGCAGCCGGTAAACGAGTAGACCGACCCATTCTTTCAGGGCCAGGGTCGAACTTTCGAGCGCCGCAGCGCTGGGCAACCAGGCGAGCAGCCAGTCGTCGAGGTCCGTGCCGCTGCGCACATCGGTCGAGGCTGCGATCACCGCGAACCCGGCGCGCTCGAAGATGGCGACCGAGCGGGGCATGTGGCTGGCGCTGGTGACCAGCAAAATCCGTGTCATGCGCCGCGCCTTGAGCACCTCGGCGCTGAAGGCGGCGTTTTGAAACGTATTCCAGGAGCGCTCCTCGGTGAGGATAGCCCCTGCCGGTACCCCCAGTTCCCGGGCGAAGGCGGCCATCTGGGTCGCTTCGGGGGGTTGGTCGGGCCTGGTATGAAAAGGCGGGTTGCCGCCGCTCATCAGCACCACCGGCGCTTTGCCCGCCTTGAATAGCCGGGCGGCGTGGAGCACCCTGTCGCTCGATTCTGCTAGCTCGTAGGTGCGGTGGCGCGCATTCGGCAGATGCAGCGCCCCGCCCAAAACGACGATCGCTTGGGCCGAGGGGTTATTCTCTACGGGCACCTCGGGATACTGCGATTCGAGTGACCACAGGAGCGCGTCGGCCACAGCGGGAGCGCTAAAGGAGCCCAGCCACAGGACGATTGCCCCACACAGCCAGGTTGCCAGTTTTGTCCGCCCAAAGCGGATTGCTGTCGCAGCAGCAATCGTGAGTACGAGGCTGAGGCCCAGCGGGTAGAACAACAGCGGCAGCACTTTGCCCAGGTAGATGAACATGCCTGTCTCCGGCGCGGACTGCTTCAAGCTAACCTGGCCAGCCGCCAATACTATGCTCTCGCCCAACTGCGCAGCTTAGTTAGCGGAATTTGTCGAGAACTTTGTTTTTCTCCCTTGCGGTCTTACCCCCGACTTCGCTATGCCCGGCAACTTCAAAACCGACAGTTGCAGGAGTCAACCGGAAAACCGTTCCACAACCGGCGGGCGAAAAAGAACACGGTTGATCGCCAAAAAAGGTGGCACCGTAGAGATCACCCTTGTCGTCTTGGATGAGTCGACTAGGAAGTGTGCTTCCTCCTGCTGCAGAATTAAATGCAAACATGTACAGCACTGAAAGCACGCCTTTGGGAGTAATTCTGTAGATCGTACCGGCATTGTTGCTACCGCCAATACCGGTCGAACCGTAAAAATAACCGTCCTTGCCCCTGGTCAATCCCGCCGTCGGGTTCCCACCCTCGAAGCCTCCGGTGAACGCGTAAACCGTTGTCAGTTTTCCACGTTTTGAAAGACGAAAGACGGTGCCGAATCCGGATGCTCCACCTGTGGAGGTGACCCCATACAAACTGCCGTCCGGTGCCTGTACCAGTTCACCTGTAGGAAAAGCACCGTCGATTCCACCTGTAAAGGTGTGCAGTAATGTGAAATTCCCGTGAGGAGAAATTCGATAAACCGTGCCGCAGTCGCAAGGACCCTCACTCCGGAGTGTTGTTCCGTAGAAATTGCCGTCACTTCCTCGAACCAAGCCCGCGATCGGCCTGCCACCATCGTCCTCACCCTTGAAGCGGTACAACGTCAAATTTCGCCCGCCTGGGGCAATACGAAAGACGGTACCGCAACCGGGTGTACTCGTGCTCCCCTGGCAATCGCCTTCCCCACCTGCCTCTGCCGTTCCGTACAGGCTGCCGTCTGCGCCTTGCACCAGCGGTGCTTTGGGGTTTGCACCGTCCGCTCCGGCAAATGTATAGATTGTGGTGAATTGTCCTGTCGGAGTGAGCCGATAAATTGTTCCAAAGTTGCCAGAAGTGCTGTTTCCGAAAATCGTCGTACCGTAAAAGTTGCCATCGTTTGCAAGGGTCAGCGCGCCGTACGGCAAAGCCCCTTCTGCTCCCGAAAATGAATACAAAGAAGCGAACTCTCCTGCTGAAGTGACGCTGTAAATTGTTCCATTACCGCTTGCACCGCCATGTTGGGTCGTTCCATAAAAGCGGCCGTCACGACCGTCTACAAGACCACTGGCAGGCTGGGCACCATCGCTGCCTACAAATTCCTGGAGGATAGTAAGGGTCTGCGCACTAAGCGGAAAAACTAGAGCCGTCGAACTGAGGGTCAGAAGGACGGAAGAGACGATCGAAGCCATAGTCAAGGAATGTGAAAATTTCATATCGTTCTTCTTGAGTAAATGCAATATGTGCAGCACAATTATTAGACCAAAAGTCAAAAAAAGTAAAGTTAAATTTGATTAACTAAACCGTGATTTTGTAACTCCGTTCTCGGGTACGGATGAGGAAGCAGTTGTGGAAAGCCCAAGAGGGCCGATTATCAGTACTGCGTCCCCCTAGTACAGCAACTGAGCATCGAGGAACGCCTCAAAGATATTCCGAGGGCCGGCAAGCCCTCCGCCATCACTGCTGAGCAGTTGTGTCAAATTGTCGCCTTGGCGTGCGAGTTGCCCGAGGCTTCCGGGCGGCCCATTACCCAATGGTCGCCGCGGGAACTGGCAGCACAAATCGTCGGGCGCGGCATCTTGAGTGCGATTTTTCACCCCGCCATGCCGCCCGTCTGCTCAAAAAAGGGATCTCCAGGGTCGTTGCCCCAACGACCCCCAACCGCACCGGGTGCGCGCCTGGCTGACAGCGAAGCACGACGAGCATTTTGACGATAAAGTTCGGCATATCTGCGCTTTGTACCAGCAAGCCCCCGGGCTTTTGGCCGAGAACGCGGTGGTCTACAGCACCGACGAGATGAACGGCGTGCAAGCCCTGGAGCGGCTACATCCCGACAAACCGATGCGGCCGGGCGAGCCCGTCAAGAAGGAATTTGAGTACATTCCTCACGGTACGCTGTCGTTGATAGTCCATCGGGAAGTGGCCACTGGGCAGGTGATTGCGCCTTTTGCCGCTCCAACGCTTGAGGCAGAAAATTGCGTGCTAGCGGTGGTGCTGGCCATCAGTGAGCGGCCCGAGGTCAAAAAAGCTGGTGGCATTGGGTCTGGACTCTGTGCTGGCCAGCCGCACGGGCAGTGCCGACGAGTATTACCTCAAGGATGCCCTGAACGGTTCGGTGGCGGCGGCGGTGGCCGGGGGCAGCAGCCCCTCGGTGAAGACCGGCTACGGTTACAGTCCTTTTGGAACCGTCAGCACCGCCGGCGGCAGCCCGGCGAGCACCTGGCGGCCGAGCAGATTGACCGGTCGGTGGGAGTGCCCGGTTGGTTGGGCTTTGTGCCGGTGATTGGTTCGGCCTTACAGGCGATTGGTGATTTTCAGGCGTTTCGCTGTACGGCGTCAACTAGATAGTCTGATGTCGTCGATTATCCTGGCTGCAGGCGATGATCATTTTGCGCAACTGCTAATTGTCGCAGATCCGCTGCGACAATTAGCCGCGTCAATTAGTAATCTATAGACACTTATTGAACTTGTCTCAAGTGGCCGACTGACGCTGCTGTCTGGCCTGGGCTGCCTTCTTGCGGTAGCTCTCCGCCTCAATTTCAATGAGCGTCGCATGATGCACCAACCGGTCGACGGCCGATACCGTCATCGTCGTGTCACTGAAGATCTGGTCCCAATCGCGAAACGGGTGGTTGGAAGTTATCACCAGGCTGTGCCTTTCGTACCGATGGGCAATCAACTCGAAGAGCACGCTGCTCTCGGACTCGCTGCGTTTGACGTAGCCGATGTCGTCGATGACCACAACCGGGTAATGGTCCAGACGCACCAACTGCTTCTCCAGAGCCAGGTTGAGCTTTGCCTGCTGGAGTAGCTGCACCAGATTGGTGGCTGTGAAGTAGCGCACGGGGATGCCCTTCTCGACCATCGCCAGACCGACTCCGGCCGCCAGGTGCGTCTTTCCCACTCCGCTCGGGCCGAAGAGCAACACATTCTCCGCCCGCTTGACCCAGGTGCTGTCCGCTGCCAACTGCTGCACCCGGCGGCGTTCGAGTTTCGTACAAGCGGCAAAGTCGAATCCCGATAGGCTCTTGCCCACGGGCAGTCGAGCATCCTTGAGGTAGCGCGCCAATCTGCGGTTCTCCCGCTCGGTGTGTTCAAATTCGCATAGGCACTTGAGGAAGCGGCTGTGGCTCCAGCCCTCGGCTACGGCCTGTGCCTCGATGCGCTCGACTTGTTCACCAATGAAGCCCAGGCGCAATGCCTTCAACAGCACCTCCAGACTCGCCTCGCTCATCGGCCTGCACTCCCACAACTGGTTGGCAACAGGGCGTCGTAGTCCGCTAGCGAGTGCTGGTCAAAACTACTGTGCGGTAAAACAATCTCCTGCCTGGCTTCGAATCTGCTCCTCAGTCGGCTCAAGCTGAGGGTACCGCGGCTTAGTTCGCTTTCCAGGTAAGCCCCCACCGCTGCCTGACAGTCCAGCTTCGCCGCCAGATACAGGGCACTGACCATTAATTTGCAGGCCATGTCCCGGTCAAACTGCTCAACCATGCGGCTCCACAGTTGGCGGTAGTGCCCGTCCGGCAACAATTCATCGCGGTACTGGCAACTGGCAAAAGCCCGGGGCTTCTTGTGCAGGCTGTCAATCACGTGGCGGTAGTCGATGGAGCGTGCTCGGCGCTTGGCGCAATCGGCCGCAACATACACCCGCTCTAAGGAGAACACCTGTCGGCAGCCGAGGTAGCCGACCAGCCGGTCGTGATAGAGGTGGATGCGCAGGGTATGACCCATCAGTTGCGAGGGCACCGAGTAGAGGATGCAACGCACGCAGACGGTGCTCGAGGAACTGACCTTCGTCAGCACCACCCGATAGTCGGCGTAGCGGTCGTCCGGCAACGCCGACAGTTGTACGCGCTCCGACTCGAACTCGCTCTGGTGCAGGGCATTGAGCCTGTCAATCACTTCGTCGATGAGCGTCTGATACTCGGCCACCGAGGCAAAGTCGAACGAGCCGCGCAAGAGCATCGCCTGCACCAGCCGCCGCTTGAAGTGACCTCAGGGGCGTTGGGGCAACGCCCCTGAGGACGATTCAACTGAGCCGTTCTCGTGGCCCTTTCCCCGATTATTGCGGCTGGGGGCCATGCGGTAGTGCAGACACAACCCGTCGTAGGCAAGGCTCAGATCCTCGATGGTGCGCGGCAGCAAATTGTGGAAAGCGGCCGAAAGACTATCGGTGCGGTGCTCGGCGGGGCAGCCGCCCAACTTCCACAGTGCATTCTGCAACCCCTCGGACAAAGCGGCGAAGCTCTCACCGCCTTGGACAACTTGTACATAGCTCCAGCCGCTATAGGCCAGGCGAAAGTGGTAGAGCAGGTGAGTAAATGGCCGACCGCCGATGGTGACAACCGCCTGCTTGAGCTTTGTGAAGTCGGACAGCCCCATCACCCCCGGCAGGTGTTCCTGGCGGAACATGACTTCCTTAGGTGGTCCTTCGAGAGCCGGCCATTCACGCACCCGTCGCTCCAGGGTGCGCAGGACTTTGCGCGGATACTGGCCGGGGTAGAGCTTTTGCAGGTGTTCCCACAGCGTCATCGGCTTGAGGCTGGGCGTGCGGCGCAGTAAGGGTATCAGTTCTGAGTGCCAGACCTCGGCCAACGGGTCCGGACGGGTTCTGTAACTTCGCGGCTGACAGTGATGGGGCTGGTGGGTGCCTTGCTCAATACGGTGAGCAGTGCGGGTCGAAAAGCCGGCTTTGGCCGCAGCAGTTTGCTGCTGGGCACCCTGATTGCGCAGCGTCATGAACAGTTTGACCTGTTGAGTGGTGATGTACTTTCCAGGCACAACCTAGCCCCATCGATAACGAGACGATGGAGCAAGAGTCGCCGATCCGGCTGCGCGGGGTTACCTACCGAACGTCAGCCAAGGTAATTGTCGCGCAACACTCGACATCGGCCTCTGCCGGGTCGGGTTCAGTTTCTTCTTCCAGTGCAGCTGGCTCGACCTCAATAAGAGGTTTGAATGCTTCCTCGTCCCAGAGGTCGTCTTCCCAGGGCTCTTCAGACGCAGCGGCGGCAGGGGTGTCCCAGAAGGCGAGCGGATCCCAGCCGGACGCTTCTTCCTGATAGGCGAGCGGTGGGAGCGATTGCCGGCTGGACGGTTCGCTGTGCTGCATCTCGCTTGGCGTCCTAAGCCGCCACGGTCTGCTGGACAAAAATCACAGCAAGCGGCGCAATCTCCTGGTCTTAGGGACAACCTAATCAATTTGAAAGGCCGATCCGGCAGCTTCCCGGCTCAAGCGCATGATTGCGCAAAATATAACGCAATCCGGTACTGACGCAGTTGGCACTCAGCCCCAATCACCCCGGCAAGCCGGACGAGCGCCTCGTCCAGCAGTTTCGGGCGGGCGATCCCGCCACCCTAGCGCGCGGCCAGTTCGACCTGGAGTTCGTTGGTGAGGTAGGTGTAGCCGCTCAAGGAGCGCTCGTAGTGCTGCAGCAACAACCGCGATTCGCTCAGGGTGATGCGCCGCTCCCTGAGCGCCTGCTCGGTCTCGCGGCGAATACTCTCCAGCATCGCTTCGTGGTCGTACTGGACGTACTTGAGCACCTCGGTCATCGTGTCGCCCTTGACGACGTGTTCAAGCCGGTAACTCTGCTCGCCCGGCTCGTCGGAGGCGAGATGAATGTGAACGGTGTTGGTGTCGCCGAACAGGTTGTGCATGTCCCCCAGAATTTCTTGGTAGGCACCGTTGAGGAACATCCCCAGGTAATAGGGTTCCTCCGGCCGCACCGGGTGCAGTTCGAGCACGCCCTTGACGTCGCGCAGGTCGATAAACTGGTCGATTTTGCCGTCGCTGTCGCAGGTGAGATCCGCGAGGGTGCCGCGGGCCTTGGGCTCCTCGTCCAGCCTGTGGATGGGCATGATCGGAAAGAGCTGGTCGATGGCCCAACTATCGGGGGCGGACTGGAAGACCGAGAAGTTGCAGTAGTAGGTCGAAGCCATATTCTTCTCGAGGTCCGCCAGCTCGTCCGGGATGTAGTCGAGTTCGCGCACCAGGTTGAGGATCTTCTCGCAGCAGCCCCAGTAGAGCCGCTCGGCCCGGGCGCGTTCCCCCAGGCCCAAGTAGCCCAGAGCAAAAAGGCTGAGGGCTTCTTCTTTAAATTGCGAAGCGTCGTTGAAGGCTTCTTGCACGTTGTCGGGGGTGATCTGGGTATAGGTCTCGTAGAGGTTGCGGATGATCGAGTGCTCGTTGCGGGCGGGAGGCTCCGGTTCGCCGAATTGCAGGTGGCTCACCCCCATCACATCGAAGACGAGCACCGACTGGTGGCTGGTGATCGCCCGACCCGACTCGCTCACCAGGGTCGGCACCGGCACGTTCTTGGTGCGGCAGGCGTCCTGGAAGGCGGCCACCACGTCGTAGGCGTACTCCTGCATGTTGTAGTTTTTGGAGGCGCGAAAGTTGGTCTTCGAGCCGTCATAGTCGATGGCCAGCCCCCCGCCCACGTCGCAGTACTGCATGGGGGCTCCCATCTGCGCAAGTTCGACGTAGACGCAGGACGCCTCGCGCAGGGCCGTCTTGATCACGTTGATGGCCGAGATTTGCGAGCCGATGTGAAAGTGCAGCAGTTGCAGCGAGGAAAGCAAGTCGGCGGCTTTGAGTTGGGCCACCACCTCCATGATCTCCCCGGCGCTCAGGCCGAATTTGGCTCGATCGCCGGTGGAATCGCCCCAGCGCCCGATGCCCCGGGCGGTAAGCTTGGCCCGCACACCGATGAGCGGACGGATGCCGAGCTTTTGGGCCGCTTCGATGAGCAGCGTCAACTCGTGAAAGCGTTCGATCACCACGAAAGGGGTGTGGCCGAGCCGTTGGGCCAACAGCGCCGTCTCGATATATTCGCTGTCTTTGTAGCCGTTGCAGATAATCAAGGCCCCCGGCGTCTTGAGGGTGGCCAGGGCGATGAGCAGTTCGGGCTTGGAACCTGCTTCCAGACCATATTGAAAGGGCCGGCCAAATTCGACCACTTCCTCGACGACGTGGCGCTGCTGGTTGACCTTGACCGGGTAGACGCCTTTGTAGATCCCCGGGTAGTCGTATTCGCGGATGGCCTCGACAAAGCAGGCGTTGAGGCGGGCGATGCGGTCGGCCAGGATATCGGAGAAGCGAATCAGCATCGGCATGTTCAGGCCGCGCTTCTGGATGTCTTGCACCAGGTGGAACAGGTCGATCTCACCGTTGCCCTCGCCGCGCGGCATCACAGCGACGTGCCCTTTGTCGTTGATCTTGAAGTAGGGCTCCCCCCAACCGTGAATCTGGTACAGCTCGGCGCTGTCTTCGATTGTCCAATCTTGCATGCCTGTCCCTCTCGGCCCGGAAACAAACCCAAAGCTTACCCATTATTGTTTATCGGTTGATTAAGCGTGTGGTCGCAGACTCCCGTCGGGCCTAAGAAGACAGCGCATCGCGCTCGGCGGCATCGCCGCTCATCCAACAGTGCAGCCAGGCCCTGGCGATATTCCAGTGGCGTTTGACCGTGGCGGGGGATAGGGCGAGCGCCTCGGCGGTTTGCTCGATAGTCAGCCCGCCGAAGTAGCGCAGTTCTACCAGCCGGCTTTGCTGGGGGTCAACTTTGGCCAACGCGTCGAGCGCTTCGTCGAGCACGAGCAGTTCCTCGTCGCGCTCCGCAGCAGCCGGCTCGGCCACCCGATCGAGCGAAACCTTGACCGCCCCGCCACCGCGCTTGAGCCGCCGGTGGGCGCGGGCGTGCTCGACGAGGATACGCCGCATCGATTTGGCGGCAATCGCCAGAAAATGAGCGCGGTTGCTCCAGGCCACACCCCCTTGATCGACCATCCGCAAATACGCTTCGTTGACCAGGGCCGTGGCCTGGAGCGTATGACCGGAACGCTCAGCGCGCAACAGGTGGGCGGCCAGCCCGTGCAGTTCCTTGTGAATCAAAGGCGTCAGTTGGATCAGCGCCTGCTGATCCCCGTTGCGCCAGTCGAGCAGCAGTTGGGTAACGTTCGCAGAAGGTTCCATCGCCAATTTCCCAAACGGTCAGCTGTACCTGCACTAGGGGCACAAACCGGTTGCCGGTTTCGACACCTTCCCTGCGCGTGCCTGTCGCGTATACACTGTCACTACCGGCACAGCCTCTAGAGGTGGATACTAAACCACCCCGAAAGCTGCCTACTGCTACCGTGCCACTGGGAGCATGACACCCGAACAGTGGAAACAGATCCGAGAAGCACTCAGCGTTGCCCTCGATCGCCAGGGGACCGACCGACTCGCCTACCTCGATGCTCTGCGCCTGGAGCCGCAACTGCGCCAGTGTCTGGATAAGTTGCTCGCCGCCCACGACCAGCAGGACGGTTTTTTGAGCACGCCGATTCTCGGCTCACCCCTGGAATCGCTGTTGGCCAATCGGTCCCCAACAGATGTAAGCTGGGTCGCCGGTCGCCGTTTGGGGGCCTACCGGCTGGTGGGGGAGCTGGGTCGGGGCGGCATGGGGGTGGTCTACCTCGCTGAGCGCGCCGACGGTCTTTTCAGCAAGCGCGTCGCTATCAAAGTCCTGCAACCGGGCCGGGGGGCGCCGCTATTGTTGGAGCGGTTCGTCCAGGAACGGCAGATCCTCGCCAACCTCGAACATCCGCACATCGCCCGGCTCATCGACGGCGGCACCAGCGAAGAAGGGCTTCCGTATCTGGTGATGGAGTACATCGACGGCGAACCAATCGACTGCTACTGCCGCAAGCAGCAGTTGCCGGTGCGGGAGCGGCTGGCGCTCATCGAAAAAGTCTGCCGGGCGGTGCACCATGCCCACACCCTCCAGGTGCTCCACCGCGATCTCAAAGCAAGCAACATCCTGGTTGATGGAGCAGGTGAACCGAAGCTGCTCGACTTCGGCATTGCCAAGCTGTTGGACGAGCAGGCACCGGAAGCCGAGCAGACCGCGACGGAATGGCGAATGCTCACCCCCAGCTACGCTTCGCCCGAGCAGATCCGGGGGGAAGCGGCAGGACCTTCCAGCGATGTATTCTCCCTGGGGGTGGTGCTCTACGAGTTGCTCACCGCTCGCCGGCCGGCGGGGTTGAATGTCGGTCCCCTCGATGAAATGCTCTGGACGCTCGGCGAACAGGCGGCCGTACCACCCAGCCGGGCGGTTGCCGCAGGCACCGACGCCGGACTGCTCGCGGATCCTCAAAAAGTTCAGATTGATGGGTCCATCGATCCGCTGGTGCTGTGTGCCCTGGCCAAAGCCCCTGCCGACCGCTACACCTCCGCGCTGGCGATGGCCGAGGCAATTCGCGGCTATCTGGCAGACCATACCCCGGCAAGCGGGCCGCTGTCATTTCCCCCCAAAGCCCCGCGCCCAGCCCTAACCGGCCGGCTGCGGCAGCCGGCGGCAATTGCGGCCGGTATTGGGGTGCTCGCTGTATCGCTGGGGGTCGGAGGCTTCTGGTGGACGAGCAACTTCGGGAGTCCCGCCTCCGCCGCAGCGCGCACGATTGCCGTTTTGCCCTTTGCCAATATCGACGGCGACAGCCGCAGCGCTTATTTCAGCGACGGCATGACCTTCGACATCACCAACCAGTTGGGAAAGATTGCCGACCTGACGGTGATCGCCAGTTCGGCTGCGATGCAATATAGGGGCACCACCAAAGCGCTGCGCGAGGTTGCCAGGGAGTTGGGAGCAGGTACGATCCTGACGGGCAGCGTACGCCGCAACGGTAACCGGGTGCGCATCGTAAGCCAACTGGTGGACCCGGCAACCGGCCAGCAGTTGTGGTCGCAAGATTATGAGCGGCAATTAAAAGATGTCTTTGCTATCCAGGCGGAAGTCTCCGAGCAGATCGCCCGGCGGCTGCAGGCCAGACTGAGCGCCACCGAAAAGCTGCGCCTCACCCAGGTGCCGACCGCCAGCATCACCGCCTACGACTACTACCTCAAAGGCCGCGACTACCTGGGCCGACGCAGCCGGGCGGATAATGACCTGGCTATCGAGCTGTTCAAGCGGGCATTGGCCCTCGATCCGAACTATGCCCTAGCCCACGCGGGCCTGGGAAGCGCCTACGGCAGCAAAGCAACCCGCTACGGCCAGGAGGAGCGCTGGGAAGCCGAATCGCTCAAGGCGATCAAAAAGGCACTGGTACTCGATCCAAATTTGTCCCAGGCGCACAAGGCCCTGGGCAGCTATTACTACGGTCGGGGGCGGTATCGTCAGGCGCTCGCTTCCTTCAAGCGGGGGGCCGAACTCAACCCCAGCCTGCCGGTGGTGGCAGGCGCCTACGGCGGCCTCAGTGCGGCGATGGGCAATCTCGAAGAAGGGGTGCGGTGGAGCAAACGATCGATCGCGCTCAATCCGACCCGCAACGGCTATCCGAACCTTGGCATGATTTATACGATTCTTGGAGAAGACGCCCGGGCGCGACGGGCGCTGGAAGCGGCAGTGAGTATTCAACCCGACAATGTGTATGCCCTGTCGTATCTGAGTACCCTGCACAAGTTGCGCGGTCAGTACGACGAGGCCCGAAAGACTGCCCAAAAGATCCTGGCGCGCGACCCGCAGGAAGTGTTCGGCCTGACTGCTGCGGGGGATGCCGAGCGCTTCGCCGGGCGCTGGTCCGAAGCCAAAGCGCACTACGAAAAAGTGCTCAAGATTACCGACCGCCTCGACGGCGAGAGCGGACAGTTGCAATCGACGACCATCCTGGCCGATATCGCCCGGCGCGAGGGCCAGCCGACCCGGGCCGCCCAACTGCTCGCGCGCAGTTTTCAGATCGACCGCGAGGCGATCGACGGCGGCAACGAGTACTATTTTTATCCTTTCGATCTGGCTGCGGCGTACGCGGTGCAGGGCGACAAAAGCTCAGCGCTGCGCTGGTTGCGCCGGGCGATCAAAGCTGGGTGGCGGGATTACCGCTGGCTCAAGCTGGATCCGGTTTTTGAAAGACTGCGCGGCGATGGCGAATTCGAGCAGCTCGTGGCGCAGCTCAAAGCCCAGGTTGAGGCGATGCGCCAGCGGGTGATCGCTGCGGAGAGCGCAGAGTCTTAGAGCAGGTGTCAGATGTCAGTCTGAAAACCGTTGCCTGCCAGGGTCTGGCTTTTTTTATCTACCCCAAAACCGCTTCGAACACCGCCGCCAAGGCGCTCCAGGCCAATCGGCAACAACCGTGGCGGCGGGGGTGAGCTAGATAGCCGACCGGTGTCGCTTTGTTTGGCAAGGAGGCAATTGCGGCCCTCCCGACACCAGGAGCCAGAAACCATGGAAGACAACTACTCCCTTGGCGACCTCGACGATGTCCGCCAGATGTACCTCGACCAGACGGACTATCTCGACAGCTTTGATGATGAAGGCCAGAGGTTTGCGAGTTCGGCGGACGGGGAGGCCCTCGATACGAACGAAGCCGACACGCGCGAGCCGGGCTGGTACGCGGACGACCCGATGGACCCTCACCCGGACTACCCGGCGGGCATGGGCCCGGACAGCGATGCGATCGATGGCGATAGTCGCGATCCGCTTGGGGGATTTGAGACTTTTTCAGAAAACGATCCGGCGGACAGATCCGCCTTCAACAGCCCGGATTTTGATAGTGCAAACGACTACCAGGACTTCGACGGAACCCCTCGCCAGCTGGATATGGATGGGTTCGGGCAGTCGATCGACCAAGCTTTCAATACCGACGCTCCCCTCAATCTTGAACTTGATAATCACCCCTACATCAGCCAACCTGGACCGGGAGACCGCGTCGAGTGGCCGATGAGCGAATCTGAGCAGCGCTACTACGACTACATGCGCGACACCGAACCGCGGCTTGAGGCTGCCCAGGAGCAGATCAAGCAGGATATGGGCCGCTGGGACTACGAATTGCGCCCGGAGCGCTACGAACTGGAAGCGCGCCAACAACACTTCGCCGATTCCACCGTGCCCGCCGAGTACCAGCCCATCCGCAACAGCGAGGTGGGGATGATCACCGACATGGCGATGAAAGATTACCTGGCTGCCCAGGCTGCCCCCGGCAGCAGCAGCGCCCTCGCCGCCAACGCCAACGCGGTCAAAAACGGCAACGAGTACGTCCAGCACGGGGGCAAAGCCTTGCGGACCGGGGCGGCGGGAGTCGGCAACCCGGCCGGTTGGGCGGGGACCACGGCGGTACCGCCGGTGACCGGCGTCATCGGCCAGGTGGGTAGCGGCGTCTCGGATCTGGCCGGCACCGTCGGCAACGCCGCCAATGCGGTACAGGGGTACGACGGCTGGCAAAACGGCAGCGACCCGGCCAAACAGCAGGTCGGTCGCAATCGATTGATGGACGGCGGTATCTCCTCCGGCATTAGTGCTTTGAAAACTGCCACCAATGCGACCAGAATCGCCGCCCACGCGGGTGAGTCGGTGGCGGTGGGGGCTATCCCCGGCCTGGGCATCGCCAGTTACGGTCCCCAGACTCTCTACACCGCCGCCCAGGGTATCGGGCACGGCAAGCAGGCCCACGATCTGGGCCAGGTCTCCGCTACAGCCCAGGCCGACAACAGCCCCTACACCGACGCCCTGCAGGCGGCCCACGGCCGGATGCAGGAGTTGACCCTCCGCGACGGCGTGCAGACGACCGCTTACGGCGTGAGCACCGCCGGGGACGGCGTGACTTTAAGCGGCGTGGGCGCACCCATCGGTCTTCCCATCAAAGCCGGCGGTCAGGCGCTCGAATTTGCCACCAACATGGGGGCTTTGGGCCGCGACAGCCATATAGCCAAGCAGTCCCAGCAGGCCATGCAGGATCTGCGCATGGGCGTTCCCGGTGCCGAAAACTACGCCCTTAAAAACAGTCCCCAGCTGGCGGCGCACGCCCTGGCCGGCGGCGCCAAACACTTCCAGGACCCGATCGCCACCCAGGGACTGAACGCGATGGGCATTGACTCCCAAACGATCGAGCAGTCCTCGCAGCCAAACCTCGCCAACCTCGCCCTCAACCAGCAAAAGCACGACTCCCAGCCGCAAAGCACCAGCCAAAAAGCTTCAAACCTCCTGCGGCCAGGTCGCAAAAAATAGAGCGAAAGGCGGTCCACGTGCTTCGTGGACCGCCTTTTTTTTTGACATCCTTGTATATTCTTGGGGTCGGGAGATCTCTCGATAAAATCTACTCAGGGCAACCAGAGTAGGCGGGGACCGGAACGCTGCTGACATCCTTTGGCTACGCGCCCGCTCGGGAGAGGAGCGTCCGCCCCTCACACTTGTTCCCTCAGAGCGGACGGTATCTTAAGACAATTCTCGCTATTGCTCTTGCATGCACAAGGATGGTCCGAACAAGTACTTACTCCATGCAGCTCTGTGCTCGTATCTGAACAGGAGGTATTTCCATTGAATGAGGCTGTTTTGGGAATCGACATTGCGAAGCTGTCCTTTCAGGCTGCGCTGCTCGTCGCGGGCAAGTTGCGCTCCAAGAGCTTCCAAAATTCCCCCACCGGATTTGAACAATTGTGTGACTGGCTCAATCAGCAGCAACTCCAACACATATAGCTGTCGCCAACTTTATTAGGACATAGGCTATAACTACCAGTAGTCTCTCGGCGACCGGCCATGGCAAAACCCTACAGTTACGACTTCCGCCAAAAAGTCCTGCAAGCCATCGAACTCAACGGTCTCAAGAAAAGTGAAGCCAGCGAGCTGTTCGACATCAGTCGCAACACCATCAACTTGTGGTCTCAGCGCAAGGCAGAAACCGGAGATGTCCAGGCAAAGCCCAGACCGGCATCCCATAAGGGTCAGAAAATTACCGACTGGGAAAAGTTTCGGGCCTTCGTAGAAGCACATGGCGACAAAACCCAGGCCGAGATGGCGCAACTGTGGGATGGACAGATCAGTAGCCGCACGATTTCGCGGGCGTTGCACAAGCTTGGCATCACCCGAAAAAAAAGACCTACGGGTATCGCGAACGCGATGAGGCGAAACGCTCAGCATTCCTAGAGCTTCTGCCGGACCCGAAAGCCGCGCACCTGGTGTATGTCGATCAGTCCGGCATGGACGAGCGCGACGATTACGGATACGGTTGGTCGCCGTTGGGGGAGCGCTTTTACGGACTGAAAGCAGGTCGTCGTCAAGGTCGCATCAACATGATTGCGGGCTATCGAGCCGGTCAGCTGATCGCCCCGTTCACTGTCGAAGGAGCTTGCAATCGGACCGTGTTTGAAATTTGGCTGGAGAGCTGCTTGATTCCTGTGTTGCAGCCTGGCGAGTGGGTGATTCTGGATAACGCCACGTTTGATCATGGTGGCCGGATTGCCGCATTGATTGAAGCGGCCGGTGCCCACGTACTCTATTTACCCCCGTATTCCCCCGACCTGAACCGCATTGAGAAGTGCTGGGCGTGGTTGAAAAGTCGGATTCGCAAACGGTTACGTGATTGCGGGCATTTGCGCAACGCGATGGATGCCGTTCTCAAACAGGCTGCGTCCTAACTTAAATGGCGACAGCCATAGCCCTGATCTGTCAAACACGGGCGAAACGTTGAATCTTCGTGAGCTGAAAGGCCGTGCTTTCGTTGAAAAATCCCTATGTGACAGATCAGGGATAGTTATGCAAGATTGATCTGCTAACGCCGCCCGTCTGCCTTTAATTCCAATCCGACAACTACCGGATCGTGGTCTGAGGAACGGTAGGGCGTCGGCTCGTAGCGGTCGTCCTTTTTGGCGGCCGGGTTGCGGCGGCTGTACTCGGTGTTGTAGTCGATGACGGGCGGTTCGTCGGAGTTGACGTGCCACTCGGTGATGCCGGTCACCTGTTTGTCCAGGCTGGGGGTGGCCAGGGCATGGTCGAGGTAGCCCGACTGGCCTTCGAAGACATAGGAGTAGCGTTCCGCCGCCGGGATGCGCAGATTGAGACTCACCAGCCCGCCCGCACCGAGCGCCTTGATCGGGTCTTCGCCGCCGTAGGCGTTGAGATCCCCCACCACCAATACGTCAGGATCGTTCAGGGTCTTCACGAAGGCGAGCAGTTTGCGGGCCTGGGCCACCCGTCTGAGGTTCCAGCAGCCCTGGCCTTTGTCGGCATCGGCGTCCGGGCCGGGGTCGGGGCAGCTGCCCTTCGATTTGAAGTGGTTGACCACCACCGTGAAGGTGCTGCGCGGACCGCTGCGACGGGCCTGAAATGTCTGGGCCAGAGGCGGCCGGTCGAAGATGGGTTCGGGGTCGCTGCGGGACGGGCCTACCGGTTTCACCCGCTCGGGCTTGTAGATGATCCCCACTTGAATGTCGTCGGTGCCCGTGCCGCGCAAAGGCGGGATCACCACGTCGAAGACCGTGCGGCCGTAGGCTTTGTTGAGGGCGGCGGTCAGGTTGTCGAGGGCGATCAGGCCGTTATTCTGGATCTCGATGAGCCCGACCACATCGGCGTCGATCGCTTTCAAGGCGGCCACCACTTTACCCTGCTGGCGTTCGAACTCTTTGTCGTTCGCCGCTCCCCGGCTGCCCAGGGTCGTGAAATAATTGAGCACATTGAAACTGGCCACCTTCAGGCGGCCCCCCACGGGGGCAGGAGCCGCGGTGCGCGGGTTGGCCTGGACAAATTCCGGCGGGGCGGTCGGCTGCAGGCGGTAGGTGCCGAAGCCGCTGGTGAGAATGCCCGTGAGCCCCGCAACCGTGTCGCCCAGGCGGCGGGTGCCGCTTTTGTCGGTGCCGGTGAAGTAGGGGATCTGTTTCGGGTTGAGCAGGTTGCTCGCATCGTCAAGAACCAATCGGCGGCGGGCATTCAGTTCGCTGCTGCCCCCCTGGCCGTTGGTGGGGACGAACAGCCGTCCGTCCGCCGAGAGCACCAGTTCGCCCCGCTCGCCCAGTTCGTTGGTGTCGGTGATGGTGAGGGTCTGGGCGAGGCGCACCAACATGCCCTCGTAGCGCTCCAATTGGCCGGGAGTACCCACCGGCAGGGCGAGTGCCGTGGGTTCAACGCCCTGACCTCCCTCGCAGACAAGCACTTCGCTCACCCGGTCGAGCTCAGTCAGGGTGCGGCCCTGGGGACCGAACTCCTTGACCGCACCGCTCACCCGCACCCGATCCCCCGCGGCCACTTCTTTTTTGGAGAGCGGATTGGCCGGGGGCACGAAGATGAAAATCCCGTCGGAAGTCTCCGGATCGCCGTCCCCGACGCGCTCCTGAAGATAAAACCCGCCCAACTGGTTGCCGGGCTGAAAGTCGCCCGTGACGATCCCTTCGACGACCACTGCCTGACCGGCCAGGGAACTGGCCCCCTCCTTGCCCTGGATCTGGAAGATAGGAGTCAGGGGTACTGCGGGCGCAGGGCAGTTCTGGGCCAGGCTTTTCGGGGCGGCCAACAGCGTCACGGCAGGGATCAGCGCCGCCCACACCGGCAGCAGCGGCCACGGTCTCGATTGCATAACACTCCTTGCGAATCGCTCCATTGCACCTTTGCGGGAGGCTGGGAACGATTATGCGCTACAGCACCGGTGCCAGGAGACGGGAAATGCGCACCGCGAGGCGAAACCACAAAGGTTTGCGGCGGTATTCCCGGTAATCGACCTGGCGGCAGACGTCCAGATCCGCCATCAGCATCGCTTCGACGCTTTTCACAAAATCGGGATCCACAATGTAGTTCATTACCTCGAAGTTGAGGGTGAACGAGCGGTTGTCGAGGTTGGCGGTGCCGACCCCGGCAATTTCGCGGTCCACCAGGATCACCTTCTGGTGCATGAAACCTTTCTGGTAGCGGTAGAGCTTGATGTCGGTGCGGGCCAGGTCGTCGTAGAACGAAAAGGCACACAGATAGACCAGCAGGTGATCCGGATGCTCCGGGAGCATTATGCGCACATCGACTCCCCGCATCGCCGCCAGTTGCAAGGCAAGCAACACCGGTTCCGGGGGCACGAAGTAAGGACTGGCAAGCCACAGGCGCTCGCGGGCCTGCTGGATCAGATCCACAAAAAACAGCGTGCAGGCGGGCAAGCTGTCCGCCGGACCGGTGCGCAGCACCAGGGCCGCCGCCCCCGCTTCCCGCTCGGCGTGCACCCGCCATTCGACCGGCGGCGATTCGCCCGTCGCCCAGTACCAGTCGCGCAGGAAAATCAACTGCAAACACTGGACGGCGGGACCGGTGAGGCGCAAATGGGTGTCTCGCCAGGGGCGCAGCTGCGGGTTTTTGCCCTCTCCAAGATATGCATCGCCGATGTTGAGTCCGCCCACGCAGGCGACCCGACCATCCACCACCAGGATCTTCGTGTGGTTGCGAAAGTTGATCTGCAGCCGGTTCTTCCAACCCTTGGTGCTGTGAAAGGCACTCACCTCGACGCCGTGGCGGCGCAAATCGTCGATGTAGGAACGGGGCAGGTGGTTGCTGCCGATTTCGTCGTAGAGCACATACACCCGCACTCCGGCCCCGACCCGCTCGATGAGCGCCTGTTTGAACACTTCACCCGAGCGATCCGCCTCGACGATGTACGACTGCAACAACACATAGTGCTCGGCCCCGGCAATGGCCGAGAGCATCGCGTCGTACGTTTCGCGGCCGTCGATGAGCAACCGGGCGGTGTTGCCGGTCAAAAACGGCAGACTGGCGAGTTGTTCGCCCAGTTGTTCCACCGGGGCCAAGCGCGCAGGAAGCTGTGCTCGATGCTCCAGCAGGCCGTCGTAGGCTCTGTCGATGCGGCGGTGGTGCTGCTCGTAGGCGGTACGGATGGCCTCGGCGTAGCCCAAAAAGCGGTTGCGCCCAAAGACCCAGTACAGCGGGATGGCGAGCCACGGAAAAGTAATCAGCCCAATGCTCCAGGCCACTGCCCCCCGAGATGAGCGCACATGCATCACGGCATGGGCGGCGTTGGCAATCCCCAGCCCATGGACAGCAAGGACCAGCAGGCTAAAAAGTGTCGCCTCCTGAGCGAGCATTTCAGTCGGTCTCCTCGTCCCAGGTCAGTTCAGTAAGAATCGGCCGGTGGTCGGAGCAGGTGGTGCGCCGGAGCACCCGGGTGGCGTTCGCCTTCTCGCTGAGGCCCCGAAAGAAGATGTTGTCGAGGGGGGCGGAGAGCAAAAAGCGTTTGACCAGCCAGCGATCGGCGGGGGCAAAGGTGACGGCCTTCAGCCCCAACCGGCGGGCTATTTCCTCCAGCAACTCCACCCGCGGCGCGTTCCAGGTGTTGAAGTCTCCCGCCAACACCATCGGCCCCCGGTGGCGGCTTGCAATCGCTTCGAGTTGCCTTAACTGGGCGCCGAAGGACGGCAGATCCACGAAGTTGATGAGGTGGCTATTGATGGCAAGCAGCTTGCGGGAGCGCCCGGGTAGCGGGTATTCGGTGAGGAGCGAGGCTTTGGGGGTGCCGGCCAATGGCTCCGTGTCGTGGGTGAGCACAACGCGCTGACCGATAGGAGCGGGCCGCGCGGCGGTGAGCAACCCGGAATAGGCGTTCAGGTGGGTGTCTTTGTAGTTGGGTGCCACGCTCCAGTGCATGCCCGCCAGATCTACCGCCCGCATGGTCTCGGCGTCGACGCGCACCTCCTGCAAAAACACAATATCCGGCTGCTCGCGTTCGAGAATGCTCAGAAACTCCCGGGTGAAGCGGCGGTCATGGTTGCTCTTGGCGACATTCCAGCTCAAGATTTTGAGCGCTTCGCCGTCGAAGTGGGCAGGCTTGTCGTGGCTACCGTCAAAGATGGTTTCCGGGGCACGCTCGAAGCGCCGCGACGGCAGCCACTGGGTTAGTAAGCGCCGGGTCGGATCTTCGTCCATGCCAAACGGCCGCCCGCTTCTAGAGTTCGTCAAATTCCACCAGCCACAGATCCGCAATTGCCAGTTCCCAACCAGGCAGCAACTCGTTGAGCGACAGGATATCACCGCCCTCGAGAATCACCGGCTCCTGCTCCGGTCGGTAAACGCTCACCCGCTGCTGATCGGGATCGACAAGAATACCCACCCGGGCCCCCAACTCCAGGTAAGACTGCAACTTGTCCACCAACGGGCGGAGGCGGTCGGTGCTCGATTTGACCTCTACCACCAGATCCGGTACCACCGGCGCGTAGGTGCGAGGCACACGTCTGAGCCGCTCCCGCGAGACGAAGGACACATCTGGGGCCGTTAGATCGCCGTTGGGAGGGCGAAAGCCGGAATTGGAGTCGAAAACAAAGCCCAGTTTGCGGGGCCGCACCCAGTTGCGCAACTGCGCCGAGAATTCGACACCGATGAGTCCCGAGGTCGCGTCCGCAGGGCTCATAATCGTAATCGCCCCGTCGCGCAATTCAATTTTGTGGTCCGGGTAAAGGCTCTGGAGCTTTTCGACATCTGCAACAGTCATCGTCATCGGCCTGCTTCCTGCAAAGATTAGCCCACCACCAGATTGATCAGCCGTCCCGGCACGACGATCACCTTCTTGATCGCCTTGCCGTCGGTGTGGCGGCGCACCGCTTCGCTTGCCAGGGCAAGTTCCTGCAATTCACCCTCGCTGGCGGCAGCGGGTACCTGAATATCGTCGCGCTTCTTGCCGTTCACCTGGATCACCAGGACGATCGTCTCTTCGACCAGGGCGGATTCGTCGAGGGCGGGCCAGTCCGAAGTGTGAATATCCCCCGCTTCACCCAGAGCCTGCCACAGCTCGGCGCCGATGTGGGGCGCAAAAGGAGCCAGCAGCTTCACGATCACGTAGACGCCTTCTTTGTAGGCGGGCGATTGGCCGCTCGGGTAGTCGGCCATGGCGTTGTTGAGCTTCATCAACGCGGCGATGGCGGTGTTGAACTTGTACTGTTCGATGTCGCCTCCCACTTGCTGAATAGCCCGGTGCACCTCCCGGCGCAAATCGCGCTCCTGGGCTTCGCCGACGGGTCTATCCGGCTTCTCGCCGCTCACAAACTCGTACACCGTCCGCCACACCCGGCCCAAAAAACTGTACTGGCCGCGCACATCGGCGTCGGACCACTCCAATTCTTTCTCCGGGGGTGCCTTGAAAAGCACGAACAAGCGGGCGGTGTCGGCCCCGTACTCGGAGCGCACCGTGAGCGGGTCGATGCCGTTGTACTTGGACTTGGACATCTTCTCCATCGCGCACACCAGGGGCGTGCCATCCGGCCGGGCAAAAAATGCGCCGCCGCGCTCCTCCACCTGGTCGGGCGGATAGTACTTTTTGGTGGCCGGGTCCACGAAGGCATTGCTCAGCACCATGCCCTGGGTGAGCAGGCGCTTGAACGGCTCGTCGAAACTCAGCAATCCCCGATCGCGCAGAACTTTGGTGAAAAACCGCGAATAGAGCAGGTGCAAAATCGCGTGCTCGATGCCGCCCACGTACTGGTCCACCGGCAGCCAGTAGTCCACCGCCTCGCGCGAAAAGGGCTCGGCCCCGTTACGGGCGTCGGCAAAGCGCAAAAAATACCACGACGAATCGATAAACGTGTCCATCGTGTCGGTCTCGCGCCGCGCCGGGGCGCCGCACTGCGGGCAATCGACACAGATCCAGCCTTCGAGCTTGGCCAGGGGCGAGGGGCCGCGACCACTAAATTCGACATCTCCGGGCAATGCGACCGGCAATTGCTCGTCAGGGACCGGCACCACACCGCACTCGGGGCAGTAGACCATCGGAATCGGGCAGCCCCAGTAGCGCTGGCGCGAGATGAGCCAGTCGCGCAGCCGGTACTGCACGCGGCCTTTGCCCCAGCCCTGCTGCTCGGCGTATTCGACGATCTTGAGCTTGCCTGTGGGTGAATCGAGGCCGTTGAAGGGACCGGAATTTACCAGCACGCCCACCTCCGTGTAAGCCGCCCGCAGCGGTTCTGTGAGCGAGCCGTCCGGGGCCTGCACGACCAGGCGGATGGGAAGTTCGTATTGGCTTGCAAAGACAAAGTCGCGCTCGTCGTGGCCGGGCACGCCCATCACCGCACCGGTGCCGTACTCAAAGAGCACATAATCGGCGATCCAGACCGGCACCGCCTGGCCGGTAAACGGATTGAGGGCCACAGCCCCGGTAGACACCCCCTGCTTGGGCCGGTCTTCGCTCACCCGCTCGATTTCACTCTCGCTCTGGACCTGGGCCACAAAAGCCCGCACCGCCTCGCGCCGCTCGGGTGCCGTGATGCGCTCCACCAGCGGGTGCTCCGGGGCGAGCACCAGATAGGTGACGCCGTAGACCGTATCCGGCCGGGTGGTGAACACGCGAATCCCCTCGGGCTCCCCGTTAATCGGAAAACACAGTTCTGCTCCCACCGACTTGCCGATCCAGTTTTCCTGCATGACCCGCACCCGCTCGGGCCAATCCCCGAGCGTACCCAGCGCCTGCAGCAACTCCTCGGCGTAGTCGGTGATCTTCAGATACCACTGCTCCAACGGCCGCTTCTCTACCAGTGCTCCCGAGCGCCAGGAGCGGCCCTCCGCATCGACCTGCTCGTTGGCGAGCACCGTCTGATCGACCGGATCCCAGTTGACGACGCCCGCTTTGCGGTAGGCGAGTCCTGCCTTCCAGAATTCAAGAAACAATTTCTGGGTCCAGCGGTAGTACGCAGGTGAACAGGTGGCCACTTCCCGCTCCCAGGCGTAGGCAAAGCCCAGGCGCTTGAGTTGCTCACGCATCTGGGCGATGTTTTGCTCGGTCCACTGGGCCGGGTGGATGCCCCGGTCGATGGCGGCATTTTCGGCGGGCAGCCCAAAGGCGTCCCAACCGATCGGGTGCAGCACGTTGAAGCCGCGCATGCGCTTGTAGCGGCTGATCACATCGGTAATCGAGTAGTTGCGCACATGGCCCATGTGCAGCGCGCCGGAGGGATACGGAAACATCGAGAGCGCATAAAATTTGGGCCGCCCATCCATTGCAAGGTGCGGCGCCTCCTCCCACTGCTTTTGCCGGCGCGGTTCGATTGCGTGGGGGTTGTAGCGCGTTTCCATGGGTGCTTTGTGCCTCGATGCTGCCATTTTTCCCATTATCATCCTCCAGCGCGTCCAGCTACTTAATGCAATTCTCAAGCCTGCCTTGAACTTTGCCCGAGCGGTCCCTGCCTAAAGTGCTGATTGTGATTTCGCCGCTTTGAAAAAAGCTGCGGAATGTGATTATTTGTCTATATGCGCTCATTTTCTCGCCTGGGTGGCGTGGAGCTGCCGAACTTTCGGGAGGGAGATGCCCTCCATTTTATCAAGGCGAAGGACAGTCTATGCAATTTGCATTAGGTACATTCGTCAGCGGCTGATAGACTGTAACGAGTAAGAAAGCCTCCAGTCATTCAGATTACTTGCCTCGATACTCATGAAACAATTGCAACCCTATCAGCCGCTGCTTTTGCGCATTCTTCACGCATTAACCGGCTTCTTTGTCGTGGGAGCGATTATAACTGCTTTCTGGACCTACGACACCTACGACGGCAGGTGGGGAAGGGTGCCGCTGCCCAGGTTCGAGGAGATAGAAGGCATCCATGGCACCTTTGGACTGATCGGCTTGCTCATCTTCCCGGCCTTTGCCCTCTACGCATTCCACCAGGGCCAGAAGCGACTGGTTCAACCGGATACGCTCGCAAAACTGGGCCGGGTGGGGCGACCGGCGTGGTGGTACAGCCTGGGCCAGGTGTTGAATACACTCACACTGCTCGCCCTCACCCTCTCGCTGTTTAGCGGCAAGATGATGGACGAGAAGTGGTTGCCCAAAGGAGAACTCGACCACGCCTGGTACTACGTTCACCTGAGCGGCTGGCTGGTGGTCGTCGTCTGCGTCGCGCTCCACGTACTCATCCACGCGAAGGTGGGCGGAGTGCCGTTGTTGCTGTCGATGGTGAACTGGCGCTACCGTGCCGAGGACAGCCCCGCCCTGTGGCCTCCCCGGGTGAGGGCCTGGTGGTCCGGCCTGCGTTTGGGACTACCCGGCCGGTTGCCCGCCTCCACGCTCGTCGCCCTCGAGGTGGTTGTGCTGGGGAGTATCGCCGCCGCCTGGGTGATCTCGCTATTGAAAGAGGCAGCAGACTAAGACTGGGCTCTTCCCGTGGGGGCTAGTGTATGAAGGATGATCCAAACAACTGCAGCCCAGCGACGAGCCATCCCCTTCGCCGCAGTCGACACGCGTCGTGCAGGCCCTGGAAGAATAAACCGATCCCACCCGCCAATTCTCGTTCCTAACCATGCCGCTAAGTCCGGGGGGTGTCGGGGGGGTGGCACCCCCTCGACGCGGGGAGGGGGAGAGCGCGAGAGGGGAACCCGAAGGGGGTTCCGCCTCTCGCACCCACAGATTGTCGTGCAAAACCAACCGCCAAATATCAGGCGTCGGGTTAAAAATCGTTGACCATCAAGATTTCTCATCGGCCTGCCGACATCTGGGCCACCCCAAATCGCTCCAACTCAGGACTCCTGCCAGACAGCGGTTTCAGATATCTCACCAAGCTTGAGCGTAAGGTGGGTCTTGAGGTCGTTGATGCGGTGGTATTCGGCGTTGCGTTGCTCGACGAAGTAGTCGGCTTCCTCCCAGGCGCCGCGCCGCTCCGCTTCGTCGCACAGCTGGTTGAGGTAGTTGTAGCGCCGCTCGCAGCGATCGAGCTGCAGCGTGGCAAGGCCCGCCCGAATCACCATGCGCGGCCGCATCAGGGCGATGCGGTTGTGTTCGTTGAGCCAGAGCAGTTGCCCGAGGCGCTGATTGAGTTCAGGATCGCCCGCGTACATCGTGCGCAAGGCCACCACCACGTCGTCGTCCTCGCCAATTTCCTCGCGCAACTGCAGTATCTTCTGCCACAGCTGGCGGTGGTGCAGCACCGAAAATTCGAGATCGTGCTCGTCGAGGCCGCGGTGAATGTCCTCGCGGTACTCCGCAAAGTGCAAATAGATCTGGATGAGCTGCACCTCGGCCTGAAAACAGGCGGGCGGAAACGGTTCGCGCTTTTTTTTGGACTTGCCGTCCCCACCGCCCCAGCGATGGGTGCGGATGCGCCGCCGCAGTTCGTCTTCGAGTTGGGAAGCGAGCCGGCCGTTGCCCTGGGAAAGCTGTCCGGCGATGAGGTGGATATAGTGCGCCCGGGTCATCGAACTGAGCAGACCCGACAGCAGTTCCACCAATCCCTGGCTCACCTGCTGAAAATCAGCGGCCAAGCTCAGATCCCGCCCGGCAAACAGCCGCTCGATTTGCCAGTCGATCCACAAAGGCGCTTCACTGGCAAGCTTCAGATACTCCTGGGGCGGGTGGGAACGCAAAAATTCGTCCGGGTCCTTGCCCGCCGGCAGCGCCACGATCCGCAGCTGCACACCGGATTTGACCACCAGGGGCCGCAACTCGGCAATCGCACGCTCGGCAGCCTGCACCCCCGCCGCATCGGCGTCGAAATTGAGCACGACGCGCTTCGATTCGGTGTAGCGCAACAGCTGCTTGATCTGGTCGGTCCGCAGCGAGGTGCCGAGCGTGGCCACCACGTGGCTGATCCCCGACTGGTGCAGGGCAATCGCATCGAAGTACCCTTCGACGACGATCGCCCCGTCGGTGCGGCCCACCGACTCGCGCGCCTGATCGAGGGCGTAGAGCGTCTGACCCTTGTTAAAGAGTTCCGTCTCGGGCGAATTGAGGTACTTGGGCTGCTCGTCGCCCATCGCCCGCCCCCCGAAGGCGATCACCTTGCCTTTGAGATCGCATATAGGAATGATCAGTCGGTGACGAAAGCGGTCGTAATAACCCTGGCCGCTGCTTCTAGGAATGATCAGCCCCGCCTCTTCCACCAGCGAAGCTGGAAAGCGCTTCTGGTCGACCAAGTAGGTATAAAGCGACTGCCAGCCCTCGGGGGCAAAGCCCAGGCGAAACTGGCGAATCGTCTTTTCGCTGAGCGCACGCGCCTCCAGCAGATACTGCCTCGCCGCCGCTCCGCGCTCGCCCCAGAGGGCGTAACTATAAAACTGGGCCGCCAGTTCGAGAATTTCGCCCAGTTGCTGCTGTTTGGAGAGCTTGCGGGTGTACTCGGCTTTTTGCTCGGGCTTGAGGGTCTGGACCGGCACGCCGAAGCGGCGGGCCAGTTCCAGCACCACCTCGCCAAAGGCGGACTTGTCCAGTTCCATAACGAACTTGAACACGTCGCCCGAGGCGCCGCAGGCAAAGCACTTATAGATCTGCTTGCCCGGCGAGACATAAAAACTGGGGCTGCGGTCCTCGTGAAAGGGGCACAGTCCCTTGAAGTCGCGCCCCGCCTTGCGCAGGACTACCCGCTCGGACACGACATCGACCAGATCCGCCTTGGCGCGGACCTCGTCGATGGTGCGTGGGTGTAACTGCGGGGCGCTCACGGGGATCGTGCCGGTGAAGGGAAATTATTGTAGCGTGAAAACTCCGATCAAAAGGCTCAGACCACACCATATCTGGGGCTGCGATCCGGCCGGTTTCGCAATATGGACAATCATACACTGTCCGAGCGTGGTAGGATGACCCGCAAAGCAACCGGGGGGCTCAAGCGGTGGTCAACGCAGACATTTTGGCGGAGGCGGCCGTCTGGGCAGCGCTGGCACTGATCGCCTGGAACTTTCAGGGATTGGTGTCTCGTTTCCCTTCGTTTTTTCTGGGAGTGCAGGATGCGGGCATTGCCCTGCCCACGCTCTACGCGCGCATTTTGATCGCGGCTCTGGCCTGCTGGGAGGTGCTCATCAACGCGGGCAAGGGCAATGTCCTGCCGCCGGTGTTCTTGATGGCGCTCACGGGCTACTTGCTTTTTGTCGGTTGGCGGGCGCAGGGAGAAGCGCACCTGCGCTGGTTGGGGCTGTACGCCGCCACGGTGGCGGTGGTGCTCTGCTGGCAGAGTTTGCCGTCGGTCTGACCCAGAGCATCCGCGAAGCCCAACAAAGCTGGAGTTTTCCATGAACGACAAGCCGATGCCGCCGATTCCAGACGCCGAGACACGTCGCCAAGCGCGCGAAAAGATGTTGGCGGCGGCAGCGGAACTGCGCAAGTCTGCTGAGGAAATCCAAATACTGCAGGAAATGTTTGACCGAGACTATGAGGAAAGCCCGATCGGTCAGTTTCATGCCCGCCGCCAGGCGCAACTGCAAGCCGAGCAGAAGAGATCAGACGCCGCTTCTGAAGAGGGAAAGTGAAAAAGTTGTCTGTGCTTTAGAGGTTGGGAAGACACCCGTTACACCGGCGTCAATCGCCACCAGCCGAAGGGATTAAACAACAAATCGCCCTCTGCAAAGACCGTACACGGTTCGGCCTCCAGGCGGTAGGTGGGGTACTCCGGACCGGGGCTGAAGGTGCCGCCGCTCTCGAGCTTCGGATCTTCCAACAACAGATACTGCGCGAATCCCTGCAAGGCCACCGCCGCCTCGTCCGGGGGCAGCGAGCCCGGCACCGAGGCGTCGCGCGCGCCCAAGTTGTGCATGCCGCAGGAGTAGAACAGGTCGTCGCCGCGCACCAGGGTGACGTAGCCCTCAAAAAGGGCGAGCATTCCCTTTTTGCCGATCAGTTCCCGCCAGCCCTCGGCGCTGTGGGAGAGGCCCGACGACTCGACTTTGACGGCAAGGCCGCCCGCTTTGCAGATTTCACCGGCGACGTCCATCATCTTCTGGGCGGCATCCACCGAACCGCCCGGCCCGACCAGGTAGAGCGTGAAGGTGTGGGCGTCGATCGCCTCGAGCAACGCCTCGCTGTGGTGGCCGTTGGCCGACAATTCAAAAGCGCGCCGCAGATCCGGGTCGTGTTCGACTACCTCCAGCTCGACGATCAGATCGCTCTGGGTGTCGATGAGCACCGCCCCGGCAAAAAACAGCCGCTCGCTGCTGCCGATGATCGCCCGACCGATCTGATCGGTATCCGGCCACGGCCCCGGAACGCCCAGGACGATCTCGACGGGATTGCCGGTGGTGGCGGGTGCTTCCATAGGACGGGAAAATCCGTAAATTTACGTAACGTCTCGCAGTTTATCACCCACCGGCGTTTCTTTCTGAAAATGGCAGCTTCCGATACGGATCTGGAGGCGCGCTTAGACTAGAAAGTGATGCCCAGACCCGCAAGCGTAGCGAGACACCCGCGATGAATCTGACCTGTAAAATCTTGCAAGCCCACCTGATGAGCGGCGAATTGCGGCCAGGCTCCGAAATCGGCATCCGCATCGACCAGACACTGACCCAGGATGCCACCGGCACGATGGCCTATCTACAGTTCGAAGCGATGGGATTGCCGCGGGTGCGCACGAAGCTGTCGGTTTCCTACATCGACCACAACATGTTGCAGACGGGCTTCGAGAACGCCGACGATCATCGCTATTTGCAGTCGGTGGGTCAGAAATACGGCATCGTCTTCTCGCGCCCGGGCAACGGCATCTGCCACCAGGTGCACCGCGAGCGCTTCGCGGTGCCCGCTCAGACGCTGCTGGGTTCCGATTCGCACACGCCCACCTGCGGCGGCCTCGGCATGCTCGCCATCGGCGCGGGCGGGCTCGACGTGGCGGTGGCGATGGCGGGCGAGCCTTACTTTATTCCGATGCCGAAGGTGCTGGGGGTAAGACTGACCGGCACCCTGCAGCCCTGGTGCTCGGGCAAGGACGTCATCTTGGAGATGCTCCGGCGGCTCACCGTCAAGGGCGGCACCGGCCGCATCGTCGAATATACCGGTCCGGGGGTCGCCTCGCTGAGCGTCTCCCATCGCTTCACGATCACCAACATGGGTGCCGAACTCGGGGCAACCACCAGTGTCTTTCCTTCCGACGAAGTCACCCATCGCTTCCTGGCCGCCCAGGGCCGCGAAGGCGACTGGGTGCCCCTCGCCGCCGATCCGGACGCCACCTACGACGAAACGGTCGAAATCGACCTCGACACCCTGGAGCCGCTGACCGCCTGTCCCTCCAGCCCCGACAACGTCGTGAGCGTGCGCGCAGTGGCGGGGACACCCGTGGTGCAGGTGTGCATCGGCTCGTGCACCAACTCCAGCTACGAAGATCTGGCCACCGCCGCGCTGTTGCTGCGCGGCAGGCGCGTGCATCCGAACGTCTCGATGACGGTCACCCCGGGTTCCAAGCAGGTCTTCGAGATGATCGTCCGCGACGGCTATTTCGCGGACTTGATTGCCGCCGGTTGCCGCATTCTCGAATCGGCCTGCGGGCCGTGCATCGGCATGGGTCAGGCCCCTCCCACCGGCGGTGTCTCGGTGCGCAGCTTCAACCGCAACTTCAAGGGCCGCTCCGGCACCGCCGACGATCTGGTCTATCTGGCGAGCCCCGAAGTCTGCGTCGCCTGTGCCCTCACCGGCGAGATCACCGACCCGCGCACGCTGGGCATCGATCCGATTGCCATGGCCACCCCCGGGCAGTTCCTCATCAACGACAACATGCTCGTCTTCCCGCCCGCCGACGGCAAAGACGTCGAGGTGCTGCGCGGTCCCAACATCAAGCCGGTGCCGCTTGGCGAACCGCCCACCGCTACGCTGGAGGCGCCCGTTTTATTGAAACTGGGGGACAATATTTCCACCGACCACATCATGCCGGCGGGGGCCAAGGTTTTGCCTTTGCGCTCCAATATCCCGGCCATCGCCGAGTTCGTCTTTATGCGCGTCGATCCGACTTTTCCTGAGCGCGCCCGGGCCGCCGGCCCTTCGTTGGTCGTGGGCGGGAGCAACTACGGCCAGGGTTCCTCGCGCGAACACGCCGCCCTCGCCCCGATGTACCTGGGCGTGCGGGCGGTGATCGTCAAGTCCTTCGCCCGCATCCACCGCGCCAACTTGATCAACTTCGGCATCCTGCCGCTCACCTTTGCGGACGAGGCCGACCACGACGGGGTCGATCAAGGCGACCAGTTGCGCCTCGAAGGGATTGCCGAGGGTCTGACGACCGGCCACTTCACCGTCGCCAACCTCACCAAGGGCACGAACTTCCGGGCCGACGCCCAGCTCACCGAGCGCGAGCGCGAAGTGATCCTGGCGGGCGGTCTGCTCAACAAGATCAAAAGCGAAAAGACCGAGACGGCGGCGGTATAACAGCGCTAGGTTCAAAAAGTCGCGCGCTTTTTCAGCGCGCGCTTTCTCCACGCACCTGGGTGGCGCTGGCGCTGTCGGAGTGGAATTTCGCAATCGTCTGCTGGGTTTGCCAGTGGCGGCTCATATTGCCCTGGGTTTTGTACAGGGTGGCTGCTTTGTGCAGATCGAGCAGCCCTGTACCTACCGCCTGCATCTTGCAGTGGGCCAGCCCCCGGTTGCTGTAGGCTTCTGCGTAATCCGGCTGCAACTGAATAGCCCGGGAGTACCCCTCGATCGCTTCCTGCTTATGGCCTAACCGGTAGTGGGCGTTGCCCCAGTTGAAGTGGGCTTTGGCGTCGCGCGGGCTCAGGTGCACGACCCGACTAAAATCTTCGAGCGCCCCCTGGCTGTTTCCCAGTTGGGAGCGAGCGGTGCCCCGATTGAAATACGCTTCGCTGAATTCCGGCTTGAGGGTGATGGCGTGGGTATAATCCTCGAGCGCCCGGATTTTGTTGTTGAGGCGGTAGTAGGCGTTACCCCGGCCGCAGTACGCCTCGGGGCAGTTCGACTGCAGTAGAATGGCCTGGGTATAGTCGGAGATAGCTCCGTCGTAATTGCCAGCTTGAGCCTTTTTCATCCCCCGCTTGATCCAATCAGAAGCACTCATCCGACGACACACGCAGCGAAACTATCTCCACGCTAACCAGAAAAAATCAGAAACCCGCCGAATTCTGGTTTATCTTTACTTGTGGACCAGGTGTCCACCACCAAGGCGGTGCCCCATAACCCAGGGGAAACGATGGTCCGCTACAAACTTGCTGCCTTCGATCCGCGTTGTCACGAAGCATGGGTGTGGTGGGACGCTTCGCGACGCGGTTTTCGCGGCGAAGTTCATTGCAAAGGCACCGACGCCGATCCTCAGGACTCTTATGTTCTGCACGTTGGCGCCGATGCTTCCATTGCCACCGTTCAAGCCCTTGTCGAGGCGATGGGCAGCTACGCGAGCCTGGATATCGAACAAAAAGTGCAATTGCTTCAGGATAAAGCGGCGACTCCCTTGCCTCTGTCGCAGCGTGTCGATGCCTGGGTGCGGCGGTTCAAAAGCGTGGTGCGGATTTTGTGGCGAATGCGGCCGTGATCGATTTTCTAAACGTTCCCTAGCGGCAAAGGTCGATATTGAACTGGAGCGGCTGTGAGTAACTACGACCCCATCGATCCCGAACTGGAACTGTTCGATGATCCCGGACAGATGTACGAACAAGGCGATACGAATTACGAAGGCGAAGGCGACTCGGTCGAGGGAGCGATGTACTCCGATGGCGACATGCTTTTGGCGGACGCTTCCAACCAGAACGGCGACGGCGCTTACCTCACCGGCTCCGAAGAAGAGTACTGCCGGGAACAGACCGGCGGTGAACCTGAGGGTCTGGCCGAAACGGTGGGCGATCTCATCTACGATCTGCGCGATGGCTTGTTTATGACCGACCAGCTCTCCAACACCCATGCCGAACATTACCAGGACGCAGCCAGGGACGACGCCTACGACTACTGCATCGAGCGAGAATCGAACGATTGAGTTCGCTTGTTCAATCTCGCGACCGACGGAGCAACTCGAAACACAATACGGTTGCAACGGTTTGCTTCTGGCAGTTGGCTTGGCACGAGGGTCTGTGGGGCGAGAGGTGGAACCCCCTTCGGGTTCCCCTCTCGCGCTCTCCTCCTCCCCGCGTCGAGGGGCTGCCGGCCCCCCGACACCCCCCGGACTTAGTGGCACCACTGAGAACGAGACTTTGTGGGTGGGATGGGCTTGTTCATCCAGTGCGTGCACGACGCGTGTCGACTGCGGCACAGATTTGGGTAAGTCGCGGTGCCGGAAAGGGCGATCGGCAGCTTTTTCAAGCGAACAGCGGGCCGACCGGGCAGGCGAAGTTTGCAAGCAGTGGGCTGGTGAGCGTATCGCCCACCAGAAACGTACCGGCCAGTTTTAGCATCGCCTTCTCCCGACGATACACCTCGACGCACCCAACTCGGCGATCGACCAGCCAATATTCCTGCACCCCGCGCAGCGAATAGAGCTTGAGCTTCAACTCCCGGTCGCGCCGCTCGTTGTCGGCCCCCGGTGAGAGGACTTCGACCACCAGTTCGGGGGGACCCACCAGGTGCCCCGCTTCGTCGAGCAATGCTTCTAATCGACTGGTGCTTGCCCAGACGACATCCGGAATGACGTTGTCCGCCTCGCTAAAGAGAATTCCCGGTGCGACCGCCGCCTGACCGAGGCCGGTGCGGTTGGACCAGACGTCCAGGGCTGCTCCGATGCGCAGGCAAACTTGCTGGTGCTTCCAGTGCGGCGCTCGCGTCACCAGCAACTCCCCTTCAACAATCTCATAGCGATTACCGTTGTCTGGCAGCAATTCCAGGTCCGCCGCCGTCCAGCGCACGCGCTCACCCGCCGCCTGCTGCATATTCTTCTTGCCCGGTCGTCGCCGCTATTCTAGCTGCCTGAGTCTGACAGTTTGGGTCGCCTCGATAGTAACAGATATGCAATAATCGGCAGCCCTATCGCATCGGCTTCCTAGTGTTTACCCTGAACACGGCGCGAATTGGCAAGGCCGATGTGTGCCAGACGAGTGTGCTGGTGGTTGAGGGGTAGTGAGGCTGTGCAAATTTTTAGTGCTCTCTCGTAAAATTCCTCGGACTCCACAGGGTTGCCCAGTGTTAGCAATAGATTTGCCAGACTCAGAAGCTCTTCAACAAGGGCTACATTATTAGGTCCGAACAGCCGTTGTTCCATGGCAAGCGCTTCGCGCAGGAGTGCCTCAGCCTGCTCAAGTTTATCAAGGCGCATTTTCAGTCCGCCCAGATTGTTGAGAGTCCTCGCAATGTCTGGATGATCCTGGTCCTCTCCATAAATAGCCTGGTGCAATCGTAGAGAGCGATTGTATAACTCTTCAGCTTCCGCAATTTCCCCTAGTTCCTCGCATGCCCAAGCGAGGTTGTGCATGTTTAACGCAACCTCAAAGTGTCCTGATCCAAGTATTTTCTTATTAAGATTCAAAGCACTTTCGAACAGCTCCTTAGCTTCGGAAAAATGCGACTGCTTCATCATTAGCAAACCCAAGTTATTGGTTGCTTGGGCTACATCCGGGTGGCATGAACCAAATATTCTGATCCGCATCGTAAGGGCTTTGCGGGTCAACCGTTCTGCCTCGGGGTAGTTGCCTCTACACTCGTGGAGCAAAGCCAAATTAATCATGCCAGTCGCTTTGTACGAGTGCTCAGGACCTAGCTGCTCCTCAATGATTGCAAGGGAACGCAGCATCGTAGCTTCCGCCTCCTGGTAGTTTCCTAAGTTCATCAGAAGCTCGCCGAGGGTGTGCAGGATCGCAGCTGTCAAGAAATCTTTTGGATCCAATTCTGTTTTAGCAATTGACAGAGCTACACGCGCATGTGACTCTGCCTCAGCCGGGCGTCCCATCCGGTCAATTACCACTGCCAAATTGCTCAGGGTCTTGGCTGTCGCTGCATGATTTTTACCAAATACGTTTACATTGAGCGCACGCGAAAACAGCTTTTCAGCTTCTGAGAGCCATCCTTGTCTTAGGGATAACTCTCCCATAAAGCTAAAGCAATTAGCCGTCAATAAATGCTGATCACCTAACATATGAAGGGACATTTTTTGCGCCTTTTCAAGAGTACATTTAGCTTCGAAAAATTTAGCTTGTTTCAGGTAGCTATCGCCCAAATGGAGCAAGCTTGATATCAAAGGTTGAATGTTTAAATTTTCCAAATCTTCTAAAAATCGGACCGCATTCATGCTTATTTGTTCCGCTTCAGCATAACGGCTCATTGTGCCTAGGTAACGTTGCATATTGTCTAGTAGATTAAATGCTGAGTTATGGCGAAACTTCCAACGATCGATGTGTTTAGCTGCGATCTTTGCCTGACTGAGTAACCGTTCGCACTCATTCCATGCTGCCCTGGCTCTAGGATCTGGAAATACTTGCTCGATTGCCAGTACTGCTCGCTTTGCCCAAAAGCGTTTTTTATCGGCACTAAGGCTGTCGAGAATTACTTCTTGCACCAATCTATGGATGCCAAGCAGTCTTTTCTTGACATCACGTGATAGCAATGAAAACCGCGTCACTTCTCGAAACACATTGTTGAAAGTAACAGGGCCTTCCAAAGAAATTCGCAACGGCTCCTCCCACACTGTGGGATTGGCTGTAAATATTTCTTCAGGAATAGCGTCCGGTGACAAGAATGCACACGCGCGAACCAACTGTGCCGCTGCCGGATTTTGCAACTCGATCTGCTTTACTGCGAGATTGAAAGTCACCGTTACCGAAGTATGATCGGGTGCCAGATCCCCACGTCTTTTCCGTAACTGGTCTCCCGCCTGTCGATAGCGTTGCAGGTACTCAGCTAAGCTTGATGGCACTTCCTCAATGTACGCTCCAGCTTGATCTAGAGCCAGCGGCAAACCGTCCATCTCGCGGTCGATCTGCTTTGCTAGCTCGCGTTCCTCTAAAGCAGCGTCATCTAGATTTGCACCCTGACAGAGAAGCTTTGCACGGCACAGTAGCAACAGCGCACCGTCTCCATCTTCGGGCTTGAATTTCTCGACCTTAATACACTGTAGCTGTCCAGTGGCAGAATCCCTGGTGGTGAAGAGTATGCGCCCCTGGTGGGCACCAGGCAAATGCTTCTGGACCATTGACAAGTTGTCGGCGTTGTCCGCTACAAGCAACCACCCATCGTTCTGCTCCAACCATCTTTTCACTGCTTTGACGATCTGGGATTGGTCGTCCTGTCGGAGCGTGGGAAGATTTAGCAAAGTGGCAATTTCGACGAAGCTAGCCATCAGCTCTGAATCGGTCTCCGCCTTCACCCAGAACACATGTTGGTACTCATCGCGGCAAAGATAGGTATACTCAATAGCCAACTGAGTCTTGCCAACCCCGGGCATGCCGCTAAGGGCAGCTTTCCCTGCTTTTTGTAGGATTTCGTGCAATTTGTTGAGCTGTGCATCGCGTCCGGTGAAAAAGGGGTTCCGTCCGTGTGGCACATTCCAGAGCTTCTCCGGGTAAACACTCGTTTGCCCCTGAGAGGCCCATGGAGATCCCATCTCCAATGCTCTGATTACCTGCCCCAGACCACAGCCGTCAGTACCTTTAGCCCACTCCATCAAAGCGAATACGCGATCAGACTGGGGTGCAGACGGGGGTGGCAACAGCCCCGGCGGCGGGGAAAGGGCAAAAACTAGTTCATTGAAGGCCGCCAATGGCAAAGCATTCATCCGGCGCACCAGGTTCAGGCGTTCTTCGAAGGGGGAGGCGGGCGGCACCATTCGGGACTTTGATTTTCTGTGTGCTTTTGTCCAATACAGTCTATCCTGCAACGTTCCTTGGCAGGCTCCAGGCTATACTCGTGGAACACCGCTCTGTGGCATCCATGCACGATCAATCCGCTGCGAGCGAAGCAACTTTTGATCGCCCACTATCTGCCGAGAAGGCCCTACAGCTTCTGGCCCAGGCTTCCCAGCGGGAACTGAGCGAGCCGCTGCAACTGGAAGCGGCGCGGCAGTTGGTCTTCGAGCTTGGGGACGAGGCGGCGCTTCTGGAACGAACCGGGGAGTTTGTCCGGGAGAAGGGAATCGGGTACGGGGAGTTTCTGGGCACGTTTTACGCGGCCCAGGGCCGGTATGCCGATGCGGAATATTGGATGCGCAAGACGCTCGGGTCGGTCTGGGCGGTCTCTAGAAGCGGCAAAAGCGACGCCATCGCACGCCACCTGAAGGATTTGGCGACGCTTTGCCAATACCAGGGCAAGTACGCCGAGGCGGAAGGGCTTTTTGCCCGGGCGCTCGATGCCGCGCGGGAAAGCGGTTCCGAGGAGGCTACTGGGATCCTGGCCACTGCGCTCACGCAATTTGCCGATCTGCGTCGGAGTCAGGGCGATTTCGCCGCGGCGGAAGGGCTGTACTCCGAAGTTCTGCACGTGCTGAAGGGCTTGCCCGAGCGATTCGGCCAGCTTTCCCGCGCCACTGCTGGCCTTGCAAAGCTGCGCCTGGCCCAGGGCGATTACGGGCAGGCCGAGGACTTGTGCTTGGAATCGCTGCGGCAAAACGAACGTTTGTCCGGTGGGAAGAGCCCCGACTACCCAGCCAACCTGACCAACCTCGCGGCGGTCTACCATGCCCAGGGCCGCCTTTGGGAAGCGGTGGAGATGTACCAACAGGCGCTTGCGGTACAACAAGATCTCTTGGGAGAGCATCACCCCGATACACTGACGACCCTCAACAATCTAGCAGTGCTTTACCGTGACCAAAACCGTCTTGAGGAAGCGCAAAACCTTTTTGAACGGGTCTTGAAAGAGCGAGAAAGGCTGTCCGGGTCGGAACATCCTGATGTCGCGATTGTTCTGAATAATCTGGCGCAACTGCGGTTGGCTCGCTCGGATCTTGCTGGGGCGGAGCGGTTGTATTTGCGGGCTCTTGAACTGTTTGTCAAGTTCTTGGGGCCTGATCACCCGAATGTTGCTACCGCCCTGAACAACTTGGCCGAACTGCAACGCCGTTCGGGTAACGACCAACAAGCCGAGGAATTGCTCAAACGGGCGTTGTCGCTCCGACAGTACGCCCTGGGAGAGAACCATCCGGATGTGGCAGGCACCCTGCACAACCTGTCGCTGCTGTACCGGGATCAAGGCAAAGCACAAGAAGCCGAATCGCTGCAACGGCAAGCAGCGCTCATAGACGAACGGACTGGCCAATCCGTGGGGCTTGCGCAGGACGTGGCCGAAGGCTGGGCCTAGTGTCGAGCAACCCACCCCAGATACGACGTAGATGACCGGCGGCCCCGAAGATCCCCGCTCCGTGCTCAAGCGTCGGATCGAACTGACCCTGTGGCTTATCGAGCAAGGGGTGATTGCCCCCGAGCGGGGCGACGAGCTTATCGTCAAACATATTCGGGAGTTTGCAGCGGAAGGAGCCGCGGCAAATCCCGTGGTCTACTCCTCCCCGCCCGCCGCAAGACCCCTTGCCTCTGTTACCCAACGGCTGCTGCTTTTCGAGAGGCTCAACCGCTTGCCGTACCAACAACTAAATATGCTTGCCTTCGTGCTGAAAGTTGCGCCCGGTATACTCCCACCGCAAAATGCACCGCACGGCGATAGGGTCTACCAGCTGCTGGTTTGGGCGGAAAGCGAAAGCGGATGCGGGTTACAGGCCGTGCTTGAGGTTCTGGAGCAACTCGGCTGATCCTCACCGGTGCCAGCCTCGGGCATTCCAGCAGAGCACCCTTTGCATAATGCCTCGGCCGATGCTCGCTTCAAATTCAGCCTTGTTCTGGAGGGGCTACGAAGGGTTTAGAATCGCCTCCAAAACTGCCCGCACTTGCGGCAACCCACACCCCCCCGGTCCCTCCGCCCACCCCAAAAGCGCCGAAACCCGGTCCCCTTGAGGGGCCGGCATCGGCGGCACCAGCCCGGCGGGGGGCTCAAGAGCAAACAGCAACATATTGAACTGCTGCGGCGGGATGCCGTTGAGCCTTCGGTTGAGCTCCAGGCGCTCCGCCTTGCCGGATTGCGGCCAGTTCATGGGTTCATTCTGCACACCGGGTGAGCGGCTGTCCGGAGAGACTCTTTCGGACCCGGCATCTGAGTCCCGACTGACGGGTGTGGGGGAGACGGCTCCTGGCGTAAGCAGGCACAGACCGACAAACTCTTTGGTGCGTTTGTAAAGGGTGCTATCCCGGGTCGGCCTGCTGATCGAGAGGTGATCGTCGTCCATAGGCACCGCTGTCACCCCGGTGATGCCCGGATCGGAACTGGCAGCATCCACCACCATCAGGTTGACCCATTGGCCAAAGAAGTTGCGCCCCGCCGGTGTCGGCTTGCGTTCGCAATAAACCTGCGTCTTGACGCTCAGCTGTACGACGTTGTTGCGATACCAGGTATTCAACTCCCGCAAGCGCGGCTCCTGGGTGCGCAACTCATCGACGCTCACACTGGGCAACAGGAATTTCAAATAAGCGACGAAGTCGGCCAGATTGGAACCTGAGTGCGGCGTCGACAGAAACACCACCCCCCGGGTGTTCTGCGCCAACAGTCGGCCCTCCGGCACGCTGCCGTCTGCGGCTTTTCTGAGCACCTCCTTGACCAGCAAGCCGCCCAGGCTGTGGGCGATGAATACCACCGGCCGATTCATGCCTACCCCACCAGTTTCCAGTGCCACCAACGCGTTGACTGCCCGGTCCGCCAAGGGCATAGTTGCTCCTTTCCAGGCGAAAGCATTGACCGGGTACCCTAGCGACCAGACCCCTACCCCATCGACATCTTCACCTATCCAGTTGGGCCAGAAGCGATCCGGCTGGTTCTCCGGTTGCCAGGTTTTGCGGGCGTCGCCGTTCAGGCCGTGGACAAAAACGACATCGCCCCGGCAGTCGGGATTGTCGGTGCCAAAGATGGGAACTAGTTCACTCACAAGGCACAGTCCTTGCCGCGTGGGTAATCGATCAACACGTCGGTATCGATCAACAGCTTTTCGGGCGAGGGAGCCACCGTTCAATCCTCAGGACGGTCGAATTCCCGGCGAAGCTCCCTAAGAACCGGCAGGTCGTCGCGATCTTTCCACATGCCCTGCGCTTGCTGGAGCAACTGTCGGCGATGTGCCGCAGAAAATCGGGCGATAAATTCGGCAAGGGCCTCGTGAAGTAGCTCTGCGGAAGTCTTTCCCGTCTGCTGAGCAATTCTATCTAAGGCTTCGTTTTCTTCGTGGGTAAGCGCAACGGATCCGCTCTCCATGCTCGCTGTGTCCTCGCTACTTTTTACTGTAGCGCTATCAAGCCTGCACCAGGCCGAGTTTGAGGGCGGCGACGATGGCCTGGGTGCGGCTGGTGACCTGGAGTTTTTCGAAGATGGCCGAAAGGTGCGCTTTGACTGTGGCAATCGTGATGTAGAGGTTGCGGGCGATTTCGTCGTTGGAGGCGCCGCGCACCAGCCAGTGGAGCACTTCCTGCTCGCGCTCGGTCAGGTGAATGCGCGAGCGCGACTGCACGGTATGCCCCGCGTAGTAGTGGAACAGCCGGAAGAACTGGGTCGCCACCTCGGGGGGCAAATAGATTTCGTCGCGCAGGACCGTGGTGATGGCGGCACACAGCTGGGCGGCCAGGTGGGTCTTGAAGACATAGCCCGACGCGCCCGACTGCATGGCGCGAAAGACCCAGTCGTCCTCCTGGTGGGCCGAGAGCACCAGCACCTTGCCCGCGAAAGCGCTCCCCCTGAGGCGGGTGAGCAACTCCACCCCGTCTCCTTGGGCCAGTTCGAGATCTAAAAGCACCAGGGCCGGGCGCTGGGAGTGAATGAGGGTCAGCGCCTGATCGACGGTGGCCGCCTCGCCCACGATCTCAAAGGTGGTGGTGCCGGTGGCGCTGTAGAAACTGAGCAGCGTGCGCAGACCCTGACGAAAGCGCAATTCGTCGTCGACGAGCAAGATGGGCAGGATGGTCTGGACGGTCAAGGCGGACCTCCTCGGCGTCGGCAGTTCAATGGATGCCGCGAGGGAGACCTAGGGAAAATTGGGCGCCGCCGGTGGGTAGATTTTGCACCCAGAGGCTGCCCTGGTGATCCAGGACGATCTTTTTGGCGATGGCGAGCCCCAACCCGGTGCCGCCGGGGCGGCGCGAATAGAACGGGGTGAACACGTGCTGGAGATCTTGCGCTGAAAGTCCTGGGCCTTGATCGGCAATCTCGATGAGCACCTCGTTTTGAAACGAGCGCCAGTGGCAGGTGATCGTGCCGCCCTCGGGGCTGAAGTGCACGGCGTTGCTCAGCAGATTGTCGAAAACCTGCTTCATCTGCAGCCGGTCGCAGGCAAACAACAGTGAACTGTCGGGGTAGCGCACCCGCAGGCACTTGCGCTCAAGCCACGGGCCGATGGCCTCGACGCTCTGGGCCATCAAGGCGCGCAGATCTTGAAAGCCCATGCGCAGACGCGCTCCCTGGCCGCAATAGACTAGTTCAGTCAGATTGGCGTTCAGCTCTTTGACCGTCTCGCGGATAATCTGGGCCTGCTCGCGGGTTGAGCCTTCCTCCAGGCCCAAACAGAGATTCTCCGCGTACAGACCGATCAGGGCCAGGGGATTGCGCAACTGGTGGCCGGTGCGCTGGACGACCTGCTCCAACAATTGAATTTCCGATTGCTGGCGGGTGCAGCGCTGGTACAGCTCCAGGTGGCGGGTAAATAGCGCGGCGGCCTGCTCGAGCGCCTGTTTGCGGGCGGCGTCCAGGGGCTGTCCACTGACGATGAGCTGAAATTCGGGGTGTGGTTCGCGCTGTACCAGCGGACAAATATAGACACAGCCCGGCAGATTGGCGATCTCGATGGCGCTGACGGTAGCGACCGGCAATGACCCTGTCGACCATTCTTCCCCGGCGATGGCCGCGAGCGCCTCGCGCGGCAGTCCCTGCGGACCCTGGGCGGTGTGGGTGACGCGCCGCTGGGTGCCGGTGTGCGGATCGTAGTAAGCGATCAAGACGCATACCAGAGCGTGGGCCATTGCCAGATGCTCCGCCTGCAACTGGCAGAGGCTGTGCAACTGGGAGGAGGGGGGGGTGGAACCGGCGGCTGCCTGGGAAGCGGCGAGCACGGGGGAGAGTGAGACCTTCATGGGTGAGGCGGCTACCGATGGGGCGGGTATCGGGTGTCGGTGGCGGACAGTGCGGCAAGGGGATGCTAGGGAAAAAACCGGCCGACACCGGGCCGCCGGTGCCATGAGTATAGCGGTTCCGGTGAAAAACGCCGCCGGAGGATGTCCGCGCGGGCCGCAAAATCTTCGACCAAAGTCGAATAAACGCCGGCCCGGCTCGCTCCCTAATTTCTGTGCGGATACCACAGCCGACAGCGCATGATCACTGCCCTGAGTCAGACCTTGGCCGAAATTCTGGCAGGGGGGACGTCCCTCACCAGTACCGAGCAGATCGACTTTGCCCCGCCCGGCGAGCGGCAGGCAAAGTCGGGTCAGCAGGGCCTCAACGTCTACTTCTACGACCTGCGCGAGAACGGTCACGTCCCCCACTCCGGCCGCCAGGTCGATCGCCGCTATGTCGACGAACGGCCGATGGCCTCGGTGGGATGGCTGCCCATCTGGTTCGACGCTTCCTTTCTCATCACCGCCTGGGATCGCACCGCCCTGGGGGAACACCATCTGCTCTCCGAAGCGCTCAGCCTGCTGTTGCGCCACCGGGCGCTGCGCGAGGACTTGCTCGCGCCGGCTTTGCGGGGCTTCGGCAACCTGACGATGACGGTCTGCGCGGTGCGTCCCCTCGACATTGCTACGCTCTGGCTGGCGTTGGGGGCGCCCCTGCGCCCGGCGTTGATGGTCACGATCACCGCCCCGGTCAACCCGAACGCCGCGGCCCCGGTGCCGCTGGTGTGGGAGCGGATCACCCGCTTGCGCTCGGCGACCGCCGACGGACACGCCGACGCCGTGCGCACCAAGCGGGTGAGTGTCGCCGGGGTGGTCAAAAGTGCTGCCACCACCGAACCGCTGGTCGCCGCCCGGGTGGTGATCTCAGGCACCCAGAAGGCGGCCACGAGCAACCAGGAGGGATTGTTCTACTTCGACAATCTCTCGCTGGGCCATTACGTCCTGGAGTTGGATTGCCCCGGCTTTCACACCCAACGGTGCAACGTGCTGGTGGACTCCCAAAGCTACACCTTCAAGGAGATTCTTCTGACTCCGAGCTAGCGAAGCGCGGCCGACACCGCGCCGTCCCGACACCTTACCTACAGGAAGTTCACTCATGCCTAGACTGGATTACTTCGCCCCCGGTGTATACATCGAGGAAATCGACCGCGGTAGCCGCCCGATCGAAGGCGTGGCCACGGCGGTGGCGGGTTTTGTCGGCTTCACCGAGGATGTACGCGGCGGCGCTGAGCCGTACAAGCCGATGCTGGTGACCAACTGGACCCAGTTCATCGGCTACTTCGCCCGCCCCGGCTCCGACGGGTTTACCGATTTTGGCGCCTATCTGCCCTTCGCCGTCTATGGCTGGTTCCAGAATGGCGGCGGTCGCTGCTGGATTACGAGCATCGGCACCCAACTGCCCGGCCCCAAGCCCGGCACGCCCCAACCGATGAGCGAGACCGGCCTGGCCGTCCAAAGCCGCGGCAACCGTCCGTCGCTGCGCCTCAGCCTCAAGAGCGAGGCGGCCCAGCAAGGTTCGGTGACCGTGCAGATTGCCGACAGCGGCCCGCGCGCCCTGCCCGACGGCAGCGAAGGCGAGCAGCCGGTCAACACGGGGGAATACTTCACCGTCACCGTCCGCCGGGGCGACCAGATCCTCGAGCGCTTCGACAACCTGACGATGGACCGTGACCCCCAGACCCAGGTGGCGACCTACGTCGCGACCGCCCTGCAGACTTCGCAGTTTATCGCCCTCGAAGATCTGGCCCAGACCGGCCGACCCCTGGCCCGCCGCCCGGGTAACGGCCAGTACGAACTGAGCCCGCCTCTGGTCGCCTCCACAATCGACCGCTTCGCCCGCGATGTCGAGGGTCTGCGCGACGAGCGCACCGGCGTGCGCGGTATCTTCGAAATCGACGAAATCACGATGATCGCCTGCCCGGACCTGATGCGCGCCTACGAGGCCAACCTGCTGGATCTCGAACAGGTGCACGGGATCATGGAAATGATGATCAGCATGTGCGAAGGGTCCGCCAACGGCGATGTGCCCAACCCGCCCAACCGCATGGTGGTGCTCGATCCGCCCCCGGACCGCGTCAAACCGCAGGAAGTGGTCCAGTGGCTCGCCGCCTTCAACCGCCGCTCGATGTTCGCCGCTTTGTATTATCCGTGGGTGAAGGTGGCCAACCCGAGAAACGGCGGCCGGCCCATCCTGGTGCCGCCCTCCGGCCACATCATGGGGGTGTGGGCGCGCACCGACGAGGCGCGCGGCGTCTACAAGGCTCCCGCCAACGAGGTGCCGCGGGGCATCATCGGCCTGGGTTATGACACCAACTTCCGCGAGCAGGAGCTGCTCAACCCGCTGGGGATCAACTGCATCCGCAGTTTTCCGAACCGCGGCATCCGCATCTGGGGTGCGAGAACCCTCGTCGAGCCCGACAAGACCGAATGGCGCTACATCAGCGTCCGTCGCCTGATTAGCTATATCGAGAAGTCGATCGAATTGGGCACGCAGTGGGCGGTCTTCGAGCCGAACGATCAGGACCTCTGGATGCGCGTCAAGCGGACGATCTCCAACTTCCTGGAGCGCATCTGGCGCGAGGGGGCGCTCTTTGGCGCCACGCCCCAGCAGGCGTTCTATGTCAAGTGCGACGAAGAGCTCAATACCCCTGAGACGATGGTGTTGGGCCGCCTGTACATCGAAGTGGGCGTCAGCCCCGTGCGGCCGGCGGAATTTATCGTCTTCCGCATCGCCCAGTGGAACGGCTCGGAGGACGAAGACATCGTCTAGCAGTCGCCCACGGCCGTCGGCCATCCCTAGGGGGTGGCCGACGGCTCCCAAGCGCAATCACTTACTACCAACGATAGGAGCACGACCATGCCTGGAGAGTTTCTTACATCCTGCAAGTTTTACTTCGAAGCCGACGGGATCACCGACAAGATGATCAGCGAAATCCGCGGCCTGGTGGCCCAGTCGCCCGTGGGCGGCGCCGAGTCGGTGCACGGTTCGAGCAAAAGCGGGGCCAAGGCCCGCCAGGTCAGCCCGACCACCGAAAAGTTCACCCACGTGATCGCCAAGCTGGTTGCCACCAACGACGTCGATCTCTACCAGTGGTACGAACTGTGCAACAAAAACGACGCGGGCGGCTCCTCCTGGAAGCTCAACCGCAAGTCCGCCTCGGTGACCGCCTACGACCAGGGCGGCACGATGCAGGCGCGCTGGGAAATCATCAACTGCTACCCCTGCAAGTACGGCGGCCCGGATTTTGGCGCCAACTCCCCGCAGATGGCCACCGAGACCATCGAACTGGTCCACGAAGGCATCAAGCGCGTCCTGTAAGCACCCCACACTTTCGTTAACGGAGGAACACTCACTATGGTCGCCCCGGAAAAAGAGTATCTAGTAGCCACACACTACTACTTCTCCGCGGAGAGCATCGAGGATCGGGCGATTTTGGCGGTCAGCAACATCAACGCCGCAAGTCCCATCGCCGGCAAAAACGAACCGATCGGTGCCAAGAAAAGCGGTATGCACGTCCGCCAGGCCACCCCGACCCGCCAGACCTTTCAGAATATGAAAGTAAAGCTGGTCATGAACCAGGACAACGCCATCCAGAAGTGGTACCGCGACTGCAACAAGCAGCACACCAGCACCGGCAACACCTGGAAGGAAAACCGCAAACTCTGTTGGATCGCCGGTTTCACCCAGGACGGCACCGAGGTGGTGCGCTACGAACTGGTCAACACCTACCCGGTCTCCTACGTCGGCCCGATGTTCGGGGCGGCCAGCGGCGAGATGGCGGTGGAGACGGTCGATTTGCAGTTCGAGGAGATGAACACGATCGGCCGCGAACTGGGCGATCTCTAGCGGTAGGTAAACGCCATGGCCGCGCCGAGCTATGAGTTTCTGACCGCCTGCCGGTTCTATCTGGAGCTGATTCTCGACGGCAGCACCGAGGCGGACGCGATTTTTCTTGAATGCCGGGGTATCCGGGCCAAGCAGCCGGTGGTGGATATCTACGAGGCGACGCCCCAGCGCTGGGGGGTAGCCAAGCATGGGCTGGTGGTCGGCACCAAAATGCCGGGCAACACCCAGCGCACCACCTTGATCCTCCGCCGGGGGATGTCGAGTTCGATTGTCCTGTGGAACTGGTTTTATGCCGTCGAGCAAGGGGGATGGGCGGCCCAGCGGCGCGCGGGGTCGCTGACGATGTACACTCAATCCGGAGACCCGACCGCGCGCTTCGACTTCGATGGGGCCTGGCCGACCAGTTTCGGCCCGGCCTCGGGCAAGTTTTCCTACATCGAAACCAACCGTCCGGGTCTCGATGCTTCGAGCGGCGATTTTGCCCTCGAAGAGGTGGAACTGGCGGTCGAAGAATTCAAACGGGTGATGTGAGATGGGGGCCATCCAGACGGAGTTCGAGTTCACCTTGCCCAAGGGATATCTCGATCCCGACGGCAACCTGCACCGCAAAGGCTTGATGCGCCTGTCGACCGCCATGGACGAGATCGCGCCCCTGCGCGATCCGCGGGTCAAGTCCAACCCCGCCTACGCCACAATCATCATCCTCTCGCGGGTGATCGTGCAGTTGGGTGCGCTGCCGGAGGTGACCCCCGCCGTCGTCGAAGGCTTCTTCGCAGGCGATCTTAACTTTCTGCAAAACTTCTACCGACAAATCAACGGGCTGGTGCCGGAGGCGAACAAGTCCGCGAGCGCACCGTAACCATTGCCGATCGGGCACAGTGCCATGAGCCAGGAATTTCAAAGCGAGTTTGCCTTTACACTGCCGCGCGGCCTTTTGGGCGAGGGGGACGAACTGCACCGCCAGGGCACCATGCGCCTGGCCACCGCCCGCGACGAGATGGCTGTGCAAAAGGACAGCCGGGTGCAGGCCAACCCGGCCTACGGGGTGCTTGTGATGCTCTCGCGGGTGATCGTGCGCCTCGGTACCCTCGCGGCGATTACCCCCGAGGCGCTCGAGAACCTATTTACCCGGGACATCGCCTACCTGCGCGAGCTGTACAACCGGCTCAATCAGCAGGGCAACGTCCACATCGCGGCCCAGTGTCCCCAGTGCAACAGTCGCTTCGCGGTGGAGCTCGCCCTATCGGGGGAATAATCGGCTACCCCTCCGACCGGCTCTACGAGGAGGTAGCCTACATCGCCTTTCACTTTCACTGGCCGCCGGACGCGATTGTGGACCTCGAACACAAAGATCGCCAGCGTTGGGTCGAAGAAATCGGCAAGATCCACAAGCAGAGCCAGGTGCAAGCCCCGCCAAAGGCCGCACCCAGACCCAAAGCCGACCCCGGTGAGGGGCAGTGGACCACCTTTGCGCCCGGGCCGCCGCGCTCGCAAGATCTGCGCAACCCTCGGGGGGGATAGGCGCCTAAAGCGCCGCCACACAACAGGTATGCCTACCTGGTGCACCCCGCAAGGTGCGACCGAAGTCGGTGCAGCGCCCTGGCGGTTTGTCCCCTTTACATTTACACGGGGGTAAACCGTCCCCCCCTTAGAACCCGCATCGTTGTGTCAAAGGAGCAAGCGTGGCCAGGAGCAAGGTGCCCTCAGAGTGCTGCGAACGGCATGGCGGCCTGACGCGCTTTTGCCCGGTCTGCGGCCGCTTGCTCGCAGGCGGCGAAGTGCTCGAAAATCCGGAGAGCGGCCACCGCTACGAGCGGGTCGCCACCCTCGCCCAGGGGGGCATGAGCACGACTTATCTGGTCTTCAACCATCAGAACGACCGGCTTGCGGTGCTCAAGGAAATCGACGCGGATCTCTCGCGCAAGGCCAAAGCGCGCGAACTATTTTTGCGCGAGGCGCAGGTGCTCGCAGAACTCGACCACGGCGGCATCCCCCGCTTTTACGACTATTTTTCCAGCGACGAACGCCATTATTTGGTCATGGAGATGATCCACGGCCTCACCCTTGAGCAGGTGCAGCCCCGTTCCGCCGCCCAGGCGGCAGGCTGGATGATCGAAGCGTGCAACGTGCTGGTCTACCTGCACGGCTTGCAACCGCCGGTCATCCACCGCGACATCAAGCCCGCCAATTTGATCTTGCGCTACAACCCCCGCGAGGTGGTGCTCATCGACTACGGCGCGGTCAAGTTGGCCGGCGGCAGGCAGGGCACGCGCATCGCCACCCCCGGCTACAGCCCGCCGGAGCAGGGGCGGGGACGGCCCTGCCTGCAGTCGGATATCTACGGTGTCGGGATGACGCTGGTATTTTTGCTCACCCGCCAGTTTCCGGGCCGCTTCTACCACCCGCGCGAGCGGCGGCTGGTGGGTCTGGAGGAAGCCGGAATCGAAGCGCCGCTCGCGGCGGTGATCGCCAAGGCCACCGCCTACCTCCCCCAGGAGCGCCACCGCGACAGCCAGGAGTTGGCCCATGCCCTGGCGCCCTTTGCCCTGGGTTGAGCGACTCGGTACAATAGCGCAGTCCGTTTGCCGTTGGTGCCCATGAAGACTGCCGCCCGCCTCGATCGCATCCCGCCTTATCTGTTTGCCGAAATCGACCGCCGCCGCGACGAGGCCGTCGCCCGCGGCGTGGACATCATCAACATGGGCATCGGCGACCCGGACAAACCCACCCCCCCGGTGGTACTGGAGGCGATGCACGCGGCCATCGACGACCCCTCCACCCACAACTACCCGCCCTACAAGGGCACCAAAGCTTATCGGGAAGCGGCGGCGGCCTGGTTCGAGCGGCGCTTCGGCGTGGGCGGCTTCCACCCGGATACGGAGGTGATTTCTTCGATCGGCTCCAAAGAAGCGATCCACAACACGTTCTTGGCCTTCGTCGATCCGGGCGATTACACCCTCATCCCCGATCCGGCCTACCCGGTCTACCGCACCTCGACGATTTTTGCCGGGGGCGAATTTTTTGCGATGCCGCTATTGCCCGAAAACCAGCTTCTGCCGGATCTGGAGGCGGTGCCCGAGACAGTGGCCCGCAAGGCGAAACTGCTGTGGCTCAACTACCCCAACAACCCCACCGGAGCGGTCGCCTCGCTCGAATTTTTTGAAAAAGTCGTCCACTTTGCCAAAAAGCACGACATTCTCGTGTGCCACGACAACGCCTACAGCGAGATGGCCTACGACGGCTACAAACCGCCCAGCATTCTGCAGGTGCCTGGCGCCCGCGATGTCGCCATCGAATTTTTGTCGTGCTCGAAGGCCTACAACATGACCGGCTGGCGCGTCGGCTTCGTGATCGGCAACCGGACGGGCATCGCCGGGCTCGGCCAGGTGAAGACCAACATCGACTCAGGCGTGTTCAAGGCTATCCAGCAGGCGGCGATTGCCGCCTTCGGCCTCGACGACGAGCGGCTGCACGCACTGATGGCCGTCTACCAGAACCGCCGCAACATCATCGTCGAGGGCCTGCGCTCGCTCGGCTGGCCCCTCGAAGCCCCCAAAGCCACCCTTTATGTCTGGGCGCCCATCCCAAAATCCTTCGGCTCGTCGGTCGAATTTGTAGGGGCATTGCTCGATAAGTGCGGGATCATCGTCCCGCCGGGCAACGGCTACGGCGAGCACGGAGAGGGCTTCTTCCGGATCGCCCTCACGGTTCCCGACGAGCGCATGCGCGAGGCGATCGGCCGCATGGAGGCCGCCGGGATCCGCTTCGAGGGCTAGACTGGAGGCAAGACGAGCGGTCCGGTCATGGTACAGACGATTCAGGCCCAGAATCTGCGACTTGTGGACCTCCAGCAGCGCTTCGGTCTGCACTGGATTGAAAGCGATGCCGCTTCTGTGCAGTGGCAAGAGGAATTGCCCGCTCTGAGCGATGGGCAAGTTCACAAATTGGATCTGCTCAAGCAGCGCCACCGCTACCTGGCCCAGTACGGGGTAGCCGAAGAGACGGTCAAACTCACCATGCTCGCACCGCTACTCGAACTGGCGGGGCTGTGCGACGCACCCTTTCGGCTCGAAACCGAAGCTTCTATCGAGATTGCTGCCGAAGATGAGGGAGTAATCATCCGTGGGCGCATCGATGTTCTGGTGGTTAGTGGGCGACTGTGGATCCTGGTCATCGAATCCAAAAAAATGGGCTTTAACGTCACTGAAGGACTGCCCCAAGCGCTTTTTTATATGCTTGTCAATCCCAGTCTCAAAGAGCCGACGTTTGGGATGATTACCAACGGCGAATCTTACCTCTTCGTGAGACTCACCCAAGACGGCACACCCGAGTACAACCTTTCCAGGCCCTACTCTCTGTTGAACCCAGGCAACGATCTGTACGAGGTTTTAAGCATTCTGATGCGATTAAGCAGCCTTTTTCTTCCCCAATAGAAGCCGCGGTGCACATTGCCACCATTGGAGTGCAAGCATCGGCGCAGTTTTATATCGGGTCTCACTGATTGCATACAAGCCTTTTTCAGGTCGGCCCCTGATGTCCAGGAAGTAAATTGTCTGGAGAAATAGTGGCTTGCGGTAAAACTGGATGGATAGAACTCCCAGGATAGAGAGTTTGGAAGGTATGAAAAATGGATGGCAAGGGACAGTAGGGCTGGTTGTCTGCGCGACTTTGGCAACTGGAGCCCAGGCGGCGGAATTCAAGGACATCGCCGGGTACTGGGGGTCTTCCTACGTCGAAACCCTGGCCGACCGCCGGTTTGTTGCCGGCTTCCCGGACGATACCTTTCGTCCCGATGCGCCGGTCACCCGCGCCCAGCTCGCGGCGATGGCCGCCCGGGCCTTCGACCTGCCTGAAAGCCAGGTGAGCAGCCTGACCTTCAAAGACGTCTCCCCCAACTACTGGGCGGCCAAAGCGATTGCAACTGTGGCTGACCGGGGTCTGGCAAGCGGGTTTCCCGACGGTAACTTTCACCCCGAGGATCTGCTCACCCGCGCCCAGGCGATCGTGATCTTCTCGCAGGTGCTTGGACGCTTCTCCCGGAACAACACCGAAGGCGCCCTCGCCGGCTACACCGATGCCGAGGCGGTGCCGGACTGGGCAAAGCCGGGCATCGAAAAAGCCGCCGCCGCCTCGATCATCGTGAGCTACCCCGACCCGAACGTCATCAAGCCCAACACGGTCGCCACCCGCGGCGAGGTGGCCGCCATGATGTACCAGACGCTGATTCGCCTGGGGATCAGCCTGCCGCCCCTCGATATCGGGGTAGTGGGCAGCGACGACCGGCCGACGGTGCCGCGCGAGGAGCGGGCGGCCGCCGAACGGGTCGCGATCGAGCGCTTGGTGCTGCAGCCCGAATTGAATGTGTTCCGTTCAGGCGACGAGCTGTCGGTGCGCGCCTTTGCAACACCGGGGGGGCAGGCGAATTTTACCCTGCCGGGAATCGCTGCGGCGGTGCCGATGGAAGAAAAACAGCCCGGCATCTATGAGGGCTCCTACGTGATCAAACGCGGCGACCAGGGCGGCGATCTGCGCCTGGCAGTCACCTTGCGCGGCTCCAATGGCAGCGCCACCACCCAGGTGTGGACCCAGGGAATCAATATCAATCGCTAGAGCAGGTATCAGGTGTCAGGGTTAAAACGCTTGTTCACCAGGGTTTGCAAGCGGTTGGCGAGTGTTTGTTCAACTGAAAAGCGCTCAAAGAGGATGCTTGTAAATCACGATGAACCAATAGACAAGCGTTCTCTGGCTGCCTGCAATCTTCTACAGTACCAAGCCGCAGCCGTCTTGGTGCGCTTGCACGATGACGGCGCGAGTTGTTACACCCCCATCGAAAGGACGACGCGAAAGCGCGCCTTGCCGCTCATCATCCGATCGTATGCAGCCTGTGCGTTCTCGAACGGGTAGATTTCGTTCATGGAGGTGATCCCGTTGCGATGGCTAAACAGCAGTGTATCCTCCGAATCGGCCGCCGTGCCCGAATACCAGCCCTTCACCGCGGCGCGCTTGAGGAGTAACTCTGTCGGGTTGACAGTGAGGGTGGGCACTGCACCGATGAGCATCATCGTGCCGTTGGGTCCGAGACCGCCAACGAGCGCCTGCATCGCTTTCTCGCTGGTGACGGTTGCGAGGATCGCCTTTGCCCCGCCCATCGCCAGCAGTGCGGCGGCGGGATCGCCCTCTTCGCTGTCGATGTATTCGTGCGCGCCGAGCGAGCGTGCGAGTTCCTCTTTGTCGCGGCCGCGGTTGACGGCGACGGTGCGGAAGCCCTGGCGCGCGGCGAACTGGATACCGAGATGACCGAGCCCGCCGATACCGTGGATCGCCACCAACTCGCCCGGCCCCGCACCGCAATTGCGCAGCGCGTTGAAGGTGGTGATACCGGCACACAGTAAGGGCGCCGATTCGACCACGTCGAGATCGGTCGGCACATGGGCGAGCGCGGAGACATCGGCCAGCATGTGGGTCGCGTAGCCGCCGTCGCGGGTCACACCGGTGACGGCGCTCACCGTCTCGCAGGCGAACGCCGAGCCGCGTCGGCAGTGCGCGCAATACCCACACGAGCCGCCGAACCAACCGACGCCGACGCGCATGCTCACCTCCCAGCCGAGCACCTCTGGCCCGAGCGCCTCGATCGTGCCGATCACCTCATGGCCGGGCACGCGCGGATAGGCGATGCCCCGCATCGTCCCTTCGACCGTCACAGAGTCGCTGTGACACACGCCACAGGCGCTGACGCTCAGCCGGACCTCCCGCGGCCCGGGTACGGGCAAATCCCGCTCGATCATCTGAAACTTCGCGCCCGCTTCAGGTACGATCATGGCGCGCATCTTAGTCATTGTTATATCTTCTCCATCTATCTGTTGATGGGAGTAACCGCCCAGCGATATTCATGTTTGGTCTTCGTTCGGGAGTGCTGCCTCGATCTCCTGATCGGCCGTGACGAGGCAAACGTCCCCCAATACTTTAGTGCCAAAATCGACGTGCCTGCTGACGATTTTGCCCAGGTGCAGGATCTAAGTCAACAGCAGCCATTTTCTCTCTTTGGCGGTGTGACGCCGACTAGCGGATGCGGCATGCTTATCCGAGGGGGGCGTCCGCGCAAGTTGCGCGGGGGGCACCCCTTTTGTGTGCAGAAGGAGCATAACGCATGGACAAGTTTTGCGAAGCAGGGGCAGCGATCGGCCTTGCCCTCGGTCTGACGGTTGTGGCTGCCCAGGCGGCAAATTTTGGCGATACGGCCGGGTACTGGGCGGAACCGTACGTTTCGACTCTGGCGGATCGCAAGTTCATCGGCGGCTTTCCGGACGGCTCGTTTCGGCCCAACGACGCGATTACCCGCGCCCAGTTCGCGGCCATCGCCGCCAAGGCTTTGGATCTGCCTGCCGGGGGCGGCGGCCCGGCTTTCAATGACGTGCCGGCCAACTACTGGGCGACCGGGGCGATCGCCGCTGTGAGCAACAGCGGTCTGGTCACCGGTTTTCCGGACGGGTCGTTCCGGCCGGAGGAGCGCATTACCCGCGCCCAGGCCCTGGTCATTCTTGCCAAGGCCCTCGGGGATAAAGGTGGGCGCACCTCGGTAAACCTGGACGATTACACCGACGTGCAGGCGGTGCCCGACTGGGCGCGGCCGAGCGTCACCAAAGCGGCGGAGTCGGGGATCATTGTCAATTTTCCCGACCCGGCGGTGATCAAGCCCAACGCCCTGGCCACCCGCGGCGAGGTGGCCGCCCTGATGTACCAGACGCTCTCGCGCTCCGGCCGCGACCTGCCGCCGCTGAATATCGGCTCGCTCGCCCCGGCCGGTGGGGGCGGTGCGGGACGCGGGCAACTCGCCATCGAACGCGTTGTCGTGCAACCAGACCGGCGGGTGGTGCAGGCGGGCGAAGAGCTTGTCGTGCGCGCCGAGGGTACCCCCGGCGCCGAAGCGAGCTTCAGCGTCCAGGGGATCGCCCAGGGGCTCCCCATGCAGGAGGTGGAGCGGGGCATCTACGAGGGCCGCTACACCGTCAAGCGGGGAGACCGAGAAAGGAATGCCCGCCTCGCGGTCACCCTCAAAAGTCGCGGCGAATCGGTCACCCGCGAGGCCGAGCGGCCGTATGCCTTCGGATCGGGGGCCGTGGGCGGTGCGGGACGCGGTGATTTTAACGGCGACGGAAGGCCCGATGTGCTCTGGAGCCGGGTCGGCGGCAGCGAGGTCCGTCTGTGGCTTATGGAAGGCACCCGCAAGGGCCGCGAACTGGCCTTGGGCCAATCTCCCGGCCGCGACTGGCGCCTGGTGGGCAGCGGCGATTTTGACGGCGACGGGCTGTCGGATCTGCTCTGGCACAACCAGGCCACCGGCGAGTTGCTGCAGTGGCGCCTCAGCCGGGCAGGCAAAGCGCAGCCCGTGGCGATGCGCACCGAGCCGGTGGCGCGCCGGTTGCAGGTGGGAGGCACGGGCGATTTCGACGGCGACGGCCGCGCCGATATTCTCTGGCGCAACCCGGCCACCGGGCGCAACACCCTCTGGCTGATGGACGCGGCCAACCGCCGCTCACAGAAGCCGCTGCCGGATCAGGCCGGGGCGAATCTGTTGATCGCGGGAGTCGGTGATTTCGACGGAGACGGCGGCGCGGATGTACTCTGGCGCAACCGGGTAAGCGGTGCCAACAGTCTTTGGCTGATGAACGGCACCCAAGTGGTGCGCACGGTGGCCATCGGCGAGGCGCCGCCCCAGTGGCAGGTGGGCAGCATTGCCGATTACAACGGCGACGGTCAGGTTGACATCCTCTGGCGCCGGGCGGACTCGGGAGAAAGCGTCTTCTGGATCATGAACGGCACCGAGCGCACGGCGACCGCCGCTGCTCCGGCCGGGCCGGGCGGACAGTGGGAAATTGCCGGGCCACGCTAAGCGCCGTACCGGGACAAAAAAGGGGCCAAACGGCCCCTTTTTGAAGGTTAATGTATGGGAACTTACTTGGGTTTGACGGCAGGTTCGCCGGTCGTCGTGGTCGTCGTGCTGCTGTAGGAGGAGGTGCTCACCGAAGTGGCGCTCGGGTCGACGTAGCCCGTCCGGTACGGGTAGATATTGAACGATGCGATCGACGATTTGGGCGAGCGGGCCAGCGCATAAACGGTCGGGTCGAAACGGCTCAGCACGTTGTTTGCCCGACGTTCGCGCAACACATGGACGGCGGCGAAGGCGCTTTTGCTCTTGGGCTGGCGGCTGATCGGCACCGCGATGTTCTTGTTAGTGCCCGCGGCCAGCTCGACATAGCCCAGAATTGCCCCCGGTTGGCCGTTGTCGTTCTCGTGGATGATCAGCCAGCCGATGTCGGGGCTGTTGACCTGTTTGATCATCACCTTGCCGTCGGCGATGTATTGGTCCTGAACGTCGATGAGCGACGATTCGGGCCGGGGGATATAGGGGCTGGTGTAGAGCGAAGGATCACTCGCAGTACCCTGCTGCGTCGTGGTGGTCGTAGTCGTGGTGGTTGTCTCACCGGTCATCGCCTGCGCCTGCGCGTTGCCCTGGCTCAGAAGGATAGGAGACAGCGCGAGCAAGGTGCTAAGCACTATATGACGCGTGTTCATCGCGGTTCAACCTCATCAACTGCCTTTTGATCATGCCAGGGGCGGGCATCGTCTACCTCTGCCAACGGAAACATGTCCACGGCCGACGCCGGGCGGGATGTAGAATAGGCGGTAACTTTGTGTTTAACAGAAGCTCAGTGAGCCAGTCCCCACCGGCCCGTAAGCCCATCATCGAATTTCGCGGCGTCAGCAAGTCCTTCGGCACTCAGCGTATCCTGGACGGTCTCGATTTAAAGGTTCATTACGGCGAGGCTCTGGTGATTGTCGGGCCGTCGGGCACCGGCAAATCGACCATCTTGCGGCTGATGTGCGGCTTGTTGGAGCCGGACTCCGGAGAGGTGTTGCTCGGCGGCTTGCCGCTGCAGGCCGAACAGCTTCAGAGAAAGCCCATCCAGGTCGGTATGGTCTTTCAGCAGGCGGCGCTGTTCGATTCGCTCACTGTCGAAGAAAACGTCGGGTTTTTGCTCTACGAGCACTCGAAGTTGCCGCGCACAAAAATTGGCGAACTGGTGCGCGAAAAACTGGAGATGGTGGGACTTGACCCGGTGCTCGCCCGGCAGATGCCGGCGGAACTCTCCGGTGGTCAGCGCAAGCGCGTCTCGTTTGCCCGCGCGATAATGGAAGATCCGACAGTCCCCGACGACGAGACGCAGCTGTTGCTGTACGACGAACCGACCGCCGGGCTCGACCCAATCGCTTCGACGGTGATCGAGAATTTGATTCGTTCCCTGAAGCAGCGGGGATCCTGCGATAGTTATGTAGTGATCACCCACCAGGAAACGACCATCCGCAGCACCGCCGACCGCATTTTGCTGATCTACCAGGGCAAGGTGCGCTGGGAGGGTCAAGCCCCCGAAATCGACGCGTGCCAGGATCCTTATGTGCGCCAGTTTTTTGACGGCAAGATCGACGGGCCGATCCAGTAGAGAGCAGACAAGGAGTGACCAGTGAATAGACGGGGCATTCGTGAGGGGTTGGTAGGGCTGCTGATCCTTGTCGGCGTCGGCATCTTCGTGGGGCTCTATCTGTGGCTTTCCGGAGGGTTTCGCCAGGGCGGGTACCGCTTTACGATTACTTTTCGCGACGCGAACGGTCTCAATGTCGGTGCGCCGGTGCGCCTGCGGGGTGTGCGCGTCGGCCAGGTGCAGGCGACGATCCCCGGCATCAGCAGCGTCAAGGCCGACGTACTCATCGACCGGCCCGACGTCTTTATTCCCAAAGATTCCCAGTTCGTAGTCTCCCAAAGCGGTTTGATCGGCGAGACGTTCGTTGAAATTTTTCCGTCGGACACCGCGGTGGTGCCGCCGAACACGACCGTCGAGACCCTGAACGAGCGCTGCGAAAAGAGCGTCGCTTCCGAGCCGCTGGTCTGTCCCCAGTCGTCGGTGATCGGCCGCACGCCGCCCCGCTTTCAGGAACTGGTGCGCTCGCTCGATGCGCTGGCTACCCGATTGGATCAAGATTTCTTCGACAGTCTGCAGACCACCGTCGTCAAATTCGGCCAGACCGCCGACAACCTGAGCAGCCTGTCGCGCACGGCCGCCAAGGATTTTGACGCGCTTGCCGAGACGGCCCGGGCGGCGAGCCGGGAGGTGCCCGCCTTCGGTCGGGCCGCCCAGGCGCTCGAAAAAACTCTGCTCGATGTCGATATCATTTTGCTGGATAACCGCGCCTCGCTCTCCCAGACGCTGGCCAACCTCAACCGGGCGAGCGCAGAGGTGAGCCAACTTACCGGCCAATTGAGCGGCAGTATCACCCCCGAACGGCTCGATCAGATCGTGAGCAACACCAACGAGGCGGTGGCCAATCTGCGCAGCTTGAGCGTCGCCATCTCCGACCCGGCCACGGTGGCGTCGCTGCGCTCTACCCTCGATTCCGCCCGCGCCACCCTCGACAACATCAAAAAGATCACCACCGATCTCGACGAACTGACCGGCGACCCGCAGTTTCGCACCAATCTGCGCCGTCTCATCGACGGCTTGGGCAATCTCGTCTCCAGCGAACCGGGCGATCCGAATGGATCGTCGGTCTTCGCCAACGCCGATTACCGCGACGGCCTCGCCGGGGTGGCCGATACCGCCACGCCATAAAATTGATTGTTGCTCTACCTGGCTGGTCCAACCTGAAGGTGTCCTTGAATCTATTTGTGCGCTCAACCATCTTCAAGGTGGGAATCTATGTCCATGCGTTCGTGCAAAACTCGGATGATTTCTAAACCCGCTTCAGATTCACGGTAGAAAATCAGGTGCCGTCCCACGTGGTATTTGCGATATCCGGGCCGAAGCTCATCGCAGGCTCTTCCCCGTTGCGGCTCCTGCGCCAGAAGCTGAAAGGATGCATCCAGTTTGGCAAGGTAGTTGTTCCGTTGCGCGCCCCCAGGTGGCCTCGGTGTAGCGGCCAATGGATCGCAAATCCTGCACCGCCAGCTCAGTAAGCCGAAAAACCGGCATCAGACAGCGTGTTCCTGGTCAAGCTCTTCGAGCAAACCGTGCAAAGAATAATCGGTCAAACCGCTGCTCTCACCGTCTTGCAGAGCGCGGCGTAGAGCCGCAAACTTTATCTCATGCTCTTCGAGCAATCGCAGTCCGGCGCGGATCGCTTCACTGGCGGAGGCATAACGCCCGCTGTCGATCTGCCTGGCGATAAACGCTTCAAAATGCTCCCCGAGGGTGACGCTCGTATTTTTTTGCATGGCCGAGTTTCCAGGACGCGATATCAACATATATTATATTTTGGTATTACTCGGGTCAAAGTTCAACGGCAAAACCGCAGCGTCACCTGTGGGCATGCATCCGGTGAGTATAGAAGTGTTTTTGCCCGAAAGCGCCAAGCCGCCTTTTAAAGTCGAGATTACCCGCGCGGCCGGTTCTACCAAAGCGAGCCGTCCCGATCGCCAGGACGCGCCTGCCGTTCCGTAGCGGTACAGTCCCCCAAAATTGTTACAACTGAGGGATGTTGCTGACATTTTTGGGAACCAGCAGCGGCACACCCACCCGCTCGCGCAACGTCACGTCGATCGCTTTGCAGTTGCCGCAGCGCTCCAGCCTGTGGCTGTTTGACTGCGGCGAGGGCACCCAGCACCAGGTCTTGCGCACGCCTTTGCGCCTCAGCCAGCTGGAGAAAGTCTTCTTCACCCACCTGCACGGGGATCACCTGTTCGGGTTGGTGGGGTTGCTTGCCAGCCGCGCTTTGGGCAGCGCCGGGACGACACCGGTGAAGCTCTATGGCCCACCGGGACTGCAGGAGTACGTGCGCGCCACCCTGCGCTATAGCGACACCCACATCAACTATCCAATCCACTTTCAGACCGTCGAGCCGGGTCTGGTGCTGAGCGAGGAGGGCTTTACGGTGCTTGCCAACGCCCTCAAGCACCGGATCTCGGCCTTCGGCTACAGCGTCATCGAACACGACCAGCCCGGCCGCTTCGACGCTGAGCGGGCCGCCCAGCTGGGTATTCCCTTTGGGCCACTGTACGGCCAGCTCAAGGCGGGCCGTACAGTGGCGCTTCCCGACGGCCGCACCGTGGACGGGCGCACCCTGGTCGGCCCCGAGCGCAAGGGCCGCAAGCTCACCTACTGCTCCGATACCATCTATACCCCCAGCGCCATCGAGCTGGCTTTGGGAGCCGACGTGCTCATCCACGAAGCGACCTACTGCGAAGCGGATCTGAACCTGGCGGAGCGCGGCCTGCACTCGACGGCGGCGATGGCCGCCCGGGTCGCCCGCGAAGCAAAGGTGCGCCAGCTCATCCTCACCCACTTCAGCCCCCGCTACGAGGCGGGTCTTGCCGCCCTGCGCACCGAGGCGGAGGCGATTTTCCCGAACGTGCGGATGGCCGAAGATTTCTGGCGCTATGAGATCAAAGCGGTCGAAGCGCAGTTGCCGAAAGCCCTGGTGGAGCAGTAGGCTCGGCCTGCGCTTCGTGCCGATATCCGGACCCGTTGCCTTGGGATTTCAGAAACTCGAACCTGCAGGTCGTCGGCTGACTGGCACCAACGGTATGGGGTTCTGCCAGGAGTGGGACAGCGGTGAGCCGGGTGCATAAATCTCAAGCGCCAGAACTAACAGGATTGTGACCCAGTAAAATCGCCGTCCGGTACGCCAACGGCTCTGCGGCAACTGGTTTGTACTTTTTGCTCTGTTGCCGGTGTTCACTGCTGGAACATCGCTAATTTGTTCTTTTAATTGCGGTCTGGGGCATCCCTTTGCTGCCGTCGATCGAGCTGACTGTCAATAGACTTACCAACATCGAACTTATTGCCTTTAAGGAGTTGTACGGTGCTGCCTACATTTCGACTGCAATGGAAGAAGTTGCCCCTCGCTTCGATTTGCTGCTGTAGCGGTATTGCGGCTGCCCTGTTAACCGTAGGCTCCGCTGCCGCGGCGGCTGAGATTGCTTTTGTCGCGGCGCGCGAGCTGCCGCTTGCTGCGACACTTCAGGTCCAGAATGCCCTGGCGGTAGCAACGGCGGATTTCGACGGCGACGGAGACCCGGATCTGGCGGCGCTCAGCCGTGTGGGAGACGGCAACAGGCCCAATCGGGTGTCGGTGTTGCTCAACCGGTCCGGCGGTAATTTCTCGCCCGGTGGCAGTTACGAAGTTGGAACGGGCGATGCGGGCGCTCTGGTAACTGGCGATTTCGACGGCAACGGAGACCCGGATCTGGCACTTACCAACCGCACGGACGGCACGGTTTCTGTGCTGCTCGGCAGGCGTGGGTCGCGTTTTGCTGTTCCCGTCAGTTTTGCCGCCGGGGAACAGCCCGTGGGGCTTGCGGTGGGCGACTTCAACGGCGACGGCCGCCAGGATCTGGCAGTTGCCAATCAGATCTCACCGGCAGGGACTGTTTCGGTGTTGCCGGGAAGCGGTAACGGGAACTTCGGCTCCGCGCTCACCTTCGATTCCGGCGGCGATGCCGCCCGTTCGGTAGCTGCCGGGGATGTGGACGGCGACGGCGATCTAGATCTGGCGGTGGGCAATGTCGGCGGCGATTACTACGCTCCCGACACGGTCACGCTGCTCAAAAACAATGGAAACGGCAGTTTCGGAAACTCCATAACACTGACGGACACTTCCGTATTTGATCCAACCGCCCTGCAGTTTGGTGATATCGATAGCGACGGCGACCTGGATCTGGCGGTGCTCACAGAGCAGCTTCGGGTATACTCTTTCGGCTACGGCAGCGTTGGGGCGCAAACGCTGGTGAACAATGGTGTCGGCAACTTCGCACTCCAGGAATACTTCAACCTGGGCACCAGTCCCAACGCCGGTGGATTGGCTCTGGGTGATATCGACGGCGATGCAGATTTGGACATTGCGGCCTTCAACAGCCGCGACGGAGCAGTGGCACTGCGCCGCAACGACGGCAGCGGTCGGTTCGGCGAGCTGGCCCGCTTCGCCTCGGGCAACGGCAGTGGAATTTTGCTGGCAGATATCGATCTTGACGGCGATACCGACGTGGTGACCGGCGGCAGCAACGCTCTCAGGCTGTTGGCGAACGATGGACAGGGTGAGCTGCAGGCGGCGCCCATTTTCGGCTTCAACGCCGAAACTTTCAGAGACGCGCGTTCCGGAATAATCGAGCTGGGTGACCTCGACGGGGATGGGGATCTCGATGTGCTGTTTGGCTATCCCTATTACTCGGGGGCGATTTCTCTAAATCGCGGCGACGGTACTTTTGTGGGCGGACCGTCCGGCCCGAGCGTTTTTCGGATCACGACCCTCGCCCTAGGAGATATCGATGGAGATGGCGATCTGGATCTGCAGGACGCCAGCAGTTACTACGAAAGCGTGAATCTGCGCAAAAATAACGGCGATGCCACCTTCGCGGATGTCGGCGTACTGGACACCCCCGGCATTCCGGGCGCCATCGCTCCAGCGGACCTGGACGGCGACGGCGACCTGGATCTGGCTGTATCCGGCGGTAGCTTTACCGCCGTGGCGCTCAACAATGGCGAAGGCAGTTTCGCAGCAGCCACCACGGTTAGTGGGATCGCCCTGAATTTCTTGCAAACCGGGGATTTCGATGGCGACGGCGACCTGGATCTAGTTGGGGTGAGCGGCTCGCAAGTCATCTCACTTATCAATAACGGCGACGGCACTTTCCCAACGAGCCGAGAAGCTGAAGTCGGAGGAAGTTCGGGCCGGTTCGCCATTCTCGACTTTGACGGCGACGGCGATCTCGATCTGGCGTTGCCCCAAGGAACGTCCCGGTCGTTCGCCCTGCTGCGCAACCGCAACGGTCGCTTTGAACTGTCCGGGCGGGTGCCGCTGAGCATTGCGCCGGCGGCGGCGGTGGCGACGGATTTTGATGGCGACGGCGACCCGGATCTGGCGGCGGTGGGCGGCGAGGTGGCCGTCACACTTCCCAATCTCGGCCGGGGGCGCTTCGGAGCGGAAAACAGATGGGTGGGCGGCAGCAGCATCCGGCAGATCTTGAGCGGCGATCTCGACGGCGACGCGGACGCGGATCTGGTCGTGGACAACCAGTTCGCGTTTGGCTTCGGGGTGCTCAAAAACATCTCCGGCCCATGAGCGCAAGCCAATCTCAAGCGACCGAGTCTGCCAGGGGTCCAGGGAAATTGCCGCAAGCCGGGGCATTCGACCCGAAAGCGACAGTCCAGACATTTTTGTGCGCGAACGGCAGGTTGGCAAGCCCCTGACCGCCTTCCACAGTAGCGCCCTGGAGGCGGGCTACAATGGCGCCAGTGCGACGGAGGGCCTGCCTATGTACCAGCCGCAAGTGTCGGCGGACGTTATTTGGCCGCCCACCGACCTGTGGAGCGACGAGCCGCCGATGGAATCCGATTGGCACCGCAAGCAGATGCAACTGCTCATCGACGCGCTCGAAGGCCACTGGTGCGACCGGCAGGACTTTTATTGCTCCGGCAACCTGACGATCTACTACAGCCTCACCCAGCGCAAGTCCGAGGATTTTCGGGGGCCGGACTTTTTCGTGGTGCTCGGTTGCGAACGTCGGGAGCGGCGCAGCTGGACGGTGTGGGAAGAAGGCGGCCGACTGCCCAATGTGATTGCAGAAATCTTGTCGGACTCGACCGCGGAGGTCGATCGGGGGCTCAAAAAACAGATTTACCAGGACGTGCTGCGGGTGCCGGAGTATTTTTGGTTCGACCCGCAGAGTGGCGAGCTGTGCGGTTTTCACCTGGTCGAAGGCCGGTACGTGCCGCTGGAGGTGGACGAGCAGGGTCGGCTGTGGAGCGCGCAGCTGGGGTTGTACTTCGGGGTGTACGAGGGTCGTTTGCGGCTCGTCACCGGCGAAGGGGAGGTGATCCCGACCCCGACGGAACGGGCGCAGCAGGAGCGAGAGCGCGCCGAGCAGGAGCGAGAGCGTGCCGAAGTGGCCGAGCGACAAGCACAGAGCGAAAGCTTACGCGCCGAGCAAGAAAGGCAGCGCGCCGAGCAGGCTGAAGCGCAAGCGCAACGCCTGGCAGAGCGCTTGCGCTCTCTGGGTGTCGATCCGCAGACCTGAACGGCCCCTGGCACCTGCCCTACGCAGCCGAATCGCGCGCGGCACCGCCCGAGGAAACCTCCTCCAGCAGAAAACAGGCGGCCTGATGGCCACCGCCCGTATCGACGAGGGGCGGCTCCTCGGCGCGGCAGCGCTCCTGGGCGTAGGGGCAGCGGGTGTGGAAGCGGCAGCCGACGGGCGGGTTGATCGGGCTGGGCACATCGCCTGTGAGCACAATGCGCCGACGGGTTTTCTCGACGGCCGGATCGGGAACGGGCACAGCCGAGATGAGCGCCTGGGTGTAGGGGTGCAAAGGGCGGCGGTAGATTTCGCGGCTGTCGGCCACCTCCACCAGCTTGCCCAGGTACATCACCGCCACCCGATCGCTGATGTGGCGCACCGCCCGCAGGTCGTGGGAAATAAACAGGGTCGTCAGGCCAAAGTCGCGGCGCAACTGGCTCAGCAAATTGAGAATTTGTGCCTGGATGGAGACGTCCAGGGCGGCGATGGGTTCGTCCGCCACGATAAATTCCGGTCCCACCGCCAGGGCGCGGGCGATGCCGATGCGCTGGCGCTGACCGCCCGAAAATTCGTGGGGATAACGCTTGACAAAAGCGGGGTTGAGACCAACGGTGCGCATCAATTCCTGCACCCGCCGCCGGAGCGCTTCGCCGCGCAGGGGCTCGAAGATCTCGATGGGTTCGGCGATGATGTCCCCCACGGTCATGCGCGGGTTGAGCGAGGCGTAGGGATCTTGAAAGACCATCTGCATCCGGCGGCGCATTTGCTGCAGCTGGCGGGCATTCAAGCCGGTCAGCTCGGTGCCTTTAAAGAAAATGCGGCCCGCCGTGGGGCGCACCAGTTGCAAGATGGCCCGGCCGAGGGTCGATTTGCCGCACCCGGATTCGCCCACCAGACCCAGCGTCTCCCCCGGCTGGATGTCGAGCGTCACGCCGTCGATCGCCTTGACCACCCGCGCGGGGGGGCGGCCCAACAGCCGCCCCAGGGAGCCCACCGAATCCAGGGGAAAGTGGACTTTCACATCGCGCACGGCAATCAGCGAAGAGACGTTTTCAGGCACGGGTCTCACTCCGAACGTTGAGCCAGCAGGCGGAGCGGTGAGTCGCTCCCACCGCCACCGTTTCGGGGGGTTGGGCGCACAGCTCGGCGGCGTGGGGGCAGCGGGGGGCAAAGGCGCACCCCGGCGGCAGGCAGGTCATGTCGGGGGGCAGGCCGGGAATCTGATACAACTCGGCGACCTCCTGCAAAGGATCCGGCATCGAACGCAAAAGCCCCTGGGTGTAAGGGTGGGCGGGCCGGGCAAAAAGGCTGTCCGTCGGGGCGGATTCGACGATTTTGCCCGCGTACATCACCGCCACCCGGTCGGCCATGCCCGCCACCACACCCAGGTCGTGGGTGATCAAGATCACGGCGGTCCCGAGGCGATTGCGCAGGTCTTTGATCAATTCCAGAATCTGCGCCTGGATGGTGACATCCAGGGCGGTGGTCGGTTCGTCGGCAATCAGCAGCTGCGGGTCGCACGAAAGGGCCATGGCGATCATCACCCGCTGGCGCATGCCGCCGGAAAACTGGTGGGGATAGTCGTCGATGCGCCGCGCAGCGTCGGGGATGCCCACCAGTTCGAGCATCTCGATGGCCCGCCTGCGGGCGGCGCGCCGGTCGAGCCCCAGGTGCAGCTCGGAAATTTCGGTCAGTTGCCGGGCGATGCGCAAAAACGGATTGAGCGAACTCATCGGATCTTGAAAGATCATCGCGATGCGCTTGCCGCGGATGGCGCGCATTTCTCGATCGCTCAGTCTGAGCAGGTCCTGGCCGTCAAAGAACACCTGACCGCCCTTGATGCGCCCGGGCGGCGTCGGGATGAGGCGCATGATCGATAGACTCGTCACCGATTTGCCGCTGCCCGATTCGCCCACGATCCCCAGCGTCTGCCCGGCTTCGAGATCAAAAGACACATCGTCGACTGACCTCACCTCGCCCTCGCGGGTAAAAAACGAGGTCTGCAGGTTGCGCACAGAAAGCAGCGGTCCAGCCATCAGTCGGCCCGCGATTGGGGATCGAGGGCATCGCGCAGGCCGTCGCCCAAAAAGTTGAGGCTAAAGAGCGTCACCGTCATCATCAACCCCGGAAAGATCAGGTGCCACGGATAGACCGAAATCGCCCCCACCCCCTCCTGCACCAGCGTCCCCCAACTGGAAAGAGGCGGCTGCACCCCAAGGCCCAGAAAGCTCAAGAACGCCTCGGTGAGCATGACGCTCGGAATGGTCAATGTCGTATAAACGATCACCGGCCCTAGGGTGTTGGGCACGATGTGCCGGAAGATGATTTTGGGGGTGCTCACCCCGATGGCGCGGGCCGCTTCGACAAATTCGCGGTTTTTGATGGAGAGCACCTGGCCGCGCACGATCCGGGCCATGGTGAGCCAGGAAATCGCTCCCAGCATCGCAAAGAGGACGATCAGGTCTTTGCTGAAAAACGCGAGCAGCACGATGATGAGAAAAATGTCCGGCAGCGAATAGAGAATATCGACAAAGCGCATCATCGCCTCGTCCACCTTGCCGCCGAGGTAGCCCGAGATGGCGCCGTAGGTGACGCCAATCAATAAACTGACTACCGAGGCCACCACCGCCACCAACAGCGAAATCTGACCGCCGATGAGCGAGCGCACCAGGATGTCGCGGCCGAGTTGGTCGGTGCCGAACCAGTGGGCCGGGCTGGGCGCCTGGTAGACGGTTTCGGGATTGGTCTGGTCGTAGGTGTAGCCCCAGGTCATCGAGATGATCGCCGGACCGACCAGGACGGCTGCCAGGATGATCGCAAAGACGACGGCACTCGCCACTGCCAGTTTGTTCTTGACAAGCCGCCGCCGGGCGTCCTGCCAGAGGCTGGTGCCCCGGACCAGTTCGAAGGACTCAGGGGCGAGCGTAGCTGCGGTGGGTTCTACCGGGGTTTGCATGGGGATTATTTATAGGCGATGCGTGGATCGATGAGGGCGTAGACGATATCGACCACCAGGTTGAGGACGATGAGCAAGGTGGCGACCACCAGCGTCACTCCGACGACGATGAAGCTGTCGCGGGCGTTGGCGGCTTCGATAAAGAAGTTACCCAAGCCGGGGATCAAAAAAAGTTTTTCCACAACAATTGTGCCGCCCAGCAAAAAGGCGAGGGCCGGTCCCGAGTAGGAAACCACCGGCAGAATACTGCCCCGCAGGGCGTGGCGCAACAGCACGACGCTCTCGCGCAGGCCCTTGGCGCGGGCGGTGCGGATGTAGTCGGAGCGGAGCACTTCCACCAGACCGCTGCGGGTGAGGCGGGCGATGTAGGCGGTGTAGAGGGCACTGAGGGTGAGAGCGGGCAAAATCAGGTGCGAGAGATCCCCCCAGCGCGCCGGGGGCAGCCAGTAGAGCGTGAGGGAGAGCACAATGACCAGCAGCGGTCCGAGCACGAAGTTGGGAACCGATACCCCCAGCACCGCCGCGGCCATCGCCCCGTAGTCCACCCCGGAGTTCTGGCGCAATGCGGCGACGATCCCGGCCCCCATGCCCAGCACCAGGGCCGTCAGGTAGGCGGTTCCCCCCAGAATCATCGAGTTGGGAAGCCCCTGGGCGATCACGTCGCCCACGGTGCGATCGAGGTAGCGTGTCGAAGGACCCAGATCAAAATGCAACACCACCCGCTGCATGTAGTTGAAGTACTGTTCGTGCAGAGGTTTATCCAGACCGTACTTGGCGTTGAGCTTTTCGATCACCGCGGGCGGGTAGGCGCGCTCCTCCATGAACGGACCGCCGGGAGCGAGCCGCACCAGAAAGAAGCTGATCGTGACCACGACAAGCAGCACGGGGATCGCAAACAGTAGGCGTCGGAGAATAAAGTTCAGCATCGGCGGGTGGGTCGCTAGGGTTGGCGGGCAAGGCGGCGCTGGGGCCAGTCGCGGTCAATCGAAACGTACTTGAAGGGGTGCTGATCGAGCAAGTTGGGGTACCAGCCTGCCACCCAGGGCTTTTTCATATAAGCCAGGGCGTAGAAATACACGGGGATCACGGGCATCTGGTCAATCAGGTAGGCTTCGGCTTCTCGCAGCAGGCAGTTGCGCTTTTGTTCGTCCGGTTCGGCGTTCGCCTGGTTCATCAGGCGGGTGTACTTCGGGTCCACCCAGCCGGGGTGGTTCTGGAGGGTATCGCGGGACAACAAGTCGAGATACGTGCTCGGGTCGATGTAATCGCCCACCCACGAGTCGCGGGCCACATCGAAGTCGCGCCGCTCGCGGCGGGCCTGGAAGGTCTGCCACTCTTCGTTTTGCAGATTGATGCGGATGCCCAATTGTTCCTTCCACATCCGCTGGGCGGCCTGGGCCACCGTGCGGTGGTTCTCCTGGGTGTTGTAGTAGAGCGTGAGGACCGGAAATCCTTTGCCGCCCGGATAGCCCGCCTCGGCAAGCAGACGGCGTGCCGTTTCGGGGTCGTAGCCGGGGCCGGGGGGCGGGACGTAGCCCGGTACGCCGGGGGGAACAAAGGTCGCGGCCGGTTTCTCGCCGCGCCCGACGAAGCGCTCGGCAATCGCTTTTTTGTCAAGAGCCAGATTGAGGGCGCGGCGCACCCGCACGTCCTTGAGCGGACCGCGCTTGACGTTGAGGCTGTAGTAGTAATTGGTGAATTGGGCTCCGCCTTGAAAGTCCCGGTAAGTGCGCAGTTTGCGGATGAACGGTGCCGGCAGATAGTTGCTGAAGACCACGTCGATCTCACCGGCGCGGTAGAGATTGGCGTTCTGAGACTCCTCCTGGGCGGGGATCAGCACCACTTTGTCGAGCCTGACTCGGCCGCTATCCCAGTAGAGGGGATTTTTCTTGAGCACCACCTGGCTGTAGGGCACTGCCTCGGCGATCACAAATGGTCCGCTGCCGACAAAGTTTTTCGGGCGCGTCCAGAGATCGCCGTACTTTTCGATTGCGTGGCGCGGCAGGACAGTAAAGGCGTAGTGGGGCGTCATCTTGGCGAAAAAAGCCGTGGGCTTCTCCATCTCGACGCGCAGTGTGTACTCGTCCACGGCGCTCACCCCGAGCTTTTCAGGCGGCAGCTTGCCTTCTGCCACCGCCTGGCCGTTTTTGACGTAGTACATAAAGCTCGCGTAGGGCGAGGCGGTGTCCGGGGTGGCGATCCGCCGCCAGGTCCAGACAAAGTCGCGGGCGGTAATCGGAGTGCCGTCGCTGAAGCGGCCGTCCTGTCGCAGGGTAAACGTCCAGACCCCGGCGCTCGCATCGGCCTGCCAGTGCCGTGCCATGGCCGGCCGCGGCGCCAGGGTGCGCGGATCGTAGCCGGTGAGGCCCTCGTGGACGTTGTCGAAGATGTGCGATTCGGGGATGCCGGAGGATTTGTGCGGATCGAACGAGCGCGGTTCGGCGCCGTTGCCCACCCGCAACACGTTATCGGTGGGGGGCACGAGCTTGCCGAAAAACAGCGGCCCGGCGTCGGTGGAGGTGCAGCCGGCCAGGGCGAGTGCTGCGAGGACGAGCAGGAATTTAGAGCGTTTGGCGTTCACGGAGGTTGTAGCGCAGCCCCTGGGCCATCACCGCGATGCGGAAGTTGCCGACGCTGAGCGGCTGGTAGGACTGGATGTCGTTGATCGTGTTGTAGACCAATTCGCTGCCGTCCACCACGGTGACGGTCCCCTCGCCGATCACCTCCAGGATGCCGTCGCCGTGCAGCACCACGGCGGTGTTCTCGTCGATGCCGATGCCGATGCAGTGAGGTTGGGAGGCCACCGCGGTCATCAACCTGGGTAGACGGTTGCGGTTGTGAAAGTGCTGATCGACGATCACATCTTTAAGAAGGCCGAGTCCCTCGGAAAGTTCCACGATGTTGCGCTTGGGCGGCTCACCGCTGTAGCCGCGGGCGATCATGCACTCACCCATGGCGGATGCCCCGGCGCTGGTGCCTGCGATCACCAGCCGCCCGGCGGTTGAAGCCTGCTGCATGGCGCGGGCCAGGGCCGTGCCGGCGACAAGCTTGCACAGGCGCACCTGATCGCCGCCGGTCATAAAGAGTCCCGTGCTGTTGTGCAGCCGCGCCACGTTCTCGTCCAGTTCGGCTTCGAAGCGGTTGGTGATGTTGAGCACCTCCACCGAAGCCGCCCCCAACTGCACAAACAGCAACCGGTAGACCTCCGCCAGAATTTCCGGCATGCTCGAAGCGCTCGGCACGAGGAGTAACCTCGCCTCGGAGCCGCCGGCCCGGGCCAGAAAGGCCTTGAGAATACTTTTTTCGCGCTCTTTGTCCTCGGCGCCACCGATAATGATCAGTGGGCTGCCCTGGTTGAGGGCACGCGTGTGCGCATCGATCGTCGGCAACGGCTGAACCAAAAGACCTTCACTCTCCCATCCACAACCCAATGGGCTCCCCACTCTAGACTACAGCACCTTCCCCCCCAAGCAGTCTTGAGCGCTTCGCGCCGGATGGTAGGATGATGTCGCTCCCAGAGGAACAGGCATGGATGCAACGATGCGCCACCAGACGGTACTGGTGGTCGACGACGCAGAACTCATCCGCGAAACGGTGGGCATGGCCCTTGGCGAGGAAGGCTACAGCGTCGTGCTGGCCGAGGACGGCCGCCAGGCGCTCGATTTGGTCCGCAACTCCGATAAAGTCGATTTGATCGTGCTCGACTTGATGTTGCCCCATCTCAACGGCCTTGATCTGTGCCGTTTGCTGCGCCGCGAGGGTAACGCCGTGCCGATTTTGATGCTCACCGCCAAGGGCACCGAGACCGACCGGGTCGTGGGCCTCGAAGTGGGTGCCGACGACTATCTACCCAAGCCCTTTGGGATGCGCGAGCTGATTGCCCGCTGCCGGGCGGTGCTGCGCCGCCATACCCGCACCCAGACCCAGGACAACAGCGCTGTCCTGCGCTGCGGCGATCTGTGCATGAATACGCAAGAGTGCCGGGTGCGCGTGCGCGACGTCGAAGTCGATCTTTCTCCTAAAGAATTTCGTCTGTTGGAACTATTCATGCGCAACCCGCGCCGGGTATGGTCGCGCGAGCAGCTCATCGAGCGGGTCTGGGGACCGGATTTCATGGGCGACAGCAAAACCGTCGATGTCCATATTCGCTGGCTGCGCGAGAAGCTCGAGGCCGATCCCAGCCATCCCGAATATCTGGTGACGGTGCGGGGCTTCGGCTACCGCTTCGGCTAAAGCATCGCCAATACAGGACGGCTGAGGCGTCAGCCGTCGCGCAAGCTACCGCTCCGGCACTTCGGAGCGGCATGAACGCCTGCGCACGATCCCGAAGGCTGGACCATATATAGTGTGTATTAGAGAAAGCCTTTTTTCGGGGCGCTACATTTATGAGTCTGCCGCTATCCGCCTCGCGCCTGGTCCGCTACGCCACCTGCCCGCGCGCCTACGCCTGGAAGTACCGCTATCACTATCCGGAACCCGGTGGCGGCGGTCGGCGGCAGCGGCTGGGCATTTTGCTGCACGCGACACTGGGTCGCTTCTGGCAGGACTGGCTGGGGCGGCGGGGGGATCGGTCGCTGGGTCACCTGGAGCGGTTGTGGCGCCAGGGGGGCGGCGAGTTGGAGAAGCCGGAGCAGACGAGCGGCTGGCATGCCCTCGAAAGTTATTACCTGCAGGAAGTGCGCCGGCCGGAACCGCCCAGGCCCTTTGCCAGCGAAGGTCGGCTGCGCCACAGCCTGGTGCTCGATCGGGTGGATGTGCAGTTCGAATCGCGCTACGACCTGCTTTTGTGGGGCGAGCCCGACCGCCGAGGGGTAGCGGGTATCGATCTGGTGGAATTCAAGACTGCCCGCCAAGTACGCTCGCTGAGCCAGTTGGAGGCGGATTTGCAGCTGTCGTGCTACATCCTGGGCATCGGCGCCCAGTACGGACAGGCGTTGCGCACGGTGAGCCATTACTACTTGTTGAGCGGCGAGAAGCTCACTTTTGCCGTCCAGCCCCATCACCAGCGCTACGCCCTGGAGAAGGCCCAGCGGCTGGTGGCCAATTTATTGGACGGCGGCGACTGGGAGCCCAAACCCGGCAGCCACTGTCGGCGCTGCGGCTACCGATCCCAGTGCGATCTGTCCAATCCACGCCAGTTGCCCCCTGAAAGTGCCGGCTACGCCCGGCCGGAGCAACCGCTGGTGCTGACGTTGTTCTGAGCTTAGTATGCCTGCAGCCAACCCCTTGGGCCAAGCTTTGAAGCCCCACCATCGTCCGGTGCTGCTCACATATCGATCAACAGAGCCATTACATGAACAGCAAGGCTGAAACTCGAGCTATTTCCGAAGCCTTGTGAGCACGAGGAAGCTTAAGACGAACGCGGCAGCACGCTTGAGTGGGTTGGTAGGTTCCGGTCGGCCTGCAGAATGTCGTGCGTCTGGGCCGAGCCTCGCCTCAGCACCGACGGCCTGCAAAGCAGGCAGGGCCGCCGGCTCGGCGGGCGCTTCGACTGCCTGGGAGTACTGGCTCGGGCCGATGCCCTGGCGGGCGAGCACGCTTTGCTCGATGGGCATGGCATTGTCGGAAGGTACAATCTGCGAGCCGTACTTCTTGGCAAAGACCTTGGTAAATTCGGCCCCGAAAAAAAGAATTTGGACTGTGTAATAGACCCACACCAGCACGACCACCAGCGAGCCCGCCGCCCCGTAGCTGGAGCCGAAGCTGCTCTGGCCCAGGTAAAGCCCGATGAGCGACTTGCCCAGTACGAACAGGATCGCCGTCATCGCAGCACCAATGGCGACGTCCTGCCAGGCAATTTTGACATCCGGGAGCACCTTGTAAATCATCGCGAATAAGAGCGTCGTGATCGCAACTGAAACCAGCACGTCCACCAATCCCGGCACGAAGCCGGGCATCGGCAGCAAGGCGCCGAAGTAGCCGGTGACGGCACTGACGACGGCGCTGACGACCAGCGACACCAACATCAAAAAAGCGATCCCGAAGACCATCGAAAAGGAGACGAAGCGCTGCTTGACCACCTCCACCCAGCTGCGGTCGGGCTTGGGCGCCACGCCCCAGATAGTGTTGAGGGCGTCTTGCAACTCGCCGAACAGCCCCGAGACGCCGAAGAGGATGGCGCCAAGGGCGATGGCGGTGGCGGTGAACCCCGAGGCGGGATGGTAGGCGCTTTTGACCAGTTCCTGGATGGCCGACGCGCTCTGCTGGCCTACCAGACCGGCAATCTGGTTGTCGAGCTGACCGCGCACCGCATCTGGACCCAGAAAAAACCCGGCGACGGCGATCACCACCACCAACAGCGGTGCCAGCGAAAAGAATGTGTAGTATGCAAGGGCTGCCGCCAGACGCGGCACCTTGTCATTCGACCACTCCTGGCCGGTTTCTTTGAGTAAGTCGAGCCCTTTCTGCCAGAGGGGCAAGGGGGCGGGCTGCGGGTTGGTCATCGGTTTGGAACTGTAATGCACACCCCGATATCATCCCATTCGGGTGGCGCGAGCTTCGTCTTCCCCAGGTGGGAAGTGCGGCTGTGGCTGTCCCTCCCAAGAAAGAGGCTGATTCAGGGTTGGGTTTTCTGGAGAGCGGCGAGCAGTTCGGCCCGGTCCGGGGTGCTGCTCGCAAAGATCACTTCTCTCAGCCAGCCGTTGAGAGGCAACGGTTGGGCGGGTTTTTTGTCCGCCCGGGCGTAGGCACCCGCTTCGACATCCTTGACAAAAGCGATCCAGAGCTTGAAAAATTGCTGCTGCTGGGCAGGGGTGAGCCGGATCTGCGTACCGACCTCGGCGGCACCACCTTTGCGGCGGGTGAGCAACAGCCGGTCGCTGAGCACAACCCCCTGCAGGAAGTCACTGCCGATGAGCATCGAAAAGGAGATCGGATCGCTGCCGCCTAGGGCGATTTTGGCTTCGCCGGGGGTGGGCGTGTCGGCGGCACGGGTACGGCCGCTTTGCCGCTGCAGGCTCGCGATCAATTCCTGGCGGGTATTGAGCAGGATTGCTTTGGCTTTTTGCAGCCGCTCCGCCGTATCGGGGATCTCCAGAAGCATCTGTTGCGTCCTCGGAGCGCCGTAGAAGCGACTAGCCATCCAATAAGAAAATTCCCTGGGTTCGCTCGGCAGTCTGGGTAGGTCCACCGTGCGCTTGAGCGCTTCGCTCGAGAGGCCCACCACGTCCTGGAGCAGTTGCTTAGTCTCGATAACCAGCGGCTCCAACTCTTTGCCGGACGGTCCCTCGGCAAGCCAATCGACCGCCGCCAGCAAAAACGGCTCGCGCTGGGTATAGGAGCCGACCCGGAAGCGCCGCCCGCCCTGGGTAAGCATATTAAAACCGCCGCCACCGAGCTGCTCGATGTAGAGAATATCGGCCGTGCAACCGATCGCGGCGGGTTTGTCGTTGGTTTTAAGCACGACCCCCAGCCGTCCGTCGCCGTTGAGTACCGCGCCCATCATCTTGCGGTCGCGGGGCTGGACGATGCTCAAGGTGAGCGGCTGCCCCGGAAAAAGAACAGCCTCCGGCAACACTACCAAAGGCAATGCTCGAGGAGGATCGGCGGCCTGCGCTGCAAAACTTCCAAAAGCGGCAACGGCCACACCCCCCAGAATAAATCGGCGGCGAACACCCATGGCCGGTTGTCTCCGATTGGCCCCTCTGGGATTCAATGTACGCCATTGCGGCACATCTGTCCTTCTCAGTCCTGCGGGCTAGCGACCGTTCTATCACGTTCTGTCAGTAGATTGATGAATGTCAGCTCCCACGTTGATAACGTGGCAGTGTCAAAACGGAATCTTCGGTTATGGAAAGTTTGCCCATCGTTTTGTTGGTTGTCGGATTTATCGTTGCGGTTACCTTCGGCTCAATCGCCTGGTACAACTCCAAGCGTCCGCCCGGCTGGGAAGCCGCGAAAAAGCCCGACGTCGTGCCGGACCTGACGCCGGATCAAAAGCGCTGGCCCAACAAGCCCAATCCCTCCGACGCGACCAGCCCCGAGAATGTTATTCGCGAATAAAAAGCTTCGCGACTTCCCCACCGCGGTCTTCCACTCAGCCGTTGCGGCTTCCTGGCTCAGGGAGCCGCTTTTTATCGACGGCACCGCTCATCAAAACGGCCGAGGAATCGATTCCTCGGCCGTTATAGGTCTTAAGAGCTGAACGCCTACCGCTACCAGCAGCGCTCTAGATATTGCTGCTCAGATTGCAGCGCCGTCAGCAACCGTTTGTCGCCGCTCTGTTGCGCTCTGACGATGCGCCCATCGAGCTGCCGTTTCCAGTTTTCTAACTGCAACCGGCGAAAGTGGCTGATGCGTGTGCCTTCGCTTTTTCCCCAAAGTTTCATCTGCGCCTACCCATCTATCACCACTCCAATTCTACTCAAAAACAAGTACTTTGTAGCAAATTACACATTTTGTGAGGATTCCTTAACGGCGCAGTTCGATGTCGGGCAGTGGGCGAATGCGCCCCTGCTCGATGTGGTAATGGGCGCCGCAGGCGGGGCAGACGGCTTCTCCCAGCAGCGTCGGTGCTTCGTCGGTGCCCGCGAGGATGTCCTCGGGGGTGAGGGACCACTTGTGCTCACAGCGCGGACAGACGAACCAGCGGCTGCCCGGCCCCAGTTCCGGTACATTCAGCAGGATATTTCCCGGCTGCGGCCAGCGGTCGAGGCCGCGTTGCACCGAGCAGCGGTAGCGGCGAAAGGGACGCTGCAGCTCCATCAACTGCCTCCGGCGCTCTCCGGTGGGGAAGGTTCGATGCCGTCCCCGGCCGAGGGCGGGGGCGGATGCCGCTGGGCCAGGCGACCCAAGATACCGGGCTCCGGGGGGGGGCGCTCGCCGCGCAAGCTGCGCACCCAGGTGCGCAGGGCCGCTGCCCAGGGCGTCCGGCCGGCCGGACTGTGCAGATCCACGATGCGTCCCACCAGCCAGACGAGCGTCTCGGTCGCGCCCACCGGCCGCAGAACGACCCGCTGGGCCTCCCGGACCAAGGGCATGCCGACGAAAAAAAGACGGCAGTCGATGCGGCGGGCGGCCAGCCAACCGGTCATCGGGGCAAGGCGGGCGATCAGTCGGCCGCGGCCGCCGCCCCCCGCGGCGAGCAAGTCGCACTTGGTGAGAACAATGGCGAAGGCGTAGGGCAAGCCCGCCTCGGCCGCGAGCAGCGCGATCGATTTGACCATTTCCAGGATGGTTTGCAGCCGGTCCGCGTAGTCGTCGCGGTTGTACAACGCCAGGGCATCGAGAAAAACGCAGCAGCCGTGGGAATTGAGCACCATGGCGCGCAGGCGGCCGTCGGGCTGCTCGCACAGCTCGCCCGGGATATCCTGCCAGTCGAAGTGACAGAGGGTCTTCTGGCCGCTCCAGTGGCGCACGCGCAGGTGAAAGTGAAAATCGGTGACCTTGATGGTCGCGGGCGGATAGTGGCCGGTGCGCCCGATGTAGGCGAGCACCTGCTCCAGGTGGCGGCGGGAGGTCTGGTCGTCGCAGTCGAACCAGGCGGCGGGCCGTGCCTCCTGAGTCTGCCGCCACTCGGCGTAGCTGCCGGCCAGAAAGACGGTTTTGCCCACCCCCCTCTGTCCGATGCTCAGCAGGCAGAACGTCTTCAAGGGCAGCTCCGTGCACCACCCCTACAATACGCTTGCCGGGGCCGGGCTGGATGCAGGGGAGACGCCCTAGGGGGATCGCTCGCCGGTCTGCACCCGCCACAGCGCCGCATACAGACCACTTTGGCGGAGCAAGTCGTCGTGGCGACCGTGCTCGACGAGGCGCCCGCGGTCGATGACGTGGATGCAATCGGCGGTTCGGACGGTCGAGAGGCGGTGGGCGATCACGATCGTCGTGCGCCCCCGGGTGATGCGCTCCAGCGAGCGCTGGATGGCCGCCTCCGTCTCGTTGTCGATGGCGGAGGTGGCTTCATCGAGGATGAGAATCGGCGGGTCTTTGAGGATGGCGCGCGCCAGGGCGAGGCGCTGGCGCTGTCCGCCGGAGAGTTTCTGGCCGCGCTCGCCCACGACCGTGTCGTATCCCTGGGGCAGCTCGCCGATAAATCCGTGGGCCTCCGCCGCCCTGGCCGCCGCGACGACTTGCTCGGGCGAGGCGTCAAAGCTGCCGTAGGCAATGTTCTCGCGCACCGTTCCGGGAAAGAGAAACACCTCCTGGCTCACCAGGCCCACCGCCCGCCTCAGATCGGCCGGGGCGATATCGCCCAGGGGGCGTCCGTCCAGGGTGATCGCCCCGGCCGTGGGTTCGTACAGCCGCAGCAGCAGTTTGACCAGCGTGCTCTTGCCGGAGCCGGTGGGACCGACGATGGCCGTCGTCTTCCCGGCGGGGATCGCCAGGGAAAAATTCTCCAACACCGGCTTGCGGCTCCGGTAGGCAAAGTTCACCCCGGCAAGCACAATCGCGCCGCGCGCCGCGGCGGCGGGGAGCGGTTGGTTCCCGCCGTGGACAGCAATGGGAGTGTCGAGCAAGTCGAGCACCCGGGCGGTCGAGGCCATCGCCCGCTGGTAAAGATCCAGCGTCTGGCCCAGGCGCGTCAGCGGCCAGAGCAGCCGCTGGATCAGATACACCAGCACGCTGTAGTTGCCGACCGAAAGGCTGCCCGCCGCCACCGCCATCCCGCCGAACAGCAGCGTGGCCACAAACCCAATCAAGATCAAAATCCGGATAAGCGGTACGAAGGCGGCGCTCACGGCGATGGCGCGACGGTTGCTCTGGCGGTAGGCGTCGCTGTCGGCGCGCAGGCGTTCGAGCTCGAACGCTTCGCTTGCAAAGCTTTTGATTGTCGTGATCCCGCCCAGATTGTTGGCGAGGCGGGCGCTCAGCAGGCTGACTTTTTCGCGCACCTCGGCGTAGTAGGGGGCAAGCAGTCTCTGAAAGGCGATCGATCCCCAGAGAATAAACGGCATCGGCAGCATCGCCAGCCAGGCGATCGCTGGGGCGAGATAGAAAAAGACGCCGCCGATGACCAAGACCGTGGTCACCACCTGCAGCACTTCGTTGGCGCCGCTGTCCAAAAAGCGTTCCAACTGGTTGATGTCGTCGTTCAAGACGGCCAGCAGCCCGCCGGTGCTGCGCTCCTCGAAGTAGGCAAGTTCGAGCTGCTGCAGGTGAGCGTAGGCGTCTAGGCGCATTTCGTGCTCGATGTCCTGGGCAAGGTTGCGCCACAACCTGCCGTAGAAGTACTCAAAGAGCGATTCGAGCGCCCAGATTGCGGCACTGAGGGCCGACAGCAGCGCCAGTTGGCCGAAGACGTCGGCAACCCCAAGGCGGGCCAGCCACGAATTTTGCTGCTCGACCACCGCGTCCACCGCCGCGCCGATGAGCACAGGCGGGGCGAGATCAAAAATTTTGTTGAGCACCGAGCAGCCGGCCGCCTGCCGGAAGCGGGTGCGGTAGGTCCGGCCATAGGCCAAAAGCCGCCACAGCGGATGGTTGGCAAAACCGGTGCGCAGGGGCTGGAGAACTCGAGACACCGCGCGCTGGAGTCGGGAACGTTCTTAGGCTAACCCGGCCGGGACGGTTCTCAAAATTCGTTGAGTTCGAGCAACGTCTGCTGCGACCAGCAGGTGACAAAGCCGTCGTTCCAGCGCACGAAGCGTACATTGCCGTCCTGGGAGACGACGATGGTCATCGCGTCGTGCAACTGGTGGCACAGGCGGTAGGCGGAGCGGTGGCGGGTACCGACGCTCGCGGTCGATTCGAAACTCACCTGCTCGCCTTCGAGATCGAGGGCGCGTGCCACCACCCGCACATCGACATTGTCGCAGGCGATAAACCCACCGAAGCCCAACAGCTCGAAGCGCCGGGTCACCACCACCGCCCCGTCGACGGCGGCCAGGTCCGCCACGAAGTGGGCGGTCTCGAAGAGCGCCTCGTCGAGGGTGGCCAAAAGCGGGTTGTTACTCTGCTCGTACTCGCGCCAGCCCACCGGCCGTTCGCTGCCGCAGTTGAGGGCGGCAAGGGCGTTCATGATCTTCAGCAGCAGCGTGCGAAAGCGTGCCCGCGGCTCCTCCGGCTTGAAGCCGTACTTGAAACTTAGATAGGGGTTTTTCTGGGTAAGCGTCTGGGCGCGCTCGGGATCGACAAAGATAATCATGCCGCCGTGGTGGCGGGTGCGGATCGTGGCGATGATGCGCTTGACGATATTCTGGCCGAGCGACTGGATAGTCCGGCCGTCCAGGGTGGCCCAGGGTTCGCCTGAGCGCTCGCGCGCCTCGCTGTGCTGCGCAATCAGTTCGCTTCTGACCTCGGTAAAACCGGCCGGCAGCCAGAGCGAGTCGAAGACGTTTGTTGCCGCCGAGAGCAAGCGGCCCTCGTTGAGCTGGGCGATGGCGGCGGAGCCCCTGCACACCTCGAGGCGTCCCCGCCCGCTGGTGCAGACTACCAGGGCGGGGGGCAGCGGCCTGCCGGGGGCGCGCCCGCCGCGCATCGGCCGCAGCCAGCGCAGACCCGAGTGGGCAATACCCCAGATTTTCAGTTCGCCTTCGCCGTCCAGGCAAACGCCGATGAGCGAGCGGTCGAAGGTGGCTGCGGGCGAGAGCCGCCGCAGATCGTGGGGGGTAAACGGTTGCAATTCGTCGAACAGCAGGCGGTGCAACCCCTGGGGCGGACCGTCCCCCGACGGCAAATCGACCGGTTCGCAAAAGATCAGCCGGAAGGTGACGGGGCGCTGCTCATCGACCAGCAAACTGGCCTGATAACTCGTCGAAAGGATTTCTTCGAGCACATTCAAAGGCGGCAGCGGGGTCTGCTCGGCGGCTTGCGCCTCGCCGCGGCTCCAGTGCTTGAGCACGAAGGAAGCCAGATCCCGGGGGTAAGCGTGGCTCATCCTGACTGTCGATGGGAGCAGTTCAATTGTGGCACCGCGGGCGACTAGGAGGTGGGTGCCGCCTGCAGCTTCACCAGCAGCGTCTCGGCCCGCTTGGCGTTGAGGGTGTCGCCACGGCCGGTGAATAATTGCCGGGCCTGGCGCAGGTCGCTAATCGCTCCGGCGCGATCTTCGATGGTCACCCGCAAGCTGCCGCGCTTAAAGTAAGCCTCGGGGTAGCTGGGGTTGAGCTTGAGCGCCTCGGTGTAATCGGCCAGGGCTTCTTTGTAGCGCTTTTGATTGAGCCGGGCGTCGGCGCGCAGTTTGTAATCGAAATCGTCGGGATCCGCCGCTTGGCCAAAGGGTGACGCCTCGCCCTCGCGGTAGGCTGCTTCCGCCTGGGCAGCCTGGCCGAGGTTGAAGCGGGCGTTGCCCTGGACGAAGTAGATCAACGCGGTTTTTTCCCCCTGCTTGATGGCCTGGTCGCCATCTTCAAGGGCCGCCAGATTCGACCCCTGATCGAGGCGCATCGCGGCGCGGTAGGCATAGACGTCCGCAAGCTTCGGGTTGAGTTGCAGGGCCGCGTTGAAATCGTCGAACGCCCGGGGATAATCTCCCAGGCGCTGGTAGGCCCGGGCGCGATCGGCAAGCACCGCCGCTTCCTCCGGCTGGTTCTGGAGAATTTCGTTGTAATCGGCCACGGCGCGGGCAAATTCCCCCTGCCTGACCAGCGCCCGGGCGCGCAGCTGACGCACGTCGATCATGCCGGGGTTGCGGTTGAGCGCTTCGCCGGTATAGATGACCGTATCGGGGTAGTTTTTGAGTTTGAAATAGGCTTTGGCCAGGTTGTGGTAGACCCCGATGTCGTTGGGGTAGACGCGCAGCATCGCTTTGTAGTCGGCGACGGCACCCTGCAGGTCCTCAATCTTCAAGCGGGTGTCGGCGCGTTTGCCCAGGGCCTGGTAGTACTGCGGATAGAGGCGAATCGCCTCGTTATAGTCGGCGATCGCTCCGGCGTAATCGCCCCGGTCGGCCTTGGCGCCGGCCTCGTTGAAGCGCTGCTGCGCTTCGTAGCGCCCCCTGTCCACCTGGGCAAGGCGGACAGGGGTTGTGCCATCCTCGGTGCGTGGTACGGAGTGCGCGTACACTGCGGGTGAAACCCACAGAAGAAAACCGGCAAACCAGATGATCAGGCTGTGCTTCACGGACCCACCTGCAGCGAACGGGGAACATCGCGAAATCGGGCGCCATCTTAGCTCAGGCTTGCGCGCGATGGCGACGATGCAAACAATTCCCTGGTTCTGGTGTGTGCTTCTGGTGTTGTGGGCGGCAGCGCCCGCCCTCGCCGCCGAGGTGCAGCAGACGATCTTGCCCAACGGTCTGCGGGTACTTACCAAAGAAATCCGCACCAGCCCCGCCGTCACCGTGCAAGTCTGGTACGGTGTCGGATCGCGCGACGAGGCGCCCGGCGGCACGGGTCTGGCCCACCAACTGGAGCACTTGATGTTCAAAGGCACCAAAGCCCGCCCGGTGCAGTTCGGTCGGCTGTTCAACGCCTTGGGGGCGGATGCCAACGCATTTACCAGTTTCGATCAGACCGCCTACTACGCCACCGCCGGTTCGGACAAGCTGGAGGCGCTGTTGCAACTGGAGGCCGACCGCATGCGCGGCGCGGTGATCGACGCCCCGTCGCTCGCCGGCGAAAAGACCGTCGTGCTCTCCGAACTGGACGGCCGCCAGAACAATCCCCGCTCAGTACTGAACGAAATGGTGCTCGCCAAGGCTTTTAATCGTCATCCCTACCGCATCACACCCATTGGCGAGCGCAAAGACGTCGAGGCGTTCACGGTCGATCAGGTGCGCGATTTTTACCGCCGCCACTACGGTCCCAACAACGCCACGCTCATCGTTGTGGGCGATTTTGAGACCGCCCGGCTGCTTGAAAAGGTGCGCCGCCACTTTGGGCCGATTGAACCGATAGCCGGTTTCAAGCCGCTGGTGCCCCCGGTCGAGCCGCCCCAGAGCGCCGAGCAGCGCGTCGAGTTGCGCCGTCCCGGCCGGGTGCCCGCCCTGCAGGTGCTCTACCGCACCCCCGCCGCGAACGATCCCGACGTGCCGGCAATCGACGTGCTCGACACGATTCTCACCAACGGCCGCAGCGGCCGGCTCTTTAAAGCGCTCGTCGAGACGGGCCTTGCCACCGGGGCCGGGGGCAGCCAGTCGACCCAAAGGGACCCCGGCTGGTACAGCTTCAGCATCACCCCCCGCCAGGATCCTGAAACTGTACTCAAAGCCCTCGATGCCACCCTCGCCGAGGTCCGCAGCCAAGGCGTCACTGCGGCGGAACTGGCCCGCGCCCGCGAGCAGGTGCGCGTCAGCCTGCTGTTGGGCAAAGATTCGATCGAAGCCCAGGCAAACCTGCTCGGTTCCTTTCAGACCACCTTCGGCGATTACCGCAAACTGGATACCTACTTGCAGCAGATCGACCGGGTGACTTCCAAGGATATTCAGCGGGTGCTGCAGAAGTACTTCGAGCCCACCAACCGCACCGTCGGGGTGTTCATCCCCACCGACGGTGCGGCTGCCGCTCCTCAAGGCACGCCCGAGACCACCCAAGTCACCTCCTACGCGAGCGGCCAGCCGGTGGATTTTGACGCAGTGAGCCGCTACCTGCCCGCCCTGGGTAAATCCGGTCCGGTGCGTGAGCCGCGGCCGGTGGAGGCGACTTTGCCCAACGGCATCCGCGTGCAGGTGCTGCGCAACCCGAGTGCGCCCACCGTGTCGGTGTTGGGCCGCTTCCAGGCGGGTTCGGCCTTCGAAAATCCCGAGCGCGCCGGGATCGCCGGTATGGTGAGCGCGCTCTTAGACGAGGGCACCCGCACCCGCAGCGCCGACGAATTGGCGATGTTGCTGGAGGATCAGGGTATCCGCCTGGGTTTCCAGGCCCGCCGCGAGAACACCCTGATGCAAGCTGCGGCCCTCGCTGAAGATCTCGACCTGCTGATGGCGCTGGGCGCCGATGTGGTGCGCAACCCCGTCTTTCCTGAAAAAGAATTCGAGCGCGTGCGCGCCCAGTACCTCACCAGCCTTGCCAACACCCTGGACAGCCCGGCGGGGGTGGCCCAGCGCACGTTTTACTCGCTGCTGTACCCGCCGGCGCACCCGTTTCACACCCAGATCACCGAAGCTTCGCTCAAGGCGATCACCCGCGCGGATCTGCTCGATTTTCACCGCCGCTTTTACCGGCCCCAGGACTTTATTTTGACGGTGGTGGGCGACGTCGATCCGCAGCGGGTTATTGAGCAGGTGCGCACCCATTTTGGCGACTGGAAAGTCGAAGGACCGGCGCCCGAGTTGAAGGCCGCCCCGGTCACCCCGGCCTTGCGCCGCGAGGCGGTGGTCCTGCCCGGCAAGCGCGAAGCGCAAGTGATCCTGGGCGGTGTCGGCATCGCCCGCACCGACCCGGACTATTACGCGGTGCTGGTGATGAACGACATCCTCGGGGGCAACACGCTTTCGAGCCGCCTCGGCGCCCGCGTGCGCGACCAGTTGGGCCTCACCTACGGCGTCTACTCCCGCTACGCCCCCGGCGAACTCGCCGGCCCCTTTACCATCCAGATGCAGACCAACCCGGCCAACGTCGAGCGGGCGGTGGCCGCCGTGAACGAAGAATTGGCCAGCTTTCGCAAAGACGGCCCCACTGGGGCCGAACTGGAGCGCGCCCGCCGCTCGCTTATCGATCGCTTTCCGCTGGCCCTCACCGACAACGCCGGGGTGGCCAATCTGCTGCTCGAAGAAGCCATCTACGGCCTCGGCCGCGACTACCCCACCCGCTTCGTGCGTTCTTTAGAAGCGCTCAAAGTCGAAGACATCCGCCGGGTGGCCAACCGCCTGCTGCAGCCGGAGGCCTTCACCACCGTGGTGGTCAGCCCCAACCCTGCCCCGGTGGCTAAACCGGCCGCAAGAGGACCCTGATGTTGATCGGGTGCCCACGAGCAACTGGGGAGGGGTTGCCGTCGGACGTGGGTGCGGCGTGCCCACGTCGGCCGATCGGTGCCAGAATTTTGCCCATGGTCATTTACTGTTTTGATCCCGAGCGGGGACGGCGGTGGACGGAGCGCCTGACGGGGATTCGTCCGCAGTTTGCCTGCGTGCTGGGTTTTACGGAGACCGCTTTGATTCCGGGCATCTCGGCGGCGGGCCTGACACCTGAGGCCCGCCGCTTTACTGCCTTGGGCGACGGCGAGGTGCTGCTGGCGGGCCGCTCGGCGCGCCTGCCCAGTGCCCCGGAAGGGTACCCTTCGCCGGTGGTGATTAGCCGCGCGGTGGTGGAACTGTTGGGACTGCCGGTACGGGTATTCGACGCCGGACTGCCCGAGACCTGCAAAGATGCGGTCCACCTGGGCGGCTCACCGGCCCGCTGCCTGAGCACCGGCCGAGCCCTGGCACCCGATACGGTCGCTCACTTATTTTCTCAGGGTCTCGCCTGGGGCGAGCGGCTTGCGGACGAGGGCGGCTACCTGGCCATCGGCGAGTGCGTGGCCGGCGGGACGACGACGGCGCTCGCGGTGCTGCGCGCCCTGGGTCATGCCGCCGACGGGCTGGTGAGCAGTTCCCATCCCCGCTGCAACCACACCCAAAAGGGGGCGCTGGTGGACTTGGCCCTTCAAAAAGCCGATTTGCCAATCGATGCCTCTGCCCTGGCGATTCTTGCCGCCCTGGGCGACCCCGCCCAACCGGCCATTGCCGGGATGGCAATCGCGGCGAGCCACCGGGTGCCGGTGCTGCTTGCCGGAGGGACACAGATGCTTGCGGTGGCGGCGGTGGCCGAGCGCCTCGCGGCGGAGGCGGGGCTTGGCTGGCGGCCGGAGCAGATAGCGGTGGGTACCACCCGCTGGGTGGCCGCCGATCCGACCGCCGATGCGGCGCTGTTGGCGGCGCGCATCGGGGTGGTGCCGCTTTTGGCCGCGGCGCTCGACTTTTCGCACTCCCGCCATCCGGCTTTGCAGGCTTACGAGCGCGGCTACGTCAAAGAAGGGGTAGGCGCGGGCGGTCTGGCCATCGCCGCTGAGCTTGCCGGTATCGACTCCGAACGGCTCTTGGCAGCGATCGACGATTGGCTCGATCGCTGGAACTTGCCCACGCCGGTTTAAACCCTAGTAGCCGGGCGGTTGTCAGGGAGCGGCAGATGCCCGAAGAAGAAGAAGAATTTCACGAAGAAGATGCATCGCCTGGGGAAATGGACGAGCCGGCGATGGCGCTCGAAGCACCGGAACCCGAGGAGCCGCAGCTGCTTGCGAGCCTCGAATCCGAGGGGCCGCAGGCGGCCCCGGAAATTCTCAGCGAACAGCAGGACGACGACGGCAACACGCTTTTTCGGGAGACCCGCGACGCCGAGGGCGATATCACGGTGCAGGGGGCAAGCTTCGGCGACGAACTTGTCGTCGAGGCCCACTACGACGACGGATTTCTGGGGCTGGGCATTTTGCGGCAAGTCGACGGCGTCACAGTCTCGACCCAATCCGGCTTCAGCAAATCGTACCTGGGCGAGGAAGCTGACAACCTCACCCTCCGGGGAGGAGCCGGAGGAGATACCTTCGCCATCGACGCGGCGGTCCAGGCCGACCTTACCATCGAAGCCGGCAATGGCAGCGACACGATCCAGGGTGGCGACGGCAACGAGACCATCGACGGCGGCCGGGGCGATGACACGATCGACGGGGGCGGCGGCGACGACACCATTGCAGGCGAACGGGGCGACGATCTGATCCGCGGCGGTCTGGGCAATGACACGATCGACGCCGGCGAGGGCAACGACACGATCGACGGAGGCGACGGCGACGACAAGCTTACCGGCGGCGAAGGGGACGATGTCCTGCACGCCGGGCATGGTCGCGACACCCTCGAAGACACCCAGGGCAACAACTGGTTTATCGCCCAGGCCCAGGACCGGGTCGCAGCGGCAGATCAAGCCCAAAACGAAACCACCACCGCAGCGGATCCGTCGCAGGTGCCCGTCGTCGAGCAGCACAGCTTTGCCCACGGCGCCTACCGCAACTTTGACAACTGGGATCTCGATGACGACGGCCTGGTAGAAAAGACCGAAACCATCCAGCTGATGAGCGATCCGAGCATCGAGGGCCAGGATGCGGCAACCCTGGGCACGTTGCGCTCGATGCAGGGGCAGGCCGACACCTGGAATATCGGCGCATTGAGCGACGACGGCCGCTTTCCGTGGTCGGAAGACCCTAAAGGAATGAGCCAGGCGGATTTGCTCGCCTACACCCGGCTTGGCGAGGACGACGAGAACCGCAAGCTCACCGAAGCTTACTTCCTGCGCACCGACAACTACATCGAAGGACTCAGCGATCAAACCCGTAGCCAGGGGCTCTTTACCGGCGACGGCACCATCGAGGCGGCCGATGTCAAGCAGGGCAACGCCGGCACCTGCAATCCGCTCTCGGCCCTGATCGGCGAACTTTCTCAAGATCCCGAGGCGGTTCAGGAGCGCTTTGGGCAAAACGCAGACGGCAGCTTCAGCGTCGAACTCGGCAGCGGCGAGCAGAAGGTAGCCCCCCTCACCGACGCCGAGCGCGCCTACTTCGGCCGCGCCGAGAATGGCGACTGGCAGGCGGTCTACGAAAAAGCCGTCCTGCAGGCGGGCCTGAGCGGCGACGGCAACAACTTCGAAAACACGATCCGCGCCGTCACCGGCAACGATTCCACTGCGATCACTCTAGACGGCGAACACCGAGCCGAGGCTCTAAGCGCTCTGGAATCGGCCCTCGAAGACGACCGGCTGGCCCTTGCCAGCCTCAGCGACAACGAGGACGAAAAGCAAAACGGCGGGATTGTCCTGCCGGACAACCACGCCTACGCCGTGGTCGGCTACGAAGATGGGCAGGTAGAAATGCAAAATCCCTGGGGCCGCGAGGAACCCAAAGGTGCGAATGGCCGCCCCCGAGACGGCAAAGACGACGGGCGTTTCACCGTGAGCAAAGACGAACTTATCGACACCTTCGACTGGTTGGGAGTGGAGCAACCGCCCCGGAGGCCGGGCGGCGGCCGTTAGCTATTTAGGCGGGAAGCCCCGCGCTCTATGCAAAGCATGAGCGTCGGGTACGTCACTACAAAGCAGGTACAAAGCAGCGGACACCATCGACGGGTGGTTCAATAGATCGCTATGCGCACTTTCGGCTGGCTGGCGGTGGTGGTGGGGGCAGGGATCATTCTGCTGCCCCTGGTCCTGGTGGTGGTCAGCTCGCTGCAGCCGGGCGGGTTGGTGGCGAGCCTTGATCCCGGCCGTTGGAACTTCGGCAATTACCGTGCGGCCTGGGCGCAGGCCGATTTTTTGCTCGCCTTCGCCCTCACGGCTCTGGTGGCTGGGATGGTGACGTTATTGCAGGTGCTCACTTCAGCCCTCGCGGGTTACGCCCTTGCCCGGCTCAATTTTCGCGGCAAGCGCGGCGTGCTGCTGCTGGTGATCGCCACGATCGTGATTCCTTACCAGGTGCTGGTGGTGCCGATCTTCCTGGTGCTCAGGGCCGGGGGGCTGGTCAACAGTTTCTGGGCGCTGGTCTTGCCCACCGCCGCCAACGGCTACGGTATCTATTTGCTCAGGCAATTTTTCCTCACCGTACCGCTTGCCCTCGAAGAAGCGGCCTACATCGACGGCGCGAGCCGCCTGCGGGTGCTGTGGGAAATTTTGCTGCCGCTGTCGCGCCCGGCGCTGGTGACTTTAGGACTATTCACCTTCATTGCCGAGTGGAACGACCTGTTCAAGCCGCTGGTATTCGCACCGGCCGGCAATCTGCTCACGGTGCAGTTGGCCCTCAGCCGTTTCCAGGAGACATTCGCCACCGATTTTTCGCTGCTGATGGCGGCGACGGTGATTGGCTCGCTGCCGGTGATCGTGCTATTCGCCCTTGGCCAGCGCCAACTGGTGCGCGGCATCGCCACGACGGGCTTAAAAAATTGACGGTAGCGCGACCGCATTTTTGCGCGATCAACGATATCGACCAACACACCTCAATACCCTGGGGATCGCCTCGGTGAGGTGGTTATAATGTGGCCATCGATTCCACGATTACCGCTTTCAGAGAACCAGCCATAGACAAAATCTACGGTCCGCACAAAGGTCTCAAGCCTGCCCAACTAAGGCAACTCAGCCGCCTGTACAGCCGGCCGTTCCCCGTGAACCGCTTTTTGAGCCCTGAGTTTGCTGAGCGGCTGGCCGCCCTGAGTGCGGAGCTGGAGACGCCCCTGTGCGTCTACGCCAACCGCAGAGGCCAGGTGGTGCGCGTCGGTGTCGGCACCCCCAAAGAAACCCAATTTTCGCCGGACGAACTGCCGCGCCAGGGTGCCGAGCGCCTGAGCGGCCTGCGCTGCGTGGCGACCCGCCTCGATGGCGACGGCCCCAGCCGCGGCGATCTCACCGCCCTTGCCCTGCAGCGGCTCGACGCGCTGGTGATTCTCGATGTGGCCATCCAGGGCTATCGGCGCCAGGGCGGCGGGCTGAGCGGCTTTGTCCAGCGCGTGCACATCGCCAACCTGGTGCCGGACCCGCTCGCCAAGTGGGTAGTCTCGACGCCCCAACCGCTGGGCCAGGTGAGCAACCAGGACTTTGACGAATTTCTAGGCGATCTCGAAGACGAATTTCGCCGGGAGTGGACGGCGCGGGTAGTCGAGAGCGACCGCGAGCGGGTGCTGCTCATCGACTTTTTCTCGACGCGCACCAGCCAGCGCGCCATGGAAGAAGAACTCTCCGAACTGGTGCAACTGGTCACCAGTGCAGGCGGCGAGGTACTCAAAGTCTTTTACCAGCGCCGTGAACAGCCCGACCCCTCGACTTTGATCGGTCGGGGCAAACTCGAAGAAGTAGCCCTGAGCGTCCAGGAACTGGGGGCCAATCTGGTCGTCTGCGGACGCGAACTGACCTCCAGCCAGGCGCGCAACCTGGAACTCGCCCTGGGGGTGCGCGTGGTGGACCGTACCGAACTGATTCTCGATATTTTTGCCCGCCGCGCCCGCTCCCACGAGGGCAAGCTGCAGGTGGAACTGGCCCAGTTGCAATATCTGATGCCGCGCCTGACGGGCAAGGGCGAGGCCCTCTCGCGCTTGGGCGGCGGCATCGGCACCCGCGGCCCCGGTGAAACAAAACTGGAGACCGACCGGCGGGTGATCCGCCGCCGGATCGCCAAATTGCAGGGCGAAGTGGATGACCTTCAGGCCCACCGCGCCCGCATGCGCGCCCGCCGCCAGCGCAAGGAAGTGCCCGTCTTCGCCCTGGTGGGCTATACCAACGCCGGCAAATCGACCCTGCTCAACGCCCTCACCGGCGCCGGAACCCTGGTGGCGGACCAACTGTTTGCCACCCTCGATCCGACCACGCGCCGCCTGGAGTTGCCCACCGGCGACGCGGTGCTGCTCACAGACACGGTCGGCTTCGTCCACGATCTGCCGCCGCAGCTCATCGACGCCTTTCGGGCCACCCTCGAAGAAGTCACCGAGGCCGACGCCCTGCTGCACGTGGTCGATCTGTCCAACCCGGCCTGGATGAACCATATCCAGGCGGTGCAGCACATCCTCGAAAGCCTGCCCATCGCCACCGGACCGCAACTATTGGTCTTCAACAAAGTCGACCGGGTCAGCTCCCAGGTACGCGCCTTCGCCGAGCAGGAATATCCCCTCGCGATCTTCATCTCCGCCAAGAACGGCTGGGGATTTTTGGCGCTGCGCGAGGCGCTCACCCGCTGGATGCGTTCGCTGAGTGATTTATGGCCGCCCATGGCCGAATCGGGCACAGGCGGCGAAACGGACCTCAATTAAATTCGAGAATCTCGTCTTCGCTGATCTCGCTTTCTTCGAGCAACGCGAGGGCGGGACGGGCTTTCTCGCGCGCCAGGCGGTACTGCTGGCGCAGTTTGATGTAATCGCCGAGCGCGTCGATCTGCTCAAGCAACTGCTGGGCTTCGGCCTCGGCCAGTTCTTCATCGGAAAAGAGCCGTCCGATCGCCTCGCGCACCCCCGCCACCTGCTTGCGGCCCTGCTGGACCTTGAGCTTGAGGGTGATCAGGTTTTTGATCTCTTTGATCGCTTTTTCGGTGTTGTTCTCTTGGGGTTGGCGCTGGCGCGATTTGGACAACTCGGTCACCCCTGGGTTGGTGGGCACCGCCGATGCCTCCGCCTGCATCCCGTTCTTGGGCTGTGTCGCTACCATAGGGAGTTTCCTGCTTGCTTGGCTGTTAAGGACAATTGTACACAATGCTGCGGGAGGCGGCAAGGTGGACGGCTAAAATGGCTGGGCAGAAACAGCATGACACAATAATCCGGCTCCATGGCTTCGAATCTTGTCCAAGTGCTGGCGCGGGAATTCTCCCTCGCCCCGACCCAGGTGGAAAACACCCTCAAACTCTTTGCCGAGGGAGCGACAGTCCCGTTTGTGGCCCGCTACCGCAAGGAGCGCACCGGCGGCCTGAACGAGGTGCAACTGCGCGAACTGGCCGAGCGGCACGCTTACCTGGGTGAACTGGAGGAGCGCAAGACGGTTATCCTCGCGAGTATCGGCGAGCAGGACAAGCTCACCGACGAGCTGACAAAACGCATCGTTCAATGCGGAACAAAGAGCGAACTGGAGGATCTCTACCTGCCCTTTCGGCCCAAACGGCGCACCCGCGCCGCCGCGGCGCGCGAGAAGGGGCTGGAGCCTCTCGCTGATCGGCTTGCCGCCCTCAATCGCCCCGACGCTCCGGCGGTCGACCTGGAAGCTGAGGCGGTAAAGTACGTGGGCGAAGCGGTGGCAAGCGCCGAGGAAGCCCTCGCGGGAGCTGCGGACATTCTGGCGGAGGCGGCAGCCGAGCGGGCGCCTTTGCGCGCCTGGGTGCGCGCATATCTGCTCAAATCCGGGCATTTCGCCGCCCGCATCAAGCCGGACTTCCCGCCGGGCTCCACCAAGTTCGAGATGTACCGCGATTACCGAATAGCGGTGCGCAGTGTCGCTCCCCACAATCTGCTCGCGCTGTTTCGGGGTGAGGCGGAAGGGGTGATCGCGCTGGATCTGGAGTTCGACGAGCGCGCTGTGCTCGACTATCTCGAGGCGCGCGAAATCCGCACCCGCGAGCCGGCCTTGCGCCGCTTCTGGCAGCAGATGCTCCAGGACGCCTTCGAGCGGTTGTTCAAAAATGCTTTGACCGGCGAAGTGCGCGCCCTCAAAAAGCAAGAAGCCGACCTCGCCTCGATTCAGACTTTTGAGGCCAACTTGCGCGAATTGCTCCTGGCGAGCCCCGCCGGCCGATTGCCGACCTTGGCCATCGATCCGGGTTTTCGCACCGGCTGCAAAGTGGCGGTCCTCGGCCCCACGGGCACCTTTATCGAGTACCAGGCAATTTTTCCTCACCAGGGGGCAGGCCAGCGCGCCCAGGCGGCGCGGGTGCTGCAAGATCTGATCACCCGCCACCGCATCGGGCTGATTGCCGTCGGCAACGGCACCGGTGGCCGCGAGACCGACGCCTTTGTGGGTGAGGTAATTGCTGCGCTCGATCCGCAGCCCCTCAAGGTGATGGTGAGCGAGGCGGGGGCGTCGATTTATTCGGCGAGCGCAGTGGCCGCCGCCGAATTTCCGGACCTCGACGTGACGGTACGCGGGGCAATCAGCATCGGCAGGCGGCTGCAAGACCCGCTCGCCGAACTGGTCAAAATCGATCCCAAGTCGATCGGCGTCGGCCAGTACCAGCACGACGTCGATCAAAAATTGCTCAAGCGCAAGCTCGATGAGACGGTCGAAAGCTGCGTCAACCACGTCGGAGTCGACCTCAACACCGCCTCGGCCGAACTGCTGACGTTTGTGGCGGGGATCGGGGTTGCCGTCGCCCACAACATCGTGATCTACCGCGACACCCACGGCCCGTATAAAAACCGCCGCGCACTGCTCAAGGTCACCAAGCTTGGCCCCAAAGCCTTCGAGCAGGCGGCCGGTTTCCTGCGCATCCGCGACGGCGACAACCCCCTCGACAACACAGCAGTCCACCCGGAGAGCTATCCGGTGGTCCGGGCGATGGCGAGCGATCTGGGCATTCCCCTCGACCGCATCGCCGAGATTCCCAAACACTTGCAGTCGGCTGATCTAAACCGCTACGCCGGTCCCACCGTCGGCGAGCCCACGCTGCGCGACATTCTGGCCGAACTCGAAAAACCCGGCCGCGACCCGCGCGCCGCCTTCCAGTACGCCACCTTCAAAGAGGGCGTCAACGCACTCAAAGATCTGGTCGTCGGTATGGAACTGGAGGGAGTGGTCACCAACGTCACCAACTTCGGCGCCTTTGTCGACATCGGTGTGCATCAGGACGGACTGGTGCACGTCTCGCAACTGGCCGACCGCTTCGTGGCCGATCCGAAGGCCGTTGTCAAAGTCGGGCAAATTGTCCGGGTGCGCGTGCTGGAGGTGAACACAGCCTTAGGCCGCATCGGTCTGTCGATGCGGCAGGCGGGGGCGCCGCCGCGGCGCTAAAGCGGGTCTACGATGAAATGTGCGTTTCTGGAGACCCCCATGCGCCCCTCGCCATCCGACGACGACGGCCTGCCGCGCGGCAACCCCGCCTGGTTCGACGATCTGCTCCAATACGAAGAGCGGCCCCTCAGCAAGAAACTCGCCATCGGCGTGGTGATGGGCCTGCTCGTGAGCTTTGCGTTTTTTGGGGCGACCCTGCTGCTCTACAAACCGGTGACCAGCAAAACTCCGCCCACCCAGGCGCCTGCGCCCACTACCTCTGAAAAGCTACGGTAGGAAAATCAGGGAGTTTCTGGTTGAGGGAGGACGGCGATGGCGGAGCCAGTGGATTTTTCAGACATTCAAACCGAGGTGCCGACCTACGAGCAGGTGGCCTCCGAGTACGACGAGATCCACCGGGGGCTTTCCCAGAGCGATTGGCAAAGCGCCTTTGGCCGTTGGGACGCGCTCAGGCGGCGGCTCGCTTCCTGGAGTGCCCTCGCCTACCTGCGCTTCAGCCAGGACACCGCCAACCCCGAGTCCAAACAGGCCCGCGACTACTGCGACGAGCTGTCGCCCAGATTGACCGACCTGGAGGTGCAACTAAAGCGGCAACTGCTCGGCGATCCCCGCCGGGCGGACTTTGAAGCGCACATTGGCCTTCAAGCCTTCGCCCTATGGGAGGCGGATGTCACTACCTTCGACCCGGCCATCGAAGCGGATCTGGTGGCCGAGGCGCGCCTGGCGGCCGAGTACACCGAACTACTCGCCTCGGCCAAGCTCGACTTCGAAGGGGAGACCCTCAACCTCGAAGGAATCGGCAAATACACCCAGCACGCCGATCGCGAGCTGCGTCACCGCGCCCAGCGGGTGAATTGGCAATTTTTTGAACAGCACGCGGGCGCCCTCGACCGCATTTTTGACGAACTGGTGCGCCTGCGCCACGCCATGGCCCGCAAGCTGGGTTTTGACAATTACATCGCTCTGGGCTACCGGCGCATGCAGCGCATCGACTACGACGCCCAGGACGTGGCCCGCTACCGCGACCAGGTGGCTCAGAGCGTGGTGCCGCTGGCCGAGCAACTGGTGTCCCGCCAGGCGCAAAATCTGGGAGTCGAGCGGGTCTACTTCTGGGACGAGCCGGTCTTCGATCCGAAGGGCAATCCCGCTCCCCTGGGCGATCACGACTGGATGATTGAGCAGGCGCGCGCCATGTTCGGCGCGATGGCCGAACCGCTCGGAGATTTTTTCCAGACCCTGGTGAATTGCCATCTGCTCGATCTCAAAAACCGCCCCGCCAAAGCCGGCGGCGGCTTTTGCACGAGCTTTCCAACCCACGGGCTGCCGTTTATCTTTGCCAACTTCAACGGCACCAAGCACGACGTCGAAGTGTTCACCCACGAGATGGGCCACGCTTTCCAGAACTGGCAAAGCCGTGATACTCCCGTCTACGACTACCTGTGGCCGACGCTCGAATCGTGCGAAATCCACTCGATGAGTCTGGAATTTCTCACCTGGCCCTATATGGACCGCTTCTTCGGATCCGAGGCCGAGCGCTTCCGCACCATTCACCTCGCCGAGTCGCTGCTGTTTTTGCCCTACGGCGTGGCGGTCGATCACTTTCAGCACTTGGTCTATGCCCATCCGGAGGCGACCCCGGCCGAGCGCAGACAGATGTGGCTGGAGATGGAGCGGCGCTATCTGCCCTGGCGCGACTACGGGGATCTGGCCTACCCGGTGACGGGCGGGCGCTGGCAGTTGCAGCGGCACATCTACGGATCGCCTTTTTATTACATCGACTACACCCTCGCAGGCTGCTGCGCGCTGCAGTTCTGGGCCAAGGCCCAGAGCGATTACGCAGGGGCACTCGCCGATTACGTGGCGCTGTGCCGCCGGGGGGGTGAAGCACCCTTCCAGGAACTGGTTCGCTCGGCCGGGTTGGTCTCCCCCTTTGCCCCCGGCGCCCTCGGTGCCGTGGTTGAGCGCGCCCGCGAGGCTCTGGCGCTCCCTACCAGCCGCTAAACTGATAAGTACCGCCGCAAGGTAAAGTCACCATGATCGATCAGTTGTTTTCGGGACTGCGCAATCTTTCGCTGCCTGATATCGGCGTGCCGGGCACGGGCACCCCGAGCGATCCGAGCCTCGATGTGCCCATGGACGACCCCCAGTTGGTGACGCCCCCCTGGCAGGTAGGGGGACAGGCGGCGCTCGAATTGGCCCAGTTTCCGGTGGAGGCCGTGCGATCCTTCGTGCCCGCCGGGCTGGAGATTTTGCAGACCTGGCCCGGCTACACCCTGGGCATGGTTGCCTTGATCGCCTACGATGAGGCACCCATTGGACCCTACAACGAACTGGTGATCGCTCCGGCGCTGGTGCGCTCGGGCGATGTGATTTCGCAGTGGGTGGCGGCGATGGACGTCGATTCGGAAGTGTCGTTGCGCAACGGCCGCTTCCAGTGGGGTTTGCCCAAGCAGCTGCGCACCTTCGAGTACACCTGGCAGCCCGGCCGGGCCGATTTCGCCGTCCGCCGCTCTCCCGACTTGCCGGCTTTGGTGACGGCCAGTTGCACCGAGGCGCTGCCCTTACACACCATCGATCTTCCCGAATGGCTCTCCGGGGTGCGCGACGCCCTGCAGGATCTGAGCGTGCCGCTGCAATTTGGGGGGCTCAATTTGATCACCTACAAAAGCGACACCTTCTTGCGCACGGCCGCCCATTTCGAGGGTGGGGCGGCGGCGGTGCGCTTCGAGATGCGCGCCGAGGCCCCCGACGAGAGCCCCTATCATCTGCTGCAGTTGCGCCAACCGCTGGTAGGACTGCGTTTCGAGCGTTTCAGCCTCAACTTGGCCGTGCCGACGCCGATCGTGGCCTCTTAGGGTCGCCAGAAGCCTGTCTCCGGATCGACCCGCGCCCCCGCCCGCCGCTCCGCTTCGAGGATCAGCGTTTGGAGTGTTTCGGGGAGCGCTTCGAAAGTCTGCGCCGCTTCGACGGCCGCCACAAAAGCCGCGTAGCCGTGGATACGAATGTAGGTGGCCACCGGTTCGAGCGGAACCACAAGAGCGGCGCGGCGGCTGAGGGCTTGCGGGGCGGGCAAGGGCAGGCTCCTACATATAGCGCGGCACGTTCGGGTCGACGTACAGCGAGTAGGCGTGGATGCCGCCCTGGACATTCTTGACGTTCTCGTAGCCGCGGCGCAACAAAAACGAGCACATGTCGGCGGAGCGCATGCCGTGGTGGCATAGTACGATCGTCTCTTTTTGCGGGTCGAGAATCTCGCCCAGGCGCATCGACCATTCCTGGTAGTGGCTCAGCGGCAGGTTGATGAAGCCGTCGAGCCTGGATTGCTCTAATTCCTCCGGTTCGCGCACATCGACAAACTGGGTGCCTTCGGCCTGCGAAGCGAGTTTGCGCTGGAGTTCGGCGACGGAAATCTCCTGGTAGGGCATGGGCAGGAAAACACAAGCGAACGGATCCATCCTACGCCAGCGGCAGGGCCGGTTGTGATCCCCGCCGGGATCAAGGACTTGATCTAAGTACAAATGCCTGGCACTATAGAACCAAACCTCGATCCCCATCGGGATCACCCCGTCAGCGGTTCCTCCTGGAGCCCTTGCGCGCTTGCAAGTGACGGTTTTGCGCAGCTAGGGAGTTTGCTATGTCCCCGAATGAGCAGTGGTCCCTCGAAGAGATGACCCTCCGGCAGCTGCGGGCGGTGGCCCAGCAGTACAAAGTTTCGCGCTACAGCCGCATGACGAAGACGGAACTGCTGGAGGCGATTCACGAAGCTCAATTGCAGCAACAAACAGGCAGACGTACTCGCGGTTTGGAGGCCCAGGCAGAAGTGGAAGACAGCAAGTTTCGCGTTGGCGCGTCGGAGATGGAAATCGAAGACCTCTCGGATATCGACGCAGATCTCGGGGATCTCCCCGAAGGCTACGGCGAGAGCCGCATTGTGATTTTGCCCCGCGACCCGCAGTGGGCCTACGTCTACTGGGATGTGCCCAACGAGCACCGCGAGGAGTTGCGCCGCCAGGGCGGCCAACAGCTTTCATTGCGCCTTTACGACGTCACCGATGTCAGCTTCAACGGCTACAACAGCCACAGCGTCCAGGAATTTCCCTGCGACGAACTGGCCCGCGAGTGGTACATTCCAATTCCGATCAGCGACCGTGACTTTGTGATCGACATCGGCTACCGCACCGGTGAGGGGCGCTGGCTGGTGGCGGCGCGCTCGGCCTCGGTGCGCATTCCGCCGATGTACCCATCCGACTGGATCGACGACCGGTTTGTCACCATTCCCTTCGACATGGACCTCAAGGGCAAAACCGTCTATACGCTGGTGCCTCCTTACGCGGCAGCCCCGGCGCTGCAGGGCGGCGGCCTCACTCGCGGCTACGGCCTGACGCCCCACGAGGCGCTCTTCGAGTACGCGGGCGGTATGGAAGCGGCGGTGACCGGCTCGCTCTTCGGCTCCCACCAGCAGGTGCCGCTCTCGGAGATGGCGATCAGTTCGTTTATCACCCCTTCGGGGCTCGGTTTGTTCTCCGGAGCGCTCTTCTCCGGCGCCCTCTTCTCCGGCGCCTCGGTGCCGCCCGGCCGCGCCCGCGGCTTCTGGCTGGTGGCCGACGCCGAGCTGATTATCTACGGCGCCACCGAACCGGACGCCTCGGTCACCATCGGCGGCCAGCGTATTGATCTCGCCCCCGACGGCACCTTCCGCTTCCAGTACGCTTTCCCCGACGGGCTGATGAACTTCCCAATCGAGGCGGTGGCGGTGGACGGCGAGCAGCGCCGGGCGATCACGATGCGCTTTATGCGCCAGACGCCCCTGCGCCACACCAACACCAAAACCGAGATGAAAATCGAAGCGTACTAAGCGCTTCGCCCACCGGGGCGCGGCGAACCGCGCCCCGGCCACCCGCCGACTTTTGACTATTTACTTCGAGGTTCCGCCATGCCCCTGGGTTATCTGGCACTTGTTCTGCACGCCCATCTGCCCTTCGTGCGCCATCCGGAAAGCGACTACGTCCTGGAGGAAGAGTGGCTTTACGAAGCCATCACCGAGACGTACATTCCGCTTATCAACATGTTCGAGGGCCTGCGCGCCGACGGCATCGACTTCAAGCTCACCATGTCGATGACGCCGCCCCTGGTCTCGATGTTGCGCGATCCGTACCTGCAGGAAAAATTCGAGCTGCACCTGACACAGCTGGAGCAGCTGACCCAAAAGGAACTGGAGCGCACCAAAACCCACGGGCACCTCAACTACCTGGCCCACCACTACGAAGAATTTTTTGCCGCCGCCCGCTCCACCTGGGCGCGCTACGACGGCGATCTGGTGAGTGCCTTCAAGCCGTTCCAAGATTCGGGCAATCTCGAAATTATTACCTGCGGCGCCACCCACGGCTATTTGCCCTTGATGCAGATGTACCCGCAGGCGGTCTGGGCGCAACTGAAGACGGCTTTCGATCACTATTGCGAAAGCTTTGGCTGCGAACCGAAGGGGATCTGGCTGCCGGAGTGCGCCTATTACACCGGGCTTGAGCGGATGCTGGCCGATGTCGGTTTGCGCTATTTTCTCACCGACGCCCACGGTCTGCTCTACGCCAAGCCCCGGCCGCGCTACGGCGCCTATGCTCCCATCTTTACCACCACCGGCGTGGCCGCCTTCGGCCGCGACTACGAATCGTCCCAGCAAGTCTGGAGTTCGGAGGTGGGTTACCCGGGCGACCCGTCCTACCGCGAATTTTACAAAGACCTGGGCTACGAGGCCGAATACGAGTACATCAAGCCCTACATCCAGCCCAACGGCACCCGCAAGAACGTCGGCATCAAATACCACAAGATCACCAGCCGCCAGGGCGACATGGGCGGCAAAGAACTTTACGACCCCTACTGGGCGCGCGAAAAAGCCGCCGAGCACGCGAACAACTTCATGTTCAACCGCGGCCAGCAAATCGAGTACCTGCACGGGGTGATGGGCCGCCCGCCCATCGTCGTCTCCCCCTACGACGCCGAGCTCTTTGGTCACTGGTGGTACGAGGGGCCGTGGTTTTTGAACTATTTGTTCCGCAAGTCCTACTACGACCAGAACACCTACCAGATGACCCACCTGGCCGATTACCTGCGCGCCAATCCGACCCAGCAGGTCTGCCATCCGGCCCAGTCGAGCTGGGGAGCCAAGGGTTTTCACGAGTTCTGGCTCAACGACACCAACGCCTGGGTCTACCCGCACCTGCACAAGGCCACCGAGCGGATGATTGACCTGGCCAGACGCGAGCCGGCCGACGAACTGGAGTGGCGCGTGCTCAACCAGGCGGCCCGCGAGGTGCTGCTCGCCCAATCCTCCGACTGGGCCTTCATCATGCGCACCGGCACCATGGTCCCCTACGCCGTGCGCCGCACCCGGTCGCACCTGCTGCGTTTCAATCGTCTGTTTGAAGCGATCCACCAGGGCAAGGTCGACAGCGAGTGGCTGCAGAAAGTCGAAACGGTCGACAACATCTTCCCGAGCATGAACTACCGCACCTACCGGCCGCTCTAGAGCGTTTTTTGTCTCCGCTTTTCCCTGTCCCGGCGCCACCCCATGCGGCGCCGGTTTTTTGCGGGCTGTTCTCAGGCGATCGAATCCGGGTCGATTCCTTGGCGGCGCAGGTACTCCGCCAGCCGTTCGGCCCGCTCCCGCTCCCGTTCGGCCCGTCCGTGCTCCTGCTCAAGTAAGGCCGCCGTGCGCCTCAGCTCGGCATGCAGCTCCGAGGGCAACAATAACTTCGCTCCCGTGTCTTCGCGGAAAAAGGCGAGTAACTGCCCGTCCACTGCGACGCGCAACCCGAGCGGAACAATCCGGCTGTCGACGATCGGGGTGTAGAGTTCTTCTTGCTCGCCGTCCACCTCCACCGGCACCAGCCGGTACCCCTGCAATTGCCCCGCTATCCACTCCCCCTTCGGGTCGAACAGCCAGTACTCGTGCACCCCGAGCTGTTCGTAGAGCATTTTCTTAAACGCTTTGTCCTTCTCCTGGGTGCCCTTGGAAGTGATCTCGAAGATGACGGCGGGTACCTGCCCACCTTCTTCCCAGAGTTTGTAGTTGTCCCGGCCGCCGGGGGCGACGCCAATGATGACCATCACGTCGGGGGCGACCCGGGCACGGGGATTGCCCTCGATAAAATACAAAAACTGGTTGGCCAATACCGTGGCTTGCTGCCCTTCGAGGTACTGCTTGAGCACTTCGAGAATGGTCAGCAGGGCATAGAGATGCACAAAAGTCTCAGCCACAGGTTCGCCATCCCCACTCGGATACACGATGTTCTGCGGCGATTTTACGTAGGCGGACATTCCGGCGCTCCAGCGGCTGGCTTTGCGCCCATCTTACGCACTGGTGCCGCACGCAGCCATACGGCACAATTTTGCATAGGCGCTCTGTCGCCACCGTCGGGAGGAACCATGGCCAAGTGCAAGCACACCGATCAAATCCGCACCGTCACCCCGAGCGCCAACGGCTGTGAGGAATGCCTCGCTATGGGCGAGCGGTGGGTGCATCTGCGCGAGTGCCTGAGCTGCGGCCACATCGGCTGCTGCGATTCATCCAAAAATAAACACGCCACCCGCCACTTTGTGGATACCGGCCACCCGATCGTCCGCTCCTTCGAACCCGGCGAAGACTGGCGCTGGTGCTATATCGACCGCAGCTTCGTATAGCTGCAGCTTGTAATCATCAATGCTTGGACTTGCAACCAGGCAAGCCGCGAACCAAAAAGCAGCTGTGATGGGGCTCGGTTTGACACCCAAGAATACGCAGAGGCGAACAACTGAACAGAAAAAGCTGCTGCTCTGTGCGGACATTCCTCAAAGATTGCTTTCGCATGCTTTGAGGAATGTCCGCACGGCGACTTTAGTGAAAGGGCGGCTTTGGTAGCAGGAAACGTCTAATAACCTGACCATGCTAGCTCCCGAGTCCTGAATCCGCTCCGATAGCCGTCAATAGTTCCCGCTCTGAAAGCTGCGGAGCAAGCTAGAGCGGCACTTGGAGCATACTCCATCGCTCCTTGCAAAAGGCTCGGAATTCAACTTTTTTGTTTTTCTCGGGCGCCGGGGTAGTGTGCTGCAGTCGATAGGGAAGGGCGCACTTCATCGAAGGTGAGTACGTAATTTTCCCCAACGTAGTCTGAAACTGTAGGCCCTTCTTTTCCGACAGTGACTCTTCTTTTAAAGGGCAGCTTTTCCAGCAGTTGTCCATTTTCGTCGTAAAGCTCCGCTTCTTTACCGACAGTGATAAAAATGGATCCCTCACTGTACGTTCGGGTGACCGTATCGAAGATTTTAGTCGGAATTCTAGGTTGAGCGTTGGCCCCAATGGCTTGAAAACTCAGGGCCGCGGTAATCAAAGCAACTGCAAATTTCTTCATTTTCTCGAACCTCGAAGTCAATACAGGTTAGGATCGAAGATTCTGACTGATGCAACTTTAGCCGATTGCAACAATCAGTTTAGTTTGGCACTGGGCACGTTTGTCCGGAACAAGTAAGAATAGCGGTTGTGTTCATGAACATACCACTGGATACAGGACCCCAAACCGAGTGGTTACCATAAGTTGGTGTTGTGGCACCGGTGTAATGGCCATCGCCACCCGTGTCATAGACAGTGGCAAAAATAGAAGCACTGCCACTCAGTACAAGGTCGTACCCTCCTCCCGGCAATGAAAACGCGTCGCCTGGTGAGTACGTTCCATCGTTAATGTTCTTGATATATATTTGCAGTTTGCTTTGGGAAGCCGCCCTGCTGGATAGCAGCAGGGGCATCCCAATTAAAATGAATGATGTGGCCAATCTTCTCGAAATCTTCATCCCGTTGTCCCCACTTGAAGATAGTGTATACCGAGAGACAGCGAAACTATATTCGAAAAAAAACAAGTGTCAAGAGGATTCGCGAAATTAAGAATGCATATTGATTCCAATGCTCGCTCCGCGCGATTCGCAGTACAACTTCCAATGCCAGGCCCTCGAAAAATATGCTGTACATCGATTGCGACATTATCAGCAAAGCGGCCACCCGATCGTGCGCTCCTTCGAGCCCGGCGAAGACTGGCGCTGGTGCTATGTCGACCGCAGCTTCGTCTAGCGGCCGGCCGCAACTTTGCCCCGGGTGCGGAACCAAGCGACCTCGTCGCGCAGGGTCTCCTCCAGCGGCCGGGCCACAAAGCCCAGTTCCCGCTGGGCTTTGCCGCTGTCGAGGCGCACCGAATCGGCCAGCGTGCGCAGGCCGCTGGTGGTGAGCACCGTCTTGCCGCCACTGAGCTTTGCAAAGTTCTGCGAGACCCAGGCGATCGCCAGAGCGGCGCTGTAGGGAATGCGCAGGGCCGGGGTGGTCTTCCCGCTCACCCGGGCGAGGCTCTCCATCAATTGCACAAAGTCGTAACTCTCGCCCGAGACGATGTAGCGCCCGCCACTGCGACCGTGCTCCACGGCCTGCAGCATGGCGAGGGCCACGTCGCGCGCGTCGGCGATGCTCACCGAACCGGGAATCTCCAGCACCCCCGGCAGTTTGCCCTCTAGAAAGTCGAGCACCAACTGGCCGCTCTCGGTGGGGGCGCTGTCGCCGGGACCGAACATCCAACCCGGCAAGATGAGCGTCACCGAAAGGTCGTGATGGGCTAAAAACCGGTACACCTCCGCCTCGGCGAGCACTTTGCTGCGAAAGTACAGATTGTCGATGGCAAGCGCTCCCGGCAGGTCCGACTCGTCGGCGGGCTGCCCGTCCGGCCTTGGCCCGATCACCCCTGAGGAACTGACGTAAATCGCTTTTTGAACGCCCCAGCGCTCGGCCGCCTTGAGCAACGCGACCGTCGAGCGCACGTTGAGGTGTTCCAACTGCCGCCAGTGATCGCCCGGCTGAAAGTACTCCCGAAAGTAGGCCGCCGCGTGAAAGAGAACATCACAACCGGCCAGGTGACCGGCAAACCCGTCCACCTCGGCCAGATCGCCCGCGACCACTTCTACCGGCAGCTCGCCCAGCACCCGCCGCGCCCGCTCGGGATCGCGGGCCAACACCCGCACCGCATGCCCCCGCTCCACCAGCAGGCGCACCAGGTTGCTGCCCAACAGTCCGGTTCCCCCCGTCACGAATGCCCGCACAATTGCACTCCTTTGCTTATATCTTCTAGATATATATCTAAAGTACAAAAAGGCAAGCGGTTGGTCAACCGGCCGCCTCTAGCTGACCATGGGAAAGGACGCATCGGCAGTGGAGGACGGGCGCGGGAGCGATGGGCAGTAAGAACAAGAGCAAGTATGCGATCTTAGGACTATTGAGCCTGCAGCCGATGTCGGGCTACGACATCCGCAAGAAAATCGCGGCGAGCATCGGGCATTTCTGGAGCGAAAGTTACGGCCAGATCTATCCCATCCTCCGGCAGCTGGTGCAGGAGGGTCTGGCCACCCGGACGGTCGAGCGCCAGGAAGGCAAGCCGGATCGCTACGTGTACGCGCTCACCGACGGTGGCCGGGAGCAATTGGTCGGTTGGTTGCAGGAGCCGGTCGAATCGGCCACCGAGCGCAACGAACTGCTGTTGAAACTGTTTTTCGGCCGGCAGATGACCCCGGCGGATTGCCTGGCCCACCTGCGTCGCTTTCACCGGCACCAGAGGCAACAGCACGGCGAATTTCTCGCGTTGCTGCAGGTGGTGGATACACAATTTACCCACCTGCCCGACGCCATCTACTGGCGTAGTGTGATTAGCTACGGTCTGGAGACCAGCGAGGCGCTGATGCGCTGGTGCGACAAGACCGCGAGCCTGCTTGAGCCACACCCCTAGACCCAGCTCACCGAAAGCTATGCTGGAGTTTTCAGGAGGCCCACCATGGCGACTCTTGAAAGGCGTCGAAAAGAGAACGCCGAGGGCGAATTTTACGTCGACAGCACCTGCATCGACTGCGACACCTGCCGCTGGGTGGCACCCGAGACTTTTCGCGAGGCCGGGGCGCAATCGGCGGTCTACCACCAGCCTACGAACGAGAGCGAGCGACGCCGGGCGTTGCACGCGCTTCTGGCCTGCCCCACCGCTTCCATTGGCACCGTCCACAAACCGGCGGACATCCAGGCGGCCCAGGCGGATTTTCCGCTTGCGATCGAAGACGAAGTGCACTACTGCGGCTACCACGCCGAATCGTCCTACGGAGCGGCAAGTTATCTGATCCGCCGGCCCGAGGGCAATATCCTCGTCGATTCGCCCCGCTTCGCCCCGCCGCTGGTGAAGCGCCTGGAGACGCTGGGAGGGGTGCGCCACCTCTACCTCACCCACCGCGACGATGTAGCCGACCACCGCCGCTTGCGCGAACACTTCGGCTGCGAACGGATCATGCACCGGGACGACCTCACCGCCTCCACCCGCGACGTCGAAATCGTTCTGGAGGGAGCGGACCCGATCGTCTTTGCCCCGGGAATCACCATCTTGCCCGTTCCCGGTCACACCCCCGGGCATACGGTGCTGCTGCTGCGCGAGCAGTTCTGCTTCAGCGGCGATCACCTCGCCTGGTCGGAGCACCGCCACCAGCTGGTCGGCTTTTGGGACTACTGCTGGTACTCGCGCAGCGAACTGGTGCGCTCGATGGAAACCCTGGCCCGCTACCGCTTCGAGTGGGTTCTGCCTGGCCACGGACGGCGCTACCACGCAAGTGCCGATCAGATGGCCATCCAGATGCGCCGCTGCGTCGAGGATCTGCAGGCTCGCGCGCAGCGGGTGGGAAGCGCCTGATACGCTGACTTACGCCCGTTCTTCTGGTAACCAACTGTCATCTAAGACTAGAGGTAGGGCATAGGGGCACTGCTCGGGGAAGGTCGAAAGCGGCAATTTAGTTTGGGTGGCCGCTTTTTGCCGAGCCCGGCCGTAGCTTTGCTCAAGCTGCTCGGCCGGGTAATCGCGGAGGCTGGGGCTATCCTGGGTAACCAGTTCGATCTGGGTACGCGCGTCTGAAATCGAATCGAGCCGACTGTCTGAGCGGCGTTGGGGTTGGTATTGCCACTTCAGCAGGTGCAGAAGCAGGCGCGTCAGCTGGCCGGCAATGGCGCGCCGTTCACTTTTGCCCAAACTTTCGATCTCCTCGATCAGTGGCTCCAGATCGATTTCCTGCCAGCGTCGCTCGCGCAGTAGTCGAACGGTCTGCCGAAGCCAGAGGTCGAAGTCCTTCGCATAGGTTGTATCCATCCGAATCCTCACTCCGAACCATTACTCTGCCGACAGCCTAACCCCCCAAAAGCCTCGACCGCAGGCTCTCAAAGCGTAAATGGCGCTAGCGCCGGAAGCTGCGAAAGTGCCGATCGGCGTTGGGAAGATCGACCATCTTGGCCGATTCTTCGATGAGCCGGTCGATCCAGCCCAACAAATCGTTCAATTCAAAAGGCTTGGGCACGAACAGGTCGGCCCCGGCCGCGAGCGACTCCTCGCGATCGGCGTTGGTGGCAGCCACGATGAGCAACGTGTTTTTCAGTTCCGGCTGGCGGCGCAACTCCTGACACAAGAACGGCCCGGCCGGCAAGTCGGAGGTGAACAGGTCGAGGATGATCACCTTCGGCGGGTTGGTGACGGCGAGTTTGAAAGCCTCCTGGCCGGAACTGGTGACCGCCGCTTCGTAGCCGCGCATCTCCAGGGTGGTCTGCAACAGGTAGGCGAGGGCCGCGTCCGGCTCGACCACCAGCACCCGGTGGGGGCCTGTCCCCGCCACATGCTGAGGGGCCGACGGGGCCGCGACGCAGTAGCTGCAGTCGACCCCCGCCTGAGCCTGGAGGTTGCTCTCCAGGGCGCTCGAAAAGATCTCCGCCAGCGAGCGATCGGTCTGGGCGGTCGAAGGGACGATACCGATATTGACCGCCACCAGCGGACAGCGCCGACCGATGCCGTGGCGGTCGGTACCGACCATAAAGCCGCGCTGGCGATCCTGGCGGGTGTAAAACCCGGTCGAGACCTTGCCCCAGTGCTGACAGACGCTGCCGGCGAGCGCCTCGGCCTGGGTGTTCTCGGTGAGCACCAGAAATTCCTGCGTCCCGAGCCGGTAGAGAACGCTGTGATCGTCGATGCACTGCTCCAGGGTGCTCGCGAGGGCGACAAGCATCTGCTCGCCCGCCACGCGCCCGTACAGCTGGTTGTAAAGCCGGAAGTTGCGCAAGTCGACATACAAAAGCGCCCAGTCCCCGCAGTGCAAAAACTGGTCGAGCAGTGCGTTCTCGGCCGACCCCAAAAGTTCAGGCAATCGCTGTTCGCGCTGCTCAGGCATGCCAACCTTCCTCGCCCGGTTCGATCGCCCCGGCCTGGACGGCGGGCAGGCTCACCGTGAAGGTGCTGCCCACCCCGTAGCGGCTCTCGACGTGGATGGTGCCCCCCAGACTCTCGACCAAGGACTTGGTAATATAAAGCCCGAGCCCCGTACCCTCGCGCTCGCGGGTGAGGGGCGAGTCGATGCGGCTGAAGCGGTTGAAGATCTGGTCGAGGTTCTCTTCGGGAATGCCGATGCCCAGGTCGCGCACGGCAATCCAGAGCACATTGCGATCTTCCGGGTCGAGATCGGCGCTCACGCACACCGGCGCACCGTGTTCGGAGTACTTGAGGGCGTTGTCGATCAAGTTGGTGAGAATCTGCTCCAGGCGGTCTTGATCGGCCCAGACCTCAGGCAGGGCGCCGGGCAACTCCCGGCGCATGCGTTGCGCTGCGTACTTTTGCGCCAGATTCTCGAAGACGCGGTCGATCATTTCTCCCAAATCCAGCCTCTGGGGCAAATTCTTGAGCCGCCCCGACTGGATGCGCGAGACGGTGAGAATGTCCTCGACCAGACGGGTGAGCCGGTCGGCCTGGTTTTTGATGATGCGCAAAAACCGGCGGTGCTGCGCTTCGCTCAGCTGCGATCCCGAGCGCAGGAGCGTGTCGACAAAACCTTTGATGCTGGTGAGCGGCGTGCGCAGTTCGTGGGAAACGGTCGAGACAAAGTCGGTTTGGGCCTGATCCAGCTCTTGGCGGCTGTCGGGAATGAACACCCATACCCGATGTCCCTCGCGGCTGACGGCGGTGCGCACGCTGAGGCTGAAGCTCTGTTCCTCGCCGTTGCGCAAAAAAACGTGGCCCTGGGTACCGATCTCGGCCACTTCCGCCGACCAACATTGGATCCACCCACCCTGCACATCGGCAGCCTTCGTCCCTGTCAGGCTTTCCATCGCATCGTTCCACAGGAGGACACGGCCCTCCCGGTCGGTTACAACCAGTCCGAAAGGAAGACAATCCAGAATTTCTTGTTCAGCAAGCATCTAGCCATCATTGAGTAGCATGGGGCGCCGACAAAGCGTGCGAAAAAAAAACTAAAGACTGGCGCCACCCATCGGGTGGCGCCACGCCTTCAACAGTGTATCCAACCGCAAGCCCAGGTAAACCGGCAGGCCGCTCGCAAATTTATTCCGCAGGCTGGTGGATCATCTGGCCGTCTTGGATAGCCTGGGGAACCTCGAGGCAGTAGCCGGCACCGTAGACGGTCTTGATGAACTGCGGGTGGCGCGGATCCGGTTCGAGCTTGGTGCGCAGGTGGCGGATGTGCACGCGGATAGTCTCGATATCGTCGTCCGGGTCGTACCCCCAGACTTCGCGCAGAATCTCGCTCGGAGAAACGGTCTGGCCGTGCCGCTGCAACAGGCAGTGCAGCAGCTCAAATTCAAGGTGGGTGAGCTTAATGGGCTTGTTGAACCAGATGCACTCGAAGCGCTCCGGAATGAGCGTCAGAGGTCCCAGCGAGAGGATCTCGGCGTGGCGTGCCGCCTGGGGCATCCGGTCGGTGCGCCGCAACAAGGCCCGCACCCGCACCAGGAGCTCCTCGATCTCGAACGGCTTGGTCATGTAATCGTCGGCCCCGGCGTTGAAGCCGCCGACTTTGTCCTTGATCTGACCGAGGGCCGTAAGCATCAAAATCGGAATCTCTGCGGTGCGCTCGTCGCGGCGCAGACGCTGACAGATGGTTAGACCGTCGACCTGCGGCAGCATCAAATCGAGCACAATCAGATCCGGCAGCATCTGCAGAGCGAACGCCTGGCCCTTGTGCCCGTCCGGTGCCTCAAGCACCTCGTACCCGGACATCTCCAGGTTGAAAGCGACAAGTTCCAGAATTGCAGGGTCGTCGTCTATGACAAGCACACGTGGCATCCGTAATCCTTGTTGTCTTATGTTTGAATCTTTCTTAACTTAACTTAATCAGCCTGCATCATACTTATTATAGCGCGTTTCGCTGCGGAGCGATTACTCACTCAGCAGGTTCGGTGTTTCCCTGTCTGAGGGATGTTTGCGCCGATACCGTACAATATTTTGCGAGTGATGTGCCGATCATGACTAGCTTCAGCGCGCCAGGTTCTCCTGTTGACACGGTTTTGCTCACCTCGCCCGCCGGAGCGGGGCGGACTGAGGCCATCCGCATTTTCGAAGATCTGGGCTATCTGTGCCTCAATCACGTCTGGCCCGAGCTGGTGCCGACATTTTTGAAGCATTACGCACCGATTGCCCCCCGGCTGGTGCTGTGTCTGGCCTCACGGCCGGAGGCGGATGCGCAGGCGGGGCTCATTGCCGCGCGCGTCGCCCTGCGTTCCCTTGCCCGCACGACGGTGCATGTGCATCTCGATTGCCCGGAAGGGGTGTTACTGAGCCGCTATGCCCTCACCCGGCGTCCTCACCCCTGGTTTGACCATGGCAAGGGTTTGCTCGCCGCCATCCGCGCCGAGCGGACCGCCCTCGAGCCGGTGCGCGCCTTGGCCGACGAAGTCGTCGATACCGGCCCGCTCGAGCTTGCCCAGTTGCGGGTGCATCTGGGGGCGCTTGTCGGTGGCCGGCCAACCGAGTTGCCGGTGACGGTGATGAGCTTCGGCTTCAAGCGCGGTGTGCCCGCCGACGCCCAGTTTGTGCTCGATATTCGCTTTTTACCCAATCCTTATTACGAGAGTGCTCTGAAGCCGCTCACCGGTCTCGATGTCGGGGTGGCAGAGTATGTATTCGCCTCGGAGCAGTCCCAGGCGACCTACCGGTCGCTGCTCGAATTTTTGCGCTTTTTGTTGCATCAGTACCGCCAGGACCGCAGGAGTCAGCTGTTGATTGCGATCGGTTGCACCGGCGGGCAGCACCGCTCGGTGGCCTTTGTCGAGCGCCTCAGCGGCGATCTGGCGGCAGAAGGTTTTGCCTGCCGCCCCTCCCACCGCGATCTGGCGGTCAATCGCCTGCAGGAGTTGAGTCGATGAGCGCTTTGCGTGTGAGCAAGCTCACGGGCCAGTTCGGCAAATGGTTGTACCCCGGTATGCGCGTCAAGCGCTGGCTGGGCATGGTGGTGATCGGCACCATCTTTGTGAGTTTGGGGCTGGCGATCTGGGTGGATCTGCGGCCCATCTTCTACAGCAGCCGCTTTTTGTGGGGCTTGGTGCAGGGGCTCGCCGATCTGTTGCCCAACGACATCAGTGGTCCGCTCGTCCTGGCGGTCGGGCTGCTGTGCGTGGTGATGGGCCTCAGGCTCACCCTCAGTTCGATTACCGAGGTATTGGTGCCGGAGGGCCAGGACAACCTGGTCGAAAGACTCTACCAGCGCCGCCGCCTCAGCCGGGGACCGAAGATCGTGGCTATCGGCGGCGGCACGGGTCTTTCGACCCTTCTGCGCGGGCTGAAGCGCTACAGCACGAACATCACGGCGGTGGTCACCGTCGCCGACGACGGCGGCTCCAGCGGCAGGTTGCGCCAGGAATTCGGCGTGTTGCCGCCGGGAGATCTGCGCAATTGCCTGGCGGCTTTGGCCGACGAAGAAAAACTGCTCACCGAGCTATTCCAGTACCGCTTCAAGCTGGGCGAAGGTCTGGCGGGTCATTCCTTCGGCAATTTGTTTCTCACGGCGATGGCCGAAATTACCGGCGATCTCGAGAAGGGCGTCGAAGCGAGTTCGAAGGTCCTCGCCATCCGCGGCCGGGTGCTGCCCGCCACCCTCGACAACATGACCCTGTGGGCAGATCTGGAGGACGGCCGCCACATCGAGGGTGAATCGAACATCTCCCACGCGGGCGGTCAAATTGTCCGCATCGGCTGCACACCGGTCGCACCCCGCGCCCTGCCGCAGGTGGCGGCGGCGATTCGGGAGGCCGAGTTGGTGATCATTGGGCCGGGATCGCTCTACACCAGCATCGCGCCCAATTTGCTGGTGCCCGAAATTGCCCAGGCCCTCAAGGCGAGCAGTGCCCACAAGATCTATATCTGCAATGTGATGACCCAGCCCGGGGAGAGCGACGGCTATTCGGTAAGCGACCACGTGCGCGCCCTGGAAGTGGCGGCGGGGGGACCGTTTTTTGAGGCGGTGATGGTCCAGAAGGATACCCCGACCCGCAACCTCGATCGCTACGCCAAGCAGCAGTCGCAGCCGGTGACGGTCGACCGCGACAATCTGGCGCTGATGGGTTTGCAGATCGTGCTTGCCAATGTCATGGACGAGGATCACGCAAGCGGCACCATCCGCCACTCCTCCCAGCGCCTCGGCCGCGCTTTGTTGCACTGGTACAAGCGCCGCCAGCAAAACCGCCAGCAGCGCGTTTCGTAACGGACACCCCACACCCCATGGAACGCCTCGAAAGCAGTGCCGTCGTCAGTCGCCCGATTGCCGATGTCTGGGCCGCCCACCAGGATCTCGGACTGCTGGAGCGCGTTTCCCTGCCCTACCCGATGGTCGAAGTGCTCGACAAACCCCCTTCCTACGGGCTCGGCAGCCGCTTCACGGTCCGCCTGTCGCTGGTGCCGCATCTGGCGGCCATCGACTGGCAGGTCGAGATTGTCCGCTTCGAACCGCCCGAGCGCTTTGTCGACCGGCAGGTGAGTGGACCGTTTCGCTTTTGGGAGCACACCCATGCTTTTAGCGCCCTGACCCCCGATCGGACCCTGGTGGTCGAAAGCGTTCTGTTCGAATTCAACCCGCTGCTGGATGGACCGCTGCTGCGGCCGGTGCTCGAAGGGGTGTTCGCCTGGCGGACAGAGCGGCTGGTCGAGGAACTGGGCCGGCCGGGCTAGCTGGCCGGGCCGATCCACAGAACGCTAGGATAAAGTGCGTTACCGTTGCGCCCTGCTATGCGTCAAAGAACTTTATTGCTGCTCCTGGTTGCGGTCGTCATCGTCGGCTCGATTTTGATCGTGGCCACCCGGCCGACGGTGCTGGGTCTCGACTTGCAGGGGGGTAGCCAGTTGACGCTGCTGGCCAAACCCACCGACAAAGTCAAAACGATCGACCAGGAAGTGATGAAAGGCGTCGCCGCCGTCGTCGAGCAGCGGGTCAACGGGCTCGGGGTCTCGGAGGCCGTCGTGCAGCTCAAAGGCAGCGACCAGATCCTGGTGCAGCTTCCCGGCGTCAAAGATCCCACCCAGGCCGAGCGGCTTCTGGGCGACACCGCCCAGCTCGAATTTCGCAAAGAAGCGCCCAACGGCGAATTCGAAAAGACCGATCTGACCGGCGCGGATCTGACCAACGCCTTTCCCCAGGCGCTGCAGAGCGGCAACGGCTGGGAGGTGGCCCTCGAATTTACCGGTCCTGGGGGCGAAAAATTTGCCCGCATCACCCGCGAACTAGCCGGCACCGGCCGCCGGCTCGGCGTGTTTCTCGACGAAAAACCGATCAGTACCCCGACGGTCGGGGTCGAATTTGTCGACCGGGGCATCACCGGCGGCAAGGCGGTGATTACCGGCAACTTCAGCGCCCAGGAGGCGAGCGAACTGGGCATCAAGCTCAAAGCCGGCGCCCTGCCGGTGCCCGTCGAAATTATCGAAAACCGGACGGTCAGCGCCACCCTCGGCGCCGACTCGGTGCGCCAGAGCCTCTACACCGGCATCGCGGGCACGCTCTTGGTGTTCATCTTCATGGTGGCCTACTACCGTCTGCCGGGACTGATCGCCGATATGGCTCTGATTATCTACGGGCTCTCCACCTTTGCCATCTTCAAGCTGATCCCGGTCACCCTCACCCTGCCGGGCATCGCCGGTTTCATCCTCTCCATCGGCATGGCCGTCGACGCCAACGTGCTGATCTTCGAGCGCACCAAAGAGGAGCTGCGCGCCGGCAAGCAGCTTTTTACCGCGGTCGAGGCCGGTTTCTCGCGAGCCTTCACAAGCATCTTCGATAGCCACGCCACTTCGCTCATCTCCTGTGCGGTGCTTTTCTGGCTGGGCACGGGGCTGGTCAAGGGCTTCGCCCTCACCCTGGCCATCGGCCTCATCGTCAATTTGTTCACTTCGGTCACCTGCTCGCGCACCTTTTTGCTGACGATCTTGAATTTTCCCGCGCTGCGCAAACCGGCGCTTTTCGGGGTTAGTGACGTTCCTGCCAAGGCGGTGCGCCCATGAAAATTGAAGTCGCCAAGAGCAAGTCCAAGTGGTTTACCGCCTCCGGCATCGGACTGGGTATCGGTCTTGTCGCCATGGTCATTTCGCTGCTCACCCTGGGCAGTCCCCTGCGTTTGGGCCTCGACTTCACCGGCGGCACGCTGCTGCAGCTGAAATTTGTGAAGGCGATTCCAGACATCGCCAAGGTGCGCGCCGAGGTGGGCGAGGCGGGCTATCCCAACAGTGTCGTCCAGCAAATCGGCTCAGACACTATCGCCGTGCGTACCCGGCCCCTCAGCCAGCCGGAGCGCAGCAAGCTTCAGGACGCCCTGAAAGCCGATCTGGGCAACTTTCAGCTGGAGCGCATCGAGAGCGTCGGCCCCACCCTCGGCCAGGAACTGCTATTTAACGGCCTGTTGTCGCTGGCCCTCGCCCTGGCGGCCATCCTCGTCTACCTGGCCTTTCGCTTTCAGCTCGACTACGCCATTTGCGCCGCCGTCGCCATGTTCCACAACGTCATTGCGACGATGGGCGTCTTCGCCATTCTGGGACTGCTTTTGGGCATCGAAGTCGACACGCTCTTCGTGGTCGCCATCCTCACGATCGTGGGCTTCTCGGTGCAGGACACCGTGGTCGTTTTCGACCGCGTGCGCGAAAATCTGAAGTTCCTCTCGCGCAAGAAACCCTTCCCCGACATCGTCAACGACTCGGTCAACCAGACCTGGGTGCGCTCGGTCAACAACAACATCGCCGCCCTGCTGGTGCTGCTGCCGCTGTCGATCTTCGGCGGCGAGAGTATCCGCTACTTCGCCCTGGCGCTGATCATCGGCTTTGTAGTGGGCACCTACTCCAGCATCTTCATCGCGGCGGCCCTGCTGGTCTGGTGGCGCGAGCGCCAGACGGTGGGTGCGACAGGAGCCGGGGCGGCCAAAGCCGAGCGCTAAGGGCATGGGCGTTGCCCTGCTGCAACATTGCCTCCCCAGGCCGTGCGTCGGGTTCGATTAATGGGCAATCAGCAGCGAGCACGGCGCGTGGCGCAGGACATACTCGGTGACGCTGCCGCCCACCAGCCGATCCCAAAAACCGAGGCTCCTGCGGGTCATTACCAGCAAATCCGCCCGCTGCGCCGCGGCCAATTCGCAAATTTTGCTGCCGGGATCGCCGGTTTCCAGGTACAGCCCGGCCGACACCCCGGCCGCGGCAAAGCGCTCCAGCACCGGGGCGAGCTTGCGCTCGAAGCTTTGCAAGGCATTGACCGGTAGGGGAGCGACGCGATCGTGAATGTGCTCTTTGGCGTAATCGAGGTACTCCCTGGGGTGAACGACGTGCAGCACCAGCACTTCGCTGTCGAATACCGTCGCTAGAGCGGCGGCGGTGGTGATTGCCGCTGCGGCACTGACCTCGTCGGCGCAGGGCACGAGAATCTTGCGGTAGGGAAAAGCGGTGGTTGCGGTCTCGTCCATCAACAATCTCCGAGCGGCTCGCCTCTGGGATTTCAAACCTGGGTATCCGGGGCCAGACAGCAGGGATGGGCAGGATCGCCCGTCTCGAGCTGCAATGTCGCATACTCGATGCCGAAGCGATCGTGCAGTTGGCGGCAGGTGGCGGCCAGAAAGGCGTCGCCGGGAAATCCGCCCGGGATTACCAGGTGGGCGGTCAGGGCCGTTTCGGTGGTGCTCATCGCCCAGATGTGCAGGTCGTGGACTTCGCCCACTCCGCGCAGACTCTGCAGGTACGCTTTGACCACCTCGGGATCGATCCCCTCGGGTACCGCGTCGAGGGCCAAATTCAGCGAGTCCACCAACAGCCCCCAGGTGCCCACCACGATCACAACACCGATCACCAGGCTCACGACCGGGTCGAGCCAGGCCCACCCCGTCAACAGAATGGCGGCCCCAGCGAACACGGTCCCCAGCGACACGGCCGCGTCGGAGGCGAGGTGCAAAAAGGCCCCCCGCACATTGAGATCTGCCTGACCTTTCACGAACAAATAGGCGCTCACCGAGTTGACGAGCACACCGACGGCCGCCACCCAGACGATGGTGCCTCCCGCCACCGGACCGGGATCTTGCAGGCGGATGACGGCCTCCCAGGCAATAGCCCCCACGGCGACCAGCAGCGTGACGGCATTGAGCAGGGCGGCCAAAATCGACGAACGCCTAAGCCCGTAGGTGCGCCGCGGCGAGGGGTGGCGGGTGGTGAGCACGCTCGCCCCCCAGGCGAGGGCCAGCCCCAGCACGTCGCTGAGGTTGTGCCCGGCGTCCGCCAGCAGCGCCAGGGAGCCCGCCAGGATCCCGTAGACCGCCTCGATGACCACGAAACCGACATTCAAGGCGATGCCGATCGCAAAGGCGCGGTTGTGGTCGGCGGGTCCGTGGGCATGGGCGTGGTCGTGTCCGCTTCCCATCTCGGTGTTTCCCCTAGGACCGTTCCACCAGCATGCCATCCAGGCCGAGAGCCTCGCGCTCCTGCTGCGAGAGGGCAGGGGCGGTGCGCTCGCCGAAGCGCTCGAACAACGCCGGGATCACCACCAGCGTCAGGGCCGTGGAAGTAAACAGCCCACCGAAGACGACCACTGCGAGCGGTTGGAGGATCTCTTTACCGGCCGGTTCCCCCCACATCAAGGGCACCATGGCGAGGGCCGCCGTCAGTGCGGTCATCAGGACCGGCGAGAGACGCTCGATCGAGCCTTCTTCGATGGCCTCATCGAAACTTTCTCCGGCGGCTAGCCGCTGCTGGTAGGTGGTGACCAGGATCACCCCGTTGCGGTTGGCGATGCCAAACAGGGTGATAAAGCCCACCAGCGAGGCGACCGAGAGCACCCCGCCCCCCAGCCAGACCGCCACGATGCCGCCGATGAGGGCAAGCGGCAGATTGGCGAGGATGAGCAGCGTCGAGCGCACCGAGCGCACCGCCAGAAACAGCAGCACTGCCACACCCCCCAGAGCCAGAGCACCGAAAATGAGCAGCTCACGGGTGGCGCGCTGTTGGGCTTCGAACTGGCCGCCGTACTCGATGTAATAGCCCGCCGGTAGTGGCACCTGCCGGGCGATGTTGGTCCTGGCCTCGGCAATGAGCGAGCCGAGGTCGCGGCCGTCGGCGTTGGCGGCCACGACGATGCGCCGCGAAACGTTTTCGCGGTTGATCGTGTTGGGGCCGGTGCTCGTGACGATGCTCGCCACCTGGGCGAGCGGAATCTTCTGACCTGTAGGCGTGTCGATGAGCAGTTCGCCGATTTTGTCCGGTCGGTCGCGGGCCTCCGGCGCCAGCCACACCACCAGATCAAAAAGCCGCTGCTCTTCGAGTACCTGGGAGACGGCCCGGCCGTTGAGGGCCGTCTCGAGAGTCCCGGCCAACCGCCCGACCGTGAGGCCGTGGCGCGCCGCTCGAACGCGGTCGAAGCGCACCGACAACTGTTCGACGGGCACCTGCGGCTCCACCTGCAAGTCCACCACGCCGCTCACCGTCCGCAGCGCCTGTTCGACCTCGGCGGCCTTGGCGCGCAATACGGTGAGATCGGGGCCGAAGATCTTGACTGCCACCGCGGAGCGGGTGCCCGAGAGGGTCTCGTCGATGCGGTGGGAGATGTAGCCGCCGACGTTGAGCGCCACCCCGGGAAACTTTTCCAGCACTTGCCGGACGCGCTCGACCGCCTCTGGATAGCTTTGGACTTTTGGGATCAACTGCACATCCAGTTCGCCGAAATCGACACCCCCCGCGTCGTCGTCGCCGATAGCCCGCCCGGCGCGAAACTGCACCGTCTCGACCTCGGGGATGGCCATCAGCGCTTTTTCCATGGCCATCCCCAAACGTTGGGTCGAGGCGAGGGAAGCCCCCGGCAGTTGGGCGACGCGGATGGTGAGGCTGCGCTCCTGAAATTCCGGCAAAAACGTCGTCCCCAAAAAGGGAAGTATGGCCAGCGACAGCGCCAACAGCACCGCCGACCCCGCCAGGATGGGCGCCGGGTGGCGCAGGCTCCAGCCCAATACCGGGCGGTACAGCCGCTTGAGCCAGCGCACCAGCCGCGTCTCGCCGTCCGGCAGGCGTCGCCCGGCAAGCAGCACATAGCACAGCGCCGGGGTCACCGTGAGCGCCACCAACAGCGAAGCGAGCAGCGAAAAGACGTAGGCGAGGCCCAGCGGCGCAAAGACGCGGCCCTCGATGCCTGTGAGCGTAAACAGCGGCGCAATCACCACGCACAGGATCAGTGTGGCGAAGACCACCGAGCCGCGGATCTGGACCGAACCGGCGAAGACCACCTGCAAAGGCGGCTGCGGCTGCGGACGCGCCTGGTTCTCGCGCAGGCGGCGGTAGACGTTCTCCGCGTCGATGATCGCATCGTCGATCACTTCTCCCAGGGCGATGGCGAGTCCCCCCAGCGTCATGGTGTTGATGCCGACGCCGAAAGCGGCCAGCAGCGATAGTCCCAGGGCGATCGAAAGCGGCAGGGCGGTGAGGGTGATGAGCATCGTGCGCCAGTTGCCCAAAAACAGCACCAGCACCACCGCCACGATGATCACACCGTCCCTGAGCGCTTCGAGCACGTTGCCCACGGACTTGTCGATAAAATCTTCCTGGCGAAAAGTCGTGGTGACCCGCACGTCCTTGGGCAGCGTGGCCCGGATGTCGTCCATGGCCGCTTCTACCGCGCGCGTCACGGTGGGAGTATCGGCAAACGGCTGGCGAACCACCGTCACGATCACCGCCGCTTGTCCATTAAAAGACGCGTCGCCGCGCTTGACCCCTGAACCCGTCTGCACGCGGGCCACCTCCGCGATGCGCACAGGCACGCCGGAGCGCACGGCCACCACCGACTCGCCTAGATCCGCGAGCGAAGCGATTCGTCCTATCGCGCGGATGACCACTTCCCGGTCGGGCGACAGTAAAAAGCCGCCCGGCGCATTGAGGTTGGCTTCGCGCACCGCCTCGCTCACCTGGCCCAGCGTGACGCCAAATTGCTTGAGCCGGTCCGGGTCTACCAGCACCTGGTACTGCATCTCGCCGCCGCCGATGGCAAGCACGTTGGTGACGCCGGCAATGGCCAATAGCCGGTTGCGGATTGGCCAGTTGGCCAGGGTGGCCAGTTGCAGCAAATCGGTGCGCTCCGGCCCGGGCGCGTTTGGATCGACTATGAGCGCGTAGCGCAAAATCACGCCCACCGGGGAACTTGCCGGTAGCAGCAGCGGAGCATCCACCCCCTCGGGCAGACGGGGGACCGCCTGCTGCACCCGCTCGCTCACCAGTTGGCGGGCGCGCAGGATGTCGGTATTGCCTTCGAAGATGAGGGTGAGCGTCGAAAGACCGACGGCGGAACTGGAGCGGATGTCGGCAAGACCCGGTGTGCCGTTCAGTGCACTTTCGAGCGGCAGGGTCACCAGCGATTCGACTTCCTCCGGCGCCAGGCCGGGGGCGACGGTCTGGAGGACCACCTGCGGCGGGGCAAAATTCGGAAACACATCGAGCGGCAGCCGCACGGCGGTGGCAATGCCCAGGCCCAGCACCGCCACCGCCCCCAGCACCACCAGCCAGCGGGCGCCGAGCGACAGCAAAATCAACCGATTGAGCATCGCCGCCTCCTAGGGCTTGGGGAGTGCGCCGGTCGAGACGCCCGCGCTTTGCCCGCCCCGGCGGCCCGCCACCTGCAGACCGGCCAGAAAACCCAGGACCGTCAGTGCCACCGCTGCCGCAAGCCAGATCCACGCGGGGATTTCGCCGTCCGGCCCGGGCGCCGCGGTCCGGGCCGTGGATGGCTTCGATGCTTTCTTTTGGCTGTGCTCGTCGCCGCCGACACCCGTCCCCTGCTGCTTCAAACTCTGGGCGCGCAACTGCCAAACGCGCTCGACGACCACTTCGTCGCCCGCGCGCACGCCTGCGCGCACCTCCACCGCCTCTTCGAAGCTGCGGCCCAATTCGACCGGCACCGGCCGAAAGCGGTCCGTTCCCGCTTTGCGGTAGACCACCGAAAGACCGTCGGCCGTCAGCACCGCCGAGCGGGGCACGACCGATACGGGCCGGGCCGCCCCGTCGCTTACCAGGAGCAACCGGGCGTACATCTGCGGCTTCAACAGCCCCTCCGGGTTGGTGAGCACCGCCCGCACCGCGAGCGTGCGCGTTTGGGGGTCCACCGCCGGGTCGATGCTCTCGATGCGGCCGCGAAACGTCCTGCCCGGATAGCTCTGGGTCGTCACCTCGATGGACCGACCCGCCCGCACCAGCCCCAGATCTTTTTCGTAGACCTGGGCGGTTGCCCAGACTTGCGTCGCATCGAGAATCCGAAAGAGCGCCTTGCCGGGTTCGACGGCTTCCCCCGCCGTCACCTGCTGATCTGCCACCACCCCGACAATCGGTGCAAAGAGCACCACCGTGCCGTCCGAGCGCGCACGCACGCCGCTTTGCCCCAGTTGGGCAAGCCGGGTGCTCAAGGCCGCCCCGCTGAGGGCGAGCCGGGAACGGGCCGCCCGCAAATCCGCCTCCGAAGCGCGCAAAGCGGCCTCGGCCTGCTGAAATTCGCGGCGGGCGGAGATCTTCAGTGCCACCAATTCTTTTTCCCGCTCGTAGTTCTGGTGGGCCAGCTGCACCCCGGCGCTGAGCCGGTCCACCTCGGAGCGGGCCTGGGCGCGCTCGCGCTCCGCCTCAAGCGCCAGGGTCCGCACCTCGGGACTATCGAGCACCGCCAGGGGCTGGCCCGCGCGCACCGCCCGGCCGCGCTGCACCTGCAGGCGCACGACCCGGCCCGCCACCGGGGCGTTGATCTCAGAAGAACGGCCGGGGATCGCCTCGATTTGACCGTTGACGGCCAGCCCCGCCCGCACCGGTCGCTCGCCCACGGCAGCCACCTTTAAACCCAATGCCCGCTGCATCTGCGGCTCGATGCGCACCTCGCCGCCACCGGCCACTTCCTGCGGAGCGAAAGTCGTCTCCCCGTGACCCCGCTCGTCGCCGGCTTCCACGGGAGCGCTCACCGCCGCTCCCATCAGCACCGCCACCATCAAAATCCTTGCCGCTTTGCTGCGCACCTGGCGTCTCTCCTTGGGGACGCTAAGACCGCGACAACCGGCGGCGCGTCCACTCCTCTAATTTTGAACCCTGTTCAAATTAATGGAAATGGGCATTGTGAAAAAATAATGAAAACCATTTGCATGTCCAGCGCTTTCTCGGCAGCGCAGCCCACCGGTTGGGGTAAGCTGGCGGGTAGTCTTCACTTGTGTCGGCCCGTGGATCTGACGAACGTTCACGCCATTTTCCGCCCCAACCAGCAGGGCCTCAAAAAAGTCCTGGGCGATCTGGAGGCAGAAATTATGGAAGCGGTCTGGGCACAGGGGCAGCCGGTGCTCGCGAAGGATATCCACCCGCAATTGCCCTCAGGCAAAGATTTGAGTTACAGCACGATCGTCTGCACGATGACGGCGTTGGTGGAAAAGCATTTATTGCAGGTGGTGGCCAAAGAAGGCAAGGCGCGCATCTACCTGCCCACGACGAGCCGCGAGGACTTTCTGCACCAGACCCTCGGGCACGTCATCGACAACATCCTTGCGGCTTTCCCGGACACGGCCGCGGCCCTGATGCAGCGGCGGTTGGACACCGATGAAGCGTCTTTGCCGCGCTTGCGGCAGCAACTCGATGCGCTGAGTGCCGAGGAGAACTCATGACCCACGCCTGGTTTCTGCCGCTGGCAGGGGCGGTGGCGAGCGCCCTGGGAGCGTACCTGTCGCTCTGTTGGCGGCTGCGCACGGAGTGCCCCTCCCCCGGCAGGCAACAGGCGTATCTGCTGGGTCTGTTTTTGCCGGTCTTGATCGGTTGCCTGCTCAGTTGGCACCTGCTGGAGGATCTCTACTTAGGCGGAGAGCACGGCCTGCCACTGGTCGGTTGGCAGGTGCTCCAGTCGCCGCCCGCCTGGTGGCTCATCTGGACTGTGGGTCTTACGGCGGCGGGCTGCGCCGAGTATGCCCTGCGGCACCAGCGGCTGGGCCAGCGGCTGGAAAGCTGTGCCTGCGACGATGCCCAGGCCCGGCGGACGCAGCTTTGGGCCGACGCGCTGGCCCGGCAGGCGGCCGGCCGGGGATTGCGCGTGCGGCGGCTACTCACCCGCCGACCGGTCGCAGTTCTAGTCGGTTGGTACCGGCCGGTGCTGTTTTTGTCGAGTTGGTACTTCAACACACTTACCGAAGGGGAGCTGCGCACGGTACTGGCGCACGAGTTGGCCCACGCCCGGCGCCGGGACAACCTTGTGGCCGCGATCGGCCGGGGATTGCTGTGGGGAGCTTATTGGCTGCCCACGAGCCGGTATTGCTGGGAGCGGTTGCTCGAGGAGCGCGAGGCGGTGGCGGACGAATGGGCGGCTGCCCTGACGGGCGCGCCGCTGCAGCTGGCGAGCGCGCTGGTGAAGGTGGCCGAGGCGCAGACCGGCTCAGTGCCGCTGCCGGCCAGCACCCTGGAGGGTTCCACGGGCATCGAGCGGCGCGTCGAGCGGCTCATCGCCATGCACCGGCGCTCGGCGGTGGAGTGCCCGCGAGTGCGGCCGGGTGCCTCTGTGTGGATCGGGGCGGCGCTTGTGACGTTTTTGTTGACCGATACGCTGCCGCACCTGTTGGATGTGCTGCTGGCGGGCGGGGGCTGAGCGCGGCCGATGGCTCTGCTGCTGTTTGGGCTTGCGGCGGCGGCCGAAATTGGCGGCTGTTTTGCGTTCTGGTCGGTATTGCGCCTGGGTAAAAATCCGCTCTGGCTGGCCCCCGGCCTGGTGTCGCTGGTGGTATTCGCCTGGCTTTTGACGCGCTCGGAGGCGACCTACGCCGGTCGGGCCTACGCGGCCTATGGCGGTGTCTATATCGCGGCGTCGCTGGTGTGGTTGTGGCTGGTAGAAGGTACCCGGCCGGATCGCTGGGATCTGGCCGGGGCACTTTTATGCTTGGCAGGAGCGGCCGTTATCCTGTTTGCCGACCGCTCCCCGTAGAGCCGTTTATCGGTTGGACGGCCGACGGCGAGCCCAGCGCACGACCATCATCGCGCCGAGCGCCGCGAAGATGACCATCATCGCGAGGATGAACCAGTCGAGGGGCGTGGTCAAGATTTCGTCGAATCTTCCCTCGGCGATGTGGTTGAACACGTTGCCGTGGTCGGCGAGCACCAGGCCGTGAATCAACAGATTTATCATTGCTGCTCCTTGTATCCGTGGGACGCGGAAATGGGACGTGAAGCACTCTCGGCGGGCATCCTGGCTCAGGCACAATCGCCATCACAGTTGCGGCACAGCGGTGGATTCTCACCACGCTTTCCCCATTCAGGCCGGGCTGATCCCCCGGCCGCCGCAAGCGAAGCGATTCTATCACCCCCGCCGGTTGCTGTCGGAGCGCTCACATGCCTTTAAAGCCGCCGATGGGTTCCAGCATCTCGGGGCTCGAAGCCGCCTGGGGTTGCCGCGAACCCCACTGGCTGAGCAGCAAACCGGCGATCACCAGGGTACCGCTGAAGTACTGGATGCCGTCCGGCACTTCGCCCAGCAGAAAGTAGGCTCCCACAGTACCAATGGCCGGAATGAATGAACTGATCAAAGAAGCATCGAGGATGGCGGCGCGCTTGAGGCCGGAAAACCAGAGCAACTGCCCGAGGGCGACGATGACGGCTCCGTACAGGAGCATCCACTGCCACAGGACCGGCGAGAAAGCGTCCTGAAAGTGTTCCGGTCCATACAGAACCAGGGCGACGAAAAAGAAAATCACCGCTCCCAAAGCTGAGCGCACGACCAGATAAATGCCGGGGGGTACCGCGGCGAGGCTGTTTTTGCTGAGGATGGTGGCGACGGCGGAGGCGACGGCGGCCAGGGCTGCGAACCCTTCTCCCATCCCGAAGCTCCACAGATCTTCGGCCATCGAGAAAGTCGGGACACCGCCGGAGGGCAGCAGCAGCGGTACCAACGCGCCTACAAAGCACATCAGCGCCCCGATGCTCTGGTAGCGGTTAAGGCGCTCGCCGTACAGCCACACCGACAGCGCCAATAGCAGCGGTGTCTCGATACGGCTGACGAACAGCACACTGCTGACCATCGCCAGCGAAAGCGCCTGGAAGATCAAGGCGGGTGCGAGGGCACCGGCAAGCAGAGCAACGATGAGCAGCAGTGACAATTCCCGGCGGCTCAAGCGTCCCAGATTGCCCGGCGTCCAGTCGCTGCGGTAGACAGCAAACAGCACCGGCAGCGCACATAGATTGCCGACAAACAGAACGTTGCACAGCGAAATCGGATTGCGGCCCTCCACCGGATACTGGGTGCCCAGTTCGGTCAATTTGCGGACCACCGGATTGGCCAGACCAAAGATGAAGACGGCCAACCAAAGATAAATTTTGCCGGACACAGTGCCTGCGAAGCGGTCGCGAATCTCGGCCATGGCTCAACTATAGGTGGGCATTGCGTGCGGGTTCTGCAGGGATTACGGGCAGTGCAGCCCGGTGGATTGTACAAAGCCCCGACCGCCGGCCAGGGCTCAGTCTATGCACTCACCGCCAGGACAAAGCTTGTAGGGTAAAATCGAGGGGTAAATCCGGCCGCCGGCTTCTGGGCTGGATCGGCGGTGACTGCAACTCGCAGGCCGGGCGCATCGATGGAGTGGCAAAGTGAGCGATCCGTGGATCCGGACTTTTTTTATCGGTAGGGCAACGGCCGAGATTTTGCTTGAAAAGCTTGAAGATGCCGTCACCGATGTGCTGAGTGAAGTGGGCAAAGCCGAGGCGGATTGGCGCGACGGGCTGCGGCAATTTACCGAGGCGGTAATCACCCGCGCCGAGGCCGAACAGGCCGAGACGCTGGCGGACTTGAGCGCCGAGGGCTACACGGCGCGCACCCCGGCGGCTTCCAAAGATGTCCAGCGCAATATCGACGAGTTGCGGGCGGAGGTTGCCCGCCTGCGCTCGGAATTGCAGCGCTTCCGCAACCAGGAAGCCACGTGAAGTCCCTGTCCCCCTCCGCTACCCATTCGTGATCGTGTCGGCGCCGCCTTCTTCTGCTAAGAACTATCGCTGGAATCGAGTCAACTACTCGCGCACCCGCCGCGTGATCGATATTTGGGGCTTCTTTTTGTTGATTCTGTTCTACCGCTGGTGGGACAGCAAAAAGTGGACCTACCGCAGCGGCGACAGCGAAGAAAACCGCTCGCGCCGCCAGCGCATGCGGGCCATCTGGACGCGCGAGACAATGCTCGAACTGGGGCCGACTTTTATCAAGGTCGGGCAACTGTTTTCGACGCGGGCGGACTTGTTCCCGAAAGAATATATCGAAGAACTCTCCAGACTCCAGGACGAGGTACCGGCCTTTCCCTACGAACAGGTCGTCGAGATCGTCGAGGACCAGTTCGGCAAACCGATCCCCCAGGTCTTTCAATTTTTTGATCCGACTCCGATTGCCGCCGCTTCCCTGGGTCAGGTGCACAGAGCCCAGCTGCACTCGGGCGAAGATGTCGTCGTCAAAGTGCAGCGGCCGGGCCTAGAAAAGCTGTTCAATGTCGATCTCGGTATCCTGCGCGGCATCGCCCAGTACCTGCAGAATCACCCGCGCTACGGCCGGGGCGGGCGCGAGTGGGTGCCCATCTACGACGAGTGCGCCCGCATCCTCATGCAGGAGATCGACTATCTCAACGAGGGGCGCAACGCCGACACCTTCCGCCGCAACTTCAAAGACAGCCCCGAAATTTGTGTGCCGCGGGTCTACTGGCGCTACTCCTCCCCCAGGGTGCTCACCCTCGAATATTTGCCGGGCATCAAAATCAGCAACTACGAGGCGCTGGAGGCGGCGGGGCTCGACCGGCGGTCGCTGGCGCGCATCGGGGCGCGCTCCTACCTGCAGCAGCTGCTCAACGACGGCTTCTTTCACGCCGATCCCCACCCGGGCAACATCGCCGTGCGCCACGACGGGGCGCTGATTTTTTACGACTTCGGCATGATGGGCCACATCCAGCCGGGCACCAAAGAGAAGCTCATGGACACCTTTCTTGGGGTGGCCCAATCCGATGCCGACAAGGTGATCGATTCGCTCATCGAACTGGGGGCCATCAAGAAAAGTGCCGACCGGGTGCCCATCCGCCGCTCGATCGAATTTTTGCTCACCAACTTCGTCAACCAGCCCTACAACCTGCAGTCGTTCAACTTTGCGGAGTTGACCGACGACATCTACGAAATGGCTTACGAGCAGCCCTTTCGCTTTCCGGCGACTTTCACGTTTGTGTTGCGGGCCGTCTCGACCCTCGAAGGATTGGGCAAGGGCCTCGATCCCGATTTCAACTTTATGGACGTGGCCCAGCCTTTTGCCGATCAGCTCATGGCTGTCAATTCAGAATTCGGTATGCGCGAATTATTCAACCAGCTCGGCCAGCAGGTGGGCCAGGTCAGCTCGATGACCGTCAACCTGCCCCGGCGCATCGAGCAAACGCTTGAGCGGGCCGACCGCGGCGAACTGCGGGTGCGCACCAAGTCGATCGAGACGGAGCGATTGCTCAAGCGGCTCAACTCGGCGGCCATCGGCGGCATCTACAGCGTGCTGTTGGCGGCTTTTCTCATCTGTTCGGTCGTGCTCTACACCGCCGACCATATTCTCGAGGCGATCGCCGCCTTTGGCCTGGCGGGTCTGCTGTCCTTCGCCCTCGGGCGGGTGCTGCTGCGGTTGCAGCGCATCGACACCGACTTGCAGTAGCGCCCGGCACGCTAGACAGCTGCGGGAGTCTCATCCTATAGTGTTAGCCTGAAAGCGCTCTGTTGGAGGGAAGGCCATTCCTGAGCCGATCAACCTGACGGTGAGCCTGAGGGGCACCCGCGATGAAGGCGAAAACTACCAGCTTTTTCGCCTGATTGGTCAGCTGGACGCCTTCTCGGAACCCGTCTTCCGCAAAGTGATGAACAAGTACATCGAGGAAGGCTCGCCCAACATCGTCCTGGACTTGTCACAGATCGATTTTGTCGACAGCTCCGGCCTCGGGGCACTGGTGCAGCTGGCCAAAAAAGTGCAGGGAGTTCCCGGTACTTTCCAGATCGTCGCCAACCCGCGGGTCACCCAGACGGTGAGACTGGTGCGCCTGGAGCAGTTTTTGTCGCTGCGCAATTCCCTCGAAGAAGCGCTCGGGCACATTCCCGGAAAGTAGCCCTTGGATCCCGTCCAGATCCGCTCGCTGTCGCTGGAGGCGCTGGCCTACCTGGGCGACGCGGTCTGGGAACTGCACGTGCGCACGCGGGTGCTGCTCCCCCCCCGCCGCCTCCAGTGGCTGCACGGCGACACCGTCGCCTGTGTGCGGGCCTCTGCCCAGGCAAAGCTTGCGACCTGCCTGTCCCCGCACCTGACGGTGGAGGAGGCCGACTGGCTAAGGCGCGGTCGCAACGCCGGGGGGACGGTCCCGCGGCGCCTCGACCCGGCCACCTACCGTTTGGCCACGGCCTTCGAGGCTTTGTTAGGATATTTGTTTCTGGCTGACCGCGACCGCCTCGGGGTCATCCTTCACCTGTGCGATGAGTTTCAACACCACCATGGCCCCGACACCCCGTCCCCAGAGGCCTAAGCGCCCGAGCACCAAGGCGAAGCCCTACTCCGCCGCCAAACCCAAAACCAAGCGCCCGGCCAAACTGGTGCGTAAAGCCACAGGCGAGGTGTCCCGACCCGAACGGCCGCGCGATGCGACCCGAACGGCCAAAGTCAAAGACATCACGCCGACCGGGGCCGGGAGCCGCGCCCCCAAGACCATCAAGACCCGCATGGCCCCTGAAGCCGCCCCGACCGTAGTCGAGAGCGACGAGGCGGAACTGCTCTACGGCAAACAGTCGGTGCTCGCTGCTCTGCAGAACAGCCGTCCCCTCAACCGCGTCTGGCTCACCGAGAAGTTGCGCTACGACCCACGCTTTTTGCGGCTGCTCGACGCGGCCAAGGCCGGCGGGGCGGTGATCGACATCGTCGAGCCGCGCCGGCTCGATCAGCTCACCGCCGGGGGCAACCACCAGGGCGTCGCCGCCCAGGCCGCCGCCCATCCCTACGTCGAATTCGAGGAATTGATCGCTTCGCTCGTGGAGCGGCCCGACCCGGTGTTGCTCGCCGCCGACGGCATCGAAGATCCCCACAATCTGGGGGCGCTCATCCGCTCCGCCGAGGCGTTCGGTTTTCAGGGGATCATCTTGCCCCAGCGGCGGGCGGTGGGGGTGACGGCGACGGTGGCCAAGGTGGCGGCGGGGGCGGTGGAGCACCTGCCCATCGCCCGGGTCACCAACCTCAACCAGGCCATCGAACGCCTCAAGGAGGCGGGTTATCAGGTCGTCGGCACCCAGGAGAAGGCAAGCCAGGCGCTCTACGAACTGAAGTTGGATGGGCCATTGGTAGTCGTGGTGGGCTCCGAAGGCAAGGGCATTTCGCTACTCACCCAGCGCCACTGCGATCACATGGTCTCGATTCCGCTGGCGGGCAAGACTACCAGCCTCAACGCTTCGGTGGCAGGTGGGATCATGCTTTACGAGGTGATGCGCCAGCGCCGCGCCAACCAGATCGACCTCAGCTAGACGGTGCACCCTGTACCCGGCCACTGCGAGAGAAGCATGGGCGGGTTTAGGCTAGAAGGCGGACGGCTTCCCCGGTCCTATGCAATCCTGGCTGCAGAATTTTCGGCAACTGCTCCGTCCCCAGCGCCTCGCGACGCTGGAAGCGTGCCTGATCGGTCTGGTGGCGGGGCTCGCGGCGGTCATCCTCAAGCAGGGCGCCGACCTCCTCAGCCACTGGCGCCTCGACGCTGCGGGATCATTCGGCTGGTGGGTGTTGCCGCTGCTCGGGCTTTTGGGGGGAGTGACGGCCGGCTGGTTGGTGGAGCGCTTCGCTCCGGAAGCTTCCGGCAGCGGCATCCCCCAGGTCAAGGCGGTGCTTGCCCGCGTGCCGATGGCGCTCGATCTGCGCGTCGCCCTCGTCAAACTGGTGGGCACGATGGTGACGCTGGGTTCAGGGTTTCCGCTCGGGCGCGAAGGCCCGACCATTCAGATCGGCGCGGCGCTGGCCAACCAGCTCAGCCGCTGGGTGCCCACTTCCCCCGCTTACCGCCGCCAGTTGGTGGCCGCCGGGGCGGGAGCGGGATTGGCCGCCGCCTTCGACGCCCCGATCGCCGGGGTGATCTTTGTTGTCGAGCAACTGCTGCAGAACGTTTCGGGCCTCACCCTGGGGGTGGCCATCCTCGCCTCGTTTATCGGCGCGGTGCTCTCGCGGGTCCTGGGGGGCTTCAGCTTCGACCTCAAATCGAGCATGGCCGATTTTCAGACCGGTTTTACGGTTCAGGAGATCCCGTTCTATCTGTTGCTCGGGGTGATGGCGGGGGTGCTCGGAGCGCTCTACAACCGGGGGCTAATCGCGAGCCTTACCTTTAACCGGCGGGTGCTGCGTCTGAACATGCCTTTGCGGGTGGGCCTTGCCGGACTGGTTATGGGCGGGAGCCTGGCGCTGCTACCTGCGGTCTTTCGCGACGGCGAAGCGTTGCGCGGGCTGATTATCGGCGCGCAGGAACCCTGGCAGTTCGCCGCCCTCGCCTTCGTGGCCCAGTTTGTGCTGACACTCATCGCCTATGGCTCCGGGGCACCGGGCGGCGTGTTCGCCCCCTCGCTGGTGCTGGGGGCTGCCCTGGGTTCGCTGGTGGGCACGCTCTCCTACAGCACCCTGGCCGTCAACGCGCCCATCACCTACTCGCTGGTCGGGATGGGGGCATTTTTCTGTGCGGTGACCCGCGTGCCGATTACGGCGGTGATCATTATTTTCGAGATCACCAACGACTTCAACCTGGTGCTGCCCTTGATGGTCGTCTGCGTGGTCGCTTCGCTGGTGGCTGAGCGCCTCAACGAAGGCTCGATCTACGACCAACTTTTGGCCTGGAACGGCATCCGTCTGGGCGAGGAGGCGGTGAGCGACGAGAAGCTGCTCGCTCAACTGGCGGCGGGCGATGTCATGCAGACGCGCCTGGAGACGCTGGAGAGCACGCTTCCCCTCAGCGAAGTGTCCCAGGCGTTTTCGCGCTCGCACCACCGGGGCTTTCCGGTGGTCAAGGACGAGAAGCTGGTGGGGATCGTCACCCAGACCGATCTGATGAAGATCGCGGCGCGCAATCTGCCGCCCACCGCCCCGCTCAGCGAACTGATGACGCCGCAGCCGGTCACCGTCACTCCCCGCGACAGCCTCAAAGAGGTGCTCTATTTGCTCAATCGCTACGAATTGAGCCGCCTGCCGGTGGTCGAGGAGGCCAAGCTGGTAGGGATCATCACCCGCAGCGACATCATCCGCGCCGAGGCGGATTTGCTCAGTGGCGACACCCAGGCGGTGGGTCCGCGCCCCGACCCGTCCTACGTGGTCTACCAGACCCGCGCTCCGGCCTTGGGAGGCGGTCGCCTGCTGTTGCCCCTGGCCAATCCGGACACCGCCCCGGCGCTTTTGGAATTTGCCCTGGCCATCGCCCGCGCGCGCAACCTCGAACTGGAGTGTCTGCACGTCATCGCCGTACCCCGCACCAGCGCACCCTCCAGCACCCCGGTGGCAGTGGCCCCGGCAGTCAACCTCGTGCGCCAGGCCGTGCGCGCCGGTCGCGCCGTCGGGGTGCCGGTACACACCCAGGTGCGCGTCGCCCACGATATCGCCCAGGCGGTGCTCGAAACGGTCAAAGAGCGGCGCATCGGCCTGGTGCTGATGGGTTGGCGGGGGGTGAACACCTCCCCGGAGCGCATCTTCAGCAACACCGTGGACACGATCATCCGCCAGGCGCCATGCGAGGTGCTCCTGGTCAAGCTCAAAGGCGACGCGATCCCGCGCCGCTGGCTGGTGCCCATCGGCGGCGGCCCCAACGCCCAGGAGGCCATTAAGATTCTGCCCGCCTTATTGCGCCGCGGCCCCGGCAAGAGCGAGATCGCCGTCTGCCAGGTCTTCGCCCCCGACAATCCGGCCCACGACACAGGTCTACTCGATGCGGACGCCGAGAGCCTCGGCCGCTCGTTGGGCTACCCCGTGCGCGCCTTGCCTTTGTTCTCAAAATCCGTTGCTCAGGCCATCGTTCAGTGCACCTCCGAAGGCCACTTCGACGGGGTGATTATTGGTGCGAGCCGCGAGAGCCTGCTGCGCCAGGCCATCCGGGGCAACATCCCCGAAACCGTCGCCAAGGGCAGCGACTGCACGGTGGTCGTGGTGCGCACTTAGCAATTGCAGGGGGATCATCGGGTGTAAGCTTACCGAACCCGGAGCGTGTCTAGAGCGGTTTTCGATCGAATGTGGGACGGGCCAACTAGAAAGGCTTGCTGCAGAAGATCATTGGCTTCTTCGCCGTTTTACGTCCAACTGAAAACCGCTCTGGATCGATACATTGAAGCTACGCACCTACAGCTTTGACCCCACTCATCCACATGGTATGCACAAGGCCTTTGTTTTTGCAGCGGTCCTCGGATTGACTGTCGAAGATGCTAGGTGGCTGCGTTCCAAAAACTTTATTGAGGCGCAAATATTAAATGCAATTCCTGCTTTGTCGTCTCCCCTTGGCCAACGGTACGTGCTAAATCTCAAAGTGACAGCGCCGTATGGCCAGTCAGCCGCAGTGCACACAAGCTACATTGTCCGAAACGGGGAGGGCTTTGACTGCTTGCCGGAAGCCTGAGATTCAGGGGGACTTCTCAAGGCTAAGTTCAACACATAGCACAGCCTCCATTTGCGTACACTTGAAAGTTGATATGCTTAAGCAAGCTGTGATTTGCGCGGGTTTTTCATATGGTTGATAATAACGAGAGATACTATTTTGATGGATTGCCTGAAGAGAGCTTATTTGATAAGCCCTTCAATGATACGGAATACATACTGAGTCAAGACCTTCCCGAGCTATACAAGAAACTTCAAGGACTTCAGGATCACCGCCTGCTTGCCATCGTCACTGCTCTAGTAGTTGAGGATAGGATAGATAAGATTCTTGAAGCATTTTTGCCCAAATACTCAAAGCTCAAAGAAAACGATTTTGCCTTCTCGGCGAAGGTTAATCTACTAGAATCTTTAAACTTTGTCCCTCCAAGATTAACAACGGCAGCGCACTGTTTGCGTAAAATACGCAACGAATTTGCTCACAACTTGAGTAAAGTCAGTTTCCTAGATTTAGATTTAAGACTTGTGCGCTCTATGGTACACCAAGCCAACGAAATAGAACGCGATTTTAGTCCTCAAATTACAAATCTAAATGATGGAGAAGAATTGGTCAAGGCATTCAACATAATTTACGATTATTGTGTAGCCGGAATTAATGCATATACTGGCAATGTCAAAATATTAAGGCAAGAGATTGCTAAGCGTGAGTTTATAGAGCATCTGTCTAATACCATCCGCAAGCAGGGTGAAGATATTCTAGCAGCGATCAAATCCAAAGGCCCTATCAGTGTGACACAGGAGGGAGAAGTGCTCACACATAGATACGAGAATGGAGTAAATGTAGTTACTTCGTTGCCGCATGACAACTTGGAAACATCGGACTAAATCTTTGGCGTTATTGCCCGCCTGCGCGCGTTGCTCGACGACTCGATAGAGTAAATGCGCATCTGGTTGCACGCTTCTCATTCAGATTTGGGTGGGTTGAACACCCGCGTCATTATTGCTCGAAAAACAGCCGGAAGTGGTTGAAGCTCTCATTGCTAGACCGTGCAAAGAAGGAGGATAGGACAGTGAATATCCCTGCCCGCCTGCTGGATGTTGTCGAACTGATCGAGGATCTACCCAAGTGCGGTTTGTATCGTGGCGAAAGGGGAACGATTGTAGAAATTTTGTCTTCGGATGTTTATTTGGTCGAATTCAGCAACGCAGACGGATGCATTCGCGAGATGCCCGATGTATACAGCGACCAATTCAAAGTTGTGTACCAGCATTTACGCGAAGAAGTGGCATAGCACCGCCTTGTCTATCCTCGTCTGTATCTGCTCAACGTTATTTACCCGAGAATTTTTAGTGCTTTAGGTTAAGCTCTACCGATTTGACTCTTGTGATGAATAATATTGGAGGATTTTCGCAAATTGTAGGCTTTATTTCAACGGATTGATCTGTATCCGACAAGTAAGCCAACAATCACCTCGTCGATTCTCTTCTACCTCGCCGCAAGTGGCTAAGTAGCCAGTTGACGGCGGTGGCCCGGCGGGTGCGCCGGGGGTTGAGTTCTGAGACTTGATAGCCGCCAAAACCCAGTTGTTCTTTAAGCAATTGCTTGTCGGCCGCCGGGATCGAGCGGGTGAGCTTGACGGTAGCCGGGCGGCTGTCGATAAAATCGGGCGGCTCCGGGTAGTCGTTGCGCCAGGATGGCTCCACCCCGGAATTGTCCCAGGCTCCCGAGGCGTCTTGCCGGTAACCCAGGCATTGCCACAGCAGGGCGTTGAGCGCCGCGTCGGGCAGCCGCTCTTCGAGAATGTCCCAGAAGGTCGCTTCCGTCAGGGGCGGCAGATCCGGCATGGTCTGAGGCACCAATGGGTGAACCTATGCGGTCGGAGAGATTTGAACTCTCAAGGAATTGCTTCCACTAGCACCTCAAGCTAGCGCGTATACCGTTCCGCCACGACCGCAAATTTTTAAGCCTTCCCATTATCAGAAACGGGCGGCGGCAGTGTCAATGGTAGATAGGCCGCACCGGGAGCGGTGGGCATCGGTGTTAAGATGCCGATCGGGTTTATCGGGGAAGGGGTGTCGTGGCCTTGCAGGTGGGAGAACGGGTGCGCGTCGCCTACGTCAATCCGCGCCTGCACGGCACCGCCCTCAAGGACCGGCGCGGGGTAGTCACCGCCCGTCTTGAGCCGACCGAAGGGCTCAAATGGCCGATTCTCGAAGTCGACCTGGGCGATCAGTTCCCCCGGCGCTACTTCCCGGAACACCATCTTCGGCGCGACACCACAGGAGAACGGACGTGATCACCCTCGCCGGCAAAAAGGCGCTCATCACCGGTATCGCCAACAACCGCTCGATCGCCTGGGCGATCGCCCAGGCTTTTCACGCCGCCGGGGCAGCGCTCGCGGTCACCTACCTGCCCGACGAAAAAGGCCGCTTCGAGGCCAAGGTGCGCGAATTGAGCGCTCCGCTCGCCCCCGAGATCTTTGCCCCCTGCGATGTGCGCAGCGACGAGCAGATTGCCGCGCTGTTCGAGACGATTGCCCAGAAGTGGGGACAGCTCGACATTCTGGTGCACTGCCTGGCTTTTGGCAACAAAGAAGACTTGCAGGGACCGTTTACCGGCGTTACCCGCGACGGCTACGGCCTGGCGATGGAGGTGAGCGCCTTTTCGCTCATCGCCCTGGCGAGTCAAGCCGCGCCGCTGATGCCGGAAGGGGGCAGCATTTTGACGCTGACGTACATCGGGTCGGTGCGGGCGATGAGCGGCTACGGCGTGATGGGGCCGGCCAAGGCCGCCCTGGAGGCGAACACCCGCTACCTGGCCGCCGAACTGGGGGCCAAAAACCTGCGGGTCAACGCCGTATCCGCCGGCCCTATCCGCACCCTCGCCGCCTCGGGTGTCGGCAACATCCACGAGGCCATCCACAAAACCGAAGAGATGTCCGCCATCAAGCGGGCGGTCCGCCAGGAAGAAGTGGCCAATACGGTGCTGTTTCTGGCAAGCGATCTGGCCTCCGCCATCACCGGCCAGACCATCTACGTCGACTGCGGCTTCAGCATTATGGGGGGCTAGTGGAAGGCGCGCTGCTGGTGGTGCTCACCACCGTTCCGGACCACGCAAGCGGGATTGCCATTGCCCGTACCCTGGTCGAACGCCGTCTTGTTGCCTGCGCCCAACTGCTGCCGCCGATGGTCTCGGTGTTCATCTGGCAGGACAAGCTTTCGACTGAGACCGAACAGTTGCTCCTGCTCAAAGTGCCCGCTAAATTTTACGCGGTGCTGGAAGTGGCTCTAGGCGAGTTGCACCCCTACGATGTGCCTGAGATTGTCGCCCTCGAAGCGGTGCGCGTTGCTGAAAGCTACCTCGGTTGGGCGGCAGCCCAGACCAGCACGAGTGCACTGCCTCCCGTTTAGAGCGCTTTTGAGTCGCATCAAAACAGCCGTGCGGCTGAGAACCTTGCTGGGCAGCACTTTTTACCCTGACACCTGAAACCTGCTCTAACCCTGATCTGTCAAAGTCGGAGGAAGGGTGACGGCCCTGAGCATCCAATTGCTGCAGAGCGAAGCAGCAGGGAAAGTGCTTTTGCCCCAAGCGGCCAGACCGGCAAAGACTTTGTGGGCGTGGACGCGGCGCCCATGGCAGACGGCAAACGGGGTCGAATCGATAAAACTGATGCCGGTGCACCGGCCAAAACAGTGGCGCAGGTAGGCACTGAGCGGCAGGAGGGTGGCGGGCATCCATAAGGGCGAAGCGCGCGTAGCTGACCAGTCCAGCAAAAGCGTCTCGCCAGTAAACGCAGACCCTCTCGGTGTAGAAGGCCTTGAAATGGCGGTAGGCGGATTGGTAGAAGGCCATTAGAATTGTCAGGATTTCGCTGGGGCAGAGCCGGTATGGTCGTCGCCGGTGTCGCAGGCCATCGTCGAGCAATTGTTGGTCAAAGAGCGGCTCGAAGCGTCGGCAGAAGTGATCGACACGGCAAAAAAGGCTTCTAGAGTGGGCATAGCGGGCGGTCCGTGGCTTGTTCAGAGGGTGTCTGGATCGATTCCCAGAGCCTGCAGTGGGTCTGTAAACTAAATTGTGTAAGTGGTCGCAGCAAAGAAAGTACAATACTCTCTCAGGCAGGAGGAGCTGATGACCATCCGCAAAGAGATTCTTGACGAACTACTCAAAGATTACGACGGCACCGACCCGCAAACTATCCTCGGTGAGGGCGGCCTCCTCAAGCAACTGACCAAGGCCGTCATTGAACGCGCTCTCGAAGCCGAGATGGAAACTCACCTCGGTTACAAGAAGCACGAAGCCGCCGGCAAAGGTACCGGCAACTCCAGAAACGGCAAAAGTCAGAAGACCCTCCAGGCCGAATGCGGTCCAGTCGAACTCCACATCCCCCGCGACCGCAACGCCGAGTTCGAGCCGGTCGTTGTGCGCAAAGGTCACACCCGTTGGATCAACGGGTGGTCAGACACGCCTGGCGGGACTCGATGAGAAGATTCTGGCGCTGTATGCGCGCGGAATGACGACCCGTGATATTCAAGCCCAACTGCAGGAGATGTACGGGGTCGAAGTATCCCCAACGCTGATCTCGAACGTGACCGATGCGGTGATGGACGAGGTGCGGCAATGGCAGAATCGTCCACTCGAAACCGTCTACCCGATTGCTTATTTTGACTGCCTGCAGGTGAAGGTACGCGACAACGGTCGGGTGGTGAATAAAGCCGTCTACCTGGCTCTGGGCGTAGACCTGGAGGGACGCAAGGAGCTTTTAGGGCTCTGGCTTTCGGCCCATGAAGGGGCAAAGTTTTGGTTGGGGATCCTGACGGAACTGAACAACCGGGGCCTGAAGGATATTTTGATTGCCTGTGTGGATGGACTGACCGGTTTACCGGAGGCAATTGAATCGGTTTATCACGGTTGCTTGGTGCAGTTGTGCATGGTACACATGGTGCGCAATTCGTGCAAATATGTGTCGTGGAAAGACCGCAAATCATTGTGTGCAGACCTACGGTCTATCTACAGTGCCGCGACGGAAGAAGAGGCGGAGTTGCATCTGGGGGGCGTTGTCCCAACGCCCCTGGAACTTTTGAGTGAGAAGTGGGACAAGCAGTATTCAAGCGTCAGTCGGATGTGGCGAGAGAACTGGGGGTCGTTGCCCCAACGACCCTGGGTGCGGGTGATCCCGATATTCCGGTTTGGTGAGGACATTCGAAAGGTGATTTACACGACGAATGCGATAGAATCACTGAACATGACGATTCGGAAGGTGAGTCGCAACCACCACATCATGCCGAATGACGAGTCGGTAATGAAGATGGTGTATCTGGCGATCCAGAACCAGATGAAGAAATGGACGATGCCGATCCGGGATTGGCGTCCTGCACTAAACCGGCTGACGATTGAGTTCGAGGGAAGGCTAAAGGTATGACAAATTCACTTACACAAAATATTTGACAGATCCGATTTACCCTATCGCACCGACTCTATTGGGCTCTCTCTTCTGATCCGCCAGACAAGTGCAAGCCCAGTGCTCGACACACTAAGGTGCTTGCCAGGCAAGTCCGTGGTAAGCACTCAGATCGGCGTAGGGATCCGCGGGCGGATGGTCATGGTTGTGGTCGTGCCCATGGGAATGACTATGCCCGTGATTACGGGCGTGACCGGAGCCGTGAACGGCGCTTACGGCGCGGCGGAATTTGCACATCTCGCAGTTCATCGCCACCCGTTGCTCGCGCGCCTCCTGCTCGCGTCTGCGCAGCAATTCAAAAAGCACCGGGTCGAGGCCGATTTCATCGAGAGCCTGCACTGCGACTTGCGGATGCAACGTTTGCTGGAGGGCGGCCGTCTCCTGGATGCGCTTGACGAGTAGACCGGTAAATAAAAAGTACGGCAGTACGACGACGCGCTTTGCCCCCCAGGTCCAGGCGCGCTCGAATCCCTGCTCCAGGCGGGGATGGGTGATGCCGATAAAGCAGACTTCGACCCCGAGATAGCCACTCCCTTCCCAGAGCAGGCGGGCCATCTTGCAGGCGTCGCCGTTGGCGTCGGGGTCCGACGAACCGCGCCCGACAAACAACAGCAGCGTCTCGGAGCGCGGGATGTCGCTGTGTTCGTCGAGACGGGCGAGCCGTTCCTGCCACAGTTCGATGAGGCCCGCGGTGATGCCCAGATGGCCGCCGTAGTGCACCACCAGATCCGGATGGCGCTCGCGGGCGCGGTCCAGTTCGTTGGTGACGTCGAACTTATTGTGGCGGGCGGCAAATAACAGCAGCGGCACCGCGGTCAAATCGCGGTAACCCAGCTCGATGCAGCGATCGACCCCTGCTTGGATCGACGGAGCGGTCAACTCCAAAAAACAGGGCACCACCGGCCGGGCCGGGTCGAAGTGCTGGTAAGCGGCGGCAAATTCCAGAAACGTCTCGCGCCCATCGGCATCGCGGGTGCCGTGGCCGATGAGCAACAAAGGATGGACCGTGTCGTGCATGAATAACCCCATTCCTGTGCAACGCAGGCGAATAACCGGAGGCAACGTCCAAAGGCGGCATTCTGACTTGGGAAGCCCATTACAGCTGCGGCACAGTACCGGGATCGCACCGGACTTTCCCGCTTTTGGACCTCAACAGGTTATCACCCTGCGCTGCAAGGCGCGGGAAGGCCACCGAAATTCTTAACTGCCCGCAGCTAGGAACCCGCTTCGGGGATCGCCACTTTGACCATGGCCGGGCGCAGCACCTTGTCGGCGAGCAAATAGCCCTTTTGCAACTCCGCCACGACCGTCTCCTGACTCACCCCGGCCGATTCTTCGCGCAGGATGGCCTCGTGCTGGGCCGGGTCGAACGGCTGACCGATCGCCTCCATGGCCGTCACCCCCATCTTTTCGAGTACCGAGAGAAACTGCCGGTAAACCTGCTGGTAGCTGTTGTGCAGCTTCTCTTCGCGCTCGTTGTCGGGCTGGGCGAAGGCGCGGGCGCGATCGAAGTTGTCGAAGACCGGCAGGATGTCCTTGAGGAGCTTGGCGGAAACAAAATAGGCCAGTTCGTCTTTTTCGCGCTGGGTGCGCTTGCGGAAATTGTCGAAGTCGGCCATCAGCCGCGTGTACTTTTGCTCGTAGTCGGCGAGTTTTTTTTGCAGGTCGGAGTTCTCGGCGGCGAGCTGGTCGATGCGGGCGATGAATCCCGTCGCTTCCGCAGCGGACGCCTCGGTGGTTGCGGCCTCTGCATAGGAAGGATCCTGCGGTTGGAAGTTCTCGGTGGTGCGCTCGTTTTCTGCCATCGCTCTGCCATATAGTGCCGTTTGCAACCTTGATTTTAAACGCTCGCGGACCCAACCTTCGGGCTGCCGCCGCCAGGAAAAATGAAGACTCCGGCCTTTGCGCCGGGGAGCGTGTACAATTAGCCTCTGGCTGGTCGCCCATGAATCCGGCTAAGATCATCGTCCGCTTTTGTTACCTGCCATTTCGATGAAAGTCACGCAAGAGAAGCTCCCGCGCTCCCAGATGGGCCTCAATGTCGAGGTCGAAGGCGAAAAATCCAAGCAAGCTTACGAGAAACTGGTGCGCGACACCATGCGCACCGCCCGCATCCCCGGTTTTCGCCCCGGCAAAGCCCCGCGCCAGCTGGTGCTGCAGTTCTACGGCAAGGAGCGCCTCAGGGCGCAGGCGCTCGAAAATCTGATCGACAGCTCCCTCAAAGAGGCGATTGAACAGGAGTCGATTGCTTCGTTGGGCAACCTGCAACTGCGCGATTCGTTCGAGGAGTTGCTCGGCCGCTACCAGCCGGGAGAACCGCTCAGCTTCAAAGCCGCCGTCGATGTGCAACCGGAGGTCCAGCTGGGCACCTACACCGGCCTGACGGTGCGCTACAGCGAAGTGCCCTACGAGGCCAAGCAGGTAGATGATCAGCTCGAGCAGTACCGCGAGCAACGCGCCGTGCTCGTCCCCGTCGAGGGTCGGGCGGCCGAGGTCGGCGACACCGCTGTGATCGACTTTGCGGGCACCAAGGCGGCGGACGGCAACGAGATCGTCGGGGGTAAAGCCACCGATTTCGAAGTCGAACTGCTGCCGGGTCGGCTCATCGCCGGCTTCACCGAGGGAATCATCGGTATGCAGATTGGTGAGAGCACCGAGCTTGCATTGCGCTTTCCCGACGATTACCCGCAGCAGGAACTGGCGGGGGTCGATGCCAAATTCGCCGTCAGTCTCAAAGATCTCAAGATCAAAGAGCTGCCCGTCCTCGACGACGATTTTGCCGGTGACATCAGCGAATTTGAGACTCTCGAAGCACTGCGCGCATTTCTGGAGCAGCAGCAGCAGGAGCAGGCGGCGGAGAAGACCCGCGCCAACCGCGACGCCGCCATCATCAAGGCGCTGGTGGCCGAGACGACCGTCGACTTACCTGAGACGCTGGTCAACCGCGAAGTGCAGTTTCTAGCCGAGCAGAGCTTTCGCAACCTCCAACAGCAGGGCATCGACCCCAGCCGCATCTTCACCGAGGAGAACATGCCCCGGGTACGCGAAACGCTCAGAGTTGACGCCGAAAATCGCCTCAAGCGCACCCTGGCCCTGGCGCAAGTGGCCCGCGCCGAAAATATCGTGGTCGAAGAGGAGCAGGTGGCTGCGCGCATCGTCGAGTTGCGCAGCGAACTGGAGGAGGAAGTCTCCGAGCAGGCCCTGGCCGAATTTGCGCGCGAAGAAATGCTTACGGAGAAGATTTTGGAGTGGCTCGCGGAGCACTCTACAATAGAGTTGACTTTGCCGGGTGAGGCGATTGAGCCGGGCTCGGGCGAAGACGCTCCCCCCGAAGTTGCCGCCGGGGCCACCGAGCCCGAGGCGCAACCCAACTCCTGAAACCTCGTTTCCTCAACACCCAGGCTGCCCCATGCCCAAGTACGACTCCCATCTCAAATGCTCCTTCTGCGGCAAGTCCCAGGAGCAGGTTCGAAAGCTCATCGCCGGGCCGGGGGTATACATTTGCGACGAGTGCGTCGAACTGTGCAACGAGATCCTCGACGAGGAACTGTTTGAAGGGGCGACCCAGCCCCAGCCCCAACCGACCAAGGTCAAAGCCTCGCGCTCCAGTCGCCGGGACACTTCCCTCAAGAAGATCCCCAAGCCGCAGGAGATCAAGTCTTACCTCGACCAGCACGTCATCGGTCAGCAAGAGGCCAAGAAAATCCTCTCGGTGGCGGTCTACAACCACTACAAGCGCCTCAGCTCGAAGCTCGAAGAGAGTGGCGACGAGGTCGAAATTCAAAAATCCAACATTCTGCTCATCGGCCCCACCGGCTGCGGCAAGACGCTCTTGGCCCAGACCCTGGCCGATTTGCTCGATGTGCCCTTCGCCATTGCCGATGCCACTACCCTCACCGAGGCGGGCTACGTGGGCGAGGATGTCGAGAACATCCTGCTGCGGTTGCTGCAGGTGGCCGACGGCGAGGTCGAGCGCGCCCAGCGCGGCATCATCTACATCGACGAAATCGATAAGATTGCCCGCAAGTCCGAGAACCCTTCGATCACCCGCGACGTGTCGGGCGAAGGCGTCCAGCAGGCGCTCCTCAAGATGCTCGAAGGCACCGTCGCCAACGTCCCTCCCCAGGGTGGGCGCAAGCATCCCTACCAGGAATACATCCAGATCGACACGGCCAACATCCTGTTTGTCTGCGGAGGAGCGTTTGTCGGTCTGGAGCGCGTCGTCGAGCAGCGCATCGGTAAGCGGGCGATGGGCTTTGTACAGGCGGGCGAGCCCCAGAAGCGCGAACAACGCTTGGTCGAATCGCTCAAGGCTCTCGAACCCGACGATCTGGTCAAATTCGGCCTGATTCCCGAATTTATCGGCCGCATTCCGATGGTGGCGGTGCTCGAACCCCTCGACGAGGAAGCCCTCATCGAGATTCTCACCGAACCCAAGAACGCCTTGCTCAAGCAGTACCAGCGCCTGCTGCGCATGGACGGCGTCGAAATGGTCTTCGAACCCGACGCGATCAAGACCATCGCCCAGGAAGCTTTCCGGCGCAAGACCGGGGCACGGGCTCTGCGGGGTATCGTCGAGGAGCTGATGCTCGAAGTGATGTACGAGGTGCCCTCGCGCGCCGACATCCGCAAGTGCGTGATCACCCGCGAGATGGTCGAGAAGCGCTCCACCTCCGAGCTGCTGATTCTGCCCAGTTCGCTGCCCAAACCCGAATCGGCCTGATCCTCCTGTACAGCCTATCTGCAGAAGCGGGCTATCCAGCCCGCTTCGCTTATTTGGGGGCACCTACCCTGGCCAGGTTAACAATGTCAAAGATCTGGTCCTGCGGACTGGCTTTAAGTCCGAATTGGGGTATATCTGACCTATCGAATTTCAACCAGGAGGTCCGCCGGGATGTTCCCGACCGGCTGGCGGCCCAAACTTTCAGAGTCCATCGCTGCAAGTCGTATGCTATGGCAACCGATGGCTGCAGTTGCGGTGGTGCAGATAGGTTTGTTGTGGTTCTCCCCACCGGTTTGGGGCCAGGATATGGTCTCGCCGCCCCCGCCCATTGCCGATGAGCCGCTCACCGTGAACACGGGCATCTACCTGATCGAGTGCTACAGCCTCGACGACAAAGCAGAAACCTTCAAGGTGAATGCCTTTTTAAGTTTGAGCTGGAAGGACAGGCGCCTGGCGTTTGATCCGGTCCGCAGCGGCGTTCGCGTCAAAACCTACGAACCCGAAGCGATCTGGATACCGGAGATCCGCTTTGTCAATGTCGAAAATGCCCGCGACGCCGATGTGGTGGATATTTCGGTAAGCCCGGACGGGACGGTACAGTATCTGGAACGCTTCTCTGCCCGAGTTCTCTCGCCGCTGGATTTTCGCCGCTATCCTTTTGATTCGCAGACTTTACACATTTACTTGATCGTCCGTTCGGTCGACACCCGCAATATCGTGCTTGCGGTCGACCTAGAAAAAGTGGGCAAAAACGACGATGTGTTCTTGACGGGATGGGATATCGAAAGCTTTACCGCCGTGGTGAAGCCTGCAAACTTCGCTCTGGAAGACAGGCTTGAATCGAAACTGGACTACCAGTTGCGGATTTCTCGTCAATATTTTTCGTACATTCCCAACATCATTTTGCCGATGCTGTTTATTTTATTTATCTCCTGGACTGCCTTCTGGTCTACTTCTTACGAAGCGAATGTAACGCTGGTGGTCTCGACGCTTATCGCCCACATCGCCTTCAATATTCTGGTAGAAACCAATCTTCCAAAGACCCCCTACATGACCTACACGGGGGCAATTATTTTTATGATTTACCTATTTTATTTTGTGGCCGTCATTGAAGTTACCGTTCAGCATTATCTAAAAGTTGAGAGCCAGCCCGCCAGGGCGGCGTCGATTACACGCGCCTCTCGCATCGCGTTTCCCGTTGTATTCTTGCTGGCAAATATTATTCTGGCATTTCTTTTCTTTGGATTTTAGCTCAAGGAGCCCGTCGTGCTGTCTAACGCTCTGGACAAAGTCGATACTCGTTTGCAGTCAAAAAATGCTCTCGTATTTGGCGAAGAATCCTATACTTACATGCAACTAAATAAACTTGTTGACCGCCTGGCTACCGCGTTGCTGAAGTGGAACGTTCAGGCCGGTGATCGCGTCGCTTTTTTGATGCCGAACTGCCCCGAGATTGTGCTGTGCTACTACGCTTGCTTCAAGATCGGTGCCGTTGCAGTTCCGATCAATATACGCTTCGGGGCGGATCTGGTCCGCTACGTGATGAACCACAGCGGTGCCCAAGTTCTGCTCGCCGAGCCCTCCCTCTACGAGCAATACCAGCAGGCGGCACCTGCGCAGGCAACGGCTGCGCAGGTGCATTTGACACAATCGCTAGGGGCGCAAGGATGGATAGCAAATTTGGCGGTTGAAGGCCCACCGCCCGCGTGGCCGGACATGGTGGCCGACCATCCCGCTGCGATTTTTTACACTTCCGGGACGACAGGACAGCCAAAGGGCGTCATCCATACGCGCCGAAGCCTGGAGCAGGCCACCATCAACCAGATTCGCCAGATTGGCATCGACGCGCAGGACAGCTAGGGTGTATGACTGTATCGGTACTGACGACGGGCGCCGGGAAGCAAACCCGACTGCCGGGGGATTGATGCATGCGTTCTTACCTTTAAATTGGAACTGCCGAACTCTGCGTATTGCTCCCCGTGGCGACTAAACCCGATGTTTCCTGGCGCGGTGTCCTCTTCTGGCCGCTCGAATGGCTTTTTCTGGCGGTGGCCACCGTCAACCTCGTCTGGGTGATCTTTGATCTGAGCTATGTACAGCTGCGCGATTTTTATGTGCCCAGGGTGCCCGAACTGGTCCGTCTGTACGATCCGATGAAGGGTATCGAACCCCACCGGATCACCGAGCGGTACCTGCGCACGGTCGATGCCTACAAGGCGGCGGCGGACGCCGGGGACGTCACGCGCGAAGCGGCACTGCTGCCGGTCTTGCGGATATTGAGCGCCCAGATTGTCGATGACAGCCCTTTTGCACTGGTGGGCAAGCAGGGCACGCTGGAGCGCATCAAAAACCGTATCCGCCGCCATGTGGGCGACAGTTCCTCCAAGCAGTCGTTTTTGCGCTTCTGGAGCGGGCAAAATATGACTCCCACGCGGCGGGCGCAGCAGTTGGAATTTTTTGACAAGCAGTTGCGCCCTCTGTTTGCCGTCAACTATTTTCGCAACCACGGCGAGGACGGCGAATTTGTGGACTGGTACTTCCGACGGGTCGATGTCTGGTTTATGGGAATCTTCGCCCTGGAACTGATGTTGCGCACCTTTGTCACCTACCGCAACCACCCGCGCTGGACCTGGCAGCGCTGCTTTTCCGAGAACAGCTTCGATGTGCTGAATCTTTTGCCTGCCGTCAACTTGATCCCCGGCGTGCACCTCGGATGGCTCGCCCTGGCGCGCGTCTTTACCTACGGCGATCGCCTGGAGCGGCTGGGCATTTTCCCCTCTCCGATCGCTGGAATTATTCACCGCTACTCGATGGCGATCGCCGACGAGGTGACCGACTTGGTGGTGGTCAAGGTCCTCGCCCAAGTGCAAGATGTGGTGCGCACCGCCGACTTGACCGCCATGCTCCCCCGGGCTGCCCAGGCTGCCCCGCGCGCCTCCAACGACCCACCCACCGCCATCGACGGCTTTGTCAAAGAACAAACCGCCATGGTCGTCAAAGAAGTGCTCCCCCAGGTGCGGCCCGAACTGGAGCAACTGCTTGCCCACTCGATCAAGCAGTCGCTTCCCTTGCCCAACCGGCTCACCAGCGGCCTGGTCAACGTCACACTCAACGCCGCCTACGGTGCGGCCAACGGCGTGCTCAAAGCCGACCCCGAAGGCGAGCGGCTCACCCGGCAATTGCTCGACAAGCTGCTGCGCACCTTGAGCGCCGAGTGGCGCGAGCACGGCACGGTGCAGGATGCCCAGCAGCTTATGGTAGCTTTGCTTGAGCAGGCGCGGCGCGACTACATCCGCCGCAACGGCATGGACAACTAAAAAGCGGACGTCGTGGGTCAACCTCCGACGCCCGCCCGTGCTCAAAAACCGACCCTAGGGCGCCGGGTCGGTGATCTTGACGACAAACGCGTCGTTGCCGCCGCTCAGGGCCTTCTGGTACGCCCTGAGGGTGGTGGGGAAGTTGGGCGAATCGGTCGAGCCGGTGACAAAGGCATTGCCCGCCTGGACAACGATTTCATCGGCCGCATCGGAGCCGCTGCCGCCTAGAAACGTCGAGTAGATCAAGCTGCTGCCTGCGGCGTCGAACTTGGTGACAAACGAGTCCTCGCCGCCGCCGATGGTCGGCTGGAAGGCGCCCGCAGTCACCGGAAAATTCGCCGAGAAAGTCTGGCCGGTCAGGTAGACGTTGCCGGCCTGGTCCACGGCGATGCCGTCGCCCGCATCGTCGGCGCTGCCGCCCAGGAACGTCGAGTACACCAGGGCTGTACCCGCCGGGTTCAGCTTTGCCACAAAAGCGTCCTCGCCGCCGCCGATGGTTCCTTGGTAGGCACCGGGGGTGGCGGGGAAGTTGGCGGAGTTGGTGATGCCGGTGATGTAGACGTTGCCTGCGCTGTCTACGCCGATTTCGTCGCCTTCTTCATCTGCGTTGCCGCCCAGGTAGGTCGAAAAGACCAGGGCACTGCCGTCGGCATTGAATTTGCTGACAAAGGCGTCGGTGTCGCCGCGCAGCCGCCGCTGCAGGGCGCGGGCGCTCAGCGGAAAGTTGGGGGATGCCGTAACACCGGTCACCACGGCGTTCCCTTCCGAATCGAGGTCGATGGCGTCGGCAACGTCGTCTTCACTGCCCCCCAGCAAAGTGGAGTAAACAAGCGCGCTGCCTGCCGGGTTCAACTTGGCGACAAAGCCGTCCTCGCCGCCGCCAATGGCGCTCTGGAAGGCGCCTGCGCTCACCGGAAAGTCGGTTGAGGCGGTGACACCGGCGATCAAGACGTTGCCCGTGCTGTCTAAGGTGATTTCATCGCCTGCATCGTCGGCGCTGCCACCCAGGTAGGTGGAATAGACCAGCGCTCCGCCGCTCGCGTCGAGCTTGGCGATGAAGGCATCCTCACCGCCGCCGGAGGCCGTCTGGTAAGCCCCGCCGGTGGTCGGAAAATTGGGCGAAGCGGTCGTGCCGCCAACATAGGCGTTGCCCTGCCGGTCGACGACGACCCGCTCACCGACTTCCGAAGCGCTGCCGCCGATAAACGTGGAGTAGACCAGGGCGCTCCCGGCACTGTTCAATTTGGTCACAAACACATCGCCGCCACCTGCCGGGGAAAGCTGGTAAGCGCCCGCCGTGGTCGGGAAGTTTGCCGAGAAGCTCTCGCCGGTCACGTAGACGCTGCCGGTGCGGTCGACGGCCAAGGCGTCGCCTAGATCTTCACCGCTACCCCCGAGATAGGTCGAGTAGCGCAGCACCGGGTCGATCACCAGCGGTTGAGTGCGGTCGTAGCGACCCACAACAAAGCCGATGGTTTCACGACCCGCCAAAACATAGCGGCCCTCAACGGCCCGGCGCTTGCCGTTTATCTGTTGGTACACCAACGGCCGGGGTTGCTTGAGCGTTGCGCCGCCGGGCAGGCGCAGCAGCAAATCTCCCTGTCTGTCGAGTTCCAGGCGCTCAGCCCCCTGCAGTTCGAGGCGGATGGCACGGAGGTCGGCGCCGGGCTGTACGACAAAGTCATACTCCAACTCGCGCTTCTGGCCGTACCAGACCATGTCGATACCCGGGTACACCGAGCGGTACTGGACTTTGGCGTAATGACCGACGTTCGTCTGCCAACGCTGCGGCTCGCTGCCCAAGTAGTAGTTGCTCACCCCCGCCTGCGGCTGCACACCGACCATCTGCGGATTGGGGTTGGCCCCCAGCCACCGCAGGCGCAATGCCGTAGCGGTCTTTTTGTCGGTACGCAGGGCGACCACCGCTTCGGCGGCAGTCAAGAATAAGCTCGAATCGCGGTGGCGCGAGAGGAATTTGACCTGGGGAGCGCTTTGGCCTTTGTTTGCCTCGAACACGACCTGGGGTGCCTCAGAAGGCGTACCCGCGCTTTCCAAGGCACCGACCGGCTGCGGCCGGTGGGCCAAAGACAACGGGAGCGCGAGGGCCACAGGCAACGTCAAATTAAACAATTGTAAGCCAAATTTCATAGAAGACTCCTAGCTACGAACGTGGAACAAAACAGAGCATAGGAGCGAACCACAATTTTTCCAGGTCGCCAGGAACACCGAATACACGGTAAAAGTGCCGCTAAACACATTGTGAGAAAGTTCTCACGGTCGAAGCGGCCAGAGCAGTTCTTCTATGTTTGCTATGACAAGTATCGAAAAAATTCAATATTATTATTGGTTTAAGAAAATTCGGATGGCGTGATGGACCGTGGCGGCATTTCAGTTGACGGGTGTACTGCAGAGGGAGCTCTCAGGGGTCAGCAAGCGCTCTGCAGTCGGATTGAGTTGCGACAGTAGTCCGGTTCAGCCTTTTGAGAGCATCGCAAAAATCTCGGAGCTGCCGGTTGGGTAGGCAAAGTGGGTGGCCCGCAGTTGGTCGATGTCGACTTGCGCCTGGATGGCCAGGGCGAAGACATTGATGATCTCGGTGGCAAAGGGGCCGAGCAGATGGGCCCCCAAAATACGTCCGCCCGGCTCCTCGACCAGGATTTTGTGGGCTGCGTAGGGAGCGGCAAGGGAGCGGACGGCGAGCCGATCGCGGTGGTCGGCCTGCAGCACGCGGTAGTGAAGCCCCTGCGCCTGCGCCTGCTCCTCCAGCAAACCCACCCCCGCCAGGGCAGGCACTGTGAACACTGTGCTGGCAAAGACGGCTTGTTCAAGGGAGCGGGTGTTGCCCTTCAACAGGTTCTCGGCAACCGTCTCGGCGTGCAGGCCGGCCACCGGGGTCAACTGCGGACCGGGGGCGTCGGCTACATCTCCGGCTGCGTACACCGCCGGGTTGGAGACGCTTTGCAGGTGGGCGTTCACTTTGATGCCTTTTTTGCCGGCTTCGACGCCCGCCCCGTCGAGATCCAGCGCCTCGACGTTTGGGACGCGGCTCGCGCCGTGCACGACCAAGTCCGCCGCGTAGGGGCCGCCGTCGCCGTCGGTGTGCACCAGCAAGCCCTGGGCGGTTTTTTCGATCGCCTTGACCTTGTGGCACAGGCATAGCGCACCCAGTTCCCGCGTCGCTTCGATGAGCCGATCCACCAGATCGGGATCGAACGGGGCCAACGGGCGTTCGTCCTGGTGCAAAACGTGCACCTGGGAACCAGCGCGGGCGGCGAGGTGGGCAAATTCCATCGAAATATAGCCGCCGCCCACAAACACAATGCGCCGCGGCAACGTGCCCAGTTCCAGAAAATCGTCCGAGCTCGCAAGGTGCTCTTCCCCTTCGATGCCGAGGGTGGCCGGCCGCGACCCGGTGGCGATGAGCACCTTTTCTCCCTGCAGGTGGGCGCCCTCCACCTCAAGCGCGGTCGCCCCGACGAATCGGGCCACGCCGTGGTAGGACTCGATGCCCGCCTCGGCGTACTCCGCCTCGCGCGCGGCCGGCAAAGGCTCGATGAGCGAACGCTTGAAGCGCATCAACTCCGGCCAATCGATGCGGGCCTCCTCGGCACGCAGGCCCTTGCCCGCAAGGTGCCGCCACCGATCGAGCAGTTCCCCGGCTTGAACGAGCACTTTTTTGGGCGTGCAGCCGCGCAGGGCGCAAGTGCCGCCGAAGGGCCGCGAATCGACAACAGCGACCTTCCAGCCGGCTTCTCGGCAGCGTTTGGCGACGGAGGAACCGGCCACGCCAGTGCCCAGAACCACCAGGTCATAGTGCTTTTGCATACAAGGGTCCGCTCGCATCCGCCCTTTAGCTTCCCGCGAAACCGCTGCAGCCGGTTCTACCCGCGGGGGGAACCCAAACGGGGAGTAAAAGGGCCGTGCTACGTTGGCAGCAGCGTCGCAACCCTACCCCGCCATGCACCGACAAGCCGCCGTCCTGTTTGCCATGCTGGCCGTTTTGGCGCCACCGGTCGGCGCCCAGCCGGGCCAACCCCCCACCCTCGACATTCGCATCGAGACGGACAGTGCCGGTGAACTGGAGCGCAAACTCACAGGCCGCCGATTGTGGAGCGCCCTCAATCCGAACTTCACGGTGCGCACACCGATCGGTCCCTATCCGGTGGACCTAGGAAGCGACGCGGGTCGCAACAAAGCGCGCGAGGGCTTCGGCTTTGTAGTGGGGCTGGTGACGGGCCAACAGCAGCGAATGCCCTTTATCAGTTCGGTGGTGCGCCGCGTCTACAACCGGGTGATCTCGACGGAGCCCAACCTCGACAAGCTGCTGGCGGCCGTCGCTGCGAGCAATCCCGACATCGACATCGCCGATCCCCGGGTGCTGAAGATCCTGCGGCGCAACGGCGCCGATCTGGTCAACACCCTGATGGGAATTTTGAGCGAGCCCAATTCGATTGCTTTGCTGGCCCTGGTCGAACCGGATCTGGCCGCTCGCGCCTATCAACTTTCGCTGAAAAATCGCCTGGAGCGGCGCGGCAACTGGGATCCGCCCGGTAACCTGCAACTGGAAAAGCAGATAGCCGCGCTTGAAGCGGAATTGACCGCCCCCGGCCGCGACGAAGCAGAGCGGCTGGTCGCCCTGCAGCGGCTGCTCAAAGACCAGGGCATCCCGATTCCAGACACGATCGAGGGTGGCCAGGAGCTGGCGGACCGGCTGTTCGTGCGTTTTGAAGAAGTGCTCGACGGCAAAAACCGGCCTGTGACCATCGATGTCATCGGACGCGATCCCACAAGCGGTCTGGCTAAGCTCTTCGCCCGGCTCGACGAGCGCATCGCCCGCCTGGAGAGCGAAGAAGCCGCTCCGGCAGCCGCCGTCTCCCGCTAGTTGCTCAAATGGCTCCGCCGCTGGCACTGATGCGCTGTCCGGTCACCCAGCGCGCCTCCTCGCTTGCCAGAAAGATTACCACGTCGGCCACATCGCGCGGCTCGCCGAGCCGCCCAAAGGGCGACATCTGCTCGGCCATTTTTTTCATCTCCAGCGGGGCCGCCGCCTCGAACATCTCGGTATCCGTGGGTCCAGGCATGACCGTATTGACCGTGATACCGCGCGCACCCAGTTCTTTTGAGAGCGACATACTGAATCCTTCGATGGCCGCTTTGCTGCCGGCGTAGGCCGTGGCGCCGGCGGCACCGGTCGCGGTGCCGCCGGTGGTGACGCTCACAATACGGCCGCCCGCCGCCATGCGCGCGGCGGCCCGCTGCAGAGCAAAGAACACCCCCCGGGCGTTGAGGGTGAACAGCCTGTCGAATTCCGCTTCGCTAATGTCGACCATCGGCTTCATGATCGACAACCCGGCGTTGTTGACAAGAATATCGAGCCGCCCGAAGCGCGCAAACGTTTCGTCGAACAGCGCGTCGATCTGCTCGACGCGACTGACATCCGCCTGGACGGCGATCGCCTGCCCACCCGCCGCCTCGATGGTTTGCACCACTTCCCGGGCTTTGTCCTTGCTGCCCGCGTAGTTGACGACAACCGAGGCCCCTTTGCTTGCGAGGCCCTCGGCGATGGCCCGGCCGATGCCGCGCGACGCCCCCGTGACAATGGCCACCTTTCCTTGCAACGAAGACATGCGCCAACCCTCGCTCTTGACGATCACCATCCTATTTTGCGGCTTACGATAATGGAAGTACTTACCGAAAAGTAAGTCGAAGTCGGGATAGGCGGAGGCGCGGCGTGGAGCGAACGGAGCTGGAGGGCACCCAGTGGGTGCGCGCGACCCTGGACGTCCTGGGGGGCAAATGGAAAATCTTGATACTTTGGCACCTGCGCAACGGCGCCAAGCGGTACAGCGTATTGCGGCGATCGATTCCGGAAATTTCCGAGAAAATGCTTATCTCACAACTGAAAGAGCTGGAAAAAGACGGGATTGTCCGCCGCACCGTCCTGCGCAGCGTGCCGCCGCAGGTCGAATACGCCTTCACCCCCCACGGCGACACCCTGTTACCGGTGCTGGAGGCACTGTGTACCTGGGGCGAGCACCACGAAAAACGGTCGGAATAATTTACGCAGAAATGACCGATGGCGGGCCGACAATTGAAATGTTTTCAGATTGAAATAGTTGCCAATCTTGAATGTCATAGGTGTAGATCTTGCTCACTCCGGACACCAATGCAGTTGCCGCATGTCTGGCATCATGAATTCTTCGAGCTGTCAGGTTATGATTCGCGGACATTTCCAACATTTTAAGCGCGCTGCCAAATTGGTTTCCAATATCCTGATTTTTGAAGGTGGCTGCACCAACAGACCAACAGAACTACAAGCAACTTCAGGAGTTTGTGGAGGGCGTGCGCCAACCCAGGTCAGGGCGGCGTACACCTCGCTCAAGACTCCCACTGACGTACAAGCTTCGACTTCCCCTCTGCGGGCCGCTTCCACAATATGAAGAGCCTCGTCATGGCGCAGATCCGCGCTCATTAAAGCTCCTATAAACAAACCCGCATCTAGAAATACCAGGTCTGTAGTTTTCATTCGTAAGTCGCGTCTTTCCAGCCTTGTGGAACATAACCGTCCAGTACCGGTAAAGGCTGCAGATCAGGAAAAGAAGTTTGCGAAACAGAATTTTTTTGTTCGGTTGGTGCTTCGTTGGGCAATGAGGGTGGCTGGGATGTCGTCGTCGTATTTTGCAGTTTGTGTTGCAGAAATTCTACAAAATCCAGGACTTCACTGACTTGCGGTTCCGGCAGAGTCTTGACCAGTTCGTAGATCTTTTCGGGGACGTTCATGCCAGCTCGAACTCATTCAACCCTTCTATCTTCGCATCGGCTCAGGTAAACTCGGGCCTGTCGAAAAATCCGCCAAAGTGGTCGTGTCACCAACAACGTCGACGCTGCCCCGCGGCACGATTATGGTTCACTCACGATCTGGCAATGGCCGGGATACTGCGTCGCTTTGTTACGATCGCCCTGTTGGTCCTGGCGGGAAGAACGTGGGTACCCTCAAAAAAATCGGGGTCTGGCTGGGGCGCATCCTCGCGGTGATTGGCGCTCTTGTGGTGGTGCTGGTGGTTGTGGCCGTGCTGGGGTTGCTGCTGTTGGGCCGTGGGCCGCAGATTGCCGACAACTCGGTACTGGAAATCAAACTTTCCGGCGATCTGCCGGAAAAAGCCTCCGAAGACCCGATCGCCGGGCTGTTGGGTACCCCTGCCCTGACTTTTAAAGATGCGCTCGACAACCTCAAAAAAGCGGCAATAGACACGCGCATCAAGGGGGTGGTGCTGCGCCTCGACGGCACCAGCTTGGGTTGGGCGAGAGTTGAAGAATTGCGAGAGGCGTTGATGCAATTTCGCCAAACCGGCAAATTTGCCGTGGGCTACGCCGAGGGAATAAGCGAGCGGGGGTATTACCTGGCGCTTGCCCTCGACCGCTTTTACCTGCCGCCCACGGGCGGCTTCGAGATGAACGGCCTAGTCAGTTCCAACTCCCACCTGCCGGGATTGCTTGCCAAAATTGGCATCGGCGTGCAGTACTTTCGCTACGGCAAATATAAATCCGTCAGCGGCGAGACCTTCGGCCAGCCGGCATTCAGCGAGCCGGTCAAAGAGATGATCAACTTCAACCTCACCGAGCAGTACGAGACTTTCGTGGGCGCCGTGGCTACCGCCCGCAAGCTCCCCGCATCCGAAGTGCGCCGGCTCATCGACACCAACCGGCCCACCGCTGAATGGGCACTCGCCAACAAGCTCATCGACGGCATCGCTTACTGGGACGAGGTAGAGGCGGGCCTCAAAAAGCAGGCGGGCATCGCAGCGGATAAAGATCTGCCGAAAGTGAGCGCCACCGAGTACGCGCGTGTGAGCCTGGAGGAACTGGGTCTCAACCGGGGGCCGAACAAAATTGGCTATATCGTCGCCGAGGGCTTGGTGGTCTCCGGGGGCAGCGGCCCTGTCAATCCGCTTTCCGGAGGGCCGGTGCAGGGGTCTGAACCGCTCATCAAGGCTCTGCGCGAAGCGGGCCGGCGCGAGGACATCAAGGCGGTGGTGATGCGGGTCAACTCCCCCGGTGGGGCGGGTCTGGGGTGCGACCTGGTGCGCCGGGAAGTCGAACGGTTGCGCGCCAAAAAGCCCGTCGTCGTCTCGATGGGCGATTCGGCCGCGAGCGGCGGCTACTGGATCGCAATGGACGCCAGTGCGATCGTCGCCCAGCCTTCCACCCAGACGGGATCGATCGGCATCTTCGCGGTAATCCCTAACGTCGAGCAATTGAACCGCGACCTCACCCTCACCCCGGAAGTGTTCAAGCGCGGGGCACGCGCCGACGTTTTAAGCGGCAACCGGCCGCTCAACCCCGAAGAGGCAAAGATCTTCGATCAGGAATTGCTCTCAAGCTACCGCCGCTTCGTGGCCCTTGCCGCCAAGGGCCGCAACAAAACGGTCCCCCAGATGGAAGCACTCGCCCAGGGCCGTACCTGGCTGGGTCGCAAAGCCCTCGAATTAGGGCTGGTGGACCGATTGGGCGGCATCGATACGGCCATTGCCCTGGCGGCGGAAAAAGCGAAAGTTGCTCCCGACACGGTAGCCCTTGAGCGACTCGAAGGCGAGCAGAGCACGCTCGCAAGCCTACTTGGCGCCGAAGCCACCCGCATGGCGCTGCGCAGCCTGGGCATCGAGCGGACGGTAAGCCGCCTGGCGCCGCCGTTCAGCCTCGATGTGCTCCTGAGTGAGCATCTCTATCCGCTTGCATTGCCGCAGCGTTTCGAGTAAGGACTGCTTCAAAACCCTGTGATAGCGTTGAGGCAGTCGAAAGACGGAGGTGATGTATGGTGCCGGTGATCTCCGAACACATCGAAATTACGCCGGGGGTTTGTGGCGGCAGACCCCGCATTGCCAGTCATCGGATCAGGGTGCAGGATATTGTACTCTGCCATGAACGGATGGGCATGTCTCCGGATGAGATCATCCTGCACCATCCAAGTATTACCCTTGCCGATGTCTATGCCGCCCTCACTTACTATCACGATCATCTACAGGAAATTCAACAACAAATTGCAGGAGATGAAATCTTTGCCCGGGAGATGGAAGCGCAGACGACTTCACTTGTGCAGCAAAAACTGAAAGATCCGAATGTCAAGAACGATTCGGTTTCATTTGGATGAAAACGTCAGCAACGCAGTGGCTGCAGGTTTGCGCCAGCGTGGGGTCGATACCACGACCAGCTTGGAAGTAGATTTGATTTCTGCGCCGGATGCCGCATGGAAGATGCGATCGCCCACTTGGCGGGCGTGCTGAGTGCCATCGACGGATTTATCGCCCATCGGGATTATCTGGCCTTCGACGGCGAAGTGCTCACCCTGATCGAATTTGCCTCAACCCCGGCGCTTGACCGCTGGCGCGATCACCCCGAACATATACTGGCAAAACTGCGCGACGGGCAGCGCACGATGGCCTCCTGGACCGTCGAGATTGGCGAAGTGCTCGAAAGATACGACTCGGCTCATCCGCGTTTTACCCGGGAAGCTTAAAAGTCTTTCCAGGAGCGTTTTTCGTAGGGCAGTTCTTCCGGTTCCTCGAAGCGTGCGTCTGCCCAAACACCGGCCAGGCGCACGAAATACCCTGCGGGCCAGTCCTTTTCGGCTTCAACGGCGTCGGTAACCAGTTCGATGAGGTATTGGGACAGGCTGAGACCTTTGCGCTCCGCCTGGGAACGCAGCCGCTCCGCCACATCCTCTGAAACTTCAAAATCAAGCCGTATCATCGCTTTGCCGCCAGTCACGACGCACATGTTCCAGTGTCGCACCGTCAGGTATCGAGAACACGGCCCTGGTGCTCGGCGACTTTGGCCTGAAAAAATTCTTCCAGCGAGCGTCGCTCCAGTTTGAGGTCGATCAACACTGCCTGGGGCGGCAGTTGGGCCGTAAATTGGGCCACCGGCACCTTCAGCCGTCCCCGCACCCGCTCGCCGCACTGCTCGCTATGGCTGAGCAGGTGGGAGAGCTGGGCAATACTGGCACCCGCCACTTCGGCGCTGTAGGTCTGCTCGGTGCCCAATAGCTCACCCAGGCTGCCGCAGCTGACTAGTGCGCCCTGCACCAACAGCCCGATGCGGTCGCAGAGCACTTCGACATCGGTAAGGATATGGCTGTTGAAAAAAACCGTTTTGCCCTCGGCGCGCAACTGCAGGATGATCTCGCGGATCTGGCGGCGGCCGGCGGGGTCGAGCCCCGACATCGGCTCGTCGAGAAAGACCAGTTGCGGGTCGTTGATGAGCGCCTGGGCAAGGCCGATGCGTTGAAGCATGCCCTTGGAATATTTGCGCAGGGGGCGCCTGGCGGCCTCACGCGAAAGACCCACCCGGTCGAGCAACCCAGAGATGCGCCCGGCGAGCACGCCCCCGGACAGCCCGAAGAGCTCGCCCACAAAGCGCAGCGTCTCCTCGCCCGTCAGGTACTCATAAAAATAGGGGTTCTCCGGCAGATAGCCGAGGCGCGCTTTGACGGCTGCGTCGCCCAGCGGCTGACCCAATAGTGTGGCCTTTCCGGCACTCGGGCGCACGATGCCCAAAAGCACCTTCAGCAGCGTGGTCTTGCCGGCACCGTTGGGACCGAGCAACCCAAAAGTCTCGCCGGCAAACACCTCTAAAGTGCAGCCGCGCAACGGCGAGACGACCCGGTTGAGCCAGAAACCGGTGCGAAAGGATTTACTCAATCCTTCGACGGCGAGGGCGGGTAAAGGGGATTGCCGGCCAGGCTCGGCCGTGGTGGCAGCAGGTTGCATCGTTCGACGGGCACGCTTCGCTACTAGAATGCCCAGGGCGTAACGAGCTGATCTTAGCCCGAAGCGCGAATTGTGAAATTTTGCGCAAAGCTTCGCCGATCGCGAACCGGAGCGCAGTAGAAAATAGACGGCGGGCTGAGGCTTTGTTGCGCGAGCGCAGAGCACGTGCCGCCGGGGTAGCGTGGAAGAGGTTCGAGCGCGCCAGGTTGGTATGAAAGTGCTGTTGGCGGAAGACGACGAATCCGTAGCCGAGGCGCTGCGGGAGTTTCTGGTGCACCAGCGCCACCTGGTGGACGTCGCGGGCGACGGGGAGACGGCCTGGAACTTGATCGAACTGGGCAACTACGACTTGATTTTGCTCGATGTGCTGCTGCCCAAGCTGGATGGGATCAGCCTGTGCCGCCGGTTGCGCTCGAAGGGGCACCGTATGCCGGTGCTGCTTTTGACCGGACTCGATGCGAGCACCGACAAGGTGGCGGGCCTCGATGCCGGAGCGGACGATTATGTCGTCAAACCCTGCGATCTTTCTGAACTGGCGGCGCGCATCCGGGCGCTGTTGCGCCGGGGGGGAGCGGCTTTGCCGCCGGTACTCGAGTGGGGACCGTTGCGCCTCGATCCGAACACCTGCGAGGTGAGTTATCAGGGACAGCCGCTGCACCTGACCCCCAAGGAGTACAACTTGCTGGAGCTGTTTTTGCGCGGTGGGCGGCGGGTCTACAGCCGCCGTGCCATCGTCGATCACCTCTGGCCTTTTGAAGAACCCCCCGAGGAAGATACCGTCAAAGCCCATGTCAAGGGACTGCGCCACAAATTGCGCGCCGTGGGCGCCCCCGCGGACCTCATCGAAACGGTCTACGGCCTGGGATACCGCCTCAAACCCCAGGCAGGCGCCGACGCCGAAGCGCTCACAGTGGCCGTCTCGCCCGCTTCGATGCGCCAGAAACTGCATTCGGCCCTGGCCGGGGTCTGGGAGCGCAGCAAAGCCAATGTACTGGCCCGCGTGGCGGTGCTGGAGCGCGCGAGCCTCGCCATGCTCGAAGCACGCCTCGACGATGCGCTCAGGCAGCAGGCCGAGCACGAAGCCCACAAGCTTGCAGGCTCGCTGGGGACTTTTGGTTTTAGCGAGGGTTCGCGCCTGGCGCGCTCGATGGAGCAAGCTTTGCAGCCGGGGCTGTCCCTCACCCGCGAGCGGGCGCTGCGCTTTGCCGAGGGGCTCGTCGCCCTGCAGCGCGAACTGGAACGCGCCGCCCCCGCCCCTGAGCGCTCCCCCGAGAATCATCCGCGCGTGCTCGCCGTCGACCCGGACCAACCGCTTGCCCAGGCACTGCAGGCCGCCGCGCGGGAGGTGTTCCTGCTCGATGTCGTCTGCGGCGTGGAGGCGGCGCACGTTTGGATGGAGCACCATCGCCCAGATCTGGTCGTGCTCGACTTGCACCCGGCCTTGGCGGAGCGATTGCCGGCGGCGGACGAAGCGGCGCGCTGGTCGCTTTTGGGGGAACTCGCCGCCCGCCGGCCGCCCATCCCGGCGCTGGTGCTCAGCGATCGCCATTCTTTTGAGGAGCGCATCGAGGCCACCCGGCTCGGCAGCCGTGCATTTCTCGAAAAACCGGTCGGACCGGAGCGGGTGGTCGGCACCGTCGAACGGGTGCTCGAGCGCGCCCGCCGCCGCACCGCCAAGGTGATGATCGTCGATGACGATGCGCCGCTGCTCGCCGCCCTGCGCGCTCTGCTTGCTCCCTGGGGATTGCAGCTGCTCACCCTGGCCGACCCGCTGCAATTTTGGCGGCAGCTTGAATCCTTTCGACCCGATTTGCTGGTGCTCGACGTCGAGATGCCCCACCTGAGCGGCATCGAATTATGCCGGATCGTGCGCGGCGACCCGCAGTGGCAGTGGCTGCCGGTGCTGTTTCTTTCCGCCCATACCGACGAAGAGACCGTCGAGCGCGCCTGGGCCGGCGGAGCCGACGACTTTGTGGCCAAACCCGTCTCCGGTCCGAATCTGGCTATGCGCATTCTCAACCGTCTTGAACGCAGACGCTCCCTGTAATGAACGAATCCTCCCCCTCGCCCGCCAACCTGCACGCCACGCTGCTCAAGGAGCTGGCGGACATCAAGTTTGCTCTCGATCAATCGTCGATTGTGGCGATCACCGACGCGGCGGGGCTGATCGTCTATGTCAACGACAAATTCTGCGAAATCTCACAGTACAGCCGCGCCGAGCTTTTGGGCCAGAACCACCGGATTGTCAACTCCGGCTTCCATCCGTCGGCATTTTTCGAGAACCTCTGGCAGACGATCGCGGGGGGCAAAGTCTGGAGAGGCGAAATCCGCAATCGGGCCAAGGACGGCTCAATCTACTGGGTGGACACGACGATCGTGCCGTTTCTAGACCACCGCGGTCACTCCTACCAGTACGTGTCCATCCGCAACGACATCACCGAGCGCAAGCGCGTCGAGGAAGCCCTGCGCCAGGCCAAAGACGAACTTGAAAGGCGCGTCGCCGAGCGTACCGACGACCTCAGCACCGCCAACGCCCGGCTGCATGGTGAACTGGCCGAGCGCCGCCGCGCCGAAAAAGCGATCGAACTGTTGAGCCACCAAAACGAACTGATCTTGAATTCGGCGGGCGAGGGGATCGTGGGCCTCGATCTGCAGGGGCGGGTGGCGTTCGTCAACCCGGCCGGGGCGCGCATGCTGGGCTGCGAGGTGCACGAACTGCTGGGCCAACCCTTTCACGAGCGGTTGCCCGGTGGGTGGACTGCGCCACCCGCCTATCGGATGAGCGACATCCCGCTTTACGCGTCGCTTATCGACGCCTCTGTGCACCGGGTGGGCAGTATTTGCTTCGGCCGCCGGGACGGCTCGTCATTTCCGGTCGAGTACGTGAGCACCCCGATTCTCGAGCAGGGGCAAACCCTGGGGGCGGTGATCACCTTTCGCGACATTACCGAAAGGCAGGCCGTCGAGCGGCTCAAAGCCGAATTTGTCTCGGTGGTGAGCCACGAACTGCGCACCCCGCTCACCTCTATCCGCGGGGCACTCGGGTTGCTCACCGGCGGGTTGTTGGGGCCGCTGTCCGAAAAAGGCCGGCGCATGCTCGATATTGCCATTGCCAACACCGACCGGCTGGTGCGGCTTATCAACGACATCCTCGACGTCGAGCGCATGGAATCGGGCAAGGTGATTCTGGTGCGCCGGCGCTGCGATCTGGCCGAATTGCTCACCCAATCGGCGGACCTGATGCAGTCAATGGCCCAGCAAGGCGGGGTAATGCTGCTCTGTGAGAGCAAATCCGCACCGCTCTGGGCCGATCCCGACCGCCTTATCCAGACATTTACCAATTTGATCAGCAATGCCATCAAGTTCTCTCCCGCGGGTTCGACGGTGCGGGTGAGCGCCGCGTGCGATGGGCCGCAGGTGCAGGTGCGGGTCGTCGACCAAGGGCGCGGCATCCCGGCGGAAAAACTCGAAAGCATCTTCGAGCGATTCCAGCAGGTCGACGCGAGCGATTCGCGCAAAAAAGGCGGCACCGGCCTGGGTCTGGCGATCTGCCGCAGCATCGTCTTGCAGCACGGCGGTCGGCTCTGGGCGGAAAGTGCCCCCGGCAAAGGCAGCACCTTTGTGCTCACCCTGCCGTTGGCCGTCGGCGAAACGCCCGCCCTTCCGGATACCTCCGCTTCTGCCGACATCCCCAATACGGATGAGAGTGCTTTGAAGGTTTTGGTGGTCGAGGACGATCTCGAACTGGCCCACGTCCTTACCGTGATGTTCGCCCGCTATGGCGTGCAGACTCTCCACGCCCGCACCGCATCCGAGGCGTTCGCTTTTTGTTTGGACCACCACCCCGACTTGTTGGTGCTCGGTCTGCTCCTGACCGACGGCGACGGCTTCGCGGTCGTCAATCGCCTTAGGCAGCACGACCGTCTGCGGTTGATGCCGCTGGTGGTTTATACCGTCCAGGAAATCGATGAAGCCCAGCGCGAACGGCTCAAACTCGGGCCGACCCTGTTTTTTACCAAAAGCCGCATCCCGCCTGTCGAGTTCGAGCATCAGGTTTTAAGGTTGCTGGCGCGTATCGCCCGCGAGCAGGCCGGGGAGGCCGGATGAAGCGCATCCTGGTCATCGACGACGAGGCGGATATCCGCGAAGTGATTCAGCTGACTCTGGAATTGACCCGCGGTTGGGAAATTGTTGCTGCCGAGTCGGGATCAGAAGGGATCGCCTTGGCGACAAGCCGCAATCCGGATGCCATCTTGCTCGATGTGATGATGCCGGAGATGGACGGGGTGTCGACTTTTGCCGGGCTGCAGGCCGAAGCTGCCACCCGTTCGATCCCGGTGGTGCTGCTCACCGCCAAAGTGCAGAGCGCCGACAGGCGTCGCTTCGCCGAACTGGGGGTGGCTGGGGTGATTGCCAAACCCTTTGATCCGATGGGCCTCACCGATCAGCTCGAAGCGCTTTTGGGTTGGAATGCCCGACGCGAAGGCTAGAGCAAGCTTCAGGTTTGCGGAGCCGATATGACTCATTGCGCCGCACGGCTTGCCCCAGGCGGGTTGCAGGCAGCCTTCTCCGGTTTTTCACCATTGCTGCCTACGGTGGAGACACAAGGGCCGATTGCATTGCATCGAAAGGAGCGCACCATGTTTCGCAAAGTACTGGCAGCCATCGACAGTTCCCCGGCAGGCCGCAAGGTTTTTGAAGACGCGCTCGAAGTCGCCCGCCTGCATGGGGCGCAGTTGCTGATTTTGCACGTGCTCACCTACGAAGACGACAACTATCTGGCCAATCCCACCCCCGCCCCGGGCGATTTTTATGCACTCATCGGCGCGACCGCCTTCGAGCGGTATCTAGAATTGCGCGAGACGATGCAAAAAGAGAGCCTCGAGAAACTCACCGCCCTGGTGGAGGAGGCGAGGACCGCCGGTGTCGAGGCAAACCATGCCCAGTATGCGGGTAGCCCCGAGCACGCGATTTGCAAAATGGCCAAGGAGTGGAGCGCGGATCTGATCGTGCTGGGTCGGCGGGGCCGCTCGGGCCTGAGCGAACTGTTCCTGGGCAGCGTCAGCAACCACGTCGTCCACCACGCCCCCTGCGCGGTCTTGGTGCTGCAGCAACTGGTCGCCACCGAGGCAAATCGATCTTAGCCAAATCCTGCGCTATCCTGCGCGGTATTGGTGCTGCAGCAACTGGTCGCCGCCCCGCGCGCGCAGTTCAAGGCGAGCGCCTGAGCGGTACGGACCCCAGCCGCTCGTCCACTGCCGTGACTTCGGGAGACGATGCGATGCGCAACACTCCGATGGAACCTAGCACCCCGGTCTGCCGGCCGGACGGTTGGCACTGCCTGCCGGTGGAGCAGGTGCTCGCTGCACTGGCCACGGAGGCCGAGCGCGGCCTGCCGGGTGCCGAGGCGGCCCGGCGGTTGGCTGAAGGTGGTGCCAACGAACTGGTGGATCGCGGAGCACGCTCGCCGTGGATAATCCTCTGGGAGCAGCTCAGCGCTGTGATGGTACTGATTTTATTGGGGGCAGCGGGATTGTCCCTGGTGCTGGGCAAATGGCTGGAGGCAGGGGCTATCCTCGCCATCGTGGTCCTGTTCGTCGTGTTGGGTTTCCTGCAGGATTACCGGGCCGAAAAGGCGATTGCCGCCCTCAGAAAGCTGGCGGTCCCCGATGTGCGCGTTCGGCGCGACGGCGCTTTGCGCACCGTCGGTGCCCGCGAACTGGTGCCGGGCGATGTGATTGTGCTGGAGGCGGGCAACCTGGTGCCCGCGGATGTGCGCTTCATCGAGTGCACCAATTTGCGCGTGCAGGAGGCGGCCCTCACCGGTGAATCCGAGGCGGTCGAAAAAGACACCGCCCCCTTGGCCCGCGCCGATGTGCCCCTGGGGGACCGGCTGAATATGGGCTACATGGGCACCGTCGTCACCTACGGCCGGGGCAGGGCTGTCGTGGTCGAGACCGGCATGGGCACCGAACTGGGCAAGATTGCCACGCTCATTCAGGAAGTAAAGGCGGAACTGACGCCTTTGCAGCAGCGCCTCGACGCGGTCGGCAAGCAACTGGCCGCCGCCGGAATCGCCGTGGCGGGGCTGATCATGACCGTCGGTCTGAGCGCGGGCGAGCCGCTCGATGGGATGATCCTGACGGCCATCAGCGTGGCGGTTGCTTTTATTCCCGAGGGATTGCCCGCCGTCGTCACCTTCACCCTCGCTCTGGGGGCTCAACGGATGCTGGCCCGCCGGGCGCTCATCCGCAAACTGCCGGCGGTCGAGACCCTGGGCTCGGTGACGACCATCTGTTCCGACAAAACCGGTACGCTCACCGAAAACCGCATGAGCGCCACTGCGGCCTGCGTTGCGGGCCGCTGCCTCCGGCGAGGGGAGAGCGGTGGTTTTGGGGACTCCCCCGCCGCCCTCGAATTGCTGTTGGCGGCAGGAGCCCTGTGCAACGACGCCGTCTGGCAGCCGGACGGCCCGGTGGGCGACCCGACCGAGGGGGCGCTCTTGGCGGCGGCGGTCGAGGCCGGACTGGCGATGGCCGAGTTGCGCCGGGCACTGCCGCGGGTGGCGGAATTGCCCTTCGATTCGGAGCGCAAGCGGATGAGCACCCTGCACCGGTTTGCCCGCTCGATGGCGGATGGTCCGCCTCAGGCGGCCGCTCGGCTCGCGGCGATGGCCGGTACTCCCTACGTCGTCTTCACCAAAGGAGCCCCGGACAGCCTGCTGCCCCTGGCCACCAACCTGTGGGACGGCGAGCGGCCGGTGCCGATGGACGAAGCGAGGGCCGCCCACATCCGCTCGCAGCAGGAAGCCCTGGCCCGGGACGGGATGCGCGTGCTGGGGGTGGCCTTTCGGCCGCTGGCCGAACCGGTGAGCGCCAACGCCCTCGAAGAGCAATTGGTCTTTGTCGGGCTGGTGGGGCTCATCGATCCGCCGCGGCCGGTGGTGCGCCAGGCGGTGCAGACTTGCCTGCGCGCGGGCATCCGCCCGGTGATGATCACCGGCGATCACCCGCTGACCGCCTGCAGTATCGCCCGCGAACTGGGCATCTCCGACGGGGGCGTGGTGCTCAGCGGTGAGCAGTTGAGCCGCATGTCCGCCGAGCAACTCGCCGCCGATGTCGAGACGGTCTCGGTCTACGCCCGGGTGACGCCCGAACACAAGCTCAAAATTGTCGAAGCCCTGCAGCGCAAGGGGCACATCGTCGCGATGACCGGCGATGGGATCAACGACGCCCCGGCGCTCAAAAAAGCCGACATCGGTGTGGCGATGGGCGTCACCGGCACCGACGTCGCCAAGGAAGCGGCGGATATGGTGCTCCTCGACGACGATTTCGCCACGATCGTGGCGGCGGTCGAAGAAGGCCGCATGATTTACGACAACCTGCGGCGGTTTATCAAGTTCGCCGTTGCGGGCAACGTCGGCAAGGTGGGCGTGATGCTCCTGTGGCCAATGCCATTTTTTCTGACGGGTCAACCGCTCGAAAGCACCGTCGCCATCTTGCCGCTGCAGCTTCTGTGGCTCAATTTGATGACCGACGGGCTTTTGGGCCTCAGCATGGGAGTGGAACAGGCAGAAAAGCGCGTCATGCAGCGCCCGCCCCGCTCGCCCGCCGACGGCGTCTTCAGCGACGGCATGGGCTGGCAGGTGGCTTGGGTCGGCGGATTCATCGCCGCCGTCACCCTCGCGGTCGGCTACGGGTACTACCTGCAGGGACTGCCCCAGTGGCAGACGATGATCTTCACAACCCTGGCCTTCCTGCAGATTTTTCAGGCCCTTGCGACCCGTTCGAGCCACGAATCGCTCTGGCGCTTGGGACTGTTCACCAACCGGCTGATGGTGCTGGTCATCTTCCTGATTGTCCTATTGCAGGTGGCTGCCCTCACCGTGCCGCCGCTGCGCGACATATTTCTCAGACTTACCCCGCTGTCGCCCGTCGACTTTTTGTTGTGCGTCGGGCTGGGCGGCACGCTGCTCCTGGCTGTCGAGGCTGAAAAGTGGCTGTTGCGCCGTCGGCAAGCCCGCTGATTCGCACGCGGCAAGTCACAAACCCCTCAGCGCGGTCCCTGAATCTGCCAGCCGGTGGGAGCCACCGACGTGAGCGGAGCGCTCGATACAAAGGTGGTTCTATCCATCAGCCAGACGGTATTCGCCCCGGTGGCGCCGTTGCGCCAGAGAATATCCGCCTTGCCGTCGCCGTTGTAGTCGCCGCTGCCGCCGATGCGCCAGTTGAGATCTGTGACGCTTGTAAGGGCGATGCTGGCCACAAAGGCGGTGCCGTTCATCTGCCAGACGGTGTTCGCTCCGGTGGCGCCGTTGCGCCAGAGAATGTCCGTCTTGCCGTCGCCGGTCAGATCCCCCGTGCCGCCCATCACCCAGCTGGGATCGGCCACCGTCGGCAGTGCGACACTCGCTACAAACGTGGTTCTGTCCATCCGCCAGATGGTGTTCGCCCCGGTAGCTCCGTTGCGCCAGAGAATATCCGCTTTGCCGTCACCGGTGAAATCGCGCACCCCCTGCACCTGCCAGTTGGGATCGCTCACCCCCGACAGGTCGATAAAGCTGGTGTAGACGCCGTTGTTGAGGATCCAGACCCGGTTGATGCCGAGAACGGCGTTGCGCCAGAGGATGTCCCGCTGACCGTCACCGTTGAAATCAGCGCTGCCGCCGATGCGCCAGTTCGGATCGCCCACCGTCGGTAAGGCAAGGGTAGTCAGCAAAGTCGTGCCCTTCATCAACCAGACGGTGTTCTGTCCGGTGGTGGTGTTGCGCCAGAGTATGTCTTCCGGTGTGAGCCGCGAGGTCGTGTTCGAGAGCACCGAAACGTTGTCGGAGAAGTAGTTCGCCGTCGCCACATCAAGATCGCCGTCGCCGTCGAAATCCCCCGCGGCCACAGCAATCGGGTTGTCGCCGGTCGCGAAGTTGGGCACTGCGGTGAAGGTGCCGCTGCTGCCCAGCAAGGCCGTCAGGTTGCTGCCGTTGGTTACCGCCAAGTCGAGATCGCCGTCGCCGTCCAGATCGCCCACCACTGCACCGTTGGGGGTGCCTCCGAGGGCCAGCAGCACCGCCGGAGCAAAGTTGCCGTCGCCGTTGTTTTTCAGAATCGACACGTTGCCGGAGACGTTTGCAGTAGCGATATCCAGGTCGCCGTCGCCGTCGAAGTCGCCCGCAGCCAAACTATAGGGAACGGTCGGCGTGCTGGAGTCCGGGTTGAGCGCAAAGCTGACCGGGGCGGCAAAGCTGCCGCTGCCGGTGTTTTTGAGAATCGCCACACTGTTGGCATTGAAGTTGGCAGTGGCGACATCGAGGTCGCCATCTTTGTCGAGATCGCCCAGGACCACCGCGATCGGGCTGTCGCCCGCCGCAAAATTGGTAGCGGTGCTGAAGCTGCCGTTGCCGTTGTTTTTGAGAATCGAGATATTGTCGGTGCCGAAATTGGCGGCGACGATGTCGAGGTCGCCGTCTTTGTCGAGGTCGCCCACGGTGACGGCACTGGGAGTGGCGCCGACAGTCAGGCCGACGGGAGCGGCGAGGCTGCCTGTACCATTTCCCAACAACACGGCGACACCATCGGGAAAGCGCCTGGCTACCACGACGTCAATATCGCCGTCTTTATCGAGATCGCCCGTGGTGACGGCGTAGGGTGAGCCACCGACGCCGAAGTCGCCGCCGTCGCTGAAGGTGCCGCTGTTGTTCTTGAGGACTGTCACATTCGCCAAAAACCGATTGGCGGCAATCAAGTCCAGGTCCTTATCCTTGTCGAGATCGCCCACGGCGACAGCGGCCGGAAAACCGGCCACCGCAAAGTTGGGGGTGCTGGCGAAAGTGGCGTTGCCCGTGTTTTTGATCACCGACACGTAGACGGTAAACTGATTGGCCAGCGTCAGGTCGAGATCGCCGTCTTTGTCGAGATCGCCTGTGAGCACGCGGGTGGTAAAGCCGCCGGTGGGCACGGCGGTGGCGGCGGCAAAGGTGCCGGTGCCGTTGTTTTTGAGAATCGAGACGACATTGTCGGTGCCGAAGGTGGCGGCGGCAATGTCCAGGTCGCCGTCGCCGTCGAGATCGCCCACGGAGACGGCGTAGGGCTGGTCGGCCACGGTGAGGTCGGTGCGGGCGAAGGTGGCGTTGCCGTTGTTTTTGAGCACCGAGAGATTGTCGGAACCAAAGTTGGCACTCACCAGGTCGAGATCGCCGTCCTTGTCGAAGTCGGCCGCGGCAATCGCGTAGGGCGCGCTACCCGTTGCGACGCCCACAGCGGCGGCGAAGCTGCCGGTGCCGTTGTTTTTGAGAATCGAGACGTTGCTGGAGCCGCCGTTGGCGGTGACCACGTCGAGATCGCCGTCTTTGTCAAGGTCGCCCAGGGCGACGGAGTTGGCGTTCTTGCCGACCCCGAAGTTGACCGGAGCGGCAAAACTGCCGCTGCCGTTGTTTTTGAGCACCGAGGCACTGCCGTTGTAATCCGGGTAACCGCCCCGGTTGGCGGTGACCATGTCCAGGTCGCCGTCACCGTCCAGATCGCCCAGGGCGATACCTGCGGGAGCGTTGCTCACGCCGATGGTCACCGGGGCGGCAAAGGTGGCGTTGCCGTTGTTCTTAAGCACCACCGCGCCGCTGGTGTAATTCGGGTAGCTGCTCTCTTTGGCGGCGACGATGTCCAGGTCGCCGTCGCCATCGACATCGCCCAGGGCGACGGCAACCGGTGGCCCGCCGGTGGCGAAGTCGGCGGCGCTGAAAGTGGCATTGCCGTTGTTTTTGAGAACTGTGACGTTGCCCGTGGCGCCGTTGGCGGTGACCACGTCGAGGTCGCCATCCTTGTCGAGGTCGCCTGCGGCAAGGGCGTAGGGTTCATTGGCCGCCGGGAAGACCCGGGGAGTGGCAAAATCGGCCTGGGCAACAGCGGGCAGTGCGCCCAGCGCCAGAGTAGCGGCAAGCCCCAGGCCCAACAGCCCGGTCCGGATCGAGAATGCACCGGCGGCGTGTCTTCTTGAAATCAAAGGCGACCGGCGCGCGAATAAAGACATCGGAAAAGTCTCAAAGGACACTTTTTGTACAGTACAGCCAACGCTTGCAGCGTACTTGTAGCCGAGGCAACACAACAACACCCCGGACCGGTTGGCGGGATTGAACCCGTAAGCAGCGCCCAGCGTCCAACGGGCGGGATTGGACGGTACAAACCCGGACGACAAAGGGCGATGAAAGGCTGGCGATTTTTGGGCAGTACAATCTTGGCGGCGGCGGTGCTGAGTGGGGCGACATACGCCCCGGCTGTCGCTGCGCAGACCGCTTCCAATACACAGGTGCTGCACGTGCTCAACCGGCTCGGGTACGGGCCGCGGCCCGGGGACATCGAGCGGGTGAGCGCCCTGGGAGTCGAGCGCTACATCCAGCAGCAGCTGTGGCCCGAAACCATCCCCGAACCCGCTTCGCTGCTGTCGCGTCTGGCGGGCCTGGAGTCGCAGCGCATGAGCAGCGCCGATCTGGCCCGCACCTTCGGTCCGCCGCCGGGCAGCAATTCAGCGCTCGGCCGCCGCTCGGCCGCTCCCGCGTCTGGTGAACTGGAGCAAGCCAGAGAAGCTTACCGTCGGCGGCTGGGCGGCGTCGCCCGCCAGGCGATGGAGGCGCGGCTATTGCGGGCTGTGGAGAGCCCCCGGCAGTTGCAGGAGGTGATGACCGATTTTTGGTTCAATCACTTTAACGTCTACGCCAACAAGGGCCTTACGCGCCTGTGGGTAGGTTCCTACGAGCAGGAGGCGATCCGCCCCGACGCCTTGGGACGTTTTTCGGATTTGCTTGCCGCGACCGCCCGCCACCCGGCGATGCTGTTCTACCTCGACAACTGGCAGAACACCGGTCCCGGCACACCGGGGGCGCGGGGCCGCCGGTTGGGTCTCAACGAGAACTATGCCCGCGAGCTGTTGGAACTGCACACCCTCGGCGTCAATGGCGGTTATAGCCAGAACGACGTCACCGAACTGGCGCGGGTTTTTACCGGCTGGGGACTGTGCCCGGCGCAGCGCATCGCCTCCAGCGGTGCCTTTTGCTTCGACGCGAGCCGCCACGATCCTGGGAACAAGGTGTTGCTTGGACTCACCATCCGCGGCGGCGGATTCGAGGAGGGTCTGCAGGCGCTCGACCTGCTGGCCCGCCACCCCGCCACCGCCCGCCGCATCGCCTTTAAGCTCGCCCAGGCGTTTGTGGCCGACGAGCCGCCCCCGGCGTTGGTAGGCCGTCTGGCTGTGCGCTTCGACGAAAGTGGGGGCGATATTCGGGCGGTGCTTGCCACTCTTTTCGAGAGCCTCGAATTCTGGAACAGCCGCGAGTTATTCGGCGCCAAATTCAAAACGCCCTACCGCTATGTGATTTCGGCGGTGCGGGCCACCGGGATGCCCCTGGAGCAACCCCTCGCCTTAACGGGTCCACTGACGCAACTGGGAATGCCGCTATTTGGTTGTCAGACTCCAGACGGCTACAAAAACACCCGCACCGCCTGGTTGAGTCCGGAGGCGATGACCCGCCGCTTGAGCTTTGCAACCATCCTGGCTGCAGGTCGGCTGCCGGCTGTCGCTGCTGTTGACGCAGCACCGGCGGACCTGGCTGTGGCTGCTGAGTGGCCGCAATTGGGTGTACCCCTCGACCCGGATGCCCTCGCTCTTGTACTGGGCACTCCCTTTTCAGCCAAAACCCGGCAAATCCTCGCCAGAAGTCCGTCGGCGCTGCGCTCGGCTTTGATTCTGGGTAGCCCCGAGATGATGTCCTATTAGGTGCCGGCGATGATCCTCCCCAGACGCGCATTGATCCAGGCGGGCCTCGGCTCGCTTATCTCCCTCGGGACTACCGGCTGGGCCGTCCGGGTGCAGGCCGCTCCCGACCGGGACCGACGGCTGGTGGTCGTCTTTTTGCGCGGGGCGCTCGATGGTCTGAGCGTCGTTGTTCCCCACGGCGATGGGGATTACTATCGGGCGCGACCGCGGCTGGCGGTGCCCCGGCCCGGTAAGCCGGACGGAGCTATCGATTTAGACGGCCACTTCGGTCTGCACCCGGCTTTGGAAGCCTTGCTGCCTCTGTGGCGGCGGGGCAGTCTCGCTTTTGTACACGCCTGCGGTCTACCTGCACCCAACCGTTCCCACTTCGACGCACAGGAAGTGATGGAAAGCGCTGCCCCCGGCTTCAAAGGTGCTGCCGACGGCTGGATGAACCGGTTGCTCTCCGTTTTGCCCGCTTCGACCGCCTCGGTGCGGGCGGTCCATCTCGGTTCGACCCTGCCGCGCATCCTGGCGGGAGAGGAGCCGGTGGCAAGCCTCGCTCCCGGCCGCGCCGCCACCCGCGCTCAGCCCCTCGACAGGCCGCAGGTGGCGGCGGCTTTCGACGCGCTCTACAGCGGCTCCGATCCGCTCAGCCACGCCTACCGCGAGGGCCGCAACGCCCGGCGGGTGATCCAGGAAAGTCTGTCCGCCACCGGTGAGGACGACGCGGCGAGCAACGGCGCACCACTGCCGGGGGGTGCTTTTGCGGGGGATGCGCGGCGCCTGGCGCAGCTGATGGTGCACAACCCGGATGTGCAATTGGGCTTTATGGCCCTGGGCGGCTGGGACACCCACATCAACCAGGGTACCAATCAGGGCCAGTTGGCCCTCAGGTTGCGGGCGCTCGGTCAGGGGCTCGCCGCCTTCGCCACCGAACTGGGACCGCTTTTTGAACGCACGGCGATCGCGGTGATCTCCGAATTCGGGCGCACCGTGCGCGAGAACGGCAACGGCGGCACCGACCACGGCTACGGCAACGTGCTGTGGCTGGCCGGCGGGGCCGTTAAAGGGGGCAAAATTTATGGCGGGTGGCCGGGGCTTGCCGCCGACCGACTTTTTGAGGGGCGCGATCTGCCGGTGACCACGGACTTTCGCTCGGTGATTGCTGCGGTCCTGGAACGCCATCTGCTTCTCGATGGACGCCGGGTGCAGCGGGTGCTGCCGGGTTTTGCCGCCGAGCGGGTTGATGTGATGTATTCGTAATGGCTGTTGGTGGTTGCAACTTTCAGGTTGCGATTGGCTTCTATACCTGATTTCGTTTATTTTCTACTCTCTGACGAAATGCCTTCGCTGCTGCCAGCGGATTTGGATTCTGAATACATTCACCCAACAATTCCAAATCCAAATCAGGGAGCAGCTCACTGTGATGGATGGCTTCGTAGCCAAAAGTCTGAGCAAATGGAGTCCAATCCTCACGCAGATGGTAGATCAAGAAGCGTTGATGTTGCCAGAACCAAACTTCCCGCACACCGAGACGACGAAAACGTTCCAGTCGAGCGATGCCGCCGCTGGTGACGATTACTTCAATGACCAGATCAGGAAACTCTTTGTCGGTGCCAATGCAGTAGCTTTCATCGGGCTCCGCGCCGACCTGCTGCTCCGGGTTGCGAAAGGTGGTGGAACCTGTGGGGAAATATTCGGTATCGGTTTCTAGAAAGTAGATTTCCAGCAATGTTCCGATGCGTGTTTTTCCGGTTTCATGCCGCCGACTCGGTGCCACAATTTCCAATACTCCATCCAAGTAATTCACTCGATACGCCAGACTATCGTCCAGTTCTGCCAACAGGGCTTCGTACTGTGACCAAGTGACATTGGCGAAGATGCGTTGTTCTTCCGGGTCATCGATGTTCAACCACCTGGATAAGTCATCGAGTAGCAACATATCCATTCACTTTCGTTTGGACTCATACTAGAGCAGGTTTCAGGTGTCGGAGCTGGCACCTCAGGATGATCTCTCCGGGCGGTAACGGCAGAGCAGGCGGATGTAGTAGACGGTGTGGCGGCCTATACGCTGGCGGTGGGGCACACGCGAGACTGAGGTTGTCCGACGCCGAGTCGGCTTCAAGCGGCGGTGCGGTAATTCGCCAAGCGATGGACTTTCCAGAGCGAATCCCGGCGCCCTCTGCAAACGGTCGTACTCCTGCATTTGGCGTCGCAGATCCTCGATTTGGCAGCGGTAGGCTCCGGCCTGCGCTTCGACGGCCGGTCGGAGCAGCCCGGAATGGGCCGCTTTTTCGGGCAACTCCTCTAGGGCCTTTTCGAATTGGCTGATCCAGTACAGGGTATTTTCGTATTGCTGGCGATTGGTGATCATGGCAGGCTCTCCAGGTTGACTGAGATGATGCCTTTGGGCTTGCGCGTCTGTCTGTCGCGGCTGAAAAAATCGAAAAAGTCCTCGCTGCGCAGAATGCTAGACGCCAGAACCGGGAACAGTTGGCCGCTGAAGCGCTCTGTGAGGCTTGCCGCCCCGGCCTCAAAACGCAGGAAAACCGGATCGAGCACTTCCAGATTAACCCCGTCCAGTTCCCAACAGGCGTCGAAATCACCGGGGATTGCTTTGCTGGCGACAAAGCTGCCATCTACGTAGACAGCTTTACAACCAGCCAGTTTTAACAGTATCAGCGCCTCCAGCAATCCTCCGGCCAGAGTGCGACGTCTTTCGTTGTAGGTATAACGGTTCACGAACTCCGGCCAATCAGCTCGGTGAATGCCCGGCGGCAAATTGCCGCTGGTATCAAAAGGTGGAGTCAAGACCGCTCCTTCACAGGACGGCGAAGGTTTGCAGTTGCCTTCTACCCCTGAGAAAGCGGCTGTGTGAGAGGTCCGTTCCGACCGTTAAAGCTCGAAGCGAGCGCCTTGGGGATGCCCGCAGCCGGTTGGACAGGCACACGGTTGCCGAGCCAGACTTCCAAGCCGCCTAGGGAATTGTCGGTGTAAGTCCACTGACCGTCTTCTTTGACGGCGACCCGGGGGCCGAAGGGGTTGGCGGTGCCGATGAACAGGCCCGCGGGGGTCGAGACGATGTTGCGGATGCCATAGTTGTAGACATTGCCGAAACCGCGCCGGTCTACCGGCAGCCAGTTCTCGCCGTCGCAGCTGCGCCAGAGTTCCGAGCCGCCTTCTTCATCCACCAGGTTGTCGAGGCCAATCAGTTCGATAATCCGGCGGACTTTAGCGCTGGTGGCAATGTCGGGGCTCATGTAGCGCAATATCGAACTCCAGTTCATCGTGCCGGCGTACAGCCAGCCATCGTGGGCGCCCATCCGCCAGATGTAGCCGTTGCGGACGTTGTTGAAGCCGTCGGTAAAGCCGCTGGCCGGAAAGCGGCCGTCGGCGCGCCGCTCGCCAACCAGTAAATCCCAGGAGCCGTCCGGGTGCACCCGCAAAATTTCAGCCCCGGCTGGGCCGATGTTGTTCTTGAGATCGCAGCCGCCGTTCTGGATACCCGTTCCTAAGTACAGAGCGCCTTTGAAGGGAATCAAGCTCACCGCCACCTGGTTGAGGGCACCGCGGCCCGCTCCGCCCTCGATCACGCACTGCCAGCGGTAGGGCGGTGTGCCCTCCGCGTCGGTGCGCCACAGTTGAAAACCGGCGTTGTTGAAGGTGCCCGCGTAGAGGTGATCCTCGAAGGTGTTCATGATAAACACCGTCAGGTTGCCCGGATCGCCAAAGCCGGGTTCGTTGACCGCCCGCCAGATGCCGCTGGCCGGATCGTCGCTCTCGAAGATCATGCAGACGCCGCTCGCGTTCTGGTTGCCGCCCTTGGCGCCGGTGGGGGCGGTAAAGAGCTTGCCCTTGAAGGGCACCAGCAGGCGGATGCTCGTGAAGGCAAGCCCCATCAGGCCGCCCTCGGAGACCGCCTCGAAGTGGACGCCGTCTTCTGAGCGGACGATCTGCGCCCCCGGTCCCTGGGCGCGGGAGAAGTTGCCCAGGTAGAGCGCCGGTTTGCTGTCCGAGGTGCCCTGAAACAGGGTGAGCGAGCGAAAGCCCATCTCGCGGGCGATGTACTGACCGTGGGATCCCAAGATGAGTGGCGAGCGGAAGACCCGCTCCCAGTGGTCGCTCACCGGGTCGAAGCGCCAGATCTCGGCGGGGGCGACGCGCTCCTCGAAGTCCGTTGCCGTCAGATCCGAGGCGTCCACGGGCCAGAATTCGGTCTGCAGGGGAATCATCGTCTTGAGCTTCTGCAGCACGGCGCGGGTGGTGCCCACGTAGAGACGGCCCTCAAACCAGCCCATCGCGTGGGCGTAGCTGTTGAAGCCGTCTCCAAGGCCGTTGCGGCAGGTCTTGCGCAGATCTTCCAGGCGCAGGCCGGGCCGCGGTTCGGGGTTGCCCATGGGGTATTACTCGACGTAGCCGAGCATCTGCAGCTGCTCCAGCAGCTTCGCTTTTTCGGCTTCGCTGATGCTGGCTTCGTCGGTTTTACCCTGGCCTGCCAGGGCCGCCTCGCCGGTGCGCACGGGGTTCACCATCAGGTAATCGTCGTTGAAAAAGTCGACGGTGACCTTGCCCTCGAAGTTGTCGGGGATGGGCAGGCCGAGGCTGTAGAGCAGCGTGGCGGGCGCGTCGTGGATGTTGTGGCGCTCGCCCACAAAGCCCGAGCGAATGCCGGGGCCGTAGGCCAGAAACACCCCGTCGGGGTGGTGGGTACCCAGCGGTTCGGGCCGCTTCTCGACCACCGGGTACACGTCGCGGATCGACACGAAGCCGTGATCGCGCAGGGTGAGGGTCAGATCCGGGGCTTCGGGCAAGGCCGCTCCGTTGTAGATGTCCTCGCGCTTGCGCACGGCGGTGATGATCCGCTCGCCGGTGACCGGGTCGACGAGCGCTTCGAGATCGGCAATCAGCCGGTCGCGAAACGCTTCGTACTCCGCAGGCGCGATACCAGGATCGCCGGGTTTGGCGGCGACGCGGATGACGATGCCGTTGCTCGACGGGGTCGGGCAGTAGGCGCTCGTCTTGGTGAAATCGACATTGGCAAACCAGGAGGCGGTGGGACGGCCGTCGTCGTTGCCATCGCCCGCCTTGAGCACCAGGTAGCCTTTTTGGGCGAGGTAGGCGTTGATGCGCACGACCTCAAAAGAGGCCGTAAAGCCATGATCGGAGTTGAGGAACACCTGACAGTCGGGACCGGCCAGTTCCACCAGTTGCTCAATCCAGCTATCCAGCTTGCGGAAATATTCGAACGAGAGGGCGCGCAGGGTGAGGTACCCTTCGCTCGGCTCCTCTGGGATCAAGTTCGGATCGAGGTAGTAATAGATTTGGTGTTGGAGTTTGTCGGTGCCGTCAAACAGGACCGCCATCAGATCCGGCTTATCTTCGACCAGCAGCTTCTTGGCCACCGCGAACCAGTTTTCGTCGCGGCGGATATGGTAGCGGATCCAATCGGCCAGATCCCCCTGGTTGAGCGCTTCCATGATCTGCTTTTCGTGCTCGAAGTCCCAGGCGAGGTTTTTGGGGCTGAAGTCGGGCAGTTCTTTGAGGCGTTCGTACAGTTCAGGAGGCGAAGTGCTGCGCCGCAGGTGCTTCCAGTGGGTAAAACCGGGCACCAGCGAACCGGTGTTGGGCCGGGGCGGGGCGGTAAACGGATAGTTGAGGGCAACCACTTTTTTGCCTGCCCGGGTGGCAATCGACCAGATCATCTCGGTCTGCACGTCGCGGGCGTCGTAGAGCGTGTAGAAGACGTCGTCGCCCTTTTCTTCCATGCGGATGAAATCGTAGACGCCATGGTTGCCGGGGGTGCGCCCGGTCATAAACGAGACCCAGGCGGGCGGGGTGAGCGGGTTGGGCGTCGAGAGCAATTTGGAGCGGGAGCCCTGCTCGAAGATTTTTTTCATAAAGGGCATGGCCAGACCGAGGCCGGGCAGTTCTTCGACCATCTGGTCGAGTACCGTAAAAGTGGCCCCATCCAAACCGATTGCTAAAGTTCGAGTCATGGCTAATCCTGATTGAGTTTACGGGTTACAAAGTTGACCAGTTCCTGGACGGAGATATCGCTGACGTACTTGCCGTCGCGCAAAATCAATTCGCTGAAATCGAGTTTGCGCTGAAAGTGTTCCTCGATTTCCACCACCAGATGCACGTAGTCGATCGAAGCAAATTCGAGTTCTTCGACCAGGCTGGTCTGGGGCTGGATCTGCTCGACATCGAGATCCCAATCCGCGGTCATCTCCATCAATATTTCGATGATTTCGGTTTCGACTTTCTGGAGTGTGACGGTCATCAGCTCTCTCTAATGAATGGTTAAGGTTGCCAACCGCAGACGGCAAAAACTTCGTCGGGGGCGTACCAGAGCCGCACACTAAAGCGGTGCTCGCCGTGGACGACGGTCATCTCGGTACCCTCCGGGTTGCGCGCCACCACCTGCCACCGCCGGGGTTCCCCCTCCAGGCCCGTGCCGAAGGCTTTGGCGGCGGCTTCTTTGGCAGACCAGAGGCCGATGAGGGCCAGCTCCGTAGGCGAACTCACCAGGGCCAGTTCGGACGGATCAAAGGCGGCGGTGAGCCAGTCGGTGGAGCCGAGCCGCTCCAGGCGCTGCAAATCGATGCCCAGGGCCATGCCGTAGGCGACTGCCGCGACCGCGTGCCCCTCGCTGTGGGCAATCGAGATTTCCGGCAGCGGACCGAAGGCCGCCAGGGCCGGGCAGGAGACCATGGGTTTGCCCAGTTCGTTGCTCAGGATCTCGAAATCGGCGGGGGCGAGTTGCAGACCGTAGGCGGCTTCGGTCCACTGCCTGAGCGCCTCTTTGGCTGCGAGGCGCCCCAAAAGCCAGTCGCGCCGCCGGGGGCCTTGCTCGGGCAGGGCATACCAGTAGGTGCGCTCCGCCTCGTTCAAGATCAGGTGCGCGGTGACCCGCTTCCAGATTTCCCAGCTCTCTTCGAGGTAGTCGTCGGGATTCTCGTAGCGCCGGACAAATAGCCCGGTCTCGGCCTGCATCCAGGGCTCGGACAGATAGTTCACCTGCGGCGCCACCCGAAAATCCTGGTAGCGCGGCGGCGAGAGGAAGAAACGGCTCTGCCAGCCGGTGAGGCGGTAGAGCACGCGCCCTTCGCCATCGATGTAATCGAGGTGCGATTCGGTGGCATTCTCGCTCAAGTAGCGCGAAGTGCAACGGCACAGCAGCCTTGTACCGGCCGGGGGGGACGCTCCGAACTGCTCGAAGGAGCGCACCTGGAACGGAAACATGCTGAAATCGGGGCTGTCGATATCCTGCGAGAGCCAGAAGGCTGCAAGCTGCCCCGCCGCGTCGATCAGGCTCTGCTCGAGCTGAAAGACGCCCGGGCGGCCGTCGGCAAAAAAGTCCCCGGTGCCCCAGACGCCCAGATCCGCCTGGATGCCCCGTTCGCCGCAGCAGTGGATGTGCTTGAGGCTCTGGAAGCGCGGCCCGTGGAACATGCCGGTGCTGTAGAGCCGGTCGTCCGCCAACTCTGCGCTGAGCGGCCACAGCGCGCCGGGATCGAGGTCGCGGGGGGCGGGGGAGCTTGTGTAGGCGGCGGCGACTGCGATCACCGCCTCGAAGGCCGGCAGCCGCACGCTCGCATCTTCGTCGCTCAACTGAAAAAGCTGGGCCTGATAGCGGCCGTCCGGAAGCCGCCGCAGTACCGCTTCGACGGTAAGGACACCGCGGTCCAGGGCGAGCCAGCGAAAGCCGCGCACCTCGCTCATGGCGGTGACCACACCGTTTCCACCGGCCAGATACACCGCCGCCTCCGCCAGAAGCTCCATGCTCGTAGTGAAAGGCAGAATCGGCAGGGGCAACAGCGCGGGCTGCAGCGACGAGGGGTTTCCCCCCAGGGTGTGGTCGCGTAGGAAGATGTCCTCGCCGATGGTGAAGCGGCGGCGACAAACCAGTGACTGCACGTCCAGATGGATCACCTGACCCAAGAGCGGCCAGGGATCGACGCTGACGGCCATTTCTGCGGTCTGGGCGGGCGCACCGGTCAGTAGTGCGCTGAGCATACGGTCCTGGCTTGCCAGAAACTCCTGCATCAAGGCGAAGTGGTCGACGATGACCGCGGCGGCACCCAGATCGTGGCCGTTGGCGGGTGCCTGGATGGGTGCGGGGACATTAGGGGGATCCTCCGCAATCGGGACTGACCGTTCGAGTGTGGCCAGGGCTGCTACCGGCGGCTCCTGGGACGGGGCGAGTGTGGATACGGGCGCGGGCGCGGCGGTTAGACTCGTCAGACTCGGCGGATGCGAGCCGTTGGTGGTTGCTTTGGGCGCAGGGACGGGAACTGCGGGAGCCTGCCGCTCGGGCAGCACAAAATCCGGCGGCAACTCCATGTGCGGCAGCGTCAGATCCAGAACGCGGCCCCGGCGCTTCGGTTGGGCTTCTCCCGGCGCCGGAGGCTGGGGAAGCAGCCCGCGGCGGCTATAAAAGGGCGCGAAGCTGACGTGCTTGCCCGAAACGAACAGTTGACCCACCAGATGCTGAAGTTGTTCCAGGCCGCTCTTGCGCTGGCTGTTGACCGGCACGGCTTTGTAGTCGCGGCCTTTGAGCACATCGTCCACGAAACCCGTCAGGTTGCCGCTCGGTCCCACCTCGACGAAGTGGCGCACCCCCTGGCTGTAGAGCGTTTCGAGGGTCTCGCGAAAGCGCACCCGCGAGGGCCACTGCCGCTCGCCGAGGGTGCGGATGCCCTCCGGATCGTCCGGAAAGAGCCCGACGCTGGCGCAGCTGAACAGCGGCGTGTGGCCGGGACCGACATCGAGGGCGTCGTAGAAGCCCCGCAATACCTTGCCCGCCTCTTCGAAGAGCGGCGTGTGGTAGGCGCGGTCGAAGGGCAGGCGGCTGCAGATGGCCCCGGAAGCCTGTAGTCGCTCACTGGCTTGGGTGACGGCCTGCTCGTCCCCAAAAAGCACCACCTGGTTCGGGCAGTTGTCCATCGCCAAATGCAACCGGCCTTCGAGATCCGCCAGTACCTGCTGCAGATCGTCGCTTTTGACCGCCCCCACGGCCAGCAGCGCCCCGCGCGGCACGATATTCATCTGTTCGAGCCGCTGGTAGAGCCCATTGAGCAACAGCAACTTTTCCATCATCTGGGAGCGGTCCGTGAGGCGTACCACGCCCGAGGCCACGAGGCTGGTGAGTTCGCCGGTGCTGTGGCCGACCATCACATCCGCTTTGATCTCAAATTGCTGGAGCAGTTCGTAGAGGGCCATGCTGGCGGTGGCCACCGAGGCAACGGCCAGTTCCATCTGATAGATCGCCCGATGGGTTTGCTCCTGGACTTGCTCGTCGATGGCCGTGGGCGGCGGGAAGATGTAGCGGCTGGGCGGGTGCGGCCTATCTGCGCCCAGGGCCGAATCGAGAAAATCGAACCACTCGCGCACCACCGGAAAGTGCAGACACAGATCCGCGAGCATGTTCGGGTACTGGCAACCTTCGCCCGGGAAGATCATCGCCGTCTGCGCGTCTGCCATTTCGGAGGTGACCTCGCCGTACATCACACCGCCGCGCAGACGGACGCGGCCGGGTTCTTTGAGCTTCTCGACGGCTTGCCTGAGTTTTTTATGGAGATCCGCCCGGTCCTTGGCGACAACGGCCAGACGGTAGTCTCCGGCGGTCCCGGCCGCCTGGTTGCAGGCGATCTGGGCGAGCGGGAGGGTGGGGTGCACAACCAGAGTGCGCTCGATCTTGGCGATTAACCCCGGGCGATCGTCCGCGGCGAAGACTACCAGCTCGGAGGGCCAGCGCCGGTGCAAAACCGTATCGGGACCGGTGGGAGTGTGCTCTTCGAGGATGGCGTGGGCGTTGATCCCGCCGAAGCCGAAGGCGTTGATCCCGGCGCGGCGGGGGCGCTGGTTGGCGCTCACCCAGGGCCGGGTAGCATTGTTCAGGTAAAAGGGTGTCTTCTCGACCCCCAGTTCCGGATTGACCGCATCGAGCAGCGTCGGCGGCAGCACTTTGTGGTAGAGAGCAAGTGCCATTTTGATGAAGCTTGCTGCCCCTGAAGCCGGGATGCAGTGGCCGATCATCGATTTGACCGAACCCATACCGACGCGGGGCAAGTCTCCCTCGCGCGCTCCATAGACCTGGGCGAGTGCTTCCATCTCGGTGCGATCACCCACCGGGATGCCGGTGCCGTGGGCTTCGACCAAATCCACCGAGGCCGGGTCGATGCCGGTAAGCGAGTACGCCTCTTCGAGAGCCAGCACCTCGCCTTCCAGGCGCGGGGCGAGCATGCCGAGGGCTTTACCGTTGCTGGAGCTGCCGACACCGCGCACCACCGCGTAGATGCGGTCGCCATCCAGCTCGGCGTCGGCCAGACGCTTGAGCACGAGAATGCCGCAGCCTTCGCCCATGACGTTGCCGTCGGCCGCCCGATCGAAGGGCCGGATGTTGGTGCGCGAGAGCGCCCCCAACTGGCAAAAGGCCATGTTGTACTGCGGCGGCAGCGAAGCTTGCACCCCACCGGCCAAAACCAGGTCGCACCGGCCGCTCGCCAGTTCTTTCATGGCCAGTTCGACGACGATGAGCCCCGAGGCGCAGGCGGCATCCACCAGATAGTTGGGTCCCATCAGATCGAGACGGTTGGCGATCCGGCCGGTGATCACGTTCGGTACCATGCCCGGCACCACCTCGGCGTTAAAAGCCGGGGCACTCTTGCGCAGAGCCCTGTGCACAGCGGCCAGGGCTTCCTCGCCCAGTTCCGGACAGACCCGCCGCAGGGTGTCCATGGTCTGGTCCAGCACCAGGGTCTGCTGGAGCATCGCCATGTGGCCCCGGTTGACGTAGACGCCGTGGCCAAGGATGATCCCCGCTTTTTTGCGGTTGAAGGGCCGATCGAGGTAGCCCGCGTCGGCCAAGGCGTCGCGGGCAAGTTTGAGGGCGATGAAGTGGTCGGGCTCGGCGGCATCGAGGGTGTTGGGCATGATCCCGAATTCGGTCGGATCGAATTCGGCCAGTTCACCCAGAAAACCGCCCTTGGAGGTGTAGATCCGGTCTTGCTCTTTTGAATTCGGGTCGAAGTAGTGCCGTGCCCAGGAGGCAGGCGCTTCGCTCACCGCGTCGACTTTGTCGACGATATTCTGCCAGAAATCGCCGACGGTGGCCGCCTTTGGAAACAGCGCGGCCATGCCGACGATGGCGACGGGCTCGATGGGGTTCATGGGCACCTCGCCAACCGGTTGAGCGCGCGCGAGCAGTTGCTCTCGCCATCTTCGAGCAGCAGACGCACCCGGCCCTGGGAGTCGATCACCGTCGCGTCGTAAACAATCTGGTGATCGTGGACGCTGGTGAGGCGAAAAGCAATGCGCATGGGGCCTACCAGCGGCTCGCTGTCGAAGCGGACCACCCGGCCGATACGGCTGGGAAGCGCAAAAGATCCCTGGTGTGTGCGCGCCCAAAACAGCGCCAGTTGCGGGATCGTATCGAGTAGACCCGGATCGAAGAACCAGGCCGGCAAGGTCTCGGCGGTCTCGAAGAAACGGGCGGGCTCGCTCGGTCGCACCCGCGCGTCGATGCCCTGTTCGCCCAGGCGGTCGAGGGCGGTGAGCAACTGGAAGTGCGGGCCGTGGAACGTGTGCTCCCGGTAGGCGGTGGCGATGTCGAGGGCACTGCCCGCGACCGCAAGTGGCGCAGGCACCCCAACAGAGGCCCCTTCAAGCCGAGGGCGCATGACCACCAATGCCCGGTAAAACGGCGCTTTTTTCTCGGGATCGAAAATTTCGGCGCTCACCTCAAGGGCGTCGGCGTCAGCGTGGACGGAGGCACGGGCACTCAATGTCACCCGCTTGCTCGCCCCTGCACCGCTGTCGGCATCGAGAACGACGCCGCGCAGCACGCGCAAGTCGCGCACCTCCGAGACGATCTGATCGGGCCAGGCGTGCTGGACGAACTCGGCCAGCCATTCGAGGGCGACCGTCGCAGGCAGCACCGCTTTGCCGTCCATGGAGTGATCGCGCAGGTAGGGGTCGCTTGCCAGGGTGAAAGTGTGATCGAGGGTGACGCTGGTGTTGGGTTGCAGTACAAAAGGTGTGCGAATCAGGGCGAAGGGCCGCACCGGGGTGGTAGACGCGGCCTCGGGCTTGAAGTTGCCGCGGGTGGCTTCGGCGGTCTCCCAGGGACCTTCGCCGACTACCACCTCGACATCTTCGAGCGGGCCATAGGTCAACTCCTCAAGGAACGCCTGCCGGCCCGCCGGTAGCGAAATCGGCACGACGTTGCGCTTGCGGAACTGGGCTTTGATGGCCTCGGTCGCCATGCCCGAGTCCCACGGTCCCCAGTTAAAGGAGATCACACGGGCGGCGGGCCACTGGCGGCGCATCTCAAAAGCCATGCGGTTGAGCACTTCGTTGGCGGCGGCATAATCCACCTGGCCGCGGTTGCCGAAGCGGCCGGCCACCGAGCTGAACAAGACCACCAGTTTGAGGGTCTCCGGCCGCAGGCAGCGGGTCAAAGTAAAAGCGAGATCGACTTTGGTGTCGAAGACGCGGCTAAAAGACTCGAAGCTCTTGTCGGCAATCAGCTTATCCTCGATGATTCCCGCTCCGTTGATCACCGCGTCGAGGCGACCGTAGCGCGCGTAGATGTCCTCGACCAGCGCGATCAGCTCCGCCTCACTGCCGACGCTGTGGTAACCCACCCGGGCGCCCAACTGCTCAAAGCGCGCCAGGTTCCGGGAGATGGCCCGCTCCTTGAGCAGGTTTTGCACCTGCTGCTCGATGGCGGCGGGGGTGGGGGTGCGGCCGGACGCCTGCAGCCGGGTCATAAAGATCTTGCGCAGGGTGGCGATATTTTCGATGCCCGCCGTCTCTACCGATTCGGGGGTGGGAACCGGGGAGCGCGCGCAGACGATGAGGGTCATGCCGGTCGCCGCCAGGTCCGCCGCGATCTCAGCGGTGATCCCGCGCGCGCCGCCCACGACCAGCGTCACCCAGTCGCGGCCCGGGACCAGCCGGGGTGGCCCATCGCCGGTAAAGGGCGCCGGGGTGGCCTGGAAAACGGTGCGCCGTCCGCCCGGGTAGCCCACCTCCTGGCGGCTGTCGGCCGCCAGCAGTTCGGCTACGATACACGCGGCCATCTGAGCCGGATTCTGGCTCTCGTCGAAGTCGAGGGCCTTGGCGTGGGCCTCGGGCCATTCCTGGGCGACGGTTTTTACAAATCCACAGGCGGCTCCGCCGACGGCAAGACCGGGGCCGATGGTACCCCCCCGGCCCAGTTGCCCCCCGAGGTAGGAAGCGGCCACGACATGGGCGTTCGCCCCAGCCGCGAGCAAATCGGCGCTGCAGTCGTGAAGCATTTGAAAGAAACTCTTGGCCTGCACCTGGGTATGCACTCGCCACTCGGCGAGGCTCTGGGGCGAGCCCGGCCGGGCGAGGGCCGTCAGGTGCACTACACCCGACGCCGGGCCGAAGCGCTCGCGCAACTCGCGCACGCAGGCACCGAGCAACTCGGGCGATTGCAGCACGGCGGCGGGGATCAAGGCGCTGCGCGCGCCGGCGGCCTGGAGAGCGGGCACCAGGGCACCCGCTACTCCCAGTTCGTCCTCGGCAATCAAAAACAGGCCGCTCAGGGTGCGGCCCTCAGTCCGCGGTAGAGGCAGGGTCCGCGCTTCCATCAGGTAGCGCGGCGCGGCCTCAGCCGCGGACGAGGATTTTTTTGGGCTTTGGCCCCCCTCGGCGGCCGTGGAGGGGATAGCACCCAGGGCGAGCAATTGCTCGATGAGGATGTTGAGCGTTTTGGCGCGGGTCAGCGACTCCATCTGGCTTTGCAAGGGCGCCGTCCACTCGACGGGCAGCGCTTTTTGCAGTGCCCCCATAATCTCGACGCGCTTGATCGAATCGATACCCAGTTCCGCTTCGACGTCTTGATCGAGGCCGAGCACCTCCGCCGGGTAACCGGTGCGCTCGCTCACCAACTCCAGAATCATCCGCGTCAATCCCTCGCGGTCGAACCGGACGGCGGGGGCGGCGGCGACTGCAGCCGGGGCAGCAACGGCAGGCGACGCGCCCGCACCACCCAGGGCGAGCAATTGCTCGATGAGGATGTTGAGCGTTTTGGCGCGGGTCAGCGACTCCATCTGGCTTTGCAAGGGCGCCGTCCACTCGACGGGCAGCGCTTTTTGCAGTGCCCCCATAATCTCGACGCGCTTGATCGAATCGATACCCAGTTCCGCTTCGACGTCTTGATCGAGGCCGAGCACCTCCGCCGGGTAACCGGTGCGCTCGCTCACCAACTCCAGAATCATCCGCGTCAATCCCTCGCGGTCGAACCGGACGGCGGGGGCGGCGGCGACTGCAGCCGGGGCAGCAACGGCAGGCGACGCGCCCGCACCACCCAGGGCGAGCAATTGCTCGATGAGGATGTTGAGCGTTTTGGCGCGGGTCAGCGACTCCATCTGGCTTTGCAAGGGCGCCGTCCACTCGACGGGCAGCGCTTTTTGCAGTGCCCCCATAATCTCGACGCGCTTGATCGAATCGATACCCAGTTCCGCTTCGACGTCTTGATCGAGGCCGAGCACCTCCGCCGGGTAACCGGTGCGCTCGCTCACCAACTCCAGAATCATCCGCGTCAATCCCTCGCGGTCGAACCGGACGGCGGGGGCGGCGGCGACTGCAGCCGGGGCGGCCGGGGCCAGAGTGGCCGCACCGTTTGCACTCTTTGCCGGTGCCGGGGCGCCGTGGGCTGCAGAACCGTTGGCCACGGGCATAACCGGGAGGACAGGCGGGTAAACCGTAAGCGGAGCAGTGGGAGTGGGTGGCGGTGGAGCCATTGGAGCGGCCGGAGGCGAAGCCGTTGGTAACACAACGGGCGCGGGCGCAGGCAGCGCCGGTGCCGCCGGGGCCATGGCGCTCAGCATGGGTGGGGCGGCGGGAGCCGGTGGCGCACTTAGCGGTCTGCCGGCGGCAAACTGCAGGAAGTGGCGCATCACTTGCTCCTCGGTCGCCAGGAACTGGCGCATGGTCTGCTGGTAGGCCATGTAGGCCTGCAGGGCGAGGTCGTTCGACATGGAGTTGCCTTGCGTGGTGGGTAGCTTGGACGGTCCAGCCGACGCGCCGGAGGGGGCGACGGGTGAAACAGGAACCGAAGAAACAGGGGCGGCGGCGGGAGCAACCGGCATGTGACCGTTGGTGCGTCCATTGGGGGAGGCGGAAGCCGGGGCCGACGCCGTGCCGTTGGCAGCGTGGCTGACGACGGTGATCGCCGGGGCGGACGGCGGCGCCGGGGTAGTGGCGGCTTGAACCGGGGCGGCAGGCTTTGCCGGTGCCGGGGGCGGCGGGGTAGCGGGTTGCTCCCGGGGCGCGACGACGGCGGTGACCCGCGGGGCGGTTTCCAGTGTCAAAGGGGGTTTGATGCCGGTGTAGGCTATCGGTTCGCCTGCGGGCCGCGCCACACCGCCGTTGATCAGCCAGGCGGTGGCGGATCTGGGCGGCTGGGAAGCAGCCAGTTGGGCCGGGCTGATCAGTTGGGCCGGGCGCCCGTCGAACAGCGCCGACCAGCGCATACTGACACCGTTGGCCGCAAGCGTTCCCAGGGCCAGCAGCAATCCCCGCAAACCGCCGCCCTGACCGTCCAGGGACACAGCCGTGTGCTCGCTATCTGTGAGAATCTGGCCGATGAGGCGGGTGAGCACCATCTTCGGACCAATTTCGATAAAGACCCGCGCCCCAGCGGTATGCATCGCGCGGATCTGCTCGACGAATTCGACGGAATTGAGCAAATGGTCGCCCAGCTGTTCGCGGATGGCCTGGGGATCCGACGGGTACGGGCGAGCGTTGGCGTTGGCGTACACCGGCAGCGTCGGCGGTTGGACCGCCGCCTGCTCAATCGCCTCCGCCATCGGAGCCTGGGCAGCCTGCACCCGGGGCGAATGGAACGCACCCGCCACGTCGAGCATCCGGGCGTTACCGCCCTGCTCGACAAGATGCTCGACGATCTGGAGGAGCTTCGATCTGTCTCCGGAGAGGACAATCTGATTCGGGGCGTTGTGGTTGGCCACGATCACCTCGCCGCTGCAGCCGAGTTCGGCCAGGATCGCCTCGACCCGCGCGCGGCCGGCCATCACCGCCGCCATCGCTCCGTCCCCTTCGCCGCAGGCGGTGGCCATCACCCGGCCTCTCACCTCCGACAGGCGCAGAAAATCCTCGCGCGTGAGCACGCCCGCCGCATGCAGCGCCGCGTACTCGCCGTAGCTGTGGCCGCAGACCACCGCCGGTGCAAGACCCAAACTCGCCGCCAAATCGAGAAAACCCGCTGCGATAGCCCCGAGCGCCGGTTGGGCCACCTGGGTGCGGGTGAGTTCCTGCCGCTGGCGGGTCTCGTCGGCTTCGCCGTGGGCGGCGGGCGGATAAATAAAGGCACTCAGCGCCCGTGGCAATCGGCCCGCCAGGAGCGCATCGGCCGCTTCGATGCTGTCGCGCAACTCCGGCCGATAGAGGGCGGCTTCTCGACCCATGTTCGGGTACTGTGAACCCTGGCCGGGAAAGACGAAGGCGACGCGCTCGGCCGGAACGGCGGGACCGAAGCCCAGGCGGATGTGGTCGGGTAACTCCACCGGCTGGGAGGAAGCGAGGGCAGCCTCCGCCTGCTCGATAGCCTCGGACAGCTCCTTGAGGTTGCCTGCGACGATAGCGAGGCGAAACGGCTGAACGCCGCGAGTTTGGGCCTGGCGCGCGCAGGTATAGGCCAGATCGCGCAGGGCATGGTCCACCCCAGAAGTTGCCGCCTGCCGAATAGCGCGCAAGTCCTTGAGCAAGGCGTCCTTGCCGCCCGCCTGCCAGACGAACAGCTCCAGCGGCCAGCCGTCGGCGCCGGGGGCGCACGCGCGCCCGCCACCGGTGTACTCTTCGAGCACGGCGTGGAAGTTGGTGCCGCCAAAACCAAACGCACTCACCCCGGCCCGGCGCGGATGCCCCGCCTCGGCAAACCAGGGGCGTGCATCCGAGAGGAGATAGACCGGGCTTTGCGGATCGGAGATCGCTGCCAGGGGCGTGTCGATCGGATGGGCGGGCAGCACCCGCCGGTGCAGTGCCAGTGAGGCTTTGATGAGAGCCGCCACCCCGGCGGTGCTCTTGGTGTGACCGATGAGCACCTTCACTGAGCCGATGGCGCAGGACTTGCTCTGCGCCTGCTCGGCCACCAGCGTCTCGGTGAGGGTGGTCAGCTCCGAGCGATCCCCGAGGGCGGTGCCGGTGCCGTGGGCTTCGTAAAGCCCCAGTGTCTTGGGCGAGAAACCGGCCTTGCGGTAGGCCCGCTGCACGGCGCGCTTCTGGCCCGCCGGCAGGGGGGCGGTCATGCCGAGCGCCTTGCCGTCGCTAGAACCGGCGGTCGATTTGATCACCGCGTAGATGCGGTCGCCGTCGCGCTCGGCGTCAGCCAGGCGCTTGAGGACGACCATCGCCAGCCCTTCGCCGATCACGATGCCGTCGGCCGCCTGATCAAAGGGCCGCGGCTTGCCGCCCGGGGTAAGCGCCTGGGTCTTGCTGAAGCAAAAGTACGGGAACGGCCCCTGGCTGGTATCGACGCCCCCGGCGATGACCATTGCGCTGTGGCCCGTTTCCAAGTCGCGCACCGCCAGGTGGATGGCGGCGAGCGACGAGGCGCAGGCGGCATCGACAGTGAAGTTGGAGCCGCCGAAGTTGAAGCGGTTGGCCACCCGGCCGGCGACGACGTTGGCCAGCAGACCCGGGAAGGACTCCTCGGTCCACTCGGGCAGGCGATCGTAGACCTCGGGATCGGTGTGGCCCACAATGCGGGGAATCTCGGAGCGCGCCGCGTACTGTTGACCCAGGTCGCCGACGCTGCCGCCGATGCCGAAAATCACCGAAGTGTGCTCGCGATCGAACTCGCCCGTCTCGTAACCGGCGTCGGCAATCGCCTGGCGCACCGCCTCCAGGGCCAATAGCTGCATCGGTTCGATCGAGCGCAGCGATTTGGGCGGGATGCCGAAGCGCACCGGGTCAAAGGGCACGTCCTCCAGGAAACTGCCCCAGCGCGAGTAGACCTTGTCGCGCTTGTTGCGGTCGCTGTCGAAGTAGAGCCGCCAGTCCCAGCGGTGGGCCGGGATCTCGCTGATCGTGCTCACTTTTTTGAGGATGTTTTCCCAGTAAGTCTGGCCGTCGAGCGCTCCCGGCAGCAGTGTGCCGATGCCGACCACGGCGATGTCGCAGGGGCAGTTGGCGTGGGCGTCCTGGCCAGCTTCGACTGCGGACTCGGCAAAACCGGCCAGCTGCTCGCTGCCGATTTCACTCACCGTGGCGTGCAGGTTGCGCACGGTGCAGACCCGGTCGCGCATCGTGGCCACCTGGCCGATCATGTACATGCCGTCTTTGATCTGGGTTGGTTCATCGACCACCTCGATGCCCGCGGGGCCGCGCACCATACCCTTCGAGGCGGTGCGCAGGCGGCCCAGGGTCAGATCTTCGAGGCCGTTTTTGACTTCTTCCGCCGAATTGCCCGCCTGGAGCATCCGGCGGCGCGTCTGGTAGAACTCGTGGGCAAAAGGCGTCACCGCACAGCGGCTGGCATGGCCCGGACCGGTCTCCAGGTTGATCGTGCGTCGGCAGGCGATGGCCTGCTGCTGGAACTGCGGGACGATAGCACCGCAGGAGACGGCCTCTTCGGTGAACAGATAGGCGCTGCCCATTAGCACCCCTACTTTCATGCCCCGCTCGGCCAGAGGAGCGGCCAGAGCGCTCACCATCGCCGCCGAAGCCGCGTCGTGGATGCCGCCGGCAAACAGAATGTGCATGCGCCCAGCCTTGTCGGGGCCGACTTCGGCAAGCAGCATCTGCACCATGCTTTCCCAGAGCAGGAAGCTGCTGAGCGGGCCGACGTGGCCGCCGCACTCGCGCCCCTCGAAGACGAAACGGCAGGCGCCCTGCTCCAGGAACATCTTGAGCAAGCGGGGCACCGGCACGTGGATATAGGTGGCGATGCCGATCGATTCGAGGTGGGCTGCCTGGTCGGGCCGCCCTCCGGCGATCAGGGCGAAGGGCGGCTTGATTTCTTTGACGGCCTTGAGTTGCTCTTCGCGCAGCGCGTGGGAGACAAAGCCCAAAATGCCCACTCCCCAGCTGCGATCCCCGAGCAGGGAGCGGGTCTTGCTGAGCAGCGCATGCACCTGCTCGCCGCGCATCAGCGCCAGAGCCAGCAGCGGCAGGCCGCCACCCCGTGCGACCGCTTCGGCAAATTCGGCCGTGTCGCTCACCCGGGTCATCGGCCCCTGGACGATCGGGTACTCGGTGCGGTGCGATTCGGCAAGCGGCGAGGCGGCCTTGAGCGGCTGCAGGCGGCGAGCCGTCTCGATGATCCTGGCACTCTCCTTGAGGATGGCCTGCACCAGGCGGCCGGTGGTGCGGAAGCGATCGCGCAGACTTGCTGCTAGGCCGATTGCCTGCCCCAGCGGCCAGGCCGTCGCAGCCGGATCGCCCCAGCCGATATGCTCTGCAGCCTCGATGCGCCACTGGCGCAGGCACTGGGCGCGATCCTCGCCCAGATCAAGGCGCTCGGCGAGCACCTGCAAAGCAGAGATCGCCGTAAAGCCGGGCCGCGAGAGCACCCGGCAGGGCGTGTCGAGCCGCTCCCCCAACGCAACGGCTTCCTGGCCGTTGAGTTCGTTCAGGTGGCGCTGCCGCTCGGGATCAAGGGGCGATTCGGGCATCAGCCACATCTGGTCGTCGAGCACCACCCCGGCCGCTCCCGCCACCCGGCAGGCCGCCGCCGTGTGCACCCCGATGCCGCCCTGCACGTACAGCGGACCGAACCCCGCCTGCAACAACTTCTGCGCAAGCACGAACGCCGAATCCTCGCCCACCCAGCCGCCGCACTCGTGGCCGCGGGCCACCAGCCCGTCCACCGCCACCGCGGCGTGCGCAAGCCGCTCGGCTTGCTCGATATCGATGACCTCCAGCAGCACCCGGCGCCCCTCGACCGCGCCCAGACCCGCCAGGATGGCGGCAAGTTCCTCCGCTTCCCAGGCGCTGATCACCAGCCAGTGGGGTTGACCTTGAAGCTCCCGCAGCAATTCGACACTCGTACCCACCTGGCCTGCCGCAAGCCGCAGGCCGCACACGCCGCCCGCCGCTCCAGCCGCCTCGCGCAACTTGCGAAGACTGGCCGCGGCTACCGGCAGCGCACCGTCCGGACAGAACTCCCTGTCCAGAATGCCGACTCCGCCCGCGCGCACCGTGGCAATGGCAATACCGGGATAGGTAAATTCAATAGGACTTATCGCTAAGCAGGCAAAGTTCATCTTCTCTAAATCCTCTGTGATATGCGTCGATTGGGTGAGGGTGCCAAAAAATGTCCGATCTTTCTGAGAAACAGTTCAAGGCAAACCCCGGAACAACCTACGACCAGCAAATAAATGCGACCTACCAAAGCAAGGCAACGCGCTTGTCGGGCTACCTGACGAGCTATTTGGTGGACACAATTCAATCACCCCCGAATAGAACAGGTTGTAGCCACTTACACCGTTGCCCAGCGTTCCGGTAGGTACGTTCGGCACCAATTTCAAGCTCAAACCTTCAACTCGGACGGGCAGGCCCCCGCAACCCCGCCGCTCGCCGATGCATAGGTATCATACTTTCATCGCATTATGCAAGCTCTTGAACTCACTTTGGTTGCGTATCCCGGCTTTGTCAAGCCCAACAAGAGGCACAATCATGCCTGTTTCACCGTTTCGCTGGAATGTGTGTTTTAAAGCACTAAAGAAGCAAAATTTACAGTAAATCTTAGTGTTTACTGGATTTATCAAGATGGGTTGTAATAAAGACGTCTTGTGCAAACTGAATTGCTGAAATTCCACAAATTGGGCTTGTTGATGGGTCGCATCGATTCGGTGATCTTTGGTGGGCAAGTTGGGGAAAAGTGCGGCTGCTCCGTCGTATTGCAACTTCCTTTAGTTTGTCCGTCTCCCCTGGTACGATGCCCTAAAATGGCTATCGGACGCATCCGAAGGGGGTATCGTGATCGACTTGAGTAAGATTCCCGCCCGCCCGAAGGAGGGCCTAATCAACGTTCTGGTGGAAATTCCCGGACGTTCCCATAACAAGTTTGAGTTCGACAAGGACCTGGGGATTTTTACCCTCGACCGTGTGCTCTATGCTGCAGTGTACTATCCGGGCGATTACGGTTTTGTCCCGAATACGCTGGCGGACGACGGCGATCCGCTCGATGGGCTGGTATTGATGGACGAGCCGACTTTTACAGGATGTCTTATCGCTGCGCGGCCGATCGGGGTGCTCGGGATGATCGACAGCGGCGAGGGGGACGAGAAGATTCTCTGTGTGCCCGTCAAAGATCCGCGCTACGCAGGGGTCAAGGATCTTTCGGACATTGCCCAGCACCGCCTCGACGAGATTGCCGAATTTTTTGCCACCTACAAACGCCTCGAAAAAAAGGTGACCGAGATCACCGGCTGGCAGGGGGTGGAGGTGGCTCAACAACTGGTGGATAAGGCCATCGCAGCCTACACGCCGTAAACCAACAAAGGGGGCAGGAGCCAATGCTACGCACCGTACTACTCGGCAAAATCCACCGCGCCACTGTGACTGGAGCCTGTCTGGAGTATGTGGGTTCGATCAGCGTCGACAGCCGTTTGCTCGCGGCGGCGGGTATCCTGCCCCACGAACAGGTGCACGTCGTCAACCTCAACAACGGCGCGCGCCTGGTCACCTACGCCATCGAGGCCAGCGAAGGTTCCGGGGCGGTGGTCCTCAACGGTGCAGCGGCCCGCTTGGCAGCAGCCGGCGATCAGGTGATTGTCCTTGCCTACGGCCAGGGCACGGCCGTTGAACTGGAGCACCACCAACCCCAGGTGGTGTACGTCGATGCTCAGAACCGCATCGTCTCGGTCCACAGGAGCGTCGAACACGCTGGTTGAGATCTGGGCCTTTGCGCTGTTGGTGCTCAACAGCCTGGCAGCCCTGTGGCTTTTTACCTACGGGATCAATGCCTACTGGCTGACTGCCCGGCGCGGGGCGCCGCCGCCTGTGCCGCCTTCTCCTGGGCGGTGGCCGCTGGTGACGGTGCAGCTGCCGGTTTTCAATGAACTGTACGTCTGTCGCCGCCTGCTCGCTGCGACCTGCGCCCTCGACTACCCGCGCGAGGCCCTGCACATCCAGGTGCTCGACGATTCCACCGACGAGACGGTCCAACTGCTGGCCGCCGCCATCGAGGAGCAACGGCGGCTCGGCTTCAGTATCGAACATTTGCATCGCAAAGAGCGCCACGGCTTTAAAGCCGGCGCCCTGGCCGCCGCCACACCCCTAGCGAACGGTGAATACATCGCCATCTTCGATGCGGACTTTTTGCCGCCCCCGGACTGGTTGAAGCGCGCCCTGGTGCACTTTGCCGATGGGCGCGTCGGGCTGGTGCAGACGCGCTGGGGACACACCAATCCGGGCTATTCGCTGTTGACCAGGTTGCAGGCGCTCGGTATCGACGGCCACTTCGCCGTCGAACAGCAGGCGCGCTGCGCCAACGGCTACTACTTCAATTTCAACGGCACCGCCGGTGTGTGGCGCAAGCGGGCGATCGAGGCCGGTGGCGGCTGGCAGGCCGACACCCTCGCAGAAGACCTCGACCTCAGCTACCGCAGCCAGTTGGCCGGTTGGAAAGCGGTATACGACGGGCGGATCGTCGCCCCGGCCGAGTTGCCGGTCTCGATGGCCGCCTACAAAATGCAGCAGTACCGTTGGGCCAAAGGCAGCATCCAATGCGCCCGCAAATTGCTCGGCCGGGTGATGGACTGCGGGGGCAGCCCGATGCAGAAGTTGCAGGCGGCGTTGCACCTGACCGGCTACGCGGTCCATCCGCTGATGGTCTGGATTGTGCTGTGTTCAGTGCCGCTGTTGACGGTCAGTTGGGTGGGGCAGCACCCGCTCAGCCTGGTCTGGGGAACGCTGATGGTGCCTGCCACCTTCGGGCCGCCGACGCTCTACCTGGCGGCCCGGCGCGATCTCGATCCGCGCGGTTGGCGCCGCTCACTCGCGGCGGTAGCGCTGCTTGCGGTTCTTGGGACCGGGTTGTCGCTTTCGAATAGCCGCGCTGTACTCGCGGGCCTTTTTGACCGGGGAGGCGCTTTTCGGCGCACCCCCAAATTTGCCGTGGTGGCCAGGGGCGATCGCTGGGAGCACAAGCGCTACCGGCTCCCCCTCGATTGGGGAAGTTTCGCGGAACTCGCCCTGAGCCTCTACGCCGGTTGGGGAATACTCCTGGCTTTCCACGGGCGCGCCTGGGGTATGCTGCCGTTTTTGTTGCTCTACGTGCTCGGATACGCTTACGTGGGGGGCCTCGGACTGTGGCAGCATCTTCGCCCCACCCGGCAGAGCGACGGGACGCAGGCCCTGGCCGCAAGCGCGCCCCAGACACGTCGGCTCTGAACCGCGATTCCCATCGCAGCGTCCGCACCTGTAGATTCAATCGGAGAGATAACATGCGCTTTTTTGTCCTTCTGGCACTGTCGGGCTTGCTGGCCGGTTCGGCTTTGCCGCCGATCCCGGCGGCGGCGGCCCCTGTCGCCCTCGCTTTGCAAAGCGAAGCCTTGCTGGCCGACGGCTCTTACGCCGTCGCTGAGGCTGAGCAGGTGGTGCTCTTCGACCGCGAACGGGGCAAGGAACTGCCCGTGTACGCGGCCTATCCGCAGCAACCGGGGCGCTACCCGGTGATTGTCTTCTCCCACGGCTCGGGCGGTTCCGGCAAAGAAAAAGCGCTGATCGCCCGCTTCTGGGCCAGCCGCGGCTACGTGTGCCTCAATCCGACCCACGCCGATTCGATCGCCCTGCAGCGGGCCACAGGTCAGGCCCAAACGGGCGGCATGCTCCAGTCGGCAAAGCGCCTGGCCAATGATCCGGGGGCCTGGCAAAACCGCGCCCGGGACATTTCTTTTGTGATCAGCTCCCTGGGAGAACTCGAAAGGCAGATCCCCGACCTCAAGGGCAAACCCGATGCGCGCAGCATCGGAGTGGGCGGCCACTCGCTGGGGGCTTTTAGCGCCATGCTCATCGGTGGCGCACGCATCGATATTCCCGGTGGCGGGCGGGCCGTGAGCTTTGCAGACAACCGGGTGCGGGCGATTCTGTTGCTCTCCGCCCAGGGCAGCGGCCAGCAAGGTCTCACCGAGCGCTCGTGGGAGGCGATGAACCGCCCGACGATGACGGTGACCGGCTCGCTCGACCGGGGGATCACAGGCCAGGGGCCGCAGGAGAAGCTCGAACCGTTTACTTTCGCCCCGCGCGGCGACAAGTACGGCCTGCTGATCGAAGGGGCGAACCACGGCTCCTACACCGGCCGCTTCGCCGGTGAGGAGGGTGAGCCGGCCCAGGGGGCGGGCGGGATGGGCAATCTCCCCCCGCAGATGCGCGAAAGACTGCGCGAGAGGCTGCGCGGCGGGCAAGGGGGTGGCGGCATGGAAGGAGGACGCATGGGCGGCGGCCCGCGCGCCCGCGGCGGCGACCAGACGGCCATCTTCGGCTATGTCAAAGTGGCTACTGCCGCCTTTTGGGACGCTTATCTCAAAGGCGACGAGCGCGCCCGTGCCTATCTGCAGTCCGACGGGCTGGCGGAATTTAGCAACGGGGCGGTCGAATTGCGCCGCAAGTAGCTTTTACTGCTTCGGACCGAGCCCGGTGTCGCAGCGGTAGATCAGTGGAAAAGAGCCGCCCTCCGGCTTTGCCGCGTAGTAAAGAAAAGGACCGAGGTCGGTGACGTAGACCTCTGGATCTTTGCGCACCTTTTCGCTCGGGTCGCTGCACTGGCGAAAATTGGGCGCAGCAGGGTCGATTCCGGAAAGCCAAATGTCGGAAGGCAGATCCTTGTTGGTGGACAGCGGATTGTCCGAGGTGACCATGAACAGGTACGATTTGCCGTTGTGCTTGAGAAATTCAGGCGACTGGATAAACTTGCCCTTCGACGGCGGCTTCACCGAGTAAACCTTGCTCCAGGCCCCGTTTACCTTGCGGTAGACCCCAAGGCTGCTCTCATTGATGAGAGTGAAAAAAAGATACTCTTCTGCGTATTCGGGCGCCTGCCACATAAAGATGCTTTCTTTGGGACCGTTGTCAAAGGTCAACTGTTCGCGCACTTTGGTGTCGACATCGTACAAAAACGCCTGACGCACGCCGTCCACTACAGCGCTGTAGGTCAACGCCCGCCGCCCTTCCACCCAGCGCAGGCCCTGCACGTCGTCGCCGGGGACCAACCCTTCGCTGCCGGAATCGTCAAGATTGCGCCATTTGGTGAGAATGTCGGTGGTAGCCTGCTGGGTCGTTCGTTGCAAGTAAGAGATGCGCGGGACGCTATCACCCCGATCCAGGCTGCCGATGGGCGCAAAGCGGTTGTTGCCGAACGGGAGCACGCTGGAGACCCACACCTCGCCCTCTTTGCGGGCGCGGGCCAGCACCCGCCCGGATGTGGCGGTCGCCACCGTGTACACGATCTGAGGCCCGTACTCCTTCTCGAACACCCACTCCGGGCCGTTGCCCACCTCGTTGGGCACCGTCAGCGCACCTTCGCCCACCAGTACCGCCGCTCCGTTGGGAGGCACAAAATTGCCCGTTGCCCGATCGACGTAGCCGATGAAGACGCGGCCGTCCTGAGCGATCCAGGTGAAGCGGTCGCCCGCCTGATCGAACTCCGGATCAAACAGCCGCACAGTTGGATCGGAGACAATCACATCTTCGACCAGTTCCTGGGCGTAACCCGTGGACAGCCATGACAAAACGCCCCACACCGCGGCGAGTACCGCCGGGATCCGACGGGGGGACCAGCGCAGTCCGCGATTGGATAAACGGCCCGGGAACGTCGGAAAGCAACGATTCTGTGTGCCCTGATACATGCTTGACCGTTCTCGTTGAAAGTCTGTATTTCATCAACATAAACCGTCGCTCGGCAAGGGCGAAGAAAAATCTTGTAAAGATCTTGCGGCGGATGCAAACAGCGGCTCGCCGTGAAGCGGCAGGACTTTCCTGACCCCGTGAGGAATTTTGCGCGTCTGTAATATACTCACTTTGGTTGTCCATCGGCGGGAAACCGGGCGTCTCATGCACTGAATTTCCTGAGCTCGCCGACAACCCGTTCACCATTGCCTGGAGAAACTACGCCCTCACGATTCACCGTATTTGTCAACCCTACGGCACCTTCTCGATGCTGAATACTTTCTACAAATTGCCGGCTATTGTGTCACTATCTTTCGCGATCTTCTGCGGTACTAGCCTACACAAAACTGCATTTGCCCAGTTCGTACCGACCGACATATTAATTACCGAAGCACCGATTATCGACCCGGAATTCGACCAGGCCAACGCCCGCTTCACCTGGGTCGACAGCGCAGGCGACGTTTGGATCGGCAATGTTGATGCGCAGACGGGCAACTTCGACCCCCTCGACGGTAAAAGCATCGCAGTGGACACCGGGGCAGTACCCGTTGAAGTGATCGGCAACGGCCCGGAGTGGGTCTTTACCAGTGCCGGTCCGCAGATTGTCTACACCAAGTTCGACAATAGCCGCTACGCCCTCGGCCGCGCCCTTCAGCAGAACGGTGTCTGGATCGGGGGGTTTTTGGAGAACGGCCAGGGTCGCTTCGGACCGATAGGCAGTCTTGATCGCAGCGATCCGGCCCCGCGCATCTCCTATATCGGCCGCGATGAGAACCGCAAACAGGTGACTTTTTGGCGAGGGCTCGACGAACCGTCCACCGAAGAGGTAATCCCCGGTTCCCAACCGCCGGGCGGGCGCTGGGTCGACGGCAAGCGGGCTCTGGTGCTCACCGAAAGAGTCGGCAGCGGGCGGCAGGGGTTTATGTACGACGTCGATGCCGGTGTGCTCGAACAGCTCACCTTTGATGCCGGCATCAAAAAAGCCATCTTCATGTGGCAGGCACCCGAGTACGGCAACGAGTACCTCTTCTTTACACTGATTGACGAAAAAGAGATTGGCATCTATCGCAAGATCGACGGAGTTTGGACGAAGATCAACACGGTGAAGCCGCCGTCGACAGGCAATTTTCTCTGGTCGCCGGAACTGCTGGTGTACGAGGGAAAATCCTACATCTTTATGGTCGCTTCGACCAGCCGGGATCAGGCAAGTAAGACGGTTCCCACGGACATCTGGCTGGCGGGGATCGATCCGGAGGCCCCCTTCTACCGGCAACTGAGCGATGCGACCAGCCGGGTGCGCAAAGATCCGGAGGTCTTCGTCACCGACGATGGTCCGATGATTTACTACCTAGCCTTTCTCACGCCGCTCACCTCGGCTATCTACCGGTGCGAGACCGGGCTTTGACCCCACTGGCACCGCTTTGCGCCTGCAATCCGTTGGGTTGACAACCTTTTTGCGATGGGAGGAATTCCTCAATGTGCACTCGGCAATGCGTCGGAACTGCTCTGGCGCTTTTCCTGGCAACCCTGGCGTGGGCACCCGCCGCCCTGCCCGCACCGCTCGACGTTCAGGTCTCTGAACTCGGCGTGATCGACCCGGAGTTTGATTCGCTTGCGGCCCGCTTCACCTGGGTGGACACCTTCGGAAGCGTCTGGATCGGCCATGTGGACCCGGCTACGGGTGACTTCGTTCCCCGCTCGGGTCAAAGCGTGCTGGTGGATACCGGGGCGGTACCCCTCGGCGCGGTCGTCAACGGTCCGGAATGGGTCTACAGCGCTTCCGGGCCACAAATCGTCTTTACAAAATATGATCAGGCCCGGCGCAGGGCGATCGCCCGAGCCCGAGCCGGTGCAGAGGGCTGGCGCAGCGAAGTGCTCCAGGGTGGCAGCAACCGTTTTCAGCCCATCGGCAGCCTCGACAGAAGTGATCCCCAACCCCGCATTGCCTACACCGGACCACAGCAGCAAGTCCTCTGGCGGCAACTGGATGATCCGGCCAGCGAGACGGTGGTCCCCGACGCCGATCCCGGCATCCGCTGGGTTCCCGGGCGGCGGGCGATGACCTACAGCGCCGTGGTGGACGGCGGGCGCCAGGCGTTTTTGTACGATATCGACACCCAAGTGCGCGAACAACTCACCTTCGACGCCGGGGCGAAAAAAGCCGTTTACCTGTGGCAGGCGCCGGAATACAACAGTGAGTATTTACTGTTTGCCCTGGTAGACCAGAGCAGCATCGGGGTCTACCGCAAACTTGGGGAAGCTTGGAGCCGCATCGCCACACTCAAGCCACCTGCGGTAGGCAACTATCTCTTTTCACCCGAGGTGTTCGTCTACGGCGGCAAATCTTATATCTTCATGGCTACCTCCACCAGCCGGGACCAGGCGAGCAAAACGGTTCCCACGGACATCTGGCTGGCGGGGATCGAGCCGGCGGCACCCTTCTACCGGCAACTGAGCGATGCAACGCCAAGGGTCCGCAAAGATCCGGAATTTTTTCTGACTGCACAAGGTCCAGTTGTTTTTTACCTGGCCTACCTCGACCCCGAGACTACGGCAATCTTCCGCTGCAATGCCGGTCTGGGTGTTCTCCGGTAGCGCCACCTGTTTTGCACCTGCAAGAGGATAGATCCGATGCTTGTATCACTCGGTATCCCCCAGCGGTTCGCCGTGGCCCTTCTACCGGCCGTCATCGCCTGCAACGCCTGTACCCAGACATCGGCAACAGCCCAGTCCGCGACGCAGGACGTGCAAGTCTCCGAACCCGGCGTGATCGACCCGGAATTCGACCAACCCAGCGGCCGTTTTACCTGGGTCGACGCCCAGGGCAGTGTCTGGATTGGGCGGGTGGACCGGGCGAGCGGCAATTTTATCCCCCCCTCCGGCAAAGCGGTCCTCGTCGACACCGGAGCAGTGCCCGCCGACGTGGTCGGCAATGGTCCGGAGTGGGTCTACGGTCAGGCCGGCGCCCAGATCGTCTACACCAAGTACGACGAAGATGGGGGCTATGCCCTCGGCCGCGCCCGCTTCAGCGGCAAGACCTGGTCGGGGGACATTCTGGAAAACGGTACCGACCGCTTCGGCCCTTTCGGCAGCCTCGACCGCGCCGACCCGGCCCCGCGCATCTCCTACGTCGGTCGCGATCTTAGCGGCCGACTGGTGAGCTTCTGGCGCGAACTGGCCAATCCGGCGAGCGAGACGGTGGTGCCGGGAGCGACCTACCCGGGCAGCCGCTGGGTCCCCGGCCGGCGCGCCGTTGTCTTTGTTCAGGAAGCGGGCGGTGTGCGACAGGTGTTTACCTACGACATCGACCGGCAGATCTCCGAGCAACTCACCTTCGATCCGGGCCTCAAAAAGGCTCCCTTTCTCTGGCAGGCGCCGGAATTTGGCGGCGCGCTGGTGCTGCTGGCCCTTGTCGACGAGACGCACCTCGGGCTCTACCGCCGGATTCAAGGGCGCTGGACGCGCTTTGCAACCCTCAAACCCCCCTCGACGGGCGATTATCTCTGGTCGCCGGAGCCTCTGGTCCACAACGGCAAATCCTATGTGTTCATGGTCACTTCCACGTCCTCAGACTCGCAAAGCCGCACCGTTCCTACCGACATCTGGCTGGCGGGCATCGACCCGACCGCACCCTTCTATCGGCAATTGAGCGATGCGACGGCTCGGGTGCGCACCGATCCGGAAGTGTTTGTCACCGATAACGGGCCCTATATTTACTTTTTGGTCTTTCTGGACCCTGAGACTCCGGCAATTTTGCGGACCGACACCGGGCTTGGACCGTCCCAATAACAGAGCGCCCCGGTGCCTTCGTGCTCCAGGGCAAGCCGTTTGACAGCACAGCTACGGAAGAGGGGGGCCGAGTTTGGTGTCGCAGCGGTAGATCACTGCACTTTCACCGGGGGCGGGCACCGCGGAGTAGTAAAGATACGGTCCGCTTTGGGTGATAAAGACCTCGGGGTCTTTGCGGGTCTTCTCCGACGGGTCGCTGCACTGGTAATAAAAGGGTGCCGCCGAGTCGATGCCCGCCAGCCAGATGTCGGTCAGGGCCGTGCGGGTTGTCGATTGCGGGCTATTGGAGGAAGCCATAATCAAGTACGACTTGCCGTTGTACACAAACGGCTCTGGAGATTGAACAAATTTGCCCTTAGAGGGCGGTTTGACCGTGGCTATCTTGGTCCACACCCCGTCGATTTTGCGGTAGACCCCGAGGCTGCTCTCGTTGGTGAGGGCAAAGAAGATATATTCGTTGTCGAATTCCGGCGCCTGCCACATAAAGACGCTTTCTTTGGGGCCGGCATCGAAGGTGAGTTGTTCGAACACTTTGGTGTCGACATCGTACAAAAACGCCTGGCGCACGCCGTTGACCACGGCGTTGACCGTCAGCTGGCGCTTGCCGGGCACCCAGCGCAACCCCTGCACCTGCTCGCCCGGCACCCGCTCCTCGGTCTCGGCATTGTCAAGATCGCGCCACTTAAGAATCAGGGCCGAACCGTTGTTGACTACTTTGGGAAAAGAAATCCGCGGCTTCGGGTCACCCTTATCGAGGCTGCCGATCGGTCCAAAGCCATTTTTGCCATCCTCCAGAAAAGACGGCACCCACTTGCTGCCGTCCCACTTGGCCTTGGCCAGAAAGCGCACATCGTTGGCATCGAGGGCCGTGTAGGTGATTTGATCGCCGACACTGGAGTAGACCCATTCTGGACCATTGCCGACCTCGAGAGTACGCGCGGCGTCCTCTGCCACGAGGCGAAACTTGCCCGAGGGCGGATCGAAGTTGCCCGTTACCGGATCGATTTTGCCAATCCAAACTTTGCCGTCGTTGCCAGACCAAACGAAGCGGTTTTCGTCCTGGTCGAACTCCGGATCAAACAGACGGCTATCGGGGCCGGAGACGATCACGTCTTCTTCGGTGGTCTGTCCGGCAACCGGCTGGGACCAAAGCGCCGATGTCGCCGGAATTAGGGCCGCTGCCGCCAGCGGGATGCACACGCCAAGGGACCACTTCAACCAGGTTTTCGCAAGGTGCGTGTCGAGCCAAGAGGGTGCGTGTTTTATAGGCATATGTGAACTTCGTAAAACTACTAACGCCTTGATAGTCTAGGACATCTGGCAAAGAAGTCAAGCAAAGTAGCTCGGCTAACTTGCCGAATTCGCCGAGATAATCGGCGCTTTTGATGCACGGTGCGGTCCGCGGCGGTGGGATTGGCTGCCGAATCTGCCCTTGGCAGGCCATCGGGAGCCCCGCGCGCCTTTACTCGGAAACGGCCGATCGAAAGCACAGCAGCGCTCGTGAATATCCGTCCATGTCCGTGGTACATTGGACGGCACGCCCGGTTCTGTCATCGGCTTCGGCGGCGGATACCATTGGGTAGCGTTGTTCAGATTTTTGCAACCAGGGCGCAAGGGATGATGAACGGCAACGGCGGCAGAGACTGCATTCACGTCCAGGGGGCACGCCAGCACAACCTCAAAAACATTTCCCTAAAGATTCCCCGCAACCAGCTGGTGGTGATAACAGGGGTATCAGGCTCAGGCAAGTCTTCGCTGGCTTTCGACACGATCTTCGCCGAGGGGCAGCGCCGCTATGTCGAATCGCTCTCGGCCTACGCCCGCCAGTTTTTGGGCCAACTCGACAAGCCCGACGTCGATCACATCGACGGGCTGAGCCCCGCCATCTCCATCGACCAAAAATCGACCTCCCACAACCCACGCTCGACGGTGGGCACGGTCACCGAGATTTACGATTATTTGCGCCTCTTGTTCGGGCGGGCTGGCAAGCCCTTTTGTCCGGTGTGCGGTCTGCCCATCGAGCCGCAGACCATTGAGCAGATTGTCGATCAGGTGCTCGAGTTGCCGGAGGGCACGCGCTTTCAATTGCTCGCTCCGGTCGTGCGCGGCAAAAAAGGCACCCACGCCAAGCTGCTTTCGGCCCTCGCTTCGGAGGGTTTTGTGCGGGTGCGCGTCGACGGGCGCGTCCACGAACTGGGCGAAAAGATCGAGCTTGAAAAAAATCAAAGCCACACCGTCGAGATCGTCGTCGATCGGCTGGTGCGGCGCGAGGGGATCGCCGAGCGGCTGGCCGATTCGCTCGCCACCGCCCTCGAGCGTGCCGAGGGGACGGTCGTCGTCGAACTGTTGCCGCGCGACGACGAGGAGCGTGCGCGCCTGGTGGAAATTTCCCGACACCACGGCCTGCACGACAGCGAGAGCGAAGTGGGCATCGAAATGGTCTTCTCCGCCAACTACGCCTGCCCGGTACACGGCTCGGTGATGGAGGAACTCTCGCCGCGGATGTTCTCGTTCAACTCGCCCTACGGCGCCTGCCCGAGTTGTCACGGCTTGGGAGCCATCCAAGAATTCTCCCCGGATCTGGTGGTGCCCGACCCGGCCAAACCGGTGAGCGAGGCCGTTTTGCCCTGGGCGGAGTCGAGCAATCCCTACTACGGCGAATTGCTCAAGAGCCTGGGCAAGCAACTCGGTTTCTCCCCCGCCTCCCCGTGGCATCTGCTGACCCGCACCCAGCGGCAGACGATCCTCTACGGATCGGAGGAGCGGGTGTTCGTGGACGCCGAGTCGTTCTACAACAACACCCGCGGCTACTTCACCAAGTTTGAAGGGGTGATCCCGGGGCTCAAGCGCCGTCTGGCGGAGGCCACCTCCGACCGGGTCAAGCTCAAGCTTGAGCAGTACATCGTCTCCCAGCCCTGCGCCGAGTGCAAAGGCACCCGCCTCAAGCCCCAGGTGACGGCAGTCAAAATTGCGGGCCGTTCGATTCTGGAATTTACCTCGGTGCCCATCGACACCTGTCTGGGAATGCTCGACACGCTCACCCTCAGCGAGCGGCAGGCGCGCATCGCCCACGAGGTATTGCGGGAAATTCGCGCCCGGCTGCAGTTTCTGGTCGATGTCGGCCTCGAATACCTCACCCTCGATCGCTCGGCCAACACGCTTTCGGGGGGCGAAGCCCAGCGCATCCGCCTCGCCACCCAGATCGGCTCGGGGCTTACCGGGGTGCTCTACGTGCTGGACGAACCGTCGATCGGCCTGCACCAGCGCGACAACGAGCGGCTGTTGCGCACGCTATTCAGGCTGCGCTCCCTGGACAACACGCTTCTGGTCGTCGAGCACGACGAGGATACGATGCGCGCCGCCGATCATTTAATCGACATCGGCCCCGGTGCCGGAGTCCATGGCGGCCGGGTGGTGGCCCAGGGAACCGTCGAGGACATCGTGACTTGCCCCGAGTCGATCACCGGCGCGTACCTCTCGGGCAGGCGGCGCATCGAGACCCCCGCCGCCCGCCGCTGCGGCAACGGTCTGAGCCTTTCCATGCGGGGCGCGTCGCGCAACAATTTGCGCTCGGTCGACGTCGAAATTCCGTTGGGCAAATTCGTCTGTGTCACCGGTGTGTCCGGCTCCGGCAAATCGACGCTCATCAACGAAATTCTCTACCCCTACCTCAAGCACCACTTCGGCCGCACCAGCCCCCGGCCGGTGGGCGTCGAAGCGGTCGAGGGCGTCGCCCACCTCGACAAGGTGATCGTCATCGACCAGTCGCCCATCGGCCGCACGCCGCGCTCGAATCCGGCCACCTACACCGGGGCTTTCGACGCCATTCGCGAAATCTTTTCGATGACCATCGAAGCGAAGGCTCGCGGCTACGAGCCGGGCCGCTTCTCCTTTAACGTCAAGGGCGGGCGGTGCGAGGCGTGCAAGGGCGAAGGCGTCAACGTCATCGCCATGAACTTTCTGCCCGATGTCTATGTGCAGTGCGATGTCTGCAAGGGCAAGCGCTACAACCGCGAGACCCTCCAGGTCAAATACAAAAACAAAACGATCGCCGATGTCTTGGAGATGACCGTCGAGGAAGCCTGCCAGTTTTTTGAGAACATCCCCAAGGCGATCAACAAGCTGGAGACGCTCCGGCAGGTGGGGCTCGACTACATTCGCCTCGGACAGCCCGCCCCGACCCTCTCGGGGGGCGAAGCGCAGCGCATCAAACTGGCCACCGAACTGTCGCGCCGCTCGACGGGCAAGACGCTGTATCTGCTCGACGAACCGAGCACGGGTCTATCATTTTACGACGTGCACAAATTGCTCGACGTGCTCGTGAAGCTGGTGGATACCGGCAATACCGTGGTCGTCATCGAACACAATCTGGATATGCTGCGCGTGTGCGACTGGATTATCGACCTCGGTCCGGAAGGGGGCCGCAAGGGCGGCCAGATCGTGGCCACCGGCACCCCGGAGCAGGTGGCGGGGGTTGAAGATTCCTACACCGGCCAATTTCTGCGCCGCGTGCTGGAGCACGCGCCAGGGATTCTGGTCGGCTCGGAGGCGGCCCAGCAATAGGACGCAGCCAGCAGCGAGATATTTGCTATTCTGAGCCCAGCTTGAAGATGATTCGGATGCTCAGAACGGTTGGCTGTCTGCTGGCGGCACTCTACTGCTTCGTGTGGCTGCGGATTCCCGAGGACGTGTTGGGGGTGGTGCTGCCGATTCAGCGCCTGGTGGGCTGGCTCGGGCTGGTGGTTGTGCTTGCGGCACTGCTGTTCAATGTCGCTCCCGGGCCGGGGCGGCTCGCCCGGGGATACCTGGGGGCTGTGGTGTTGTTTGTGGTCTATCTGGGCGTGGACTTTTTGTTGCGATTTTTGGGCAATCCGGACGTGTTCAACGCCTACTTCGATCTGCCCCTGTTCGCTTCGGATATAGCAAAATATCTTGCCTCGTTTGCCTCGGCCTATGTGGTCTATTTCACCCTGCGCCGCCATTCGCAAATTGAGAATACGCTCATTCGGCTGCTGTTGCTTTCAGGAGGTCTTTCAATCGCGGCGGCCTATGGTTTCCTATTTCTCTATTTCCAGGGTTTTACGACGGACAACGAAGTGCTTGCCCACCCCTTCGGCGGTTACCTGGGAGTATGGGAAACCGGCGGTGCGCTGCCCCGGTTGGCGGGGACTACTGCCGAACCGCAGCAGTTTGCAATCGTCTTTTTGACGCCGCTGCTATTGATGCTTACAAGACGCTATATCGGGCGTTTTTGGCCGATTGCTCTGTTGGGAGCGGCGGCCCTGGCCATCTCTCAATCCAAATTTTCGATCGTCTCAATTTTGCTGGTGTTACTCTATCTGTTCTGGGTCTACCAGCGCTTTCGGGTGGGCATTGTCTTGGGGGCCGCGGTGCTGCTTCCGCCTCTGGGCTACTACATCGCTACACTTCCTACCTTTAGCGATACCTTTGACGATCTATTGGTGAGCGGCGCGGTCGTCGAGCGTGCCTCGAACGCAGGCAATCTGGTGTCGATTATTCTTGCGAATTTGTTCACGGGGATCGGTGCCGGGCAGTACGGACCGTTCGTCGGTTATGTGGCCATGGGCAACAAGGATTTTCTGCCGAAGACTTACTATCCCAACTTCGATTTTCTGAAGATTTTTGCAGAGACCGGCTTGATCGGCTTCGGGCTGGTCGTGGCAATGCTTGCGCGCTTGTTCGGCAACTTTTTCCGGGCACTGGCGCTTATGGACGACGAGCAGCGGGAGCGCCTGCTTGCTCTGCTGTTGGGCGCTATCGGGATTGTGCTCAATATGTTCATCGGCTACGAATTTCTGCACGTCTTCTTCTGGGTGAACATCGGCTTTTTGATGTTCCTGGCTGAAAGGGCGTTCGAATCGACCGAGCCCGCAACGAAAGACCCGAGCGGGGTCGAGCCGAATGCCGTGGGTGCCTACCGCGTCTGAGGGTCCGGTTTATTGGCTTGCGGCGCAAAGAACCGAGCAATCTCGATCGATACCAATCCCAAGGTAATCGCCGCTTTGTCGTCCAACACCTGCTGCTCGCCATAACCATGGGCACCAAAACGGCAATAACAGAAGCCAGGCTTTGTAAGCCGGATGAGATTCGGCGGCTTTGAGAGATGCGATTGCGCGTCTTGCCTGATCCATTTTCTCCAGATATTGCGCAGGCAGTAATGAAGTCCCACGGTGCGCACTTCACCCAAAATACTGGAGACATCCCATGTCCAACCGTCCTGCTAGGGCGCGGGTGCGGGCACAGGAGTCCTGAAGGCCTGTGAAGACGAACCGGCAGCAGCAGAGCAGATTTCACCGGCCGGCGGTTTTATGGCCGATGGCCGTCAAGCCACGCAGTTTCGGCAGCTCCTCGCTGCTGACCAGCACCAGCCGGCTGTTGCTGAAGAGATGGACAAGATACCGAGCCCAAGGGCGAGGGCCGAGCAAACACCGACAAGGCCAATTTGGAGGTGGTAAGCTGCATGGCTTGAACTCCTTGTACAACGCTTTCACAAGGGACTGTGCAAACCGGGGTGCGTTTGGATCAAAATCTAGAGAACTATTTTCGGGGGTTTGCGCTGCAGGCCAGTCATCCAAACGACTGGGAAAGACTGCATTCTGTGCTATCGTGTGCGAACAAAAAATACGTCGTAGCACGGAGAGCTGGCGTGTCGAAGCACATTTCTTTTCGCATCGACGACGACAAACTTGTCGAGCTTGATGCCATCGCCAGGCGTGAGGAGCGGGACCGCTCCTTCATCATCAATCGGCTGATCGAAGATTACCTGGCGCGGGAGCGCCATTGGGAGCGACGCATCCGCGAGGCCATGGCCGCTGCGGATCGTGGCGAGTTTGCCACGCCCGAACAAGTCCAGGCCGAGTTCGACAAATGGCGGGAGTAGCCATTTTTTGGGCTCCCACGGCTCTTGAGGATCTTGCGGCACTGCGGGCCAACTACCCCGCGTCGTACCCCGAAGTCAAGTCCAAAGCCCTCTCTCGGTTGGAAGCCGTGCTCGGCAACCTCGCCGTCTTTCCCGACATGGGCAGGCCCGGGAGCATAGAAGGCACCAGAGAGTTCGCCATCTCCGGTACTCCCTTTGTCCTTGTCTACAGGCGGGAGCCGCAACGCCTGGTCGTCCTTGCCGTCCGCGACGGACGGATGGACCCGCAAGCGCAATAACTTGGGTCCAAAAAAATCCTCAGCGCCCTGCCGTGGCCAGGGTGCGATCCATCTGGGTGCGGATCTGGCCGCGAATTTCCTCGCGGAACTCGAAAAAGTGCTCGCCGTGGGCGCACACCGTCAGGTACGGCCCCAACGCCTGGGGGTTGCGCTGCAGGAGGCTCCACAACTGCGACCAAAACAATACGCGCGTCTCGGGGCGCTGCACTCCCTGCAGCCAGATGATCTTGAGCAGGCCGCGCAGTTCGGGTAAATCGGGCATTTTGAAGGGGCGTTTGCCCTTGGGCATGCCCAGGTCGAGAGCGTGGCGGTAGCAGCGGCGCATGAAGCGCGCCGGTTCGTACAACTCCCAAAAGGCTTCCACGTATTCTTCGGCAATTTGCTCGATCGGGCGGGTGGGCCGGAAATTCATCAAAGTGCTCTGGTTCATGCCGGTGCCCATGGCCACCAGCCGGTTTTCCTTTTCAAGGCGGCTCCAAAGCGCAGTACCGGGCAGGGCCTGCAGCATGCTGAACATCGCGTCGGGAATGGCGGTCTGCTCGACAAAGCGGATGATCCGGCCGCCCGCCCCGGCTTTTTCGTTGTCGAAGCCGATGATGAACCCGGCCAAAAGTCTCAGCCCCGCCCGGGTGATCTTCAGGCACGATTCGCCGAGGGGTTTGCGGTTGTTTTGGAATTTTTGGGTGAGGGTGAGGCTCTCCTCGTCGGGGGTCTCAATGCCCAAAAACACCGAGTCGAAGCCCGCCTCGACCATCAGTTCGAGCAACTCGTCGTCTTCGGCCAGATTGATCGAGGCCTCGGTGGTAAAGCGAAAAGGAAATCCGCGCTCCTGCATCCAGGGGGCAAGTTGCTTGAGCATGAGCTTGACGTTGCGCTGGTTGCCGATGAAGTTGTCGTCGACGACGAACACCGAGCGGTTCCATCCGAGATCGACCAGCGCCTGCAGTTCGGCGAGCAGCTGCTCGGGGGTCTTGGTGCGCGGCTTGCGGCCGTAGAGCACGATAATGTCGCAAAATTCGCACTGAAACGGACAGCCACGCGAGAACTGCACCGACATCGAATCGTAAGCGTCCAGTTCCAATAAATCGAAGCGCGGCACCGGGGTGAGGGTGACATCGGGCTTCTCGGCGGCCCGGAACACCCCGCTCCCCTCGCCCCCGGCCAGGGCCGCCAGAAACTTCGGAATGGTCAACTCGCCTTCGTCAAGCACCAGATAGTCGGCTCCCGCTTCGAGCGCATCCTCGGGAATCGAGGTCGGGTAGGGACCGCCCACCGCCACCTTGACTCCCCGGCGCACCGCTTCGCGGATCAGGTGCAAAAAATCGTCCTTCTGCACCATCATCGCCGAGATGATCGCCAGGTCCGCCCAGGCCCAATCCGCCTCGCTCTCAAAGCGAACGTTGCGATCTACCAGACGAAAGTTCCACTCCTGCGGCAGCATCGCCGCCACCGTCACCAACCCCAAAGGCGGCAACAACACCTTGCGACCGATCAGCTTGAGCACTCGCTCGAAGGACCAGAAGGTTTTGGGAAAAATGGGCGAGAACAAAAGCACGTTCATGACTAACCGGGCTGCAAGAATGGGTAACAGTATATCAGACAATGGATTGGATATACTGTCTGAATGGGCTGATACTCTCTATAGAGGGGAAGGGAGCAATGCAAAAATGCGGTTTTTATCAGCTTCCTTCGCGCGTGATTGGGGTTAGAAGCGTTAAATACAGACATGCAGTTCGCATCGATTGATCCGAGATGGGTTCAGTCGGCTGTCGGCCCCTCCAGCAGTCGCGCGGCGATCAGGCGGGCTTCGAGATCGCGGCGGCGGGCGATTTCGGCCCTCAGCAACACCTGCAGACGATTGACCAATTGGGCAAGTTTTTGGGCTTCGCGGGCGCTGTAGCGGGCGGGCGGATCAAAGACCGGTTGCAGGGGACCCCAATCCGGATCGAGCGCTACCGGCGAGGCCGCCTGCCGGACCGCCGGGGAGTAAACGGTATTACCCGGAGCGATCGAGGTTTTGCCCAGCACGCGGTTGTCCAAGAAATGGTTGTCGCCGTTTTGGCCCCGGCAACTGAGATCGCCCGTAATCACGTTGAAGGCGTAATGGCCGTGGGTGGCAGCATCGATAGCCAGTGAGGCCAGGGTGCAACTGGTGATGTACACCCCGAGACCCGTGCCGCCCTGCTGGTTGACTGCGACACGGCCCAGATCGCAGTGGCTGAAGCGCTGATTGGCTGCTCCCGGATAATCGAGGCGCACATCGCCGACCACTGAGTTGACGACTTTGAAGCCGGGCCGCACGGCGTTGCTGTAGAGGTTGCCCACGCCGGCGCAATTGGAGATAAGCGAACCTGCCACGATATTGGGGGTCGGGTGGCGGATCCCGCAGAGGCTGCGGGAGTTGGCAAAGGTGGCGACCCCGTAGCCGGTGAAGACAAAGCCTGTCTTGAAACCTACCAGCGCCATACCCTCGAACTGAAAGTCGCCCCCCTCGGCGCGCAGAAATTCAAATTGGCCTTGTTGTTTGGCTTCGCGCACCTCCCCGTGCACCTGGGAAAAAAAAATCCCGATCGGGCCGTTGCCCACCCCCAGACGCACCGAGATATAGGGCGAGACGCGGTTGTTTTCGCACTGCAGCGCGTTGAAGCGCAGCATATTGCAGGCGTCGCCCGGGACCGCACTGTTGGTCAGGTGCAATGCCGAATAGAGCGTCTGGGCCGGATCGGCGGGATCGCCCGCGCTGCGACCGCAATCTTGAATATTCAGGTTGCGAAATTCGCCGTCCTGGCACTTGTCGATGAGCAGCCCGGCGCCGTCGAAGCGGTTGACAGCGACATCGGTGCAGAGCGCATAGGCGATCTGCTTGAGGTGGATGCCGTGGCAGCGGGCGGGGCCGCCCCGGTGGCTCCCCTGCAACTGGAGGTGTTCGAGCACGATCCCCCAGGAGAAGCCCTCTGCATTGGCGAAGTATTCGAGGGCGCCGCGATCGGCGTAAGTGTCGGGCAGGTCGCACAGGATAATGGAGTAGGCGTTGCTCGGCCCAGCGATGCGCACGGTGCTTCCGCGCGTTAGCGAAGCCGGGACGACCAGCGGCCGGGTGATCCGCCAGTATCCTCCGGGTATACAAAGGTTCGTCCAGCCGTCTGCGAGTGCTTTTTGCAACACCTGCCAGTTGTCGAACTTGCCGTCGCCCACGCAGCCGAACCGGCGGATGTCGGTCGCCTCTTCTTTGAAAGTTTCCAAGTGTCTGTCCCGAACGAACCCGACTCGAGTTTAGCCATGCATTCCTGGAATCTTACGCCTCAACAGGCGATCGAAGTGCAAAAACAACTGGCCGTCCAGACCGTCCGCACGGGCAACCCCGAGGGGGTGCAACGCGTCGCCGGTGTGGATGTGAGCTTTAACCCCCGCGAGCCGAAAGCTCTAGTGCACGCGGTGGTGGTGGTGCTGAGCTATCCGGGCCTGGAGGTGGTCGACCGGCAGGCGGTGAGTGCGGCGGTCGATTTTCCCTACATTCCGGGATTGTTGAGCTTTCGGGAGGCGCCACCGATTCTTGCCGCCATCGGCCAACTGTCCCAGAAGCCGGACCTGGTGATCGTGGATGGCCACGGCTACGCCCACCCGCGCCGTCTGGGGATCGCTTCCCACCTGGGTCTGTTTCTCGATTTGCCCACGATCGGCTGCGCCAAATCGATCCTGGTGGGCCGTGCGGATGGGGATCTGGCCGAAGCGGCCGGTTCGCTCACGGACCTGCTCTGGCGCGGCGAAGTGGTGGGGCGAGCCGTGCGCACCCGCAGCCGCGTGCAGCCGGTCTATGTCTCCCCCGGACACCGCCTGGGTCTGGACAGTGCCGTCGAATGGGTGCTGCGCTGCTGCCGCGGGTACCGTTTGCCGGAGCCGACCCGCCAGGCCCACAACTACAGCAACCTGGTGCGCAAGGCGCGCCAGCCCATCAGCCTCAACGGCCTGAGCGGCGCAAAATAAAGACTTCCTGGACGCCGACGGGCATCCAGCGCTCGACACGGTGCCGCTCGTAGATGGTGTAGCCGTCGATGGGTCCGAAAGCAAAGACAAATTCGTCACGGTCCACCCACCACCAGCTCTTTCCCGGCTGGGCACGGTACTTCGAGTCGTACAGATACCAGCCGTTGAACTCGAAGCCGCCGTCGGTATTGGTGGGACTGAGCCGACCCTCCGCCATCGCCGAGCGCAACACCTGCCAGCGCACCCGGTTCCAGGCCAGGTAGTCGTGGGTGGTCGCAGCGGCAAACACCCCGTAGCCCAAAATCAGCGCCAGGGCGACCCTGAAGAGGGCACCGGGCACAGCCCGCGGCGGCGGTACGCGGGCGAAGATCATGACAAGCGGGAAAAAGTACAGCAAATAGCGATCGTAGGAAGCGGTGCGCGGGGCAATCAGCACGAAGTAGAGCGCGATGCCCACCCAGGCGAAGACAAGGCGCCATCGCTCGCTCCGGTCGCAGCCGGCGGCCACAAAGGCAATCAGTCCTGCCCCGAGTGCGCCGAGCGTCGTGACGGCGAGCCAGAGACCCACCGGGGCCGTCGGGATGTGGGGTAGCCAGAGGGTAAAAGTGTCCTTGAGAATCGGAAAGCCGGCACCGCAATCGTAGAGCACCCCACCAAAAATCTGGGGAATCAGGGCGTCGCGCAGCGAAGTCTTGCCGGCGGCGGCGATGGCCACCATCGCCGCTGCAAACAATCCTCCCGCCCCGGCGGCCCAGCATTTTTCCCGCCCCGCCAGTTGCCGCCAGCGGCCGGCGGCGACCGGGATGAGCCAGGGCACCAGAAACAGCCCCACGTAGAGCGCCGCTTGCGCCAGCGAACGGACCGAGCGGCCCAGACCCTCCGCACTCAGGAGCATCCGCACCAGTTCGCCCGCCTGCTCGCTATAGGTCTGGGGCAACCGCCCGGTAGCGGCAAGCCAACCCTGGTAGATTGCCAGAGTTATCATTACAGCCGCCGCAGGCCATGCCGCCTTGAGCAGCGAACCTACCCGCAGACCGTGCTTGACCAGGTAGCCCGCGGCAAAAGCAAGCGGCAACGCCAGGGCAAACTGGCGCGTCAGCACCGCGGCGCAGGCGAATAACGTTCCTAGGACAACGCTCAGGCTCGAACCTGTGCGGATCCCCCGGATGAACAGCCAGATGGCGGGGGTGCAGAAGGCGTAGAAGGGCACGTCGGTCATGAACGTGAAGGCCAGATCTACGTAAATTGGGTTGACCGTCAGCAGCAGCGCCCCGAGCAAGGCGAGCGGCGGCCCGGCTCCCAGTTCACGCCCCAGGGCGTAGGTAGAGGCTGCCCCCACCCAGGCGAGCACGAGCGTCGATAAGCGCAGCGCCGTGAAGGAAAAACCGCCGGGCAGGCAAAATAGCGACCCCCACAGCACCTGGGCGATCTGGCTGGCGGGTGCCCAGTCGGTAAGCTGCAAATCCCCTTGGTCCAGAATCGACTGCACGGCCTTGGCGTAGGCCCAGTCGTCGTTGAGGGGAAAGTTCCCCACGGGATTGACCAGCAGAGCGAGGAGGCACCAGACGAGGGCGAGCCCGACGATTGCCGCAACGTCTTTCCAGCTGGGGAGGATTGTCCGAGCCACGCTTGCACCTGTGCCGTTTCCGAAAAGTCTACAGGCTCATCAATGCAGGGGAGGCCGGTGGCCGCTCCGGGGCGATCGCGTTAGCGTGGTTGGAAACTTGTGCGCACCTGCAAATCCGTCGGGCGCATTGCAGCCTACCACCTGCCGCGCCGCACCCTTTGCCGCTTTGAGATTAGCCGCCATGTCCCAATTCGACCAGGGTTCCGCACCCGTTTATGTCCTGGGGGGCGGGCCGGCGGGCCTTGCCGCCGCCTATACGCTCACCAAATTGGGCTACCCCGTCGTGGTCGTCGAGCGCGACCACTGCGTGGGCGGATTGGCCCGGAGTATCGAACACAAAGGCTTTATTCTCGATTACGGTCCGCACCGCTTTTTCACCAAGCTCGCCCCTGTGCTCGCTTTCTGGGATGAGGTGCTCGGATCCGAGCAGGTAACCGTCAACCGGCTGACACGCATTTACTACGGCGGCAAATATTTTTCTTATCCGCTCAAGGCTTTCGAGGCGCTTTTCTCGCTGGGGTTTGTCGAAAGCGCCCGCATCGTGTTGTCCTACGCCCTGGCCCAACTGTTTCCGAACCGCCGGCCCAAGCATTTTGCCGAGTGGGTGAGCGCCCGCTTCGGCAGGCGGCTGTTTGAAATTTTCTTCGAGGGTTATACCGAAAAGCTCTGGGGCATCAAATGCACCGAGATTTCGGCAGACTGGGCGGCCCAGCGCATCAAGGGACTTTCGCTGCTGAAGGCCGTCCGTAACGCCCTTTTGGGCAACGACGGCAAGGTCAAAAGCCTCATCGATCAGTTTCAATTCCCGCGCCTGGGTTCGGGGCAGCTTTACGAGCGCACCGCCGACTACCTGACCGGTCACGGTCAGACAGTTTTGCTCGACACCGAGGTAGTCGGCTTGCACCGGTCCGGCGAACAGGTTACCGCCCTTACCCTCAAGGACCGCCACAGCGGCCGGGAGGCGGTGGTCGAGTGCTCCGCCGTCATATCTTCGATTCCGCTGTCGTTGCTTGTCCAGCAGCTGGAACCGGCCGCCCCCCCGGAGGTGCTCTCGGCGGCCCGTTCGCTGAAATTTCGCAACACGGTGCTGGTGTATTTGTTCGTCGAGGGCGGCAATCTCTTTCCGGACAACTGGCTCTACATCAACGATCCGACCGTCGAGTTGGGGCGGGTGACCAATTTTGCCAACTGGTCGCAGGATATGCTGGGCGATCGGACTTTGACACCGCTGTGTTGCGAATATTGGTGCCAGTTCGACGGCACTTGGAAGATGGCCGATCACGAATTGCTCGCCCGTGCCGAGCGCGACTTGCGCCGGATCGGCTTGATGGGCAAACAAAAGGTCGCGGACGGTTTTGTCGTTCGCTTGCCGCGCACCTATCCGATCTACGCCGGCAATTACAAGCAGGCCCTGGCCACCATCCAGGACTATCTGGGCCGGTTTGCCAATTTGCAGGCGGTGGGCCGCTACGGAGCCTTCAAGTACAACAACCAGGATCACAGTTTGCTGATGGGTATCCTCGCCGCTGAGAATGTCGCAAATCCCGGCAAGCACGATCTCTGGTCGGTCAACTCCGACAGCGAATATCAAGAAGAAGCCAAATCCGGCGAGAAAACGACCCCGGCCCCCCAGGGGCCGGTGACCCAGGGGCCGAAACTACCCGAGCCCATCGCCAAACTCGGCTCCCAGATGGGGGGATACCTGATCACGGGCGGTCTGGCAACGGTGGTGGACGTGGCGGTGTTTTCGGCCCTCACCCAAATCGGCCTCTGGTACGTGGCGGCGCTGTGCGTCAGTTTCTTCGGGGGGCTTACCACCAACTTCGTTCTGAGCCGGCGCTTCGTGTTCGGTGTCTACTGGAACAACTGGCGCTGGCAATTCGTGGTCTTCGCCACCGTCGCCCTCAACAGCCTGCTGGCCAACCTGGGGCTGTTGCAACTGCTCATCAACGACGTGCAGATGGACGCGACCTTGGCCCGGCTGATCAGCGCCGCCTGTGTGGCACTCTTGAGCTTCACAGGCCATAAACTCTATTCGTTTGCCAACCACGAGCGGGCGCTCAGCGCGGATTAGGCAGAGGGTTTTGGCCGCTGCGGACGGTGTTGAACCTGTGCAGCAGCCTGAGGCTTCTCGCTAAAACCAGCTAAAATAGCCCTCGGACAAAGTAAGGAGAAGCATCCCGTGCTGAAGCGTTTGCTCCGCTGGTTGGTGGCGGCAAGTTTGGTTCTGGCGGCAGGGGTGTCACCAGGACAGGCGCAGTCGGGCTTCTGCCTGGTGGGCTGCGCGCAGGACGCCGACCTCATCCTCAACTACAAAGTCGAGGACCGCTCCCACGATTACACCTCCGACCGCTATTTCCTGTGGATCAAACCCCAAAAAATCGCCGTGCGCGAGGTGCAGGTTATTGCCGGTCCTGATTTCGATGGCCAGTTCAACACCAAGTTTGTCGAAGTGGCCTCTCGCACCTCCGGCAAGTCCTACACGGTCGAGGATGTGAACTGGGATCGGGATCTGCGCGCCTTGACCGTGGTGCTGGCCGGCCCGATTCCCGCCTCCGAAGAAATCCAACTCGTGCTGAGCCAGGTGGTCAACCCGAGCAGCGAAGGCATCTACAAACTCAACGCCCGCGTTCTGGGCACCGAACCCAACCCGATCTACCGCTACGTGGGCACCTGGGCCATCACCATCGAGTAGGCGCGCCATGCACCTGGTCTACCTGCACGGCTTCGCCTCCGGCCCCAATTCCACCAAGGGCAGCTTCCTGAAGCGGCGGCTTGCCGAATTTGGATACGATCTGCACCAACCGGATCTCAACGCCCCCGCCTTTGAGGCGATGACCATCAGTTCACAACTGGCGGTGATTGCGCGCACCCTCGAAGGTCTGACAGGACCGGTCACCTTGTTGGGTTCAAGCATGGGGGGACTGCTGGCAGTGCTGCAGGCGACGCGCGATCCGCGCATCGAACGGCTGGTTTTGATGGCCCCGGCTTTCGGTTTTGCCCGGCGGTGGCAGGAGCGGCTCGGGGCGGCGGCGGTGGCCGAATGGCGCCGCAGCGGCAAGCTCGCGGTTTATCACTATGCCTACCGCCGCGAGTGCCGGCTCGGCTTCGAGATGCTCACCGACGCCCTCGGATACGACGAAGTGCAACCGCGCCGACCGGTGCCGACCCTGATCTTGCACGGTCGGCGCGACGAAGTGGTGGACTTCGAACTCAGCCGCGCCTTTGCCGCCTCCCGGCCCAACGTCGCTTTGCGCCCCTACGATACCGATCACGCCATGATCGATGTCCTGGAGCCGATGTGGCAGGAAATCCGGGGCTTTTTAAAGCTCGAACGGCAGGGCGGATACCCTGCCGTTCGCAGCAGTTAAATTCGGCTCAGCACTCAGCGCGGCGCCTGAATCTCCCACTTGAGGTCGCTCACTGCCTGCAGCGCGACGGAGGAGACGAAGGTGGTGCCGTTCATGATCCAGATCGAGTTGGCGCCGGTGGCATAGTTGCGCCAGAGAATGTCCGGCTTGCCGTCGCGGTTGTAGTCGGCGGTGCCGCCGATGCGCCAGTTGAGATCGGCCACAGCCGAGAGCGTGACGCTGGCGACAAAAGCGGTGCCGTCCATCGTCCAGACGGTGTTGGCGCCGGTGGCCTGGTTGCGCCAGAGAATATCCGGCTTGCTGTCGCCGGTAAAATCGGCGGACCCCCCGATGCGCCAGTTGGGATCGCTCACTGCCGGTAGGGCGATGCTCTCGACAAAGTCGGTGCCGTTCATCTTCCAGATGGTGTTGGCGCCGGTGGTAAAGTTGCGCCAGAGAATATCCGGCTTGCCGTCGCCGGTGTAGTCGCCGGAGCCTTGAATTTGCCAGTTGAGGTCGGCCACCGCCGTGAGCGTTGCAGTGCTGGTGCGCGTAGTACCGTCCATCAACCAGACCGAATTTTGGCCGGTAGCCTGGTTGCGCCAGAGAATGTCCAGTTTGCCGTCGGCATTGAAATCGTCAGTACCGCCGATGCGCCAGTTGAGATCGCCGACGGTTTCGAGCGGAACACTGGCGGAAAAAGCGGTGCCGTTCATACCCCAGACCGTGTTGGCCCCGCTGCCGAAGTTGCGCCAGACAATGTCGGCGTTGTCGTTGGCACCAAAGTCGCCATCTACAGGAACAAGAAATCTGCTGACAAACACGTCGGTGACGGCGTCGAAGCTGGTGTCGTAGGCGCCGCTGGTGGTGGGATACTTGGTCGAAGCGGTGGCACCGGCAATAAAGATCCGGCCGCCGCTGCCCACGACGACGCTGGAGCCGTAGTCGTCGGTGGCGCCGCCGATAAACGTCGAGTAGAGCAGCCGGTCGCCCAGAACGTTGAGCTTGGAGACGAACACGTCGCCAAAGGAGGTGCCGCCGTTGTAGCTGGTGTCGTAGGCGCCGAAGGTCACCGGAAAATTGGTCGAAAGCGTCGAGCCGGTGAGATAGGCGCTTCCGGCGCTGTCGAGGGTGATACCGAGGCCGACGTCACCGAGGGTGCCACCGAGAAAGGTCGAATAGATCAAAGCGGTGGCCCCGGCATTCAGGCGGGTGACAAATGCATCGGGCAGCAGGTTGAAGCTGGTGTCGTAAGCGCCGCTGGTGGTCGGAAAATCCGGAGAAGCCGTTGACCCGGTTACGTAGACGCTGCCGTCGCTTCCCAGGGCGATGGCGTTGCCGGAATCCTGGCCCGTGCCGCCCAGATAGGTCGAGTAGACGCGCACGCCCACATCGTTGAAGCGGGTTACCACCACGTCAAAGCCGCCGTTGAACGAGACGTCGTAGACGCCTGGATTGGGAATCACCGGGTAACCGGCGCCGCTGGTGGTGCCGACTACGTAGACATTTTCACTTGCCCCTAGGACGATATCATTGCCGGAATCGGCCAGGGTGCCCCCAGTGAAGGTCGAATAACGAATAGCATTGCCTGCGGCCTCAAGGCGGGTCACAAATAAGTCGGAACCGCCGTTGAAACTGGTGTCGGCCACGCCGTCGGTGACCGGAAAATCGAAGGAGCCGGTGTTGCCGGTCACGTAGATGCCGCCACCGCTACCTACTGCGACACCGTTGGCGTTGTCCTCAAGGGTGCCTCCCAGAAACGTCGAGAACACCAGACCGTTGCCCGCAGCGTTCAACTTGAAAATGAACCCGTCGTAGGGGCCGCCGTTAAATGACGTGTCGAAGGCGTTCGCGGTGGTGGGAAAATCCGATAAACCGGTGGAGCCGACGACAATGGCTTCGTTGTTGAGCACCGCCAGATCGGAAGCAAAATCGTCACCCGAGCCGCCTACGTAAGTGGAATAGACCACCGTTGCACCATTGGCGTCGAGCTTGGTCACAAAGGCATCCCCAAAGTCGAAGCCGCCGTTGAAGCCGCCGTCGTAGGCACTCGCCACAGGGTAGTTGGTGGAAAGCGTGTAGCCGGCAATGTAGACGCTGCCGTCGCTGCCGAGCACCACATCGTTTCCGACATCCTGGTTGGAACCACCCGCAAACGTCGAGTAGCTGAGGATCGGATCGATGACCAGCGGCAGGCTGCGGTCGTACTCGCCCACGGCAAAGCCGACTTTGCGGCCGTTCAGCACATACCGACCGGCCACCTGGCGCTTTTGACCACCAATCTGCTGATAGACGACAGGCCGATGCTGACGCATCTCACCCAGGGCAGTGGCAATAATCAGATCGCCGTTGCCGTCGAGACGCAGGCTGCGGGCACCGGAGATGTCCAGTGCGATCCGTCCCGGGTCCGCCCCCGGCGCCGCTACAAAGTCGTACTCCAGTTGCCGGCCGTTTCCGTAATAGACCATATCGATCCCCGGCCAGACCCCCCGGGCCTCAACCCGCTCGAAAGTGTCCACATCGGTGTGCCATTTGCCGGCATCCTTGCCCGCCAGATAGTTGACCTTACCGGGCAAAACGTCTTTGCCGGTCAGCCGGGCCTTGGGATTGGCGCCCACCAGGCGCATGCGGATGGCCGCCGTCTTGGGCTCGGATTGCTCAGCGGCGGTCATTGAGGAGCGCAGCTTGCTTTTGGAGCGATCCGCTCTGCCCAGGAGCACAACCGCCTCGGTAGGGCCGAGCAACAGACTGTATCCGGGACCGCGGGAGACGTACTGCACCCGCGAATCGGTCTGGCCGACATTCGGCTCGAAGCGCATGGGCAGCTTGCCGAAAGTTTCGCCGATGCGCGCCTGCGTATTGGGAGCAGGTCGCTCGGCCGCTGTCCTGGCCTGGGTGATGTGGGCACCGATAAGCAGCAACGTCGCCAGCAGCGCAACCGCCGACAACCCTGAGAGGGTTCGTTTATGAAAAGGTCTCGGTATCATGGCCATTTCCGTAAGTATGTTTTCGAGGGAGTAAACCGGTTTCGCAGCCAATATACACTGCTTCGTCCGGCAAAGTAGCTCACGGGGAAGATCGACCGGTTTCGTCGGCAATATACATAGCCCAGCTGATCGAGCGGCACGGACATGGCGGAGCCAGGCTCAACATTTCACCGGTTTTTCAGAACGCACCATACCATGGGCTGCGCGAATCAAAGATTTTGACCGAAGATCTTCAGAATTGTCGATCGAGCTCGACTCCCGGCCCGGCGCTTCTCAGGCGTGCACCTGGCCGTCGGGCATGACTGCACCGGTGAGGATGGCGGCGGTAAGCTTGACCATCAATCGACCGGCAGCACTCATCTGGGCACCGCGCAGGTTGGCGCCGCTCAAGTCCGCTCCGCTAAAGTCCGCGCCAATCAGATGGGCGTCCTGGAGGTTGGCACCGCGCAGATTCGCCCGCAGCAAATTCGCCCGAAAGAGGTTGGCTCCGGATAGATCCGCGCCGCTCAAGTTGATCTTGTGCAAAAACGCGTCGCTGAGGTCCGCGCCGCTCAAGTTGGCGTTACTGAGGTTGCGCCCTTCAAAATCTTTTTCTTTGAGATTGGCGCCGCGCAGATCCGCACCGCTCATGTCCGGACGGGATGGGGGCGGTGGTGGGGGCGGCGGGGGCGGCGGCGGTGGGGCAGGGCGCGGCCGGTAGGCGTTTGCAGGGGTCGCCGAAGCGCTCGGCCGGTACACCGGCCGGAAGTTGGAGGCGGGCTGAGTCTGGTGGGCCTGATGGACTTTGCGCGGTGACGGACGGTGCGAGCGCAGGTGCTCGTAGGCGCGATTGATCTCTTTGAGCTTCTCGACAGCCTTCTGGTGCAGGCGGGTGTTCTCGGTCGGAACGCGGTCGGGATGCCAGACGAACACCAGATCTTTGTAAGCCTGGCTCACTTCCTCCGGGGAAGCGCCAGACTCCAGCCCAAGCACCCAATACGATCGCTCCAGCTCATCCATGGAGAACACCTTAACACCGATGCCGCCGCCGGATGGTGCGGCCCGGCGGCGGTACTTTTGCACCTTCAGGCGGCAGGGCGGCGCGCCGCCAGCGCTTCGAGAATTTGCCGGTGCCGCTCGCGGGTAATCGGATAGCGCCAGGCAAACCACAAACCCAGCGCCGCCGCCGCCGCCGGAATCGGCCCAATGACCAGCCGCAGCACCACCAGGGCGCTGTCGGGTTGGACGGCGGCCTTGCCGTCGAAGCCCGCCGCTTCGAGCAGTTGCCCCACCAGCAGCAGGCTGGCGGCCAGACAGACTTTCTGCAGCAGCACCAACAGCGCGTAGAAGACGCCCTCGCGGCGCTCGCCGGTCTGCAGTTCATCCAGGTCGATCACATCCGGCAGCATCGACCAGGGAATCAAATAGACCGTCGAGACGCCGACCCCGGCCACCACCGCCAGAACCAGCATCCAGACCGCCTGGCCGGGGCTGAGCAACATCAAGCCGAGCATCGCCAGCAAGAAAAACCCTGTCCCCAGATAAAAGACCCGCTTCTTGCCCAGGCGGGCGCTGAGGGCGCTCCAGACGAACAGCATCGCTAGAGCCGTGCCCTGGATGGCGAAGATCGTTGCGGCCAACCAGCTGTCCGGCAGGTTCATCCAGTAGCGGACGTAGTAGGGAACCACCGTGGCGATCAGTTGCACCGCAAACCACGAACACAGATAAATTCCCACTACATCCAGATAGGGCCGGTTGGCCAAGGCGATGCGCAATTGCCGGGCAAGCGGGAGGCGCTCGCTGGCAGGAGTCGCGAAGCGCTCGCGCGTTCCGAAGAAACACCAAAATAGCGGCAACACCGCGAGCACCGCCCAGATCCCGGCCCCCAGAGCGTTGCCGAAGGCGGGGCGGGTGGGAAAGGCCGCGAGGATGAGCGGGAAGGTCACCCCCGACAGCAGGCTGCCGCCGATTGAAAAAGCAAAGCGAAATTTCGACAAACCGGTGCGCTCGTCGTAATCGTCGGTCAACTCCGGTGTGAGGGCGGTGTAAGGCAAATTGACGGCGGTGTAGAGGCTGTTGAACAGCAGCGCCATCGCCAGGTAGTACCAGAAGGCGGCCCCCGCGTTGCCCGCGAAGGGCACCAGCCACTGGGCAAAGAAGGTGAAGCCAAAGGGAATGGCCCCCAGCAAAATCCAGGGGCGGCGCCTGCCCCAGCGGCTGCGCGTGCGGTCGGTGAGCACGCCCACGATCGGGTCGTTGATCGCATCCCAGATTTTGCTGATGGCCAGAATGCTGCCCGCCGCACCGGCGGCAAGGCCCGCGGCGTCGGTCAAAAACGGCAGCCAGAAGAAGACCAGTAAATTGGCGGTGACGGCAGGACCAAAGTCCCCCGCCCCGTAGGCGAGCTTCTGGGCCAGATTCAGGCGTTCGGGCTTAGGGGGCACAGCAGAGGTTCCTCGGGCGATACTGCCACGATCCCACAGGTGGGTCGCGGCGGTACCCCATCCTGGACATTGACCGAGCTGTCCCCCACCCGGGCGCGTGCCGGGCCGCCGGGAGCGCCCGATCGCTGCGCCGCCCGGACCACTGGCACAGGGAGCGCCCTAGCGCGGTCCGCTCAGTTGCCAGCCGGCCGCGACCGCCGACAGCCCCACCGACTGGACAAAAGCCGTGCCGTTCATCAGCCAGACGGCGTTGGCGCCGGTGGTCGTGTCGCGCCAGACGATGTCCGCTTTGCCGTCGCCGTTGTAATCGCCCGCCGCCCCAATCTGCCAGGCGGTCGAGACCGCCGGTAAGGCTACCGACTGCGCCAGTGCCGTGCCACTCATCAGCCAGACGCTGTTGGCCCCGGTCTGCTTGTGCCGCCAGAGCAGGTCCGCCTGGGCGTCGTTGTTGAACTGTCCTGCTGCCACCAGTTGCCAGTTGGGGTCGATTACCGACGGTAGGGCCCGCGAGACGAGGTACTGGGTGCCGTTCATCAGCCAGGCGCTCACCTGGCCGGTGCTCGGATTGCGCCAGAAAATGTCCGGGCGCCCGTCGCCGTCGAAATCGCCCACCCCACCCACCTGCCAGGCGGTGCCCACCAGCGGCAGGGTGACTTTGGTGCGGTAGACGGTGCCGTTCATCAGCCAGAGGTTGTTTTCGCCGGTGGCCCGATTGCGCCAGAGCAGGTCCGGCCGGCCGTCGTTGTCAAAATCGCCGCTGCCGGTGATGAGCCAGTTGGGATCGGAGACAGCGGGCAGGGCCACACTCTGGGTGAAGGTCGTGTTGTTCATCAGCCAGAGGCTGTTTTGACCGGTGGCGCCGTTGCGCCAGACCAGTTCGGATTTGCGGTCGCCGCTAAAATCCCCGGCAGGCGCCAGGGTGCCGACACGTACCACCCGCCCCACCGAGGGGACGCCGTCGGCGTTGAGGACATAGAGCAGGTAGTGCCCGGGGGGGGCAAGATTGCCGTTTGCCGGGGCGGTGACGGTGAGGGTGTTGCCCGAGCGGGTGAAGGTCAATTCGTTGAAGCGCTGATTTTCATTGAAGGCGTGGGTCACCGAGGAGAGACGCACCCAGGTGACGCGCCGGATATCGGCCGCCTCGGGGCTCTGGACGGTAAACGCCTGGCCGTAGCCCACAGAAATCGGCGCGGCGCTCACTGTGGGGCGCGGCCCACGAAACAGATAGGGCGGCGAATAAATTTCTGCACTCGGGCGGTAGGCCGATTCGCCACCCTGGCCGCCGCCTGCCGAGAGTACCCGGCCGTCCGGCAATAGCGCCGCTATCGAGTGATAAATGCGGGGAGTGGGCATGCTTGCGAGGGTGCTCCAGCTTTGGGTGGCCGGGTCCCACAGTTCGGCGGGCAGAGCGGGGGCGGTCTCCTCGTACCTGCCGGGCGAACTGTTGCCGCCGGTGGCGAGGATCGTGCCGTCCGGCAGCACCGTGAGGTTGTGGTGGCGGCGCGGGTAAGCCATCGATTCGACCTGCTGCCAGAGCGGGGAGGCGGCGTTCAGATCGATGATCTCGGTGGTGGCGGTGGGGGGCGGGCCGTACAGGTCGCCGCCGGCCCCCCCCGAGATGAGTACTTTGCCGGGAGCGTAACTCGCCGCCGAACCGTAGTCGCGCGTATCGTTAAAGTTCGTGTGCGCCACCGGGATCCAGCGGCCGGTACCGGTGGTGTCGAGGTAGCGGGTGTCCGGCTCCGGACCGGCGTAGAAGACCTGGCCGTTGGGAGCGGCAAACATATACGGGTAGTAGCCGTACTTCAGCGAGTTGGTGCCGTCCGGCAGCTTTTGGGCGTCGACAAGATCCCGCCACCCCCCCGTCGTCTTCCAGATCTGGGGCATCTGATTGATGTTCTGGTAACCCGCGTAGGTTCCGGCGATCACGAGCACCTCGCCGTTGCCCAAAGTGGTGGTCGTCGGATACCACCGCCGGGCGATCATGTCCTGGACTTTGGTCCAACCCTGGGTGATGTGGTCGTAAATGGTCGTGTCCACCAGGCCGCGGTCGTCATCTAAATGGCCGCCGGTGACCAGCAACCGCCCGTCGGGCAAAAAGGCATGCCCGGAGCAAAAGACGTTGGTGGTGCTGTTGAGGATGTTGTTGTTGACGAAAGTGTCGCTTACCGGATCCCAAACGCGCGCTTGTGTGGTCTTGCCATCGACTTGATTCTCGTCCCAATCGCGACCCCAGGTGAGAACCTTGCCGTCGGGCAGTACGTGGGCGTGGATGGCGACAAAACCCCAATCTTTGGTCGCGCTCCAATGGCCGAGTATATCCGGATCTGCAGACTGGGCACGACTGCTTTGCACGACAGCAGTGCCAAGGCCCACAGAAAAAGCCGAAACGCCCGTCAAAAATGCAATCGCTTGAACCACGAGGCTGGAAGGAGATTTACGCATAAATTCTTCGGACTAAGGGGAGGAATTCGTCGCAAATTTATCAGCTGCAATTGGCCGGGGCGAGTTAGAAAAGGCGATTTTGAGCAAATTTCCGTGGATTTCGTACAAAAATGTGCCAACCACCGGCAGTGCTTACTCGGCTTTCGACCCTCTGAAAGCTGAATTATTCGCAGTTCCTATAGCAGTAAAAACACTGATTGTTCTGCACCATACCCCGTCGACGGCGGCGAGGGGTCAGGCCGGAAAACACCCGATTATCAACATATTATTCTTGAGCCGGCTCGCTGGATAATCGGCCATGGATTCGACTTTGTGATCAGATAATAGGGAAGCCCGCCCTGTGCAGATTCAAATGAAATTCCGATTTCAGCTCCAAAGCGACAGCGACGTGCCGGCATCGACCCAGTTGCTCAATCAGATCAGTTTTGCCATCGCCTCACGCCAGTTTCCGCCGGGCTACCAGCTGCCCAGCACCCGTCAACTCGCCATGATCACCGGCCTGCACCGCAACACGATCAGCAAGGTCTATCACTTGTTGGAGGAAATGGGTCTGGTCGAAGCCCAGGCCGGTTCCGGGATCTATGTGAAGGCTCTGGGCGGAGTGGGCGCACGCGCCACGGCCTTGGAGCGTTTTCCCGAAGCGCGTGCGCTGGTGCAAAAGAGCCTCGATGCGCTTTTGGCCTGCGGCTGTTCGCTGGAGCAGGCGCGGGGCTTGTTTCTGGCGGAAATTGATTGGCGCCTGCGGTGCGGGGCGGTGCTGCTGGTGGCAGCCCCGGCGCGGGATCTGGGGTTGGGGGAGTTGATGAGTTGGGAGTTGAACCGGGCGCTCGGTATCCCGGTGCAGCGCGTGGCCCTCGAAGAACTCGACGCGGTGCTGGAACAGACCCGGGCCGGCACCGTGGTCACCAGCCGCTATCACCTGGCCCGGGCCGCTGCGGCAGCCGAGCCGCGGGGGATCCGGGTGTTGCCCCTCGACATCACCGACTTCAGCCGCGAACTGGCGTTGGTGGCGGCTCTACCCAAGGACAGCTGCCTGGGTCTGGTAAGCCTCAGTTCCGATTTGTTGAATGCGGTGGAGATGTTTCTGCACAGCCAGCACGGCGACGATGTCCTGGTGTTGACCACGCAACTGGAGGACACCCCTCGCCTGCGGGCGATCGTCCGCTCCGCTCAGCTCATCGTCACCGATCAGGCAAGCTACGGGCCGGTCGCCCGACTCATCGAGAAGCTGCGCGCCGATCTGGTCCGCCCGCCGCAACTGGTCAGCTGCGGCGATTATCTGCAACCGGCCTCCGTCGCGGCGCTCAAGCGCGAACTGGGCCTGGGCTGAGCGGGGGTAACTCTTGTGGCAAGCATCCCAGTGGACCTGTACTCAGGCTTTTATACGGCAGCACACCAGCTCTTGAGCGGCATTTTTCCAGATTGCCTCTGGCAAGGCGATCCGGGTGTGCCGGAGGTGGCGCTCAGCTTCGACGACGGCCCGGATCCGCGCTACACACCGCCGCTGTTGAATGTTCTGGCCCACCACCGGGTGCAGGCGAGTTTCTTTTTGTTGGGCAACCGGGTGGCGGCGTCCGCCGGGATTGTCAGGGACATCTACGAAGCGGGGCATTGGCTCGGCCTGCACGGGTACGACCACCGCCCTTTTTTGCGCACCGCCGGTCTGCGCGAAAGTTTGGAGCAATCGCGCACGCTGGTCGCTGCAGCCTGCGCTCTGGAGCCGGGGCACCTGCGCGACGTGCGTCCGCCCTACGGGATCGCCGCCCCGGCGGTCCTCACCGCTCTGGGCCGGTGGGGATACCGTCCGGTGATGTGGCAGGTGCTCTCGGACGATTCGCAGCGGCCCGGCGTCGAGACTGTCGTGCGGCGCACCCTCGCCCAGGTGCGCAACGGCTCGCTGATTGTGCTCCACGACGGCAACGACGGGGCCGGTGACGATGTCGCCCGCGCGACCGACCGCATCGTGGCAACGCTCCTGGCGCGCGGCTATCGGTTTGTGACGGTGGAGCGTTTCTGGCAAGTGCGCACCTCACCGAAGTAGCGATGAAAAAACCCGGGGCCGGATGGCCTCGGGGGCAAGCTTTTGCAGGTGTGGACAAATCGCGGACAGGCGTCAGAAGTTGTCGCCCATTTTCTGCTGGAGGCAGGAGCGGACGGCCTGCCGGTCCTGGTTCTGCTGTCGGCACTGCTCGATGGCCACCCAACCAGCGTGCGAAAGGCTCAAAGGAATCACCTGCCGCGCACCGCCGGCCTCCACCAGGGCGAGGGCGTCGGCCACCAGGTCCGCTGTGGAAAAATCACTGTTGAGTGATTCTGACTCGCCGTGGCTTCGCAGCTCCAGGTTGAGAACGCGCCTGTGCTGACTGATTTCCTGGCCGAGGGCGTCGAAGGCGGAGCGGCTGACGCACCAGCCGGGCAGCAGCAGCACCGCCGGTTCACCCTGACCCCAGTCGTCGAAGGAGATGCTGGTAGTGTACTTATCGATTCTGGACAACGTTGCCTCCATACACGCGCCTCACAACCTCGGAATCAATGGCGTGCAGTCGATTCCAGTGTGCCTGGGTCGAGCGATACGCTCAAGCAATTAATTGCGCCCTCAAGAGATAAGGAGTAGCTCCAGCTCAAGAAGCTCACTGTGAATCTCCAATCGCGCTATAGTACAAAAAACGAACTTTAATGGATGAATTCACCAGCTTATGTGCAACAAAAGGCACAACATGAAATTGAACGCTGTGCAGTTGGGTGAGCGCTTGCGGGCTGCGCGCGAAAGACGGGGCCTGAGTCAACAGACGATCGGGGATGCCCTGGGGCTGAAGCGCACGGCTGTGACTAATATGGAGAGCGGCAAGCGGGCAGTCTCTACACTGGAACTCACGCGACTAGCCCAGATGTACGACCAGCCAGTAACTTTTTTCTTGATGGATCGGACGGATGAGGAAGATCTTGCCACTGTCCTGTTCCGTATCGTGCCGGAATTTGCTGAGGATAGCCTTCTCAGACAGGCCGTCGAACGCACCCTCGATCTTTGCCAGGAGGGCGTCGGCTTGCGGCGCCTGCTTCGCTACGAGCAAGAGGACACCTTGCCCAACTACAGCTTGCGGATGCATACCGCCGGTGAGGCTGTCTCTCAAGGCGTGTGGGTGGCCCAGGTGGAGCGGCAACGGCTGGGATTGGGCAACGCGCCGGTCGCCGACATTGCCAAGTTGATTGCCGAGCAGGGTGTGTGGGTTGCCGCTGCCGAATTGCCCGAATGGCTATCGGGCCTGTATCTTCATCACGCCTCCATCGGTCTTGCCATCCTGGTCAACGGCGCTCACCCCTTCACCCGTCGTCGCTTTTCCTATGCGCACGAGTACGCTCATGCATTGTTGGACCGCTCCTTGACCGTTCAGCCGACGCGCAAAGAAAATAGCTCCGAACTGGTGGAAAAGCGGGCAAATGCCTTTGCCGCAGCCTTCTTGATGCCCGCAGACGGAGTGACCGACATGCTGCACAGGTTGCACAAAGGGCATCCCAGCCGTTCGACTCAGACGGTCTTCGACGCGGCAACCGGTGGGGTGATGGAAGCAGAGATTCGGCCCCGTCCAGGTACGCAGGCCATCACCTTTCAAGACATCGCCGCCATCGCCCGTCACTTTCAGGTCAGCTACGAGGCTGCCGTCTGGAGGCTCAGGAGCCTGGGCCACATTGGTGCTTCCGAGTGCAGTGCGCTTATCGAACAAAAGGATCACGGCAGGCGCTACATGCGCTTACTCGGAGCGTCTGAAGAACCAACCGAAAGCCTGTCCCACGAGTCGGGAACGCCGAGTAAGCCACCCGCCGACGAACAACTGCGCCACCACCTGGCTCGGCTTGCCATCGAAGCGTACCGTCAGGAGGAAATTTCCCGGGGCCGCCTGCGGGAACTGGCCCGGAAACTCGGCGTAGCTTCGGAGGAACTTCTCGACCTTGCTGAAGCGACCCGTGCCGAGTGAGCTGGAGCCGCCTTCACCCGGCAACACGCCCATCGTCGCCGACACCTCTGTTCTCATCAATTTTCTGAAGGTTGACCGGATGGACCTCATTGGTACCCATCCCTCTCGCTTCCTGGTGCTCGATCATGTTGCGGAGGAGATTTCTGAAGACTATCCCCAGCAGTACAAACGCTTCGAGGCTTCCCTTGCCGCCGGATACATCGGGCTTGAGAGGGTTACTGATCCCACCGAGGTCCATGTGTTTTTGCTTCTGGCCATCGGCAATCGGCTAGGAGCGGGCGAGCGGGCGGCCATCGCCGTTGCGCTATCCCGGAAATATGCCCTTGCCATAGACGATCGCAAGGCAATAAACCGCGCTCTGCGCGAAGCGGGCATCGCTTCTACCCGGCTTCGGATCCTCCGCACCCAGGACATCGTTGTTACTCTCATCCAAACGGGTGCGCTTTCGATTGCACAAGCGGACGGAATGCTCGCCGATTGGGCCGCAAACCATCGTTTCAAGCTCAAAATCACCAGCTTCAGAGCACTACTTGGGCCGTCGTCCGCGGAAGCCGAGGGCGAATCACCTGAGCGCTGAAGCGCTCCATCTCCTCGCGCTGAGGACTCATCTGCAACAGCAACAGATCCACCCCGGCTTCTAAGAAGCGTTCAATCTGCTCTGCCACCTGCTCGGGAGTGCCGACCAAGCCGGTGCGCAGGCCGCGGTTGGAGACTGAATATTCTTCGATCGACATATTCTGTTCCAGCTGGGTGCCGGATAGCCACTGCCGGTAGTTGGCAAAGCCTGCGGCCGATTGGCGTACATCGGTGATCCGGGCCAGTTCTGCCTGCGCTTCGCGCTCAGAGTCCCGCACGATTGCGTAACCGGCTGCCCCGAAAGTCATGGGCGGCAGCCCCAACTTTTCGCGCCGGACAGTCATATCGGCGATCTTGGCTGCCACCCGCTCGGGCGGATCGCCGTGCATCAGGTAGGCGTCGCACTTGCGGGCAATCAAATCCTTGGCCGCCTCCGATTCGCCCCCGGCATAGATCGTCGGGCGAGGGCGGCTTGCGGGCTTCGGTTGCAGAACGTTGTCGTCCACCCGGTAGTAGCGGCCTGCATAAGAAAAGTGATCCCGGCTCCAGACGCCGTCGAGCACCTCCAGCCACTCGGAGGTGCGCGCGTAGCGGTCGTCGTGCTGCTCGAAGTGCACGCCGTACATTTTCGCTTCGTCGGCCCACCAGGAGGAGACGACGTTGAGCGATAAACGCCCGCCCGCAATCTGGTCGATGTTGGCGGCCTGTTTGGCAAGCAAAGCCGGCAGGTGAAAAGTCGGCCGCACCGCCACCATGATCTCCAGCCGCTCGGTCACCGCCGCGAGGGCTGCCGCCGTTGACCAGGCGTCCAGGGCCGGGGCCTGGATGCCCTTGATGTCGTTGAGGTTCAGTTCGGCCACCAGGGTCAGATCGAAGCCGAGTCCCTCGCTGCGGCAGGCCAGATCCCGCACGTAGGGCCAGTCGGCTGTCATGTTCTCATCCTCGACGTTGCGCAGCCAGCCGCCGAAGACCGGCAGCCAGTAGCCGAAGCGCATCTTCTTAGTGCCCAAAGCCCCCCTCCCGCTCCAGAAAATCGACCAGCCGGACAAACGGGTCGAAACCGACCACCCGCTCACCGTCAGAAACAAAGTTCGACAGGGCGTTGATGTCGTAGTAATAAATCCGTCCGTCCCGGTCGTCCACGAGGTACTCGACTCCCCCCACTTCGATTCCCGCCGCGGCCACAATCCGCTCGACATCGGCAATCACACTTTGCGGCGGTTCGTAGCCTTCTACCCGCAAACCCGCCTTGGGCGCTTCCACCGGGCAGGCAATGTCAAGGGACTCCCCGCCGATGGTCCGGCAGATGTCCGCCGGGCAGAGATCAAAAGTTTCGCCCGTGAGATGCACGCGAATGGCGTAAAGAAACTTGCCTCCCACCACCTCCACCCGGGTAATAAAGTCGCCCCGGGCCGGAAGAAATTCCTGCACCAGCGCGACGCTATCGAGACCCAGATCGAGGGCGTCCCCGCAAGCCGCCTCGGCCAGTTGCTCGGGCGTGTCGAAGCGGGTCACCCCGGCGCCGCTGCCGCCGACGTTAGGCTTGACCACCACCGGAAAGCGCAGGCCCACCGCCGCCCGGGGGGCGTCCGCGGCCCGGCAGAAGACGTGGGCGCGGGGAAAAGGCAGGCCCAGAGCGCGCAGCAGCGACAGTTGCAGCGCCTTGGAAATTTCATGTCTGAAGGCGCGCTCGCCGTTGACTACCCGCAAACCCTGCCCTTCGAGGTGGGCCAGCCAGCCCAGGGTGTAGTGGATGTGGCGGCCGCCGCCGCGGCGGTAGGCCGACGGGCTCATCCGGTTGAAGAGCAGGCCCACCCCCCGCTCCGCCGCCAGATTAGTCGGATCGTAAAAACGGCCCTCGGCGGGCATTTTGAGATAGGGGGTTCCGCGGCGCTCCAGTTCGGCAAACAGCGGCTCGAACCAGCGGGGGTGCTCGTAGTAGACGGCGAGCGGCCCCCGGGCGCCGGGCACCTGGGTGGGCAACGATCCGGCGGCGGGTGAAACGGTCACGCGGGGCCTCCCCAAACGGCTGGACTCAATCGAAGATAGCCTGACGACCGGGTTGGGTGAGAAAGGGCACCAATAGCTGATTGACGCCGGTCGGATCTTCCTGGTGCACCCAGTGGCTGCAATCGGGCAACCGTTCGACCTGCAACGGACCGCTCACGAAGCGCTCCAGGTTGCGGGTGAGACGGGTCTCGAGGGCAAAATCGCGCTCTCCCCAGATGAGCAAAGTCGGGCAGGCGACCGGTTGGTTGTAGGTTTCAGGGGGTGGCGGGGCGCTGAGGGCGCTGCGGTAGTACTGGAGGGCGCAGGTCATCGCCCCGGGCATCGCCGCCGCCTGCTTGTAGCGGCGGATCTCCGCGTCGCTGAAGCTGCCGGGGCGCACCTCGGCGTGGCGAAAGGCCGCCTCGATAAAGTCGTAATCGTTCCATTCGATGAGTCGCTCCGGCAGCCAGGGCAGCTGAAAAAACAGAATGTACCAGCTTTTGAGCAGCTGCTGGGGGTTAGAACGCAACTCTTCGGCAAAACGCAGCGGGTGGGGAGCGTTGAGGATCACGAGCTTGGTGCACATGGCCGGGCAGCGGTGGGCAAAAACCCAGGCGATCGCCCCGCCCCAGTCGTGGCCCACCACGATCGCTTCACGGGCTCCCAAGGCCAGGATCAACTCCCGCACGTCGTCGCTGAGGGTCAGCAGGTCGTAGCCGCCTGCGGGTTTGTCGGTGAGGTGATAACCGCGCAGGTCGGGGGCCACCACCCGAAAGTGCTCGCCGAGGACCGGGATCTGGTGGCGCCAGGAGTACCAGAAGTCGGGAAACCCGTGCAGCAAGAGCACCAGGGGGGCGTCGGGCATGCCCTGCTCCGCGTAGTGGAAGCGCAGGTCGTTGGCTTCGAGAAAAGCGTGGCGCATGGGTCGAACTAGATCACGGTGCCGTCGGGGATGACGGTGTCCTTGGGGACGATGACGATGCCGTGGCGGATGTAGAAGCCCCGCTCGGGGTGGTCCGCCGAGTCGGGCCGCTCCTTGTTGAGGATGCGCACGTCGTTGCCGATGCGGGCGTTCTTGTCGATGATCGCCTTTTGCAGCACGCAGCGCTCGCCGATGCCCACCGGCGGCAGGCCGCGGCGCAGCGACTCCTCGCGCTGGATGGGCGTCTCGTAAAAATCGGCTCCCATCAATAGCGAATCTTCGATGCGCACCCCCGACTCGATGCGCGAGCGCAGACCCAATACCGAGTGGAAGATGCGCGCCTGCTTGATGATGCAGCCCTCGGTGATGATCGATTCGGCTATCTGGCAGTCGATGAGCTTGCTGGGGGGCAAATAGCGCGGCCGGGTATAAATCGGCGCCGGGTGGTAGAAACTGAAGGGCGGCGCGTTCTGGCTGGTGAGGGCCAGATTCGCCTTGTAGAACGCCTCGATGGTCCCGATATCTTCCCAGTAATCGTCGAACAGGTACGCCTGCACGTTGTAATCGTCGAGGCAGGCGGGCAGGATTTCTTTGCCGAAGTCGGTGCGGCTTGGGTCGTCGCGCAACAGCTTGAGCATCACATCGTGGCGAAAGACGTAGATCCCCATCGAGGCGACGAAGGGGCGGCGCTCGGCTTCTTCGAGGGTGAGCCCCAGGGTGGTGGTGTCGACGCGCATGCGCTCAAGCTCGGCCCCTTTCGGTTTTTCGGTAAACTGCACCACCCGGCCGTCGGCGTCGGTTTTGATCAGGCCGAAGTCGCTCGCGCGCTCAAGGTCGCAGGGCAGCACGGCAATCGTCACATCGGCGTTGGTCTCGCGGTGGCGGCGGACGAACTTGCTGTAATCCATCCGGTAGAGGTGATCGCCCGAAAGAATCAAATACTCGGTCGAACCGCTGGGTTCAAGCAGCCACAGGTACTGGCGCACCGCGTCGGCGGTGCCTTGAAACCAGTTGGGGTTCTCGTCGGTCTGCTCGGCGGCCAGGATCTCACAGAAGCCGTCGCTGAAGCGCGAGAACTGGTAGGTCTGGGAGACGTGGCGGTTCAGGGAGGCGGAATTGAACTGCGTGAGGATGTAGATGTGCTGGATGCCCGAATTGATGCAGTTACTGACCGGAATGTCGATGAGGCGGTACTTGCCGCCGATGGGCACCGCCGGTTTGGCCCGGCGTTTGGTCAGTGGATACAGGCGGGTGCCGCGCCCACCCCCCAATATGATCGCCGTCACCTGCCGCATGATCTCCCGCCTCCCTGCCGCGTCACCTATTAGAGTAAACCGGCCGGTGGGACTATAGGACATCAATTAACGCTTGCGGCCTGCCGCCCAAAGCCACAGCGCCACGAGGGCCGCCGGGGCTGCGATGGGCAGCCACACTGTGAGTGGGTCCGGTTGCCGGATCCAGACGGGCAGGACATACTTGACCAGGACGGAGAGGGCCGCGGCCAAAAGTAGCATACCTCCCAGCAGGCGCCATTCCTGCACACGCACCTCCGAGGATTTGAGCGGACCATGGCCAGCAACAACCGCAAAATTTTGCTTCTGGGTATCGCGATCGTGGGCACCTTGGGCTTCGTAGGCCCCCTCCTTTTTACGCTCATTTCGATTTTTTCAGGGACCGAGCAGGCCCCGGCCCCGGCCGCAACCTCTCAGAACCAGCCCGATCCGGCCCGCACCGCCCAGGAAATTGCCGGTTATCAAAAGATTCTCGAGCGCGAACCGAACAATCCCAACGCCCTCAGCAATCTCGCCTCTCTCTATTTGCAGCAGTTCCAGTTCGACAAGGCGATTCCGCTGGTGGAGCGGCTCGCCGATGCGCAGCCGGAGAATCCGAACGTCCGCCTGCAACTGGCCCAGCTCTACCAGGTGACCGGCAAGGCCGACAAAGCCGGGCAAACCTACGACAAAGTGCTGGCCACCGACAAAAATAATGTCGGCGCCCTGATTGGCAAAGGCGACCTGCTGCTGGCCAAGGGCAACAAAGCCGACGCCCAGAAGCTCTACACCCAGGCCGAAAAAGCCGCCCCCGAAGAGGGCAAAGAGCGGGTGCGCGAGTACGTCAAAAATCGCCTCAATCCGCCCAAGCCACCCGCTCCCCCTCCTGGTGCCAAACCCGAAACAAAACCATTCGCCCCGGCGGCCAAGCCCGACAAAGCTGCCCCCCAGGCACCCTAGCGCCGCTTGTAAGGGTCCGTTTCGCGCGCGAAGACGCGCACCAGCACCAGGCCCGCCACAAACCCGGCGGCGTGGGCGAAGTAGGCGACCCCGCCTTCTTCCATGTCCGGGACGTTGCTGGTGTTGACCGTGGCGAGGGTGCTCAAAAACTGCTGCAAAAACCAGATGCCGATGAACCAGACGGCCGGCAGTTTGAAAGGGATAGGAATAAATCCGAGCGGAAAAATTCCTTGTACCGGGGCGCGCGGAAACATGACGATGTAGGCTCCGAGCACCCCGGCGATCGCCCCGCTCGCCCCGAGTGAAGCGATCTTGGAGCCGGATTCTAGAAAGGTCTGCGCCAGAATCGAGACCACGCCGCAAATCAAATAGAACGCCAGATAACCAAAGTGGCCCATGCGCTCCTCGACGTTGTCGCCGAAGATCCACAGATAGAGCATGTTGCCCGCCAGGTGCAAAATGCCGCCGTGCAGGAACATCGCCGTCACCAGCGGCGCCAGCAGGCCGACTGCCCCCAAATCGCCTTGAAAGATGGCGCCCAGGGCCGGCACGATCACCGCCGGCACCGCTGCGTACTGGTTGATAAAAATTTCAAGCTGCTTTTCGCCCAGCGAAATTTCGTAGATAAAAACTGCGATACAGGTAACGATCAAGCCGTAGTTGACCCAGGGGATGCGGTACCCCCGATTTTCATCCCACAGTGGGACCATGGCACCCGCAGCGATAGAGCTGGCTGTATTCTACCGCCCACCCGAAAATCGCCGCATCCGCCAGGGGAGGTGCGGGAATTACGCCACCTTCCCGGGGGAGGACCGCACCCGGCCGCCCGGCGGCGGCGGGTACGGTAAGAAGAGATTCAAGGCGCGAGATGCCCGTAAGGAGAAGTCATGGGAAAAGTTGTAGGCATTGACTTGGGCACCACCAACTCGGTGGTGGCCGTCCTCGAGGGGGGGCAGCCCACCGTGATCGCCAACGCGGAAGGCTCGCGCACCACGCCGTCGGTGGTGGCCTTCACCAAGAACCACGACCGGTTGGTCGGGCAGTTGGCCCGCCGTCAGGCCGTTCTCAACCCCGAGAACACGTTCTATTCGGTCAAGCGCTTCATCGGCCGCAAGTACGACGAGATCACCGATGAGGCCAAGCAGGTGGCCTACCGGGTGGTGCGCGACGGCAGCAACGTCAAACTGCACAGCACCAACGAAGACAAAGATTTTGCCCCCGAAGAAATTTCGGCCCTCGTCCTGCGCAAACTGGTCGACGATGCGAGCAAGTACCTGGGCGAAAAGATCACCCAGGCGGTGATCACCGTTCCGGCGTACTTCAACGACTCCCAGCGCCAGGCCACCAAGGACGCCGGCCGCATCGCCGGCATCGAGGTGCTGCGCATCATCAACGAACCGACGGCAGCCGCCCTCGCCTACGGTCTCGATAAAAAAGCGAACGAGACCATCCTGGTCTTCGACCTGGGCGGCGGCACCTTCGATGTGTCGATCCTCGAAGTGGGCGATGGCGTCTTCGAGGTCAAATCGACCTCCGGCGACACCCACCTGGGCGGCGACGACTTCGACAGGCGGATCGTCGATTATCTGGCCGACGAATTCAAGAAGCTCGAAGGGGTGGACCTGCGCACCGACCGCCAGGCCCTCCAACGCCTCACCGAGGCGGCGGAAAAGGCCAAGATCGAACTGTCGGGCGTCACCCAGACCCAGATCAATCTGCCCTTCATCACCGCCGGGGCCGACGGGGCGAAGCACCTCGACATGAGCCTCACCCGCGCCAAGTTTGAGAGCCTGTGCGCCGACTTGCTGCGCCGGGTCGAGAAGCCCGTCGAGCAGGCCCTGCGCGACGCCAAACTCAGCAAAGAGAACATCGACGAGGTGGTGCTGGTGGGCGGTTCCACCCGCATCCCGGCGGTGCAGGAACTGGTCAAGCGCATCATCGGCAAAGACCCCAACCAGAGCGTCAACCCGGACGAGGTGGTGGCCGTCGGGGCCGCCATCCAGGCGGGCGTGCTGTCCGGTGAAGTGCGCGACGTCGTGCTGCTCGATGTCACCCCGCTCTCGCTGGGCGTCGAGACCCTGGGTGGTGTGGCGACACCGATCATCCCCCGCAATACCACGATCCCGACGCGCAAGTCCGAGACCTTCTCAACTGCCGCCGACGGCCAGACTTCCGTCGAGATCCACGTCATCCAGGGCGAGCGCTCGATGGCCGGCGACAACAAGAGCCTCGGCCGCTTCCGCCTCGACGGCATCCCGCCCGCGCCCCGGGGCGTTCCCCAAGTCGAAGTCACCTTCGACATCGACGCCAACGGCATCTTGAGCGTCACCGCCAAAGACAAGGCGAGCGGCAAAGCCCAGACCATCAGCATCACCGGTGCTTCGACCCTTTCAAAAGACGACGTCGCCAAGATGGTCAACGAGGCCGAGTCCTTCGCAGGCGAAGACAAGAAGCGCCGCGAAGCGGTCGACCTCAAAAACGAGGCCGATTCGCTCGCCTACCAGGCCGAGCGCCAACTCACCGAGTTCGGCGACAAAGTCGACAGCAGTGACAAGAGCAAGATTGAAGGGCTGATCAAGGATCTGCGCGAGGCGCTCAGCCGCGAGGACATGGACAAAGTCGCAAGCCTCAAAGCCGACCTGCAGCAGGCCGTCTACGACCTGAGCAGCAAGCTCTACCAGCAGTCGGCCCCGAGCGGCGCGGCGGCGGGTCCTGACGAAGGCGCTCCCTCCGGCAGCGGCGGCACCTCCGGCACCCGCGGCGGCGACGATGTGATCGACGCCGAATTCACCGAGACCAAGTAACCGAAACTTCTTGTAGGTAACCCGCGGGGGGCGCGTCTTCCCGCGGGCTTTTTGTGCACCTGTCCTTGCTTAGGGGGAAACTTCCTCGTAGGTGGCTTTGGAGTTGCCGATGCGCACCTCGTCGATATACAGCGTGCGACTGCTGGTTGTCGATTCGGCAGGATCGTATTTCCAATCGGGCTTGTAAATGCCCAGCTTCAAATAGGGGCCTGTTTGATCGTTGTAGGTGTTGGGACCCTCGCGCGCCAGGACCAATACCCCGTTTTTCCAGACTTCCAGCACGCCGTTGTCCTCGTAGGACCAGTTGACGTGGAGCACCCAGTCGGTCCAGACCCCTTTGCTGTAGGGACCGAGGCCGATCGACTCCGTGCCGCCGCCCGGGCCGGGGGTGTTGTCGTAAGTGACGGGATTGGGATCCCAGCGCCGATTGATTTTCCAGTTGCCCGCCGCCACCTGCAGATTCAACGCCGGGGAGCGCCAGGTTTCGCCGAGGTCGAAGTCGGGAGAATCGTGCCACTGGGCAATGATGTCGTAGGAGTCCTCGTCCGTCTCCCAATCGACCGGCAAGTAGACGCTGAAGGCGTACCAGCGGGAGGAGTCGGCCTTGACGGTGCCTAGACGCAGCTCCGCCCGCCTGCTGCTGGAGACGTCCGGATCGGACTTGCGCAGATTGAACTGGGCGGCGTAGCGCCCGGCCCTGACCGGGGGGACGGTGGTGCCGACTTTTTTGGGAGCGGAGATCACCAGAACAGCATCGCTACAACAAATTTCGGTGTCGAAGCCAGTCAAATCGCCGCTCTCAAAGTCACCTACAAAGTAAACATTGCTCGATTCGGCAGCTTGAGGTGCCGGCGGCGCTGCCGCAAGCTCCACGCCCAATGCCGTTTGCGGGGAGATCAGCAGACAACATGACCCGCAGACCGGCAGCAACTTCAGCGCAAGGTATCGTCTCATACGAATGCGTTCCTATTGAGAAGGATTACGATACTTTTAGCATTCAATGATGTGGGTATATCCCTTTTACGTGGAATCACTTCCAGATTGGGTGCAGCCAGTGTGCGCCGAAATTGACCGGTGCGCCCCCGGAGCCGCACCGATGGCCCGGTGTGCTACGATGCGCCACGAAAGGCAGGGTGCATATCGGCGGCATGGCACTTATCGACCCGCAGGGCAGGCTTTTTGGCAAGATCAACGTCATCGACGCGGTGGTGGTGGCTGCTGTGATCCTGGCGCTGTTTGCGTTTTTGCTCTCGCGCGGCGGCAGCCAGGCGCAAATTGCCACCCAGGGTGGCGACCAGCCGGTGGAGGTGGACATGCTCATCCGCTCGCTGAGCATCGGCGATCCGAATGTCTTCCCGGTGGGTAAGCCGACCTCGGTGATTATCCGCAACCAACCGGCCGGGGAACTGACGATCCGGCGGGTGCGGGTGATCCCCCATCTGGTGCCGGTGGTGGTGGGCTCCGAAATCCGCAATATTCAAGATCCCGGCGATCCCTACGGCCGGGACTACGTGGTCACCCTCGCGGGCGATGCCAGCGCCACCGGCGACGGTCTGGTGATCGGTCGGGTGAAGGCCAAGATCGGTACCCCCATCGAAATCGAAGGTTTCAAATACATCCTGCGCGGCAGTATTGTCGATGTCCGCCAGCTCGAAAAGCGGTCCTAGCAAGCTTTACGGGTTGGTGTGGCTGTCCTGGGCAGGCTTGCGGGTCCTCCGGGCGGTAGAGATACTAGACTATGTAAGGATTTCCTAAGCAACCGGGGTCCGCCCAACCAGCATGGCCAGAGATTTATACGAAACCCTCAACGTCAGCCGCGACGCCTCCAAAGAGGACATCAAGCGGGCCTACCGCAAGCTGGCCCGCCAGTACCACCCGGATGTCAACAAAGACGCCGGGGCAGAGGACACGTTCAAAGAGCTCTCGCGCGCCTACGAAGTGCTCTCCGACGACGATCAGCGGGCGCGCTACGACCGCTTCGGAGAGGCCGGTCTCAACGGCGGCGTGGGCGGCGGCCCGGGGGATTTTGCAGGGGCGGCGGGCTTCGGCGACATCAGCGATATTTTCGAGAGTTTCTTTGGCGGCTTCGCCGGGGCGGGTACCGGCGGCCGGCGCGCCACCCGGCCGGGCGGACCCACCCGCGGCGACGATCTGCGCTACGACATGGTGCTCGAATTTCAGGAGGCCATCTTCGGCGGCGAAAAAGAGATCACCATCAACCACCTGATCACCTGCGAGACCTGCCGCGGCTCCGGCTCCAAACCCGGCTCCGGTCCTATGACTTGCCGCAACTGCGGCGGCCAGGGCCAGATCCGCCAGGCGCGGCGGACCCCCTTTGGGCTGTTTACCCAGGTGGCGGCCTGCCCCAACTGCCAGGGCACCGGCGAGGTGATCGAAAGCCCCTGCCCAACCTGCAGCGGGCGCGGGCGCAACCAGAAGCAGACCACCATCAAGATCACCATCCCCGCCGGGGTGGACGCCGGATCGCGCCTGCGGGTGCAGGGCGAGGGCGACGCCGGGATGCGCGGTGGCCCGCCGGGGGACCTGTTCATCTACGTGAGCGTGCGCAACCACCCGGTCTTCCGTCGCGAAGGGCAAGACATCTATTCGATCGCCGAAATTTCTTATCTGCAAGCGATTTTGGGCTCGCAGATGTCGGTGGAGACCGTCGACGGTCCGCAGACGGTGGTGGTGCCCCCCGGTACGCAGCCCGAGACGGTACTCACCCTCGACGGCAAAGGCGTGCCGCGCATCGGCAATCCCACCCGCCGCGGCAACCACTACCTGCAGCTCAAGGTGGTCATTCCCACCAAACTGGGCGCCGAGGAGCGCGAACTGCTCACCAAGCTCGCCAAGGCCCGCGGCGAAAAAGTCTCCAAAAAAGAGGGGCTCGAAGGCCTGATCGACAGCATCGGCAACCTATTTCACTAAGGCGCACCGATGGGTACCACCGGCACGGTCCTGGCCCAGGAAGCCAACTTCTACCGTGTCCGGCTCGACGACGGTCTGGGGATGGTGCTGTGCACCCGCCGCGCCCGGCTCAAAAAAACCGGCCAATCGGTGCTGGTGGGCGACCGGGTGGAGGTGGCCGAGATCGACTCCGCGAGCGGCCGGGGGGTGATCGCCGCCACCTGCGCGCGCCGTTCGGTGCTCTCCAAGCCGCCGATCGCCAACTGCACAGGCGTGCTGGTGGTCTTTGCCTTGTCGGAGCCGGCTTACGATCCGGCTTTGCTGAGCCGCTTTTTGGTCCATATCGAAGCGGAAGATCTGGGGGTCATCGTCTGCCTCAACAAAATCGACGAAGTGCCCCCCGAGGCGGTGGACGGTGTCGCTGCCGCTGTGGGCGGTTGGGGGTACACCGTGCGTCCGGTGAGCGCGCGCACCGGGGCGGGCCTAGCAGCGCTGCGGGCCGAACTGGCGGGTACGTACGTGCTTGCAGGCCCCTCCGGTGCCGGCAAATCGAGTTTGCTCAACCACCTGCACCCCGGTCTTGCGTTGCGCGTGGGGGACATCTCCGCCCGCCTCGGCCGCGGGCGGCACACCACCCGCCATGTCGAGCTGTTTGCCCTGAACGCGGAGGCGTTGGTGGCGGACGCGCCCGGATTCAATCAGCTTGAATTGACCCTGGCTCCGGAGTTACTTGCCGGTTACTTTCCAGAATTTCGGCCGTACCTGGGCCGCTGCCAGTTTCGCAACTGTCTGCACCGCGACGAGCCGGGTTGTGCGGTGCGCGAGGCCAACCTGGAGCGCTATGGGATGTATCGGGATTTTCTCGCCGAGGTGCTCGTAAGCGCCCAGAAGCAGCGGCGAACGGCCGAACCGGAGGAGGCGATCCGCCTGCGCGGCGGGCTGCGCCGCGACAAGGCCGTCGCGGTACCGCGCCTGGAGGAGCAGTTGCGCGAGACCTCGCGGCGCACCGCCCGCCAGCGACTCGGCCAATGGGACGAAACGGACGCAGAGGAAGCGGATTAACAATGCCGACCGATTGGCAGAAAACCATGATCCCATTTCGAGAATAGAGAACCCTACCCAATCGAAAATTTCAGCGAAGCAATTTATGTTGATCGCGAGAGTGCTTTGACGGTAATTTAATATTTCATAGAGGTAAAATGATGGAACAGTCTGAACGCAGGCAATATCCTAAGCCACCCATCATTGAAGCTCTCATTAATCTTCAGTTTGAGCTTGCTAAGCAACCCTCTATGGGAAGTATTTTTGAAATACGTAAATACATTGCTGATTCTTATCCGATAAAAGATGACATGTTCCGAGACAACGTCACGCTAAGTAGAGAGCCGATAAAAGCTGAGAGAGAGCACATTGGGTACCGCTTTGCAAGTTCAGACAACAAGCAAATTCTTCAAGCTCAAGTAAGTAGCTTTACCTTTAGTCGACTTGAGCCTTATATTTCTTGGGAAAACCTGAGAGATGAGGCTCATCGTTTGTGGGGAATTTACTTAAAAACAGTTGATGCAGTAGACGTCAGTCAAGTTGCTGTAAGGTACATCAACAAAATTGATCTGCCGTTACCTATAAGAGACTTTAGAGATTATTTTCGGACGTATCCAGAACTCTCGTCAGACATGCCTGTTGGGCTTAGCGGGTACTTAATGCAGATTCAAGTGCCTTATCAACTTCCAACGCAAGCTCAGCCGCCGATTATCACACTTAATCAAGCTTTAATGCAGCAAAATATTCCTGATGTTATTTCAGTATTGTTGGATATTGAGATTGCAAGCAAGATAGCAAATACAGATATACCTTGGGACATATTGGAAAATCTGCATTCTCTAGAGAATCAAGTATTTGAAGCTTCTATTACCAACCGCACAAGAGGGCTATTCCACTAATGCCTACAACAATCGACTCAGAAACCGAGCATAAGGGAATCTCTACAGCGTCATTTCTCCTTGTGAGCAGCAACCAGCCTTTTACTGGATTAGTAGCTCACTCTGGGCGCTATCAAACTCAAGCCTCGGCGGCCCGAGAGCTTGATGAAAAAAGAGAAGCAATTGATCAGCAAATCAGAGCTGCGCAAAGCGTACGTGTAGCTGAGGAGCTGCGTGCACAGGCAGTAAACTTGATTAAAGATATTATCCGAAGCAGTGACGTAGAGGATGCTTTGCATGCAGAGAATGCGCTGTATACTTTGTTAAGTGGCCGTGACGATATTTTGGGTATTATTGCGATGAGCAAAGCGGAATTCATCAATGTTCGTGCGATGGCTGCTCGCTTGTTTTTCGCAAACCCCGCATCTTATCCAAATAGTCAGAAAATCGATAGTTTACACAAGGCTCTTGAAAAACACGATAGTCCTCTTATCCGTCTGGGGGTTGTACTTGGTCTGGCCGATGCAGGCGCTTGGGAGCAGGTAGAGAACTTTTCAGGAGATGCCCATCCCACGGTGGCAGAGCGAGCAAGGGAATTGCTTGATGAGGCGATGTAAAGCAATTAGTTATTTACGGTTTCCGAGCAGAGAGCCCTCTCTTTTCCAGATTCCAGATGATCCCGAGGCTTATTCAACTGCTGTTGAGGCTGCTTCTCTAGAGTTTGAGCCGCGCTCAGTAGATAGAGGGTGGCTATCTGTTTGGAAAGCTCAGTTTGATTCAGAAGAAGAAAATATTCAAGCCGGTTTCGCTGCTCGACGGGAAAAGCAACAAACATTGATTTGTTTAAGGCTGCATCAAGATACTTTGAAAGATGCAGGCGTTATGATTAAGCACGAGCCAGATCAGAACACTTTTTCCTGTATTGCAAATATGCATTATTGTTTGCATTTGGAAGACCAATCGGTCAGAACAAAGCTAGTAAACGTCATCCTAGACAGGCTAAAATCAAATGTAATATGCAAGGACGATATTTGTTCAAGAGTAACAAAGGCAAGCATCATTCCATTGCTGCAAAAAGCATATGCTCGATGTTACTCCACGAATGCCAGCATTGATTTAAGTAAAGCTCAACAATGGGCTCAAGATGCTTTGAAAAGCAGTCCTCCTTCTTGAGAGGACTTAATAATTTAGATGACTTGGATTGAGTGGGCGATAAGTGCTGACTTCACCTATATTCCGCTGTAGCGCTCCTCGGCAAACGGTTCGCCCCGGCGGTGGTAGCCGTTCACTTCCCAGAAGCCCAGTTGCTCCTGCTCGGTAAATTCCAGGCCGTTGATCCACTTGGCGCTTTTCCAGGCGTACAGGTGGGGCACCACCAGCCGCATCGGCCCGCCGTGCTCGGTCGGTAGCGGTTCGCCAAATAGCTCGTAGGCAAAGAAATTTTCTTCGCGCGCAAAATCTTCGAAGGCGATGTTGGTGGTGTAGCCGCCGTAGCAATGGGCGAGGACATGCTTGGCTTTGGGATCGATTTCGACGAGTTTGAGAAAATCGGTGACCCGGATACCGGTCCACTGCACGTCGAGCTTGCTCCAGCGCGTCACACAGTGAAAATCGGCGGTGAACTGGCTTTTGGGCGTGGCCACAAAGTCGTCCCAACTGAAGACTTTTTCTTTTGCCAGTCCCCAGACTTTGAAGCGCCACACAAACGAGGCCATGTCCGGCGTGCGGCCGTAGGTCAGCACCGGAAATCCGTTGGTCAGATACTGTCCGGGGGGCACGCGGTCGTTGCGCTCCGCGTCGGGCTTTTTGAAAAACTTGCCAAGCATGTCCAGTCCGCCGAGGTGTCCAACGCCATTTTACCGGCGCTCCCCCGGAACCAGACAGCCGTTGCCCTCGGCCAAACGCATCACCCAGTCGCTGGCCCGACCGGCGACGGTTCCCCAGCGTCCCTCGCGCACTTCACCCTGGGGGGCGAGGGCCTGGCCGACCCCGACGGCGGTCGCCCCGGCGGCCAGGTAGTCCAGATAGTCATCCTCGCCGATGCCCCCGGTGGGCAAGAGCGGCAGGTCGGGAAACGGCCCGCGCAGAGCCTTTAAGTAGGCAAGCCCTCCCACCTGGGCGACCGGAAACACCTTGATCAGATCCGCTCCTGCCTGCCAGGCCGCCACGATCTCATTCGGGGTGAGGGCGCCGCCGATGGCGAGCGCGCCCAGTTGATGGGCGGTGGCGATAATTTCCGGGTCCGTGTGGGGACTGACCACAAAGTGTGCCCCCCATCCGATCGCCCGGCGGGCTGCCTCGGGGGTCAGGACTGTGCCGCAGCCGACCAACACCTCGCCGCCCGAGCCGCGCAACTCGCCCACCACCTGCTCGGCGCCGGGGGTGGTGAGGGTCACCTCCACCAACCGGAAGCCGCCAGTGACCACCGCCCGGCCGATGGCCAGGGCGGCCGGGGCCGAGTCGGCGCGCACGATGGCAAGCAGACGGTGCTCAATAAAGCGGTGGCATAGGGCGTGGGACACGCGCGTGACGCTTTCGGGCGATCAGCCTCCCAGCATAGCGGATCCACCCACAAGGGGATCAGCCACAAACGTCCGGTCTGGATACACTGATGAGGAGCGTTGAATTTCTTTACAAAACCAACCATGTCCGGCCCCCTCTTGCTTTATGGCTGCCTGGCGGCAGCGGCGGCTCTCATCTACGTTCCCTTTGTCCTGGTCGCCCTTGGCCGTCTGCAGGTGGGGTACGATTACGCTGCCCCGCGCGCGACGTTCGACAAGCTTCCTCCTTACGCCCAGCGCGCCACTTGGGCGCACCAGAACGCTTTTGAGGGATTCGCACTTTATACCGCTGCGGTGCTGATGGTACTGGTAAGCGGACAAACCGGTGAATTGGCCAACACGCTGGCCGTGGCCTATCTAGCCTTTCGGGCCGGACACGGACTTTTCTACATTGCCAATTTGCCCTGGTTGCGCTCCGGGATGTGGGCGCTCGCGATGACCTGTATCGCAGGGCTGATGGCAATCGCTCTAGGTATGCTTGGATAGTCTGAGTTGCTCTACGTAGTGAGGAGTCTATCCATGCGAATCCATCCGTTTTCACAATCGCAAGTCACCGGTCTTTGTGCCCAGCTGGGGATGGGTCTGGCGCTGTTGGCCCCCTTTGGCGCCCTCGCTTCCGGTACGACCTTTGCCTATGCAGTCCCGGCGCCCCAGGCCGATTCCGTCTCTGCCCAGCGACTCGTCCAGGCTAAAATAGACATTGTCGATACATTGGTGGCCAATGGTTCGTTCACGACGCTGGTGCAGTTGGTCAAACAGGTCGGTATCGTCGAAGACTTGCGAGGCTTCGGACGGTTTACGGTCTTCGCACCGGACGACAATGCCTTTGCCGCTGTGCCTCCCGATGTGCTCCAGATTCTCAAAAGCGACAGTGCCCTACTCGCCAGGGTACTCACCTACCACGTCGTCTCCGATACCGCACCGTTTCTGGCGGCCCAACTGCGCGACTCGAAACCCCTGCGCACCCTGGAGCGCTCAGAATTGAAGTTTACCGCCCGCGACGGCGGCTTGTACGTCAATGACGCCCGGGTGCTGCAGGCGGACATCACGGCCACCAACGGCGTCATTCACAAAATCGACAAGGTGTTGGTACCCGAAGCCGTCATGGTCGACATTCGCAAGCGCCAGCAGATGATGAAGCCGGTGCCCTCCGTACCGCCGGTGCCGTCTGTGACGCCCGTCCCGTCCATTCCTAAATAGACAGCTGCGTCCGCTTCAGCTGGACACGAGCAACCGCTCCTGCATGCCGAACGCGGTAACCACCGCTTCGATGAGGCCGCGTTCGCTCTCGCTGAGTTTGTTTTTCCAACTCGACACCCGTTGTTCACCGGAAACCTTTTTGCTCCCCTGGGACCAGCTCCAGTCGGTGGAGGAAGGGCGAAGCAGGGCGGTGGCCCCCAACGCCTGCGCTTCCAGCCCAAGGCTTTCGAGGAGCGCAGCCAAAGCCTGTGGCCCGCCGCCAATCAGTTTTTCGTACTGGACGTGGGCAAACTCGGAAGTCACCCCTTGAAAACTGTCGAGGACATGGCGTTCAGTCAAACAGTAATAGGCTGCGATACGGCCGAAATCGTTGGTTTTGTCGATCGCTTCGATATCGCTTGCCCAGCGCTTAAAGTACTCCCGACGGCCGTCGTCGACCTCCAATAGGTGGGCACGCAAGGCAAAATTCTGGAACGCCCCTCTCGCGAAGTCGTTGCCGAGCGTCTTAATTGAGGCGATTACCGCCCGTGGATCGCGCGTGATGTGCAGGATCGGAACAGAAAAAGTATTGGCGATAGCGCGCAAGCACAGAGCACCCCGTGTAAACTTGGTGACCACGCGCGTGCGCAAGCACTCCTTTAGGCGCCGTTGCTCCTGACTTCTCTTGGAGACATGGGAGTAGGCCAGTTGGCCAAGTAGAGCTTGTTCTACAACGGCATAAAGGGCAGTTCCGGCCACCAGACGATCGGAGGCGTAGGGCATCAGGGAACTGATAAATTGAACATCTTTGCGGGGAGGATGGATTTCCCGTAGGCACTGACGGAGGTGCTGGATTCTGAAGGGTTCGAACACCGTTTTGGCCTCCAGCATACTCATCGCGGTCTCCAGAACCCAGGTTGTACCGCTACGCCAGAAGCCGTTTACGACAAGCCCTTCCTTGGGGTCAACGCGCAAACCGTTGGCGTAGTCAAACGCGGCATAGACTCCTACGCGAACTTTGCTCAGCATCGATTTCACCTGTCTTCTCGTCGTGGTAGTCAATATATTGTGAGCACGCTGTCTTACTGCGGATCTGTAATGATAGTTATGCCGGTGTTGGGCGTCCGGCAAACAAGCCTAAAAAGACAAATAAAGTCTGATAAGCGAAAAACGACGGCTGGAATGCATGTGTAGCATTCTCGGTCAATCGGGACTAGTGCGCAAGAGCCTCGCCGGTGAGACACAGCGGCGTTCAAACATGTTGTGCATTCTGGCGGCCCGCGAAGAGCGTTTCGTCAATCTTCGCCGCTTGCCGCCCAGAGCTGGATAGCGGTCACCAGCAGCACTCCCACCAGCAGCAAGGTGGCGGCGGCGGCCGATAGGCCGAAGTTGAACAGACCGAAGGCTTGCTCCCAAACGTAGTAGACCAGAATGTTCGTGGTGCCGAGCGGACCGCCGCCGGTCATCACGTAGACCGGCTCAAAGCTCCTAAAAGTAAAAATGACCGTGGTGATCGTGGCGAACACGAGGGTTGGCCGGATGCCCGGCACGGTAATAAACCACAATTGCTGCCAGCCGTTGGCCCCATCGAGTTCGGCCGCTTCGTAGCGGTTCTTGGGCACCGCGCCCAGGCCCGCCAGAAAAATCACGACATTGAAGCCGATTTGCTTCCAGGTGGCGACGAAGATGAGCACCGGCATCGCCCAGGTGGGACTGGAAAGCCAACTGACCGGCGAAGCTCCCAGCCAAGCGACGAGCGCGTTCACCCAGCCTTGCGGGTGGAAGAGCCAGCGGAATGCTACCCCCGCCGCTACCAGCGAGATAATCGTGGGCAGAAAGTAAGCGGAACGCAGCAATCCCTGCAAAGGCACCGACCGCGAGAGCACCACCGCCACCAGAAGCGCCAGCACCACACTCGGAATCGCCGAACCGGCAGTAAATACGAGCGTATTGACGAGCACCTGCAGGAAGCTCTCACTGCCCAACAGCCGCTCAAAGTTGGCGGTGCCCACGAATAGGGGGTCGCGCAGCGAGCCGTCGGTGAAGCTGAGGCCGACCAGGTAGGTCACAGGCCAGAGCACGAACAAGCCCAACAGCAGCAGGGCCGGCAAAAGGTACAGCCAGGCGCTCAATGTGTCGAAAGGTCGGCCTTTGGGCATGGCACTCGGTGCACCGCTTTGCAGAATACACGTAGCACACCGGCCTAACGGCTGCGAAATTCTTCGATCGAATACAACGCCTCGAATGGATAGCCGCGCCCGGCGTAGAGTGCTCCGCCGCCCTGGTGGCGGTCGACAAGGGCCAGGATCTTGACGACTTTCAAGCCTGCCTCCTCAGCTTTTTCGGCTGCCTGCAAGCCGCTCGCGCCGGTGGTCACTACATCGTCCACAATCACTACCGGTGTGCCCACAGCAAGGCTCGGCCCTTCAATCCACTGCTGGGAGCCGTGTTTTTTGACTTCCTTGCGCACGATAAAGGCTCCCACACCGCCTGCGGGATGGCGCAGGGCCGAGACCACGGCCACCGCCGTCACGATCGGATCGGCCCCGAGGGTCAGCCCGCCGATCGCCGCCGTGCCTTCGGGCAGCCTTTCGTAGAGCAGCGAGCCCGCGAGCAGGGCACCTAGCGGATGGAGCGTCGCTTTTTTGCTGTCGATGTAGTAACTGCTGCTCTGGCCGGAGGAGAGCTTGAAGTCGCCCTCGCGGTAGCAGAGCGTGCGCATCAACTCCAGCAGCTCGCTGCGCTGTCTGGCCAGATCCCAGTCGAGGGGCGAGGACATCGGCGTGCAAATCACGAAACAAGGCGCATCCAGCGTAACAGCTGTTGACACTTGGCCGTTGCGCGACTTACATTAGATATCCAGCTTTCCTAATAGAAGGGAACGTATGCCCTGTTTGCTCGGCCATCCTTCGCCTTGTGCTTACTCTACCTGCCATGAGTCTCAGAGTAAATCGGTCGAGAGTAAGCTTCGCAGGCGCCGGCGACGGGGTTCGGTGATTGGCGTTCGTGCATAAGGTTTGATCCAAAGCCGGTGTGGGGTGCCTTTTGCTTTTGGCTGGGCTCCTTGCCTCCGGCAGCGCATTGATTCGGGAGTAGAAGCTCATGCCCAGGATGGAACAGCGTTTCGACTACATCAAGATCTCTATTGCCTCCCCGGAGCGGGTCATGGCCTGGGGGCAGCGCACCCTCCCCAACGGCCAGGTCGTCGGGGAGGTGACCAAGCCCGAGACGATCAACTACCGCACCCTCAAGCCCGAGATGGACGGGCTTTTTTGTGAGCGCATCTTCGGGCCTTCCAAAGATTGGGAGTGCTACTGCGGCAAATACAAACGCGTGCGCCACCGGGGCATCGTCTGCGAGCGCTGCGGCGTCGAAGTCACCGAATCGAAGGTGCGCCGCCACCGCATGGGCTATATCAAGCTCGCCGCCCCGGTCACCCACGTCTGGTACCTGAAGGGCATTCCTTCTTATATTTCGACGCTGCTCGACATGCCCCTGCGCGACGTCGAGCAGGTGGTCTATTTCAACGCCTACGTGGTGCTCAACCCGGGCAACGCCGAGAACCTCTACTACAAACAGCTGCTCACCGAGGACCAGTATATCGAGGTCGAAGATCAGATCTTCGCCGAGGATTCGAGCCTGGAACTGCCCGAAGGTTGGGCGAAGATGGGGGCCGAAGCGATCCACGAACTGCTCGCGGCCATCGAAATGGAGTCCGAAGCCGAGCGGCTGCGCGCAGATCTGGGCGAGTCGAAGGGGCAGAAGCGCACCAAACTGATCAAGCGCCTGCGGGTGCTCGACAACTTCATCGCCACCGGTTCGCGGCCGGAGTGGATGGTACTGACCGCCATCCCGGTCATCCCGCCGGATCTGAGACCGATGGTGCAGCTCGACGGCGGCCGTTTTGCCACCAGCGACCTCAACGACCTCTACCGCCGGGTGATCAACCGCAACAACCGCCTCGCGCGTCTGCAGGAGATCCTGGCGCCCGAGATCATCGTGCGCAACGAAAAGCGTATGCTCCAGGAGGCGGTGGACGCGCTCATCGACAACGGCCGGCGCGGCCGGACGGTGGTCGGCGCCAACAACCGGCCCCTCAAGTCGCTCTCGGACATCATCGAGGGCAAGCAGGGGCGCTTTCGCCAGAACCTGCTCGGTAAGCGCGTCGACTACTCGGGCCGCTCGGTGATCGTGGTCGGCCCCAAGCTCAAGCTCCACCAGTGCGGCCTGCCCAAGGAGATGGCCATCGAGCTGTTTCAGCCGTTTGTCATCCACAAGCTCATCCAGCGCGGACTGGTCAACAACATCAAAGCCGCCAAAAAGATGATCCAGCGCAACGACGCGCGCATCTGGAGCGTGCTCGACGAGGTGATCACCGGCCACCCGGTGCTCCTCAACCGCGCGCCCACGCTCCACCGCCTGGGTATCCAGGCGTTCGAACCGATCCTGGTCTCCGGTCGTGCCATTCAGCTCCATCCGCTGGTGTGCACGGCCTTCAACGCCGACTTCGACGGCGATCAGATGGCGGTGCACGTGCCGCTGTCGCTGGAGTCGCAGGCGGAGGCGCGCCTGTTGATGCTCGCTTCCAACAACGTGCTTTCGCCTGCCACCGGTCGGCCGATCATCACCCCTACCCAGGACATGGTGCTCGGGTGCTACTACCTGACGGTCGACAACCCCGACGCCACCAAAGGCTCCGGTAAATACTTCGGCAGCAGCGAAGACGCCGTGATCGCCTACAACCAGGGCATGATCGACCTGCACGCCAAGATCTGGCTGCGCTTTGAGGGCGAGGTCGAAACCGACAACCCCGAGGATTTGCGCGTGCGCCGTGACGAGCAGGGCAACGCGCTCTCGCAGTTCGTGCGCACCACCGTCGGGCGCATCATCTTCAACCAGGTCATTCAAGAAACGCTTGTCGCCAGCTAGCGAAGGGAAAAGCCATGACGCAAGAACCGCAACCCAAGTTCATCAACCGCAAAATCGACAAGAAGGGTCTGGGCAAGCTCATCTCCTGGGCTTTCTCCCATTACGGCACGGCGCGCACGGCGCTTTTGGCGGACAACCTCAAAAACCTCGGCTTCCGCTTCGCCACGCGCGGGGCGGTGTCGATTTCTGTCGAAGACCTGCAGGTGCCCGACAGCAAAGTCAATATTCTCGAGACCGCCGAGCGCGAGATTCAGCGCGCCGAGGAACGCTTCACCCGCGGTGAGATCACCGAGGTGGAGCGCTTTCAAAAAGTGATCGACACCTGGGCGGGGGCCACCCAAGAACTCACCGAGGGGGTCAAAGAAAACTTCCAAGAGCGCAACCCCCTCAACTCGGTGGGCATGATGGCCTTCTCAGGGGCGCGCGGCAATCTCTCGCAGGTGCGCCAGCTGGTGGGGATGCGCGGTCTGATGGCCAATCCGCAAGGCGAAATCATCGACCTGCCCATCAAGGCCAACTTCCGCGAGGGCCTGAACGTCACCGAGTACATCATCTCCTCCTACGGTGCGCGCAAGGGTCTGGTCGACACGGCCCTGCGCACCGCCGACTCGGGCTACCTCACCCGCCGCCTGGTGGACGTCTCCCAGGATGTGATCGTGCGCGAGGAAGACTGCACCACCCAGCGGGGCATTTTCCTGGGCAGCCTCAGAGACGGCGACAAGATGATCGTTTCGCTGGAGGAACGGCTGGTGGGCCGCGTCGCCGGCCGCGACGTCGTCCATCCAGTCACAGGCGAAGTGCTCGCCCCGCGCAACACCCAGTTCGACTACGATTCGGCCGCGCGCATCGCCCGCTCGGGGGTCGATGCGGTGATGGTCCGCTCGCCCTTGACCTGCGAAGCCAACCGCTCGGTCTGCCGCATGTGCTATGGCTGGTCGCTCGCCCACTCCCACCTGGTCGACATCGGCGAGGCGGTGGGAATCATTGCCGCCCAGTCGATCGGGGAACCCGGCACCCAGCTGACCATGCGCACCTTCCACACCGGCGGCGTGTTCACAGGCGAGGTAGCCAAGCCTCTCAAGGCGCCCTTCGACGGCAAAATCAAGTTCTCGAGCGCCCTCAAGGCCCGGCCGATGCGCACCCGCCACGGCGACGACGCCTATCAGGCGGACCAGGCCGGCACGATGTCCCTCGAAGGGTCCGACGGCAAAAAAGAGACCGTCACGATTACCCCCGGCTCCCTTTTGCTGGTGCGTGACGGCCAGCGCATCGAGGCGGGCACGATGTACGCGGAACTGGCCCTGGTCGGCAAGACCGCCCGCAAGAGCACCGAAAAAGCCCAAAAAGAAGTCTTCTCGGATCTGGCCGGGGAGATCAAGTTTGCCGACCTGGTGCCTGAGGTCAAAACCGACCGCCAAGGCAACGAGACCCAGTACGCAAGCCGACTGGGCCTTTTGTGGGTGCTCTCCGGCGAAGTCTACAACCTGCCGCCGGGGGCGGAGACGTCCCTGGAGCGCGGCGGAAAAGTCGAGCAGGGGGGGGTGATTGCCGAGACGCGGCTGGTCACCGAGCACGGCGGCGGTGTACGCCTCAAAGAACAGGATGCCAAGGGCGGGCGCGAGGTCGAGATCATCACCGCCTCGGTGATGCTCGACAAGGCCATCGTCCACGAGGAGAAGTCCCAGGGCCGCGAGCACTACAGCCTGGAGACCGACAACGGCCAGGTCTTTGCCCTCAAAGTCTCGCCCGGCACCAAGGTCAACAATGGCCAGGTGGTGGCCGAGCGGGTCGACGACCGCTACATGACCAAATCCGGCGGCCTCATCAAGTACTCCGAAGGGGTGGAGGTAGCCAAGGCCCGGGGCAAGCAGGGCTACGAGGTACTCAAAGGCGGTACGCTGCTGTGGATTCCGGAGGAGACCCACGAGGTCAACAAGGACATCTCGCTGCTTGAAGTCGAAGACGGCCAGTACGTCGAAGCCGGTGTGCAGGTGGTCAAGGACATCTACTGCCTCACCTCCGGCGTAGTCGCGATTGCCCAGCGCAACGACATCCTGCGCGAGGTGGTGATCAAGCCCGGTGAATTGCACCTGCTCGATGCGCCCAGCGACCTCAAAGTTGCCCACGAGTCCTTTGCCTATCCGGGTACCGAGGTGATCCCCGGGGTGGTGACCACCGACTTGCGCTACGTCGAGCAGGTGGAGACGCCCGAGGGCCTCGCGGTGCTGCTCAGGCCGGTCGAGGAGTTCCCGGTGCCCGACGAGCCGGATGCCCCCAGCCAGGAGGCTTCGCAGCAGGCGGGCAGCTCGATTCGCCTGCGCGGGATGCAGCGCATCCCTTACCGCGACGGCGACCGGGTCAAGGCGATCGACGGCATCGAGCTGCTCAAGACCCAGCTGGTGCTTGAGATCACCGACCAGGCGGCACAGCTGGCCGCCGATATCGAGTTTGTCCCCGACGAAAAAGACCCGTCGATGGTGCGGCTGCAACTGGTGATTTTGGAGACGCTGCTCATCCGCCGCGACGTGGCGGCCGACTTGCTGCACGGCTCCACTTTGACCCACATCCTGGTCAAAGACGGCGAGCGCATCGGACCGGGGGCAATCATCGCCCGCACCGAAATCCTCGCCAAGCAGGCCGGTACCGTGCGCGGCATCTCCCGGGTCGGCCAGACCGTGCGCCGCATTTTGCTGGTCACCCAGAGCGATCTGGTGAATGTGCCGGTCGAGGGCACACTCACGGTCAAACCCGGCGATCTGTTGCGCGCCGGCGACAAACTGGCAAAGGATTTTGCCTCTCCCGAATCCGGCCAGGTGGTGCTGGCGGAATCCGGGCGGGTCGTCGTGCGCATCGGCCGACCCTACCTGGTCTCCGGCGGTGCGATTTTGCTGGTGGTCGACGGCGATCTCATCCAGCGCGGCGACAACCTGGCGCTGTTGGTGTTCGAGCGGGCCAAGACCGGCGACATCATCCAGGGTCTGCCGCGCGTCGAGGAGCTGCTCGAAGGCCGTAAACCCAAGGAGATGTGTGTGCTGGTGGAGCGCCCCGGCAAGGTGCAGATCACCCAGATGCCCGACGAGTCTTATCAGGTGAGCGTCGTCGAGGACGACGGCGGGGTGACCAACTATCCGATCATCGGCCAGAGTCTGGTGGTGGTAGACGGCCAGCAGGTACAGACGGGCGAGTCGATTACCGACGGCCCGTCCAACCCCCACGACATCCTGCGCATCTTCACGGCGCGCGAGGGTCTGCAAAAGGGCATCGAATCGGTCCAGCGCTATCTGGTCAACGAAGTCCAGCAGGTCTACCGCTCCCAGGGCGTCGAGATCCACGACAAGCACATCGAGATCATCGTGCGCCAGATGACCTCGAAAGTGCGCGTCGAGGACGGCGGCGACACCACCTTCCTGCCGGGCGAACTGGTGGAACTGCGGCAAATCGAGCAGGTCAACGAGGCGATGGCGGTGACCGGCGGCGCCCCGGCCGACTGCACCCCGGTGCTGTTGGGGATCACCAAGGCGTCGCTCAACACCGACTCGTTCATCTCCGCCGCTTCGTTCCAGGAGACCACCCGCGTGCTCACCGAGGCGGCCATCGAGGGCAAGTCCGACTGGCTGCGCGGCCTCAAAGAAAACGTGATCATCGGACGGCTCATCCCGGCCGGCACGGGCTTCAACGCCTACGAGGAAGCCGAAGAAGTGATCGAAGACGACGAGCTCATCGACGACACTCTTGGCCTGCGAACGGTGGGGGTGGCCTTTGCCGGGGACGACGACTTCGTCGAAGAGGAAGACGAAGACTGACACCGGCACTGCGGGGGGCTAAGCCCCCTGGCCGGACCCGCTGCTGTGGCCCTTCCCCCGCATAGGCGTCCTCGCACACCATCTACACGATCGGCGGGAAGAGTATGACAGCCCTATCACTGCAGCAACAACTCGCCGAGAGCATTTACACCGCTCTCGGCACCGCTTTTGAGGCCGGGCAACTGGGACAACTCACCCAGTTGCCCCCGCGCCAATCCGTCGTCGTCGAAAAGCCGAAAGTCCCCGAGCACGGCGACTACGCGACACCGGTGGCGATGAGCCTGGCCAAGCCCTGTCGCCTGGCGCCCCTTGCCATTGCCGAGGCTATCGCTTCCTACCTGGCAAGCGACGAGATCGGCGTCGAGGTGGCAAAACCGGGCTTTATCAATTTGCGCCTCGGCCACCGGTTCGTGGCCGTCGAATTGCAGAACATCTTAGAACTCAAGGGTGACTACGGCCGGACGGTGCCGCAGCAGCCCGAGCGCATCCTGCTCGAATTTGTCTCGGCCAATCCGACCGGGCCGCTGCACCTGGGCCACGGGCGCTGGGCGGCGCTCGGCTCCAGCCTGGAGCGGATCTTGCAGTTCGCAGGCTATACAGTCGATAGCGAATTTTATATCAACGATGCGGGCAACCAGATGCAGCTGTTGGGCCTCTCGCTCAAGCAGCGCTATTTGCAGGTTCTAGGTGAGGCGGTCGAGTTGCCCGACGGCGGCTACAAGGGCAGCTATCTGAAGGAGCTGGCGGAGCAACTGGTGGCCGACAAGGGCGACAGCCTGGGCGGCGAACCCGTCGAGTGGTTCAGCGCTTACGCCGAGGGCCGGCTGTTGGAGCAGCAGAAGATCACCTTGCAGCAATTTCGCACCGAGTTCGACCGCTGGTATTCCGAGCGCTCGCTGCACTGTGCGGGGGCCATCGAAGCGGCTCTTGCCGATCTGGAGGCGCGGGGGATGCTCTACCGGGCGGCCCGCTCGCGCCAGGAGCAAAGCGGCGAAATTACCGGCCGCTCCAAAAAGGTGCAGGCCCCGGCCGCCTTCGAGGAAGAAGACGGCGGTGGCGAGGCGCTGTTTTTCAAGGCGGCGGATTTTGGCGACGAGATGGACCGGGTGGTCAAGCGCGCCGACGGCAACACCACCTACCTCGCCGCCGACATCGCCTACCACTGGGACAAGTACCAGCGCGGCTACGGGCGGCTCATCAACATCTGGGGCGCCGATCACCACGGCTACGTGCCGCGGATGAAGGCGGTCGCCCAGGCGCTCGGACACCCGGCCGACTCCCTGGAGATCTTGATCGGCCAGATGGTGCGGCTGTTCAAGACCAACCCCGAGACCGGCCAAAAAGAAGAAATGCGCATGTCGAAGCGCCGGGGTGAACTGGTGAGCGTCGACGATCTGATCGAAGAAGTGGGGGTCGATGCCGGGCGGTGGTTCTTGCTCAGCCAATCGCTCAATACCACGGTCAATTTCGACCTCGACCTGGCCCAGTCCGAAAAATTCGACAACCCCGTCTTCTATGTCCAGTACAACCACGCCCGCTGCTGCAGCATTCTGCGCAAGGCCCCCGAGCGGGGGATGCCCATCCTTGAGCGCTTCGAGTTTCTCAAGCCCGACGGCGGACTGTGGCTCGAAACCCCGCAGGAGCGTACTCTTGCGCTACGGTTGCTTGCCGCCCCGGACGAGTATCGTTTTGCGGCCGTCGACCGGACTCCCCAGCGGCTCACCCAGTACGCCTACGATCTGGCCAGCGACGTGAGCCAGTTCTACGAGCACTGCCCGATTTTGCCACCTCTGGCGGAGAACCTGGAGCCTGCTTTGCGTTACGCTCGGCTCGGCCTCGTTGTCGCCACGCGGCAGGTGCTGGCCACTACCCTCACCCTGCTCGGCATCGAGCCGCGCGAATCGATGTAGGCCATGCACCCAGTCTTCCTCGGAACCTTCGCCAGTCTGATCGCCGGCCTCGCCACGGCTGTAGGGGCCTTGCCGGTGCTCTTTGCCCGCAAGCTCTCCCAGAAGACCCAGTCGATTTTGCTGGGTTTCGGCGGCGGGGTAATGCTCGCCGCTTCCGCTTTTTCGCTGATCGTGCCGGGCACGGATATTGCCGTCAAGCAGGGTTACTCCCGGCCCGTCGCGGCTCTGATCATGGCGGTCGGCATTCTGCTGGGCGGCCTATTTTTGTGGCTGGCCAACCGCTACTTTCCCCACGAGCACTTCATCAAAGGCCCGGAGGGCGCCAACCCCAGTCCTGAGCGTCTCAAGCGCATCTGGTTATTCGTGGGGGCTATCGCCCTGCACAACTTTCCGGAGGGGATGGCGGTCGGCGTCAGCTTCGGGGGCGGCAGCATCGCCGAAGGTTTGCCGGTGGCGGTGGGCATCGGTCTGCAGAACATGCCCGAGGGGCTGGTGGTGGCCGTCGCCCTGTTGGGCCAGGGCTATTCGGTGGGCTACGCGCTGTGGGTGACGTTGCTTTCGGGTCTGGTCGAACCGATTGGCGGTCTACTGGGGGCGAGCGTGGTGAGTGTTTCCCAGGCGATCTTGCCCTGGGGGATGGCCTTTGCCGCCGGGGCGATGCTGTTTGTGATCAGCGACGAAATTATCCCGGAGTCGCATCGTCAGGGCTTTGACCTCGAAGGGACGGTGGGGGTGATGGTGGGATTTGTGGTAATGATGTTTCTCGATATTGCCCTGGGCAGCTAAAAAACTTACCAGCTAAATCGGGCGTTGTTGCCGGTGCGGGGGGGGGGACTGAGTACCGCCGCTGCGCTGCCCAGGGCCATCACCTGCCCAAACTCCAGGCGCACGACGGTATCGGCCAACTGGAGCGCTTCTGAGCGGGTGTGGGTGACCATCACGATGGGCAGAGCAAGCTGGATTTGCAGCCGCTTCAATTCGTCGCGCAACTCCTCGCGTAGTTCGGGGTCAAGGGCGCTGAAGGGCTCATCGAGCAGCAACAGGTGCGGGTGGGGCGCCAGGGCGCGGGCCACGGCCACGCGCTGCTGCTGTCCGCCGGACAGTTCCGCCGGATAGCGATGGGCCAGGCTTTCGAGGCGCAACAGCGCCAGCAATTCTCGAAGACGTTTGCGCTGAAAATCTTGACTCTCGCGGTCGATCGCAAAGCAGATGTTGCGCTCGACGTTGAGGTGCGGAAACAGGGCGTAGTTCTGGAAGACGAGCCCGACGCGGCGCCGCTGGGGTGAGACGTGGATGCCGCACGCACTGTCGAAAAATACCTCCTCGCCCAGGGCAATCCGGCCGCTGTCGGGCCGCAGCAGTCCGGCGATGGTCGACAGTATGCTCGACTTGCCGCAGCCGCTCGGCCCGAACAAGATCGTCAATCCGCACTCGACGGCGAAATCGACCGACAGCCGAAATTCGCCCAGGTGCTTTTGAATCGACACCGCGAGCTTTACCATGGACGCCCCTGGGCGAGGCGGTTGGTGGCCACCAGTACCACGAGGGAGGTGGCGGTCAGGACCGCCACCAGCACCAGGGCGGTAGTGTCTTCGCCCGTCTGGGTGGTCTGGTAGATGGCCAGGGGCATGGTCTGGGTTTTGCCGGGGATGTTGCCCGCCACCATCAGTGTGGCGCCAAATTCGCCGAGGGCGCGGGCGAAACTGAGCACCAGCCCGGCTGCGATCCCTTTCCAGGCGAGCGGCAGGGTGACTTGAAAAAAGGTGCGCCAGCGGCCCTTGCCGAGGGTATGGGCGGCCTGCTCGTAGGCGGGATCGACGCTCTCGATGGCGGCGCGCGCCGTCTTGACCATCAGGGGCATCGCCATCACCGTGGCTGCGATCACCGCCGCCTGAAACGTAAACAAAATCTCCCAACCCGTCCAGGCAAACAGAAACTGTCCGAACCAACCGCGCTTGCCCAGTAGGCCCAACAGGTAGAAGCCGACGACGGTGGGCGGCAGCACCAGCGGCAGGGTGAACAGGGCATCAAGCAAATCTTTGCCCCAGAAACGGGATTTGGCCAGAAAATAACCGGCGGCGGTGCCGATCACCCCGACGATGAGGGTGGCAAGGGTGGCGACGGCAAGCGACAGCCGCAGCGAAAACCAGGGGTCTGTCATTTTTGGCCACCGTTGTCTCTACTTGTTTGCGCCCAAAAAGCCTTTGCTCAGTAATATCTCCTGCCCCCGCGCGCTGAGTACAAAAGTCACAAATGCCCGTGCCGGATCCGGCTGTTTGCTGTCTTTGACGACTGCGATCGGATAGACCACAGGCTCGCTGTAGTTCGCGGGCACCAGAAAACCAACGTCCGCTTTCTGGCTGGCGCGCGCGTCGGTGACGTAGACGATCCCCGCATCGACGTTGCCGTCCTCGACGTAGGCGAGGGCCTGGCGGACGTTTTCAGAGAAGACGATCTTCTGAGACGCAAGTAAAGTATCATAAATTCCTGCTTTGGTGAGCGCCTCGGCGGCGTACTGTCCCGCCGGCACCGTCTTGGGGTTGCCGATGGTCAGACGGCCGACTTTGGACAGTTGCTCGAAGGAAGCCACCTTCGTCTGCCCCTTCGGCACCACCACCACCAACCGGTTGCGGGCGAAAGGCTGGTTGGTGCCCGCCAGAAGCAGCCCTTTTTTGTCCAGGTCGTTCATCTGCTTGAGGGCGGCGGAGGCGAACACATCCACCGGCGCTCCGCGCTCAATTTGCTGGGACAACTCGCCGGAGGCGGCAAAATTGAAGTTGATTTTGTCGCCCGGACGGCCTTTTTCAAACTGAACGGCAATCTCGCCGAAGGCTTCTTTGAGGCTGATGGCCGCCGAGACCGTGAGTTCCGCCGCTTGGGCAGCAGCACCCAGGCCCCAGCACGCCAGCGCAAGCGAGACAAATCCCACCAGAAGTCTAAAGTGCATCTAAGGCATCTCCTTGATCACCATCGCTTCTGTGGCTTTGACCAGCACGCTCACCTCGTCGCCGACTTTGAGCCCCATCTGCTCGGCGCTGCGGCGGGTGATCACCGCTTCGACGACAAATTCGCCCACCTGCACAACGACCTGGGCCATGATGTCCCCCAGGAGCAATTCGATTACTTTGCCCGGCAACTGGTTGCGCCCGCTGATCCGGATCGCCATCGCCTGCTCCTGCGCAAGACTTTCCGGTCCATCGTCGCCCGACACCCGCCATGGACGCAACGTTCCTCAATCAGGTCCAGGAACAATGGCTCCGGGGTGGATGGGGGCTGCCCGCCCGTACAAAGGTTCCACCTCGAACCAACCGGGGCGCAGGCCGCCCTCGAAGCGTGCGCGTGCCAGATGCATCAAGGCGGCGATGGGCGGCTCGGGCACAGCATCGCCCGCGATCACCCGGCAACCGGGCGGCAAGATGCCCTGCCAGGCTTCCCAGTGTGCTTCGAGGACCAGTTCTACTTCCCGCAGAGTTATCAAGACACTGTCGGCGCGCTCGTAAAGGGCGGCGTAGCGGTCGCCGCGGCGGGCATCCAGCCAGACGGCCACCGAACCGTGGCCTGGGTGGGCCGCCGCCAGAGCTTCGAGCGCATTGACGCCCAGAAGCGGAATAGCGAGAGCCTGGGCAAGGGTGCGCGCCGTCACCACCCCCAACCGGGTGGCCGTAAAGCTGCCGGGGCCGATGCAGACAGCGATCCAACCCAGCTCACTAAAACTCCGGGGAACTAGAAAATCCTGCAGCCGCACCTGCAACGTCTCGGAAAGGGCGCGTCCCTCCGCGAACAATTGCGTTCGCAAGTTCGCCCCATCCCAGAGGGCAAGGCCCAGGGTGTCAGTGGAAGTGTGCAGGCCCAGCCCGGCGGCGCCGCTCAACTTTCGAGCAGATCCGGCTGTTCGCGGACGATGCGATCAAAGAGCGGCTGGAAGCTGAACCAACCCTGGTGGTGGCTGCCCACCTGGCCGCAGGCGAGGCGGGCCTGGTGCGGATCGATCAGCGCCGGCTCGCCCGCCGCTTCGGCCAACAGCTGCACCTGGCAGGAGCGGTCCATGGCGATGAACCACCAGGCTGCCTCATCGACGCTGCGGCCGACGGTCAAAAGGCCATGGTTGCGCAGGATGACCGCCTTGTGGGGACCGAGGGCCGCCGCGATGCGCCGCCCTTCGGCAGGGTCGAGGACGAGCCCGGTGTAGTCTTCAAACAGACCGTGGTCCTCGTAGAACGCACAGGCGTCCTGGGTGAGCGGGTCGAGTTTGCGGCCGAGGGTGGACCAGGCTTTGCCGTACATCGAATGGGAATGGGCCGAGGCCACCACGTCGGGGCGATGGGCGTGGATTTGCGAGTGGATGGCGAAGGCGGCGGTGTTGAGCGGGCGGTCCCCCTCGACCACCGCACCTCCAGCGTCGACCAGCAGCAGGTCGCGCACGCGGATGTGGCCGAAGTACATCCCGAAAGGATTGACCCAGAAGTGGTCCGGCCGCCCGGGGTCGCGGGCGGTGATGTGCCCGGCGATGCCGTCGTCGAAGCCGTAGCGGGCAAACAGCCGGAATGCGGCCGCCAGACGTTCCTTGAGGTGGCGACGCTCCTCGGCCGGATGGGTAAAGACCGGCGGTTCGGGAATGGCCGGTTGCGGGCGGGTGATCGTTTCCATGGCCTTGGGGTGCTGAGCGTCGGCGACGCGCCGACACCTAAAATTGTGGCACGGAGCGCGGCGGTCCCCCGCGAAAAATGGTTGCACCGTGGAGCTGTGGGAGCTGGATTTTTATCGCTGTCCGCTGGTGGGAGCCGATGGACAGGTGCGCTGGGAACTGCTCGTCTGCACCGCCGAGGGCGGCCTGCTACGCGCGCAATTTTGTCCGGCAGACGCAGCGAACGTGGTGTGGCTTGAAGCGCAACTGGCAGAACTGGTGGCGAGCCGGGGCGGGCCGCCTTTGCAGATGCGTGCCTTTCGCACCGCCGCCTTCAACCTGGCGGGACCGGCCTGCCGCCGGTTGGGCATTCCCCTGCGCCATAGCCGCCGGGCCATCGCGGTGCAGCGCCGGCGCGCCGAACGCGAGGAGTCGCTGTACCCGCAGATGCCGGACTACCGCCCACTGCCCCCCGGCGTACCTCAGCAAAAGGCCGTTCCCGCCCCCATCCCCGACGCCCGGCTTCCGGATCGCTGGGGATTTAGCGCCCTGCCGGGAGCCGAACTGGGTCAGCTGCGGCAACTGCCGATTGCTTACCTCGAAGTGCCCCTCCTCGCCGGTATCGACGCGCCGGTGCCCGGGGTGTTTTTGTTTTCCAGGCGCGACCGCGACCTTGCCTCCTGGCTCGCCGCCCGCGAACCGGTGAGCCTGCAGTACACCCGGGCGGAAATCGACGGGCTGATACTGGAGGCGGGCCTCGACGAGCGTTGGATCCTCGCCACCTTCGACGACCCCGGCATGCGCGAGCGGGGACGCCAGTTCGCCGAGCGGCTCGCGGGAAGCCGCGGGTTGCACTTTCTGGCGGTCCAACCGGCGGAGGGCAGCCCCCAGATCGCAGGCTTCTGGTTACTGCAGACCCCCAACGCCTGACAGGCTACCGGCGCAGGCGATCCCCGTTCACCGACTTCTTTGTAAAGTTTGATAAACTTCGTGCTGTCATACTGTTTGCGGCCTGTAGTATGGGCGGCATCCCAGTCAGTTGCATCCCGATGAAGGGATTTGAAATGGACGACAGCAAGCACAAAGTCACGCTCTACCTGCCGCCGCAGTTGCATCGCCAACTCAAGATCAAAGCCGCCGTCGAGGAGCAGCCGATGTCGGTGCTCGCCGAGCGCGCTTTGCAATTTATGCTGGCCCACCCGGAGGCGGTCGAGGCGACCCACGGCCGCGCCCACCGGGTCTACCAATGTCCGGAATGTCGCACCGCCGTGGTGTTGCGCTCCGACAACCTTGAAGCCCTGCCGCGCACCAAGGCGATTCTGGCCGACGCGTCCATCGCCGAAGCCGCGGCAGGCGTTCCCGAAAGCGGCACTGTTCAGGAGCGCGAAGAGTTGTCCCTGGTGCACTGAGATCCTCCCGGCCACGCGGTGAATCGCCATGCAAGAGTTAGAAGTTCTCATCCAGGCTCACTACCCTCTTATCTATCTGCTGACTCCGGAAGAGGAGCGCGCAGAGCAGGCTATCGCCGCCATCTCCCAGCTGAGGCCGCCGCGCAAGATCTTCTTGTGGACGGTAACCCACGGCATCATCGAGTACGGCCGTCCCCGCACGCTCACCCAGCACAACACGGTATCGCCCGAGGCGGCCATCGAGTGGGTCACCCGTCAGCGCGAGCCGGGCATCTTCATCTTCAAAGATCTCCATGCGTTTATCGAGTCGGCCTCGGTGACCCGCTGGCTGCGCGATGCGATTGCAGGCTTCAAGGGGATGAACAAGGCGATCGTCTTGATGTCGCCGGTGCAGCGCATCCCGGTCGAACTCGAAAAGGACGTGGTGGTGGTCGAGTTTCCGCTCCCGACCATGGGCGAACTCGACGAAGTGCTCAACACCCACCTCAAAAACGGCAGCTTCACCCGCACCCGGCGGCTGAGCACCGAGGGGCGCGAGAAACTGCTTAAAGCCGCCCTCGGGCTCACCAAAGACGAGGCCGACAAGGTCTACCGCAAGGCCGAAGTCGTCTCCGGACGACTCACCGAAGCCGAAGTCGACATCGTCCTCTCCGAAAAAAAGCAGATCATCAAGCGCAACGGCATCCTCGAATACCTCGAATTCGACGACACCATCGACTCGGTCGGCGGACTCGCCGAGCTAAAGCGCTGGCTCACCCAGCGCTCCGACGCCTTCACCGAGCGCGCCCGCCAGTACGGCCTGCCCCAACCCAAGGGCATGCTGATCCTGGGGGTGCCCGGCTGCGGCAAGTCGCTGATCGCCAAGACCACCGCGCGGCTGTGGGGTCTGCCGCTGCTGCGCCTCGACATCGGCCGGGTCTACGACGGTTCGATGGTGGGCCGTTCGGAGGCGAACCTGCGCAACGCTCTGCGGGTGGCCGAATCGATTTCGCCGGTGATTTTGTTTATCGACGAAGTGGACAAGGCGTTCGCGGGGGCGGGGGGTTCGTCGGACTCAGACGGCGGGACGTCGATGCGGATTTTCGGTTCGTTTTTGACGTGGATGCAGGAGAAGACCTCTCCGGTGTTCGTGATGGCGACGGCGAACCGGGTGGAGCGGTTGCCGAGCGAGTTTTTGCGCAAGGGCCGCTTCGATGAAATCTTCTTCGTCGACTTGCCCAACTTCGAGGAACGCAAAGAAATCTTCCGCATCCACCTTGGCAAGCGGCGCGAGGACATCGCCCGCTTCGACATCGATTCGCTGGCGGGGGCCTGCGAGGGCTACTCGGGAGCCGAGATCGAGCAAGGCATGGTGGCTGCGATGTACGACGCCTTCGCCCAGGATCGCGAATTTACCCAGTTCGACATCCTCGCGGCGCTCAAGTCGACGCTGCCCCTGTCTCGGACGGCGACCGAGCAGGTGACGGCGCTCAGGGAGTGGGCCAGGCATCGGGCACGCCCGGCCGCGTCCATGGTCGCTGAATACCAGCGCATGGAGTTCTAAACATGCCCAGAGGTACTGATTCAGGAGGTGGTCGCCCCGCTTGTTGAGCAATCCGATTGCTAACCATCCGGTTCCATTTCAACGCTTACCTTTCATTCCTTCAGGAGGAAACCATGTCTCATTTCAGCACTCTCCGCACCAAGATCACCGACGCTGAGATCCTCAAGTCTTCGCTGCGCGACCTCGGCATCACCGTCAAGACCGTCGCCGATGTGCGCGGCTACAACGGCCAGCGCGTGCGCGCCGACATCGTCGCCACCCTTGACGGCGAATACGACCTGGGCTGGTCGCGCAACTCCGACGGCTCCTTCGATCTGATCGCCGATCTCTGGGGCGTCGCCAAAAAGCACAACCAGACCGAGCTCATCAACTCGATCAACCAGAAGTACGCCGTCAACAAGACCCTGGCGGAAGTCAAGCGCACGGGCCACTCCGTGGTCTCCCAGAGCGTTGGCGCCGACGGCTCCTACAGGCTGACGATTGGCCGCTAACCCTTCTTCAATCGCGTTCCCAAAGCGGGCCTGTGGCCCGCTTTTTTATTGGCTGCATTAGAGAAAGCGGATGGTGATCTGCGAACTTTTGACCGTCGAGACACCGAGGCGACGTTCGGCCATGCGGTTCTGGGCGGCCAGGCACTAGGATTGGGAGTAAACGACCGGCCCCACATGATGCACCCAGAACTGCGCGATCCCACAGCGGCCATGCCGGAGCAACGACTCACCCTCTACGGAGTGAGCTGGCAGGAGTACGAGATCTTGGGAGCAACCCTGTCCGATCGCCCGGGATTGCGGATGACCTATCTGGAAGGAACACTGGAGATCATGACCACCTCCCGTGAGCACGAGGCGCTGAAGACTACCATTGCGCGTCTTATCGAAGCTTATGCGGAAGAAATGGATATCGATCTCAATGGGTACGGCTCGATGACCTTCAAAAAAGCGGCCAGACAGCGGGGTCTGGAGCCGGACGAATGCTACTGTGTCGGCGCCATGGGCGACATTCCGGATATTGCCCTCGAAGTGGTCATTACCAGCGGCGGCATCGACAAGCTGCGGGTCTACGCGGGACTGCGGGTGCCGGAGGTGTGGTTCTGGCAGGACGGCGTTTTTTCGCTGTATCACCTCGAAGGCTCCGAGTATCTGCCGATTGCAAGCAGCCGATTTTTGCCGCAACTAGATTTGCCAAACCTGAACCCATTTGTCGATCCCAACAACCAGACCCAGGCGGTCAAAACCTACCGCCGAACACTTCGTGCTTGATCTCCCGCCTTGGGCGAACTCGGCGGACCTTGCCGGAAGGCTGCCCGCTTCGGTTAAGTTTTTTGCAACTTCGGCGCCGGTTTGATTAGACTCATTCAAGATTAGGTTGTGTCTTCAACTGCAGCCTGTCCACCGAACGCATCGCTGTTGTTCACCGGCATTTTGTGTGTCCTGCTTTTTCGCGATGACGACCGGTAGCTATGGACTGGTTGTATTCGATAACAACTGTCTGATTTCTTGCCGAGAGAGCCATTGACTTCTGGGGCATTGTTCCTGGGAGCGCTGTCGGTGGATCGCATCTGTGAATTGGCAAGTTCCAATTGCCCAATAAGGAGTTGAAATCATGGCCAAAGTAGCACGCGAGATGGTAGAAAAATCCGGCGTCAACGTCGATGAACTCGTCGCAAAGCTAGTACGCGCCGCTTCTGCGGAGTTTACAACCTACTATTACTACACGCTGCTGCGCGCCCACGCGATCGGCTTTGAAGGTGAGGGACTCAAGGAGATCATCGAGGATGCCCGCCTGGAGGACCGCAACCACTTCGAAGCGCTTTTCCCGCGCATCTACGAGTTGGGTGGAGATCTGCCCCGCGACATCCGCGATTTTTCTGATATGGCGGCCTGCGCCGATGCGTATCTGCCTGACAACCCAAACGATGCCCGACAGCTCCTGGGGGTCTTAGTCGAAGCGGAGCGGTGCGCTATCCGCGTCTACACCGAAATTTGCGACATGACCTTCGGCAAAGATCACCGCACCTACGAGTTGGCCCTGGCTATCTTGAACGAGGAAATTGAGCACGAAGCGTGGTTCAGTGAATTTTTGGGCGAAGGGCCTTCCGGCCACTTCCGGCGCGGCACCCCAGGCGAATCGCCCTACACCAGCCGCTTCCTGGTCGTGCCGAACGGCCACAACTAGGCGGCCGGTGCAGTACCTCGCCGTGGCCTACACCCGGGATATCCCGGCCGGCCGGGTATACCCGGTGCTGGTGGGGGGACGGGAGCTGATTCTTGTCCGCGACGGGCAGGACAATGTATACGCCCTGGACGGCCTCTGTCCCCACCGGCACCTGCCCCTGGCGGGGGCCGAGGTCTGGAAGGGAGTGCTCGAATGCCCCTGGCACCACTTCCAGTACGACGTGCGCACCGGGGAGAATCTCTATCCGCGCCGGGTCTATCCGGCGCAATTGGCTGCCCGCCTCGGCGACCATGTCCGTCCCCTGCGCATTTACCCAGTGCGCACAGTCGATGAGCAAATCCAGGTGGGGATGCCGGAGGCAGGCGGAACCCCACGGTTCCCTTGAGAGGTTGCACGATGGCAGAACTGGCAAGACATCAGATTGTCCTGAGCATCATCAACACCCCGGCGGGCGCAACGTTGCGCTTTCGGGGCCTCAACCTCGCCGGTCTCGATCTGTCGGGAGGATTGGATCTATCGCGGGCCAATTTTTCGCTTGCGGACCTGAGCGGGGTACAGCTACAGCAGGCCGACCTGGAGCAGGCGCGCTTCTGGAAGACGGATCTGCGCATGGCCGATTTGCGGCACACCCACCTGGCCGGGGCGATGCTTGCCGAGGCGCGTCTGGCGCGGGCCAACTTGCGGCAGGCCGACCTGCGGGGGGCAAATCTGCAGGGGGCGAATCTGGCCCATGCGGATCTCAGTGCAGCGGATCTCACCGATGCCGCCCTGCAGGGAGCGGACCTCGCCGGGGCGATCCTGGACGATTGCAAACTTGAAAGGGCAGATTTGAGCGGCGCTGTGCTGACGGGCGCCAGCCTGCAGCACGCGGTCCTCATCGACGCCAATCTGCACGGAGCGAGACTGACGGGGGCGGATTTGCAGGGGGCGCACCTGATCGACGCCACCTGCACCGGCGCGGATCTAAGCGGCGCCAGCCTGCGGGCGGCGGATCTGTCGCGGGCCGTCCTGGTGGACACGGACCTGAGCGGAGCGAACCTGGCTGGAGCCGATGTCACCCACACGGACCTGCGCCGGGCCATCCTGCGCAACGTCCACTGGGACGGCCCTTCCTATTCGCAAAGCTGAGCCCTTCTCCTGGGCAGCTACTGGGCAACGAAGCCCGCTACCACGACGCTGATGGCCCACAAAATTGCCATGGTCCCGAGTACTACGCCGGCGTCGGGAGCGCCGCGCCAGGGAAATTTGTTTCTGTTCATTGCCGTCGCCTGAGCGAATACTCCCTTCAGGATAGCGGCCGATTCACGTTGTGCTACGAACGGGCCTTCTGTTCGTGGTAGCTGGAGATCTTCTCGTAGACCTCCTCGGGGCAAGTCAGTTCTTTATAGACGTTGCAGGCGGGGGGATATCGCTCAGCCCTCGGGCAGAACCCGGATGGCGGTGCAAAAATCCTGCACCTCGCTGCTGGCGCGCAACTCGGCCAGGGCCGCCCGCAGGCGCGCTTCCGCCACGTCGTGGGTGATGATCACCAGTTCGGCGGCGGCCCCGCGCGGGTTCTTCTGGACGATCGAGGCAAGGCTCACCGAGTGGCGACCGAAGATCTGGCCGATATGGCCGACCACCCCCGGCCGGTCGAGGGCGCGCAGGCGGATATAAAAGCGGGTCTGGACTTCGTCGATGGATAGATAACCAGGCGGCGGTTGGGCAAAGTCGGCGGGGGTGGGTCCGGCGGGCCGGTCGGCGAGGATATTGATCAGATCGGAAATCACCGCGCTTGCGGTGGGACCGCCCCCGGCCCCGGGACCAAAGAACATGATCGACCCCACCGGTTCCGCCTCGATGAGCACCGCGTTGTAGGCACCGTCCACCCGGCTGAGGGGATGATCGACCGGCACCAGCGTCGGGTGCACCCGCAGATCGAGCCGTCCGTCCGGGCAGCGCTCCGCCAGGGCCAGCAGTTTGATCCCAAAACCCAACTGCTGGGCGTTGATCACATCGGGCAGATCGATTGCGGTGATCCCCTCGCGGTAAATCGCCTCCAGAGGCGGCAGCGGGATGCGAAAGGCGATGCTGGCCAGGATCGTGAGCTTCTCCTGGGCGTCGGCCCCCTCGACGTCCGCCGCCGGGTCGGCCTCGGCGTAACCCAGGGCCTGGGCTTCGGCGAGGGCCTGGGTGTAGGCCATCTGGCGGGTGGCCATCTGGGTGAGGATGTAATTGGTCGTGCCGTTGATGATGGCCGTCACCGAGTGGATGCGGTTGGCCCCCAGGCACTGCTCCAGCGGTTGAATGAGCGGGATGCCGCCGCCCACCGCCGCCTCGTAGCGCAACTGGCGATTTTGGGCGCGCGCCAGGGCGAACAACTCCTGGCCGTGGCGGGCAAGCAAGGCTTTGTTCGCGGTGATCACGTGCTTGCCCGCCTTGAGCGCCGCGGTCAACAGCCGGTAAGGCAGATCCACTCCCCCCATCACCTCGGCTACCACATCCACCTCCGGATCGCGCACCAGTGAGAACGGGTCGTCGGTGAGCGGGGGCAACACCGGCAGGTCTCTGGGTCTTTCGAGATCGCGCACGGCCACACCCACTACCTGTACCGTGCCCAGCCGCGCGTCGCGCCCGGCCGTGTCGTGCAAAATACGCAGGACGCCGCTGCCGACCGTACCCAGCCCGATGAGTGCCAGACGCAAGGGGGTTGCCATGGTCCTCCGCCAACCGTAGCAGGCTATCACAATCCCACCGGCCCCGGCACCCGGCGCGGCTCCCCAGCCCGGGTACATGCGGGGTCAGAAATTGGAAGCCGTATTGCAGTACTTTATGCTCGCCGCAGTCTGGCGGATCGGGAAGCGGCCGGTTTCTGTTACTTAGATCTGTAATTCCAAATGGTTATCCAGTCGATTCCAGCATTGCAGGCAGGCGCCTTTTATGTCAGAGATGCTGCACAAATTGGCTACTCAGTGGTCTTGGCTACAATACCGCATAGGGGTGATGGGTATCGTTAACCACTAAAGAGAAGGTAGGTCGCGTCCTGAGAGGCCAAACTCTCAGGCTGTGTGATTTTTGCGCCGACAGCGGTTTAACTGCAGGTGCAATTATCTTCCTGTCCCCCCACCCGTTAGTGCTTTGAAGGTTGATAAAGCGATTCCATTTTGGAATCTTTCATCAGAATATGCCGATGGCAGAGCTGTTTGCCCGGCTTCCAATTGGTGTGCCTGTCCGCGAGCAAGATTGGTTGATTGATTTGTGAGGAGCAATCGGGATGAACAAGAGAATCGGGAGTGGAATGGAGAGTCGGTTTGTAAGCGCGCTGGTATTGCTTGCGGGTTCGTTCACCGTGGGGTGGACGAGCGCGGTGTCTGCCGAAGTGCCCCCCCCGGTACTGGCGCGGGCGAGCGCACCGGAGCCTATCCGCGCGCAGGATTTGCTGCGCGAGCACACCGGCCGCCAGGCGATCGATTTGAAGGCGGTGCCGTCCGCGTGGGATTGGACACAGCCGGTCATTGAACCGCAGGTGGGCCAGGCGCCCCCCGCCGCTCCAACTCCTGCGCCGGCCGCTACTGCGGAGGAGCCTGCCACCGCCCAGCAGACCGACGAAGGCGACTTTCTCGACGAGGTGGCGGTGACGGCGACCCGGCGCCCCACCCGGGCGCGCGATTCCACCCAATCGGTCAATGTCATCAAGCGCGAAGATTTTCAGGCCCAAGGGGCGGTGACCGTCTCCGACGCGCTGCTATTGATTCCGGGCTTCAACAACTCCACCCCGGCATTGGGTGGCCAGAGTAATTTGAGCGCCAACTTCCTGCGCGGTTTCGGCGACACCCAGTATGTGGTGTTGCGCGACGGCGTGCGCCTCGGATCGCCCTTTAACGGCCGCTCGGATGTCTCCGCGCTGGTACTCGACGACCTGGAGCGCATTGAGGTGATCACCGGCGGTTCGACGCTGCGCTACGGTTCCGGTTCGGTGGGCGGCGTCATCAACTTGATCACCGAGACGCCCAAGGGACCGCCCAAACTCAGCCTCAGCTACCAGTACGGCAGCTACTCGTTCAACCGCTTCGTGGGCAAGTACTCGGGCGGCGACGATACGTTTTCCTACAACTTGATCTTTACCGGCATCGCCGCGGGCAACAATTACCCGTTCGGCTTCACGCTGCCCACCTCGCCCCAGTTTTACGGCCCCAACGACGTGGTGACTGGTTCCAGTTGTGTCGGTCCCCTGGGTCGAGCCTGCGGGGACGGCAGTTTGCCCAACGGCACGAATCTCTACGGTTTTCTCAAGCCCGAGGTCGGTCCACCCACCAAGGTGCAGGGGATCAACGATCTCTCCCACGTCGGCAACGACAACTATATGGGCAAGTTCACCTTCAAACCCGACACCGACAACAAACTGACCCTGCGCCTCAATCAGCACAACCTGAGCATCGGCGATCGCAGCCCCGGCTACTTCGACTACAACATCTGCGGCTTTTTTACCGGCCCCACCACCACCTCCAACGGCACCTACTTCAACAACGATTTCGGCGTGGCGGCGCGCTTTTTGCCCCTCAACGCCCAGGGCCAGGAGGTGCGCTGTCCAGTGCAGACTTATCTGCCGGTCACCCCTTCCTCCACCCTCGCTTTTCCGTTCAACTACTCCCGAAATTACGCCGGCAATCTTTCCGTTCCAACGGGCACCGCCTTCCCGCAGGCAGAAAGAGCCCAGGGCGACGACTCGTTTTTCAGGCAGCGTAGCCTGAGTGAAACGGAGGCATCCCTGACCTGGGATTGGGATATTTCGCCTTCGCAGTCGGTCAACAGCTACCTCGCGTACTACAAGCAATCGCTGAACTTTTTCCGGCCCAACCTGTACTACTACAACACGGACGTCTTAGGCGGTCAGGCAGCGAACGGTCCCACCGCGAGCGGCGTGGGCGAACTGCAGGTCGGTCCGGTGTTTCGCCCTTATATCGAAGGCCAGCGCTTCGAAGTCCAGAGCACCTACAATGTCCAGCTCTCGCCTGGGCAGATCCTGAGCGTCGGCGCCAACTTCGTGCAAGACCGGATTTATGTGCAGACCAACACCGACCGGGACGACTTTAATGTGCTTACGGTTTCGTATCAAGACGTCGCCACCAGCCGTACTTCGATCTTTATCGTCGATGACATCAGCTTCAGCGACCTGCTCAAGACCAACTTCGGAGTGCGATACACCTACAGCGACCAGTTCGGCCAGATTCTCACCCCGGCGGCGGGGGTGCGGGTGAACCTGGCCAATAACCTGTCGCTGCGGGGCAACTACTCCCAGGTCTTCAACGCCCCGAGCCTTAACAACCTGTATATCAGCACCGGCACCTACGGCCAGAACACCGGCATTCCCAACCCGAACCTCAAGCCCGAGACGGGGATCACCTTCGACGTGGGGGTCGACTACAGCCCGCTGCGCAACCTGTTTGTGAAGCTTACCTACTTCAGCACCTACGTCGACAACACTTTCCAGCGCCGAATTTTCCTGAACCCGAACTTTACGCCGGGCAGCACCACCGAATCGATCATCATCGATCAGACGATCAACCTGGGCAGCCGCCGGGGTAACGGCATCGAATTTTCGGCCGACTGGCGCTTTGCGGATCAGTGGCAGCTTCGGGCGATCTGGACGAATGTCGACGCGCGCCCCTACGGCAACTATTCCGACGACATCGATAGTTTCACCTATCCCAACTTCAAGGAGTACCAGGATTACAACATCCCCTACAACAGCGCAATTGGCGCCCTCACCTATGCCAACAAGGGGCTGACCGCCACGCTTTTGGCCCGCTACGACGACGGCAAGTACCGCTTTCGCGGGGACAACAGCACCCGGGTACCCTCGTGGTTCACCCTCGACCTCAACGTCGAAATTCCGATCACGCCGCTCTTTACGCTCACCGGCAGCGTCTTCAACCTCACCGATACCCAGTACGAATACCTGGATGCCAACCCCGCCCCCGGCACCACCTTTCGGATCGGCGGACGCTTCGACATCGGTGGGTAGGGGCGAATTGATCCCGCAGCGTCAATAAAAGTAGCGACGCTCATGAGTTTGCTGCAGTCCACTCCTTGCCCTAGCCGCCCACTTCGGTGCGCGGCTACTTTTTTTGGAAGCACGGGGGATAATCGTTCTAATTGCTGTGGACAGGGGGCCAGCTTCGATGCGCTACCCGGGTGAGGTTCGCGTTCAGCAACTGGTCATTCATGTGGTGGACCCGCACCGCGACAACGTCGTTTTCTCCGAGCGAGATGTGCCCCTCGACGGCGCTGACCGTCTGGTCGAATACTTCGGCCACCACATCCGCAACTCGCTGCAGGACCCGGTGGCCGGGGCGGGCCGCTTCGAAGCGGATAACGGCTGTGCGACCTTCGCCCTGTGCCGGGCGATGCTGCACGAGGGTCTCGATCTGATTGGCGGCTCGGGCAAACTGGCCGGGCAACTGGCCGAAATTATCCGGCGCAACCGCAGCATCTCGCCGGGGGTGCTGGTGGCGGGGTTTTATACCGACAGCGGGCGGCCCGAAGTCCCCCGGTTTCTGGCCCTGCTGAAGATGGACCCTTCCCAAGTGTTTCGCCACGTCGTCGAGCGCGAGGCGACCACCGGTAGACGCTACGTGCGGCTTGCCCTCGAAAGCGACGTGTTGCCCAGCGAGCGCGAAAAGCTGCAAAAATGCGCCTTCGTGCAGCCCCTGGAGCCGCGCCACGCCGAGTACGACATGCTCCTGCTCGACCGCCAGACGCGCGTGCCCACCGAGGTGCCGGTGGCGAAGTTCTTTGTCGAAGGTCTGCTCGGGGCGAAGCTCGCCCTGGATGCCCGTGCGCGCACCGACCGGCTCTTCAAGGGACTGATGGGCGCCTACAACGATCTCAAGTCGGTACTGCCATCCGGGCAGGGCGAACAACTGCGCCAGGCCGTCGACGCGGCGGTGCGCCAGAGCACCATCGACCTCGAAGACTGGCTGGAAAGCCTGCCCTTGGCCGAAGAGCACAGGCGGATCATCGACCGCCACCTTGCGGGGCAGCATCTGAACGAGCGCACCTTCGACATCGACCGGACCTACGGCCGCAGCCTGCTCAAAAAGCGAATCTTTCGCGGGGATCATCGCCTGCGCGTCGAGGTGTCGGCGGACCCGGACAAGGCCCAACAGGTGATCCAGAGCGCCGAGCGCATCGAGATCCCCGGTACGCTCCCTTACTACCGCGTGGTGCTGCACACCGAGCGCTGGGACGAAATCGCCCAGTGACCACTCAGCGCAAGTAAGTGGCAGGCAGCACCGCCCGACACCAATCGTGGGCCTGCGCGAACAGTGGGTGCTCCCGAAAAAACAGCACCGCTCCGCGCCCCTTTTCGATCGCCAGATTCCGGTTGCAATAAAAAGAAGTTTCGCCATCGGTGCCGGTGGTGTACAGCACGATGTGCCAGTGGTAACCCCGCCTGCGCATCTGGGCCACCTGCTCGCCCGCTTCCCAGTTCAAAACCGGTTTGTCGCCGTACTCGCAGGCCACCACAGCACAACCCAGTTCGCCAAAATCCTGCAGCAGCGGCAGGGCACTCGCCTCCGGAGCCACCCGCACCAGACCCACGGCGGTCGTCGCCCGCGGCGGTGCGGCGAGAACTTCGAGGGCGAAACCCGCCTCCTGCAAAAACGCCGCCGCATCGTCGTCGGCTTTGGCGGTCACCGCCGCCGTGCGCGCAGGCAAAAAACTGTACAGATGGGCAACAAGCGCCAGCACCGGCCGGGGCGAATCCGTCAGACGGACGATGATGGGGGTGTCCCCCGGTTTCAGCCGCTCGGCCGGCGCTCCCGGCAGTGGGTTCTGGCCCGCAGCCAGTTTCTCCAGCGAGGCGGTCAGACGCTCGGCTTGCTTGTGCTGCGCCTCGGCCTGAAAGGCCTGGAAGGCCGAAATTTTTTGAAGGAACATCTCTTGATCGAGACTCTCGCGGCTCTGGCTGTCGACTAGATAGGTGCTTGCCTCCAGCGAAGTCGTCACGCTCTTGAGCGTCGTGTTTGCCGCGGCTTCGATGGCCTCGACCCGTTCGAGGATGCTGTCGAGCTTATCTAAGAACAGATCTTTGATCGTTTTGATTCTGCCCAGAAACGAAACCATTCCACGCTCCTGTTTCACGCCTGGCCCCGACGCCCCGTTCATCGTCCGGCCGCCCCGCCCAGACGGGCAAAGCGATCGTCGATGGGACGGCCCGCGGCGAGCGACCCCCAGATCCACTCGTCGGTGCCCCGGGCGGCAAAGGCGGGGGCAAGCCTCGCGGCGTTCTCGCGCAAGCTGCGCTGGGTGGCGGGCTCTGTGACCCACTCGACCGCCTGGCGAAAACTCGCCGGTTCGTAGGCGCTCACAGTCCCGATGCCGCACTGGGTGACAAAGCGGGCGGCGGCGGTCTCGGGACTGCCCAGCACGATAATCGGGGTGTTGGTCGTGGCCAGAATGAACACAATGCGGCTGGGAAGGCTCAACCGGGAGATGGCCGGGTTGTCGTCGAACGCATCGAGCGTCCCGGAGGGGACCACCGTAAACATCCGGCCGCGCAGATCGGCCACCAGGCCCGCCTCGGTCGGGATGGGCGGCTTGAGCAAGATGCCGTCGCGTTCGAGGGTGGCGCGGTCGGTCTGCTCCCGGTCGAGCCAGGAGCCGCCCGTCCAGTACCAGTGGACTTGGATCCCGGTGCCGCGCACCGTCTCGCGCAACATCGCAAGCCAGCGATCGCTCCAGATGTTGCCGATGATTGCCCCGATGCGGGCCTCGGTGCTATCCGGCGCGGGTGGCCGCGCCTCGCGCGACAGCAGGGCGTCGGGGACGACGGGGGGCACAAAGTGCATGGGCAGGTCGTATTTGGCCTGGTAGGCCCGCTGCAGTTCGGGCGAGATGGCCAGCCGCAGACCGGACTTGCGCAACAGCTCTCCCATCAGTCCGTCCGGGATCGTCTGCACCGAGATGTTCTGGTCGTCCATCACCCAGACCGCGAGCGGCACGTCGAACAATTCTTTGATCGCCAGGGCCGTCATCACATCTTCGACATAATAAGGAACGCACAGGATGCGCCGCGGTTCGATACCCGCCAGGACGCGCATGACATTGTAAAACGCCTGCAGGCGCGTCCCTTCCGGGTGGGAAAGGCACAGATCCACCGCCCCAAAGCGTTGTTCGCCGCCATAGATATTGCGCGAACGGATCGAAAGGACATCCGGGCAATGGCCGAACAGCCGGTCGATGAGCACCCCGGTGCCGTGGCGGCCGTTCACCTCGTTGGGGGTGATAATCACATCCATGGCGCTGCCGTGCGCCTTGGGCGGCTCGGCGGTGACCCGTTCGAGCAGCGAGGTGAGCTTCAAGCGCGCCTCGGCGTTGTCTTCGATAATCTTGACGAGTCGCTCATCCAGCATGGCGTGCGCCTATGGGCGGTAACACTTTATCACCTGCGTCCATCGGCAAGCCATGGCGCACCGGGTGCCCCATCTGCCGATGTCGCTCAGCGGCCGGGCAGCCCAGGGCGTCTCACGGTTCTTTCTTTTGCTCCTCAATGCCTGGAGACATATCGGTGTCTATCCCCAACTTATTTTTCAGCTCAAACCAGGAGTTGCGCAGCTGCCAGAATTTACTGCTTTCCATGCCTGCGATTTGTTGTTGCAACGCCTGCCGGGCATAGTGGCTCCGGTCGAGCTCTCCCCGCGTCTGCCACAGCAGACCTTGCGAGTCCCAGTAATCCTTCCGGGTCGCCTCTAGTTCCTGCCAGGTCTCATGCAGTTGCTGCCGGGTCTTCTCGAGCTGCGAGCGCAGATCCTGCACCTCCAGCCTCAGGCATGCGGACTGCACCTGCTTGGCCATCGCGGCAAAAGTCGGGCCGCTGGTTGTCTCCACCGCCGCCTGGATTGCTGCATCCCGCGCGGCTGTAGCGGTCTGTAAAACCGACCGCGGCTGATCCAAGAGCACGTCGCGGTACAGCTCCAGATACCGGGCCGCCTCCGTCGTCCCCGCGTAGTGCGCCTCGATCAGTCGGCGGCCCTGCCGGCCGTACTCGGCCAGTTGGGGATCTTGCAGGCACTCGCCGATCGTCCTGGCCAGGGCCTGCACATCGCCCACCGGCACCAACCGACCGTGCACGCGATCTTGCAGCACGTCGAGGGTGCCTCCCGCAGCAAAGGCAATCACTGCCGTGGCGCAGGCCATCGCTTCTAGCAGCGTGTTTGGCAGGTTATCTTCCAGCGACGGCAAACAGAACAAGTCGGCGGCAGCATAAATGCGCCGCAGTTCCTCGTCGGAGCGGATTTCGCCCAGGTGCACCACCGGCAGATCCGCCAGATCCAAAGAGCCGATGTAGCCAAAACACCAAAGCCGAAGGGTCTGGTTTTTGATGCGTTCGTGGAATTGCGGCTGCTTCAAAAATAGACGCAAAGCGGCGATCATCTCGGAGAAACCCTTGCGGCGCTCGGTGCAGTTGTGGGCGCCAAAGAGAATCACTTGAGAGTGCGCCTCCAGGCCGAGGGCGAGTTTTGCCTCCGGCTTGGCGACGGGAGCGAAGATAGCCGTATCGAGGGCGTAGGGGATGACCTCGATACGGCTGTGGGCAAAAAATGTACTTGCTCTTGCACAATCGGCCAGCCACCGGCTGGGGGCGACCACGACAAAATTTTTGCCGTCTAAAAAGTCGATTTTGTCCTGCAGCAGCATGGCCGGCAACTGGTAAGGATCGTCCTGCAGTTGCGGGCAGTTGCGGCAATACTCGCGATAGCCCTCGCACCCTGCCGAGAAATGACAGCCGCCGGTGAAAGCCCACATGTCGTGGAGAGTCCAGAACACCGGCTTGCGGTGTGCTTCGACAAGCTTGCTCAGGGTCACAGGCGACTGCCAGCGAGCCACCCAGTGCAGGTGCAGGATATCGGCGGAGGTTATTGCGGCCACGCTGCTGAGATCGACGGCGGGATAGGGCAGCGTAAAGATCGTATTGGACAGATCCGTCCGGTTGTGATCGATGTAGTACGCCTGCACCCGGGCCAAATCGTCGAGCGTCTCCAGTTGCGCAGAAGCTTCTATCGGCAAGACAGCCCGCGTGCTCGGGTCGTCGGAGTGGCGAATGCGGACGTGGAGCGTCGCATCCTGGCCCAGCTGCAGCAATCCCCGATGCAGCCGGTAGGCGGCCCGGGCGGCTCCTCCCTGGAGATCCCAGGTGCTCAGCGACGCGACGCGCAGGGTGTCGCCCGCGATTATCTGCGGGGGGGTGTTTGCCATGTCGGTCTCAAAAGTTTCTTGAGCCGCAACCATTGCCCGCGCAGCTTCCAGAACTTGCTGCTTTCCATGGCGGCAATTTCTGTCTGCAGTCCTTCGCGTTCGACCTGGGACTGCTGCTTCAAGTCGGCGTAGAACTCCTGCAGGCTGTGCACGTACTTCCAGGCTCTCTCCAGCTCGCGATAGTTGCTTTGCAACTGCTCTGCCGCCGATTTTTGAGAAGTCACCAACTGCTGCCAAGCCGTCAACAACAAGAAGAATTCGCGAGGCGACCATGTTTGAACAGGCAGGCGGGCAAGGCAGGTGCGCAGAAAAAACTGCTCCCTCACCGCAAGAACCGCCCCCGGCTGCGCTGCGGGTGCCCGGCCGCAGGTGTAGAGCGGGTAGGGATAATGGGCGATCTGCGCGCCGCCGGCAACGGCTCCTGCCAGCCATTCCAGACCGGCGGCGGGGCCTTCTGCCACCAGCGGCGCGAGCGATTCGACCAGACGGCGCTCGTAGAGGCCGCAGGGATAGGCAAGCTCCACCGCCCGCAACAGACCGTTTAGAGAAACGGGAATCACATTGACGGCGCGCTCGGCCCTCGCTTGAGCGAGCGCCGGGCTGAAGACCGCCTGAGCGGAGACGGCCGCGCTCAGCAGCACCTCGAGGGCGCCGGGCAACAGTTGGTCTGAAGCCGCGAGTACCAGCAGATGGGTGCTGCCGGTGCGCGCGAACCAGTCGCGGCACTGTATCCCGGTTGCTGTCATCACCGGCGAGTGCAAGAAGGTGTACCGGTCCCGGGGCAGGGTGTCAAGCTGGGCTTGAAAATCTTTGTCCACTGGACAGGCAAGCAGAACGGCCACCGCCTGCAGCTTCCGGGTTTGGATATCCAGGCTCCGGAGGCAGGTGGACAGAGCCGAGCTGCCCTCCCGGCAGAGGACGAGCGCACTGACGGTGGCATCGCGATCCTGGTTCAGGGCGGCCGGTCGCGCACCAACCTGCGCAATGTGCTGCAATTTTTGCTGTGTCAGGCTCTTGTTGAGTTCCTGCAATCTGACCGCATCCGGGATATCCTGCACCGGTGCCGTTTCGGCCAGCGCCAGCTTGGCGGCTCGAGCCAGCGAGCGCGAGTCTTTGGGTGAAAACCAGTGCACTCCCTGCGAGCGCCCCAAAAGCCCCAGGGTTTCTCGAAAACCGCCGGTATCTGAGACGATGAGTTGCACGGGCAACTGTCCCATCTCCAAAGCCGTGTTGGGAAAGTTTTCTTGGTGGCTTGCCAGAACGACGAGCGGGTGTTCCAGCGCGTGGATGAAGCGGATGGCCTGATTACTGAAAAAATCGGAGTGGATAGAAAAACTGACAACACCGGCAAGTTGGTCCTGGATGTACTCATCGCTTGTGCGGTTGACCAGCTCCGGGGAGTTCAAAAAGACCGATTTGCCGACAAATAAAACGTGCAGCTGCCGCCGGATTGGCTCGTCGAGCATTTTGAGCGCCTCGACGAACGTACAGAGCCCTTTTCGCTCTTCTAGCCGCCCAAAAAAGACCAGCGGTCTGCGGCCGATCCCCACGGGCTCCCCGGCCGACACGGGCGGGCCGCTCAAATGAACGATCGGAGCGCAGTAGGGCAGATGAATACCGCGCTCCGTTCGCCAACCGTAACTGGCGACCCGGTCGCGCAGGTAGTACGAAGGAAAGTAGGGCAGGTCCGCATTCTCGAACGTGTACTGCTGGCAGGCACTTACCTGCCAGAAATAATCCAGGTTCTGATCGTCGAATCGCTCGTTCGCTTCGCAGACCCATTCGTGCCCACCGTGCAGGGTAACGGCCACTGTGCAGGTCTTGGGCAACAACCGCGCCCGCTTCGCCTGGATGGTGTCAAACCCGAGGGCCATCATCTCCGGGAACTCGACGAATATCGGCGTGTCCGCAAAGCAATGGGCAATTGCCTGGACAAACAGCAGGCAGCGAAAGCTCTCTTCGCGCACGACATCTGGTTTGAAAGCCGCCAGGAGCGCTTCGTGCACCGGCTGGAGAACCAGCACCTGCTCGGCCTCCCGGGTGGAGTAGATGCGCCGGACGGCAGGCAGAGTAGACCCGCCGCCAAACGTCTGCGAACCCCCGCAAAGCAGCAGAACGACATGCCAGCCCTGGGCGGCCAGCTGTTCGCTCAGGGTTTTGTAATACGTTCCGACGCCGCCATTTTTATAGATGCCTTCGTACTCGCTGGTGGCGAGTACAGCGATCTTCGCCGGCCTGCTGCCGTTGCCGGCCTCGTCCCAGGACGCTTGGAAGGTCGGGGTCCATTCGCTGCAGCCCACGCCGGCCGCCCATCCACTCGTGTTCATCAATGTCTTTCCTGACAGATCGTAGGAGCCGCTTCCTCAGCGTGGAGCACTTGGGGGCGGCCCTCTTGAAAGGGGTAAAGCCACTGGCGATCTGCCGAGACGAGCGCTTGGCCATCGCCAAGAAGCGGCTGGTGGCTCCGCGGACAGGCCAGAAGTGGATAGAACCAATCCGCTTCGGTACTTTCGATGGCCTGTCGATAGCAGCTTTGCGGTGTACTTTCTCCCCCCGGCTTCACCACAACTGCGTAGTGGGTGTTGTGGGTATTGGGGCTGTTACCCCTAAGCAACTTGCCTTGTGAGAGTGCGCGGATGAACCGCAGCCACAGGGGACGCAGAAAGCCGTGGGGCCGGTTGGCTTCCAGGTACTCCCACAAAAGCCAGGCAATCGTCTGGCCAAAATGATGGACATGGGCGGTCTCAACCACCTCGAACCCGGCGTACCTCATCAATTCCACCAATCCGCTTTCTGTAAAGCGGACGTAGTCGTGCGGAGAACTGTGCTGAGGTTGCAAAAAAGGAACGGCAATCACTCCCATCCCGCCCGGGCGCAGTACCCGGTAAAACTCCTGGGCCACCACCCATGGAAAGCGGGTGTGCTCCAGCACGGCGATGCTCACAACCGTATCGACACAATCGTCGCGTAGGGGTAAGCCGTGCAGATCGGCGATCACATTCGGACAGCTGTCAGGAACAATGTCAATGCTGAGGTGCTTCTGGCCCAACTGGACCGCCCGCCAGCCGGAGCCGGCATTGAGCACGATTCCTCGGCAATACTTCAAGAATGGGGCAATTTCCTCTTCGATCGCAGGCCAGATGATCGGGTAGTCGCTATCGGCCATACATTTCAGGCTTTTCTGTGTGGTTTGCGGGGGCGTAAGCATTATAAGACGTTGATCAAAGTTGTGCAAAAGCCAATTCAATCTCGGTATCGCCCGGCGCGCGGGCCGCAGTGAGCCGGGCACTATTCGTCCATGGCCAGTCCCAGGCGCTTTTTCAATTTGAACCACCGGGAGCGCAGCTTCCAGAACTTGCTGCTCTGCATGGCGGCAATCTCGATCTCCAGTTGTTCGATCTTGGCCAGGTGAAGGCTGTTGTCGGGCGGCGGCAGCTGGGGTGTCGGTTGGGCAGGGACATCAGCTTGCAGCTGTTGAACTTTTGATTGGAATTGTTCGCTCTGCAGCTGCGCCTGCTCCTTCGCCTGCTGCAGCTGCAAGCGCAAGCTGGCTGAAAGCTGCAGCAGCTGGCGCACAGCGGAGACCAGCAGATGGATCTGGCGCTTGGGCCAGGCGGAGGCAGGCACCTGCGCCAGCAATTGCTCCAGCTGAAATTGCGCCTGCCCCGACAAGTACCACTGCGGCGGCGCAACCAGCGGCTGCTTGCGTTCGCACAGGGCAAAGGGAAAGTAGAGGCCAACTTCTCCGGTGGCTGCGGCTGCAGCGATGAGCTCCCGGCTGCAGGCCTGGATGTCCGTGCCCTGGGTCCGACCAAGGCGTTTGAGAAACTGGACAGAAGCCAGACATCGGCCGGGGCCGGAGGCCGGCATATTGAGAATACCCGGCAACGAACCGCCGGCAAAACTGGCACTGGTGGTGTGGCTGCCCTGCGGGACGGGGCTTGCAACTACCGCGGCGTCCACCCGCTTGGCAGCCAGAATCAGGCTCTCGATGGCGAAGGGCTTGAGAATGTCGTCCGCATCGAGGGCAAGGAAATAACCGTTCTGCTCGGCCTTCAGCAAGGATTTGCAGACCTCCAAAATGGCATCGTCGCAGTCGAGATAGACAAATTTACAGTTGGGATACAAGCTTCCAGCCTGCTCCAAAAGTTGCGGCAGCGGTTGGGTAGCCTGGGTAGTGCAAAGCACGACAACCTGCCTGTTGGAATAGGTCTGGGCCTCGATACCGGCAAGGCAATCCAACAGATAGACACCGGATTGTCGAGGGACGATGGCGATGGTGACGATAGGCTGTCCATCGTCAATCGAGTGTTCGACTGCCCGCAGCGCCCGGTCGATACACCCGACCTTGCGGTCGAGCAACTCACGATTGATTTGCTTCAGACGCGCTGCGTCGGCGGATTCGATGGTTTGCGGCGCATCGGTCAGGGCCTGCACGAGTGTTTGGCACAGTGATTGGGCGTTTTTCGGTTTGAACCAGTAGACAGATGCCGAACGGCCAATCAGTTGCAAAGTCTCCCGAAAACCGCCCGTATCGGAGACGACCAATCGGATAGGCAACTGCCCCATCTCCAGGCTGCTATTGGGAAAGTTTTCCTGGGGGCTCGCCAAGCAGACGAGCGGTTCCGGCAGAGAATAGACGAACTGGATGGCCTCTCGACTGTAGAGATCTGTGTAAATACCAAAGGAGGCCACGCCTGCCAGTTCCTGCTCTATGTACTCGCGGCTGTCGAGATGGCTGAGTTGGGAGGATTGCAACTGCACAACTTTGCCCACGAACAGAATGTGAAGGGTATCCCTCAAAACAGAGGGTAAGAGCTTGATCGAATGGACAAAAACAAACAAACCTTTGCGGTCCTCCAGGCGACCGAAAAAGACTAACGGTACCTTCCCTTTGGGAATTTCCGGTCCACGGCTTTCCTGCCGAACCGGCAACTGCACAACCGGGACAAAGTTGGGCATGTGCACAGCGCGCTCGACCATCCAGCCGTAACTTTCCAATTTCATTTTTAGAAACTGTGAAGGAAAAAATGCGAGGTCAGCCTGCTCGAAGGAGACCTGTTCTCGGCAGCAGACGGACCAGAACCAGTCGATATTTTCTTCAAGGTGCTTGTCCTGGGCTTCGTACAACCACTCACATCCGCTGTGGAGTGTGATGGCAACGATGCAATTAGGTCCGAGCAAACCCGCCCGCTTGGCTTGAACCGTGTAGAAACCGAAACCCAGCATCTCCGGAAATTCGACATAAACCACAGCGCCTTGGAAGTGGGCGATAACAGCCTGTAGCAGCAGCAAACAACCAAAACCCTGCCGATCCGTTTCGTTGTAGCGCAGATCATGCAGGATTTCATGGTGCATAGGTTGCAGGCGGACCACCTGCTCAAGGGCGTCGGCAGAAAAAATATGCTTAACAGCAACAAGATCCGATGTGCCGACAAAGTGTTTTTCGGTAAAGCACAGTACTAAAATGACATACCAGCCTTCGGCGGCGAGCATCTCGCTTAGAACTTTATAGTATGTACCGATGCCGCCATTTTTAAAGATGCCTTCGTACTCACTGGTGACGAGCACTGCCACTTTTGAAGCCTGGGGATCACCCAATAATTGGACGATATTGTGCCGAAAGCGGACGGAGAAATTTTTGCCTGGCGGGCGGTGCAAATCGTCCGGTAAGCTATGCACTTTAAGCCCCATACCGTCCATTGTATTATGTACAGTCACTCTTCAACAGGAATTCATCATTGCACAGGTTAGTCCCAGCAGACTGCGGCGTCAAGTTGTTTCGGCGCTCCGGCAAGCAAAAACGGCTTTACTCCAGGGACGTTGCAAGTTACGATGCACTCTGACTGCGCCCAAGAAAGCGGTGTCCAGCAGGCTCTCAGAGCAGGAGCGGGTACCTATGTGGGTATGAAGGCGAAGGATATCCAAGGCACTGTGCCATTGTGGCGCTTGGCTGCCGGCTGGCTTCCTGCAGCGATGCAAGAAGATTGCGCAAGCACGGCAAGTCCAACGTATGCGGCTTACTTGTACATACTGACAACCTATCCGCCGCAGGAGGACTGGATGCCACAGCGGCGGTTGAGGGAAATGGAGATAAATAGATGACAGGGCCGAGGTTGGGTCGATACTGCGATATTTACTTCAAACCGGAGTTTGCTGGGATCTTCGAGAATCGCAACGCAGCGAAAGTAGCTCTGCTGGTCACCAGGGAATTCGAAGGAAAAGAGCAAGAAGGATTGTCAAGAAATGGTGGTATCGGGACCTATTATCGAACCTTGAGCCGCAAACTAGCCGAGGATGGATGGTACATTATCCTGCTAATTTCGGTCTGTGAACATCGATTTAGAGGCGAATCAAAAATACCCGAAATCAAGCACATCTTTTCTGCTAGTGAAGCGGAGGAAGTACTCGATCTGCAGTCGTCACACAGGTCCATCCTTGGCGATGCCAGGATCGATTCGCAGTTGCTTGACTACGAAAGCTTCCTGCACATGATGTTTACGCAGGCCATCGTTCACACATTCGATGAGGCCCATATTTACGTGGAGCATCATGAACTGTTTGGAACGGCTTTTCGGACCATCCAAGCCAAAGAAGCCGGTCTGCTCGGACGGAATTGTCTGGTCGCAATCACTATGCACGGCTGCCTGGAGTGGGTTTATGAGAGCCACGACAAGTTTGTTCTTCAGTATTTGGATTACTACTGGCAGGCATCCCACCTTGAGCAAACCGCCTTTGAAAGTGCGGACCTAGCATTTTTCCCATCGCACGCACTCAAGAAGCGTGTGGAATCCTACGGCTGGTCGACGGCCCACGCTCGACATCAACCTTATTTTGTGCCCATCGTAGAGCCTGCGATTTCCGAGATAGAATCCGAGCGGCAAACGCCCCCTAGAACTCAGAAAAGATCCCTCGTCTTTTTTGGTCGTCTTGAAGAGCGAAAAGGATTATGCACTTTCGTCGAAGCGCTCAAACAACTGACGGACTACTGGAAGGAGCGCATAGAGGTTTATTTTGTCGGCAGAGTGGTCGCCCTGGAAACCTTCAGACCCCAGAACATCGACAGCCGGCAGTACATCGCACAGGAACTGGCTGACGAGATTCACTATACAGTTTACTCTGGTTTCTCCAGTGCGGAGGCTATTGCATTTACTCGCGGACTATCGTCGCCAGTTGTTTGTCTTACCAGCAATCAAGAAAACTTCCCCAACACAGCTTTGGAGATGGGACAGTTGCCCATCAGCCTGATTGTTTCGGACACCGGTGGTTTTCGCGAAACCCTGCAACTGCTCGAACGCACAGAAGGCGTCTATTGGTTTGCGCCGAGGGATGTCACTGGTCTGATGGATGCCATACTACAAGTACTGTGCCAACCCCCGCAGCCCCATAACGTACCGACGCACGAAAAGTTGGAGCAAATTAATCGGCGTCTTTTAACCCAGAAACTCACCTACATTCAGCAGGCTTTTCCCCGACAGCCTCTGTCGTCGCCCAGCGTGGGTTGTCCGCAGGTAACCGTTGTCGTCTGCTGCGCTCAAGCCGACAAGCAATTGTTGAATTGTCTGCACAGCCTCAGTGTCCAGAGTCACATGGATCTAGAAGTTGTGGTCTTGTGCAACTTCTCTCGCTGCGAAGCGGACAGTTCTATCTTCCAGCAGGCCGGAGCGATTTTCCCACGGATCGGGTTGCTTAGAACCAGCCATGCCCTCGAAGTGGATGTCACCTGGAAGCGTCTCAAAGAAATGATCAACGGCAAGTTCGTGGTTGTTTTTGAGGCAAGTAGTGTAGCGATGCCGTTCGCAATAGAACAACTGCTTCAAACTCTGCAGACTGCCCAGGCTGAAATGGCTACTTGCTCTGTGTTGGATTCGAGGAATCCCGATCGGGCTGTGAACCTGACCCAGATCCCGCTTCCTGCACTGCTGAAGACAAGCGGACAGGCGCCTGCCTGTGTGCTGCTTCCTGTCGGTGCGCTGGACGATTACGCACCAAACTTGACTCGGCCAGACGGTCTACACACCGGTCGCATGCTTGCATCTGCGCTCGCTCACGGACGAAAGATTGCCTACTACCCCTACCCGCTTTGCCAGCGCCAGTCCCGAACCGAGCCGGCTCTGACTGCGAAGGAACACCTACGAGAGCAGTATGCCCTGCGCCACTACCTTGCCCGGGGCGATGCCGGCCAGTGGAGCAGGCGTCAGCTTTATGTACTGCTTTCTGCTGCGCAACAATTGCTCTATCAGGAAATAGCGCCTCCGGCCGCTTATTCGCACGCGGAGCCGGCGCCCGAACCGCCTGCCACTCCCTCTGTGGACCCGCCCGCTCCCGCAGCCGCCGAGGGAAGTGCCGCAGCGGCTGCGGCGGCAGACTACTGGCAATCGCAGTGGCGGCAGGCCCAGCTCCGGATCGCAGCGATGGAGAGCAGCAAATTTTGGAAGTTCAGAAAAGTCTGGTTCAGTCTAAAACAGCGCCTCGGTTTGCCGAACGACGAGTGACCCAACAGAGCGTTTCGTCGTGTACCCTTTTTGCGGTAAGCCCGGCTGCAGCGGCGGGTGATATGCTTCCAAGGAGAAAAGGTTGCCGATAGGGGAATTTATGAACGAAGCCCGAAAAACGCTGAAAGAGCGGATAACCCAAGGCATTCAACCGTTTCTGAGAAAGCTTGCGTTGCGCTATCCTCGTTTTGCTTACAGAGCGATCGAGACGCTGATGAGCAACCTCAAACTCAGCGATTACTCGCCTACCGAAGAATCGAGGATCGCCGACATTTTAATACGGCGCTTGCAAAGCTCAAGCTCTGCGAGCAGCGAGGGATACAGAATAGCTTCAACGCTGCTGCAAAATTTGACCGTTAAAGATAACTTTTCTGAGATTCTGAGAATCATCAATCTACTTTTAAGTCGGGCAACAGCGGCCGATCGCCAGGGTGAGGTTCGGCAGGTGGTTGAGATTTTACTGATGTATTTGAAACTGGCCCCGCTCGCCTCAGCAGAAATTCTCGAGATTGTTGAAGTATGCTTGCGCCACCCGGACTCTGAACATGCTCAAGCGGCAATTATTCAGGTTTGTTTAGACAACTTCAAGCCGACCGACGCATCCACAGCACAAATTGCAGCGGAAGTCTTTAGCCTGTCCAGGACCAGCCTAGATTATCTAAAAACAGCACAAGTAGTGCCGGAGGACTATCACAGAGCCGTCCAACAGTTGCTGGATTATTTGTCGAGTTGCCACCGAGCTCGGTCGACTCCCAAAAGACTCGTTGATGCTCTTCCCGAACACCTGGAGGCGGTTGAAATTTCTGTATCAGAGCGCTACAACGCTATTCAAGCAGTTATCAATCAAACGCCAATTGATATGGATTCACTTTACATTCCTTACAACATAATTGACGGCATTCTCCGTAAATTAAACCGTGAGCCCAAGCGCCTAGCACTCGAAGGCTTGTCTGCTTTTGCCTACGTCGATACAAACTTTTATCTAGACAAGGTGTATACCCGGACCAAACGCAGCCTGATGGAGGATACATTCTGGCGTTACGGTCCAGAATATATCCGGATCGTCGCCCAAAATGTGTGCACTACATTGCTGAAGTATACCTCTATTGTCGGCAAATCTTATTGTGAAATGGGCTGTGGCGTGCACCATCCCTTCGGTGTTTCGGCTGCGATGTACATCAATGGCACGGTTGACAATGTTGCAGTAGATATTTCTGAAGCAGACATAGGTCGAGCGGCCGAGGCGATCTACGAATTGCTCACCGATGTTCTGGCACGGCCTTCGGACTGGCACTGGTCCGGTATCGAACGCTCCGCATTTCTGGAGCGGATCTACCACTTTGAACTGGCTGCGTTGAAGCGGGGCGACCTGGCTGCCGGCCTGTCGAAAGTAGCACTCCGGCATGCCGTTATGGATATCCAACAGCCGACTGTGCCGCAGAAAAGCATTCAACTGATGTCCTCTTGGGCTGTGCTCGAACATTTTCTGGACTTTCCCATGGCTGCAAGGCAAATGTTCGCGCTCATGGCCGAAGGGGGTATCGCTTTTCACTTGATCGACCTCAGGGACCACCGCGTATACTCCGAGCCGCATCGGTACCACGAATGGTCGATGCTGGCGGAAGATGAAACCTGGACGGACGGTCTGGTCAATAGACTGAGGGCACAGGAGTTCAAAGTGTGCTTTGAGCAGGCGGGTTTCGAAATTCTTGAGCTTGAATGTGTAAAGCAAGACTTGCCCGACGGCTTCGAGGGCCAAGTGCAGGGCCGCTTCGCACAAATGTCCCTGGAAGAATTGCGGACTGTGACGGTTACCTGTGTGCTCAAAAAGCCTGTACTCTCCAAAGACCTGGGCTTACAATGGCAGGAACAGCCAGAAAAAGCATGGATAAATTGACGGCCTGCTTTCGCGGGAGCGTCGGCAGGGGTTGTGGGCACTCCACCGTACAGAAGGACCACAAGAACCACTATGTTCGAGCCAGAGATTGCCAAGCAGGACCAAAACACCGATCTCCCATTTACTGGAGAGCGGCATATGACCGAGCAACTGGACCAGGAACTCGCTCTTGGTCAGATAGAGCATATGGTGCGTTACGCTTTTGTGGCGCCATTTGCTTTGGGAAAAAAGGTGCTCGACATCGCCAGCGGCAGTGGCTACGGCTCGCAATATCTAGCACTGCAGGGAGCAACCGAGGTTGTGGCGGTTGAGATCGACAGCGAGGCAATCAAGTATGCCCAAAAGCACCATAGCCATCCGGCCGTCCGCTTCGTGCAGTCCGATGCGCACGCGGTTCCCCAGTTGGAGAACGCCGCCTTCGATGTGATTGTTTCTTTTGAGACAATTGAACATCTGCTGCGGCCAAGAGACTTTCTTCTGGAACTGCGCCGACTGCTCAAGCCCGGTGGCCAACTGTTTCTTTCCTGCCCAAATGACTACCGTGATTCTCCTTGGATTAGCGAATTTCATCTTCACAAGTTTAAGTTTCAGCAGTTTCGCGATCTCGTGATCAACGTTTTTGGAGAAACGGTATTTTTGGGACAACACAATGTTTTAGCCAGTTGCTTGCTCAAGCCGGTTCAATCTAAAAGTTGTTTTTCTCAGTTCGACTCCTACCGTTCTCCTTTGCCTGAGAGTGGCCTGGGAATCCAGTATATCGACCGGCTCTCACCCATCGAGGGATCTGAAGGATATTTGGCCGTGGTTGGCGTCGAGCCGGAGCTAATCGAGAATCATATCAGTGTTTCACAAGATGCTTACGAAGTCGTCGTTAAAAGTCAGCACTATTCGAGCACCGAAAATAGCAGATTGAGATCCGATATTCAGGCGACTGGCCACCGGCTTCTCAACCTACAAGAACAGTTCCAGGTCGAAAAAGATACTTGGAAAACACACCTGCAAACAGCCCGGACGGAGTTGGAAGATTTCCAGGCCGGACTGCGGAAGACCCAGGCCGCATTGGAACAAACCCAGGCTGTCCTGGAGCAAACCCAAGCTAATTTGAAACAAGTCCAGACTGAACTTCGGCAGACTCGGGCAACTGTAGACAGCATGAAAAGCAGTAAGTTCTGGAAGCTGCGCCGTCGCTGGTTTCAGCTGAAGCAGGCTTTGGGATTTGCCGACTCCGATGGATGAGGCTCCCTACGCTGGTGGGTGGACGGCAAGCGGACTCCAATTGCACAAACCAATTTGAGGCGGCTGGGTTAAACTTCCCGGTTCAATAGTGGTATTGTGTGCGACAGGGGAGACGTTGCGCGGGGTGAGGGGCTCAGGCAAAACCACATGAAGATCTGTATCGTCACACCCTTTGCCCTTTCCAACAGCCACGGAACCGGCGTTCAACTACTCAGATTGTTCGCCTTTGAAGATTACACCCACCTTTACTGGTCCTCTGCCTCGGGGTTTAGCGAGACGGATAAGTCTTTGCTGCTCGAAGAACAATTCGACTGGTGGCCCCTCTCGCGCGGCAAGGGCCGGCTTGAGCAGGTGATGGGGCTTTTGGGGATGAGTTCGGTCTGGCGTCATAACGAACTAATCAGCGCCAAGTACCGGCGGTTGCTTGAGCGGGACTACCGCTGCGACGTCGCCCACGTCGTGGCCATCGACGAGACGAGCGCGCGCAAAGCCGTTTCGCTGCTGGGCGTACTGGGTTGCCCCTACGTCGTGCATATCATGGACCTGATGCACCCGCGCGGCCTCGACCCCGCTGCGATGACGGGCTTTGGACGCCTGTTCGCCGGGGCGAGCCGGGTGCTGGCCCTCAGCGAAAATATTCGCCGGGAGGTGCGCAAGTTCCCCAGTCCTCCCTGCGAGATTTTTCCGATTGTGCGCAGCCTCGGCCGAGCGGTGCAAAGCCCGCCCCAATCCGGCGGGCCGCTGCGCATCGCCATGGTCGGTTCGCTCTACTACACTGAGGGCCTCAAGTGCCTGGCGGCGGCCTGGGACGAGTTGTCCCGGCGCTATCCACGACTGGAACTGGTCTACGCCGGCCCCGAGGCGCAGATCCGCAACTACCTGCCCGCCCGCCTCAAGGAGGTCTTGGTCTACCGCGGCTACGTGCCCAACGAAAAGGTCGAATCGATCCTGCTCGAGTGTCACCTCGCCTACCTGCCCGGTCCCTGCTGGCCCGCCGAAAAGGACAAATACAGCAAATACTCGATTCCTTCGCGCCTGACCGACTACCTGATGGCGGGCTTGCCGATCGTGGCCTACCTGGCGGACGGTTCGGCCACCGAGCAGTTTCTCAACCCGCTGATGCCCGAGGCGGTGCGCCGGGCGATGCACCCGGCCGCCCTGATTGAAGCGGTGACCCACTACGCGGATCAGCCCGCGGTGTGGCGCGCCGCGAGCGGCACCGCCCACGCCTTTGCCGCCGGTCAGTGCACCGTCGAAGGGGTGCACGCGGTGCTGGCGGACCGCCTGCAGCAGGCGGCCGGATTGCCGCGGCCGGGTTCGCGTGTCCAGGTGTCGGGGAACTCCGATGGCTGATCGATTAAGCTCGGACAGACGATGGTTGTGCCGCGATGACTGCATCGGACCCGCTCAGTAGATTTGTCGAACTCACCGGCGAGACGGCGACGGCGCGCGAGCGCCTGCGCGAACTGTTGGGCAGCCAGATGGTGCTGCCGGAAGATCCGCCCCCCGAGCAGTTGCGCGCCCTCATCACCCGCGATCTGGCGCTGTTGCGCGCGGCCGATGTGGTGATCACCGGCAACGAAGTCAACGAGCGCCACGGCACCGGAGTGCTGGTGCGGCGCATCTTCGCCGGCTGCCCGAATATCCTCTCGGTGCGCTCGCGCAACGACTACGGCGGCGAGCACGCATTCGGGGCGGTCAGCACCCTGATCGCCCACAGAGACGCCCGCCGCCATCTGGTGTTCTACAACGTCATCCAGGCCCTGCGCGGCAGTACCGCCGGCCGGGTGGTGTGCATTCCCTACTACGCGAGCGACGCGCTCACCGCCATCGCCATCAAAGAGTTGTTCGGCGTGCCGCTTTGCACCTACATCATGGACGACCACACCCTCTACGGCGACGGCATCCCCGACGGGTTGATGTCGGAGTTGCTCGCCAAGTCGTCTTTGCGCCTGGCTATCTCCCCCGAGATGCGCGCCGCCTACGTCCAGCGCTACGGCCTCAAGTTCTGGGTACTGCCGCCGGTGGTGGAGCCGGGCCGGGTGCGCACCCGGCCGGAACTGCCCGAGGCGAGCGTCCTGGGCTCAAAGACCGGTGTGCTCATCGGCAACATCTGGGGCGAGCACTGGCTGGAGCGGCTGCGGCGGACGGTGGCAGGCTCCGGGCTCAAGCTCGACTGGTTTGCGAGTCTGCCCCCGTGGCGCAACCTGAGTGCGACCGAACTGGAGCGCGACGGACTGCGCTTGCGCGGCTTCGTGCCGGAACAAGAACTGGCGCCGCAACTGTCCAACTACCCGTTCGCGGTGCTGCCCTCGGGCACCCTCGATGCGGATGACGACCAGCAGGCGATTGCCCGGTTGAGCTTGCCTACGCGGGTGCTGTTTTTGATGGCCGCCTCCGGGATTCCGATTCTGGTGCTGGGCAGCCGCCGCACCGCGGCGGCGGGCTTCGTGCTGCGCACCGGTATCGGAGAGGTGGCCGACTATGAGGCGGCGAGTTTTCGCCGCGCCGCCGAGCGGTTGTGCGACCCCGCCACCCAGCGCGCCGTGCGCGAGCGGGCCGCCGCCGCCGCCCCCGCCTTTGCCGCCCGGGATGTCGGCGCGTGGCTGTTCGAGTCGCTCGAGCGCGGCGAACCCGCCGACGATCGCTTCGAGCGCGCCCTGCCCAGCGCTCCCGAGGACCTGACGCCTTATATCGGGCCGGCGGTGCCCGAGGGGGTGCAACTGGAGCTGCGCGCCGCCTTCGAAGCGCTGCGCCGCCTCGGATCGCGCTTTGTGCCCGATTTTGTCCTGGACGTGGGCGGTTCCTCGGGGATCTGGTCCCACACCATGCAGCCGCTGTTTCCGAAGGCGCGCTTCGTGCTGGTGGAGCCGCTTTTGGACGAGTACGTCCGGGCCGGGCGCGATCGGCACATCAAAGCCCACCCCGAATTTGAATGGGTCAAAGCCGCCGCGGCCGAGCGGGAGGGCCAGACGACCCTGCTGGTGGACGGTGCGCTTTACGGCAGCTCGCTTTTGGATGCAGGGGAGCAGCAGACCCGCCGCACCGTTGCGGTCACGACCCTCGATGCCGTCGCCCGCGCCAAGCAACTCACCGGCCGCGGCCTGGTGAAGCTTGATGTGCAAGGGGCCGAGCACCTGGTGCTGGAGGGGGCGACCGAACTGCTCCGGCGGGTGGACGCCCTGGTAATCGAAACTTCGCTCGAAGCGGGGGCCGCGGGCGGCAAGGCCCTGGGCGAGATGCTGCAAATCGTCGCGCAGTTGGGGTTCGCCTACGCCGACGACGCTGGGGAGTGGCGCGCGCCCGCGGACGGCCGGTTGCTGCAAAAAGATATTCTCTTCCTCAGAAAAGCACCGCCCGCCCGTCCATCCACCGATGGGAGGAACTGACAGGTGCTCTCTGCGTTGGCCGGTCGGGTAAAGCGACTCAAAGATACCTTCCTGGCGTATCTGGAGTTGAGCAACCGCAACCATCTGGCGCTGTTGGACGCCACCGCCTACATCATCGAGGTGCTCCAGCTGCAAAACCGCGTCTTTCTAGATGGGCGTACCGAGCTGAACGGACAGATGGCCGCTCTGGGCGAGGTCTGTGGGCGAGGACGAAGCCCAACCCAACCTGGCGATCTGCCGGTGCCGATCGTCGTCTGGGACGCGGACGCCCCCGCCACCCCGGAGGCCGGTTTTTTTGCCCACCTGGCCGGGATGCTGCCCGATCGCCGCGCGGTGGCCGTGGGCACTCCGCGCGGCGAGGTGCTCGACTGGTTGCAGGAGGCAGGCTTTGCCGTCACCGCCTGTTCCGGTGCGCCGGAGGTGACGGCCGTCCTCGCACCGCGGCAGAGCGAACGACACGCCTATCCCGCCGCCCTTCCCGGTCGCGCCGCTCTGCAGCACGAGGGCGGTGTACCCCGACAGACGTCCCTGGTGCACATCGACACAGGCAGCACGCTCTTCGATGTGCTCGAAGCGCTCGAAGGGCAGCGCTTCGCAGTGATCTCGGCGGCGTTGGCCCCCGGCGTCCCCGGTGGTCCGGTTCTTGGGGAACTGGTGGGGCGGATGCGGCGGGGCGGCTATCCGTGGCATCTGGTGCTCTACCGTCTGGAGAGCGGACAGGTTTCTTTTTATTGCAACAGTGCGGCGAGCGTGCCGGGAACCTGGGGGTACGCCTTTTTCTTTGCCGAGCACGAAACTTACTGGCAGGCGCGGCGGTGGTGCAGTGCGCTGCTGTCGATCACCCACTTCAAAGGCTGGGGAACGGCACCGGATCGGGCGTAAAAATGCCCCCATAACTAGCTGGAAGCAGCCTCTGAGGCTGCATAGTCAACTGCAGCAAGTTATACGGATAGGTCGCGTGTTTGACTGCATACATTGCGCATGGTGTAAATTCTTGGTTGCAGGTGCATGGATGAGGAGAGTGCGTGGGACTGCGCGAGTACTTGCGGATTTTGAACCGCCACTGGCCCTACGCCGCGGGGACGGCCCTGGCGGTGGTGACGGTTGTTACCGTCTGGACTTTTGCGCTGCCACCGGTCTGGGAAGCCCAGGGCCGTTTATTGTTCAAACAGAAAGACACGGCGATTGACAACCCTACGGCCGTGGGCTTGCGCGGTGCTCTTGGACAGATGGGCTCGGTCGCCTACGGCAATCCCCTCGACACCCAGGCGGAGATCCTCCAATCGCGGCCGGTGGCAGCCGGGGTGATCCGCGATCTGCAACTGGGCGATCCGCGTCGGCCGGGGGAGTTGCTCGCCACCACCGACTTTTTGCGCGCCCTCAAAGTGGAGGCATTGCGCCGCACCGACTTATTGGTCATCAAATACCGCGACCGCGACCCGGCGGTGGCGACAAGGGTGGTCAACACCCTCGCCCGCCATTACATCGACCTCAACATGCAGCAAAATCGGGCGGAGGCCGCCTCGACCCGCGGCTTCGTCGAAGCGCAGCTGCCGGCGATGGAGCAGCGCCTGCGCGCCTCGGAGCGCAAACTGCGTTCTTTCAAAGAACAGTACGGCAGCGTCGCCCTCGCCGAGGAGCAGCAGGCGGCGGTGCGTCTTTTGTCCGAATTTAGAAGCCAGCAGGCCCAGGCCGATGTCGCCCTTTCGGAGGCCGGGGCGCGGGTGCGGGCGATCGACGCCCGTATGGGCGGTCTTTCTGAACCAGAGGCGCTCGTGGCCGGCGCCCTGAGCGGCAGCGACGGGATGCGCGATTTGCGCAAGACCTTGCTTGAGATCGAATCGAAGCTGGCGGTGGCCCGCGCCCAGTACCAGGACAGCTATCCCGAAGTCGAGCAACTTATCAAGCGGCGGGGTGCCTTGCGGGCGCTGCTGGCGAGCGAGGCGGACCGGCTTTTGGGCCGCCGGGGACTGCCCGATTCGCTGCTCGATGCGAATCTGGGGACCGGGAGGACCGAGCCAGCGGCGGTCCCCGACGATCTGCCGCGCCTCGACGCGGTGCGCCAGCAACTGCTCAAAGATCTGATCGCCGCCCGGGTCGAAGAACTGGCCGCCCGCACCCGCACCGAGGCGCTCGCCCGGGTGAGTGCCGAGTACGACGCGCGGGTGGCCGCTTTGCCCCGGCTGGAGGAGTCCCAGCGCCGGCTGGCCCGGCAGGTGGAGGCCGACCAGGAAGCCTACCGGCTACTTCAGAAAAAATTCTACGAATACCGGATTCTCGAAGCGCAGAACATCGGCAACGCCACGCTCATCGAACCGGCCGAGGTGCCGGAGATACCAGCCTGGCCGAAGCCGCTGCTCAATCTGGCTGCGGGCGGAGTGCTCGCCCTGATTCTCGCAGCGCTAGCCGCCTACACGCGCGAATTTTTTGACGACTCGCTGCGCAGCGTCGAGGAAGCGCGGGGGCTTCTGGGCACATCGCTTCTGGGAAGCGTGCCGCGCTGGAACGCCCAGAGCGTCCGGGGTCCGCTCATGGCGCTTCGCGACCCGCTCTCGCCGGTGAGCGAGGCCTACCGTTCGATCCGCACCCACCTCAAATTTTTAAGTAGCGAGCGGGGTCTGCGCGCCTTCGTGCTCACCAGCGCCAGCCCCCAGGAGGGAAAATCGACCACCGCCGCCAATCTTGCGGCGGTGAGCGCCCAGGCAGGGGCGCGGGTGTTGCTGGTGGACGGCGACCTGCGCAAACCCCGCCAGCACGCCCTCTGGGATCTCGACAACCGCCAGGGGCTCTCGACGCTGCTGGTGGGTGAAGCCGACTGGCAAACGGCAGTCCGCCCCACCCCCCAACCCGGTCTCGTGGTGCTCACCGCCGGACCGCCACCGCCCAACCCGGTAGTCCTGCTCGAATCGAGGCGATTGGGCGAACTGCTTGGCCTGTGGAGCGAGCAGTTCGACCTCGTCATCTTCGACGCCCCGCCGCTCACCGCCGCCTCCGATGCACTGGTACTGGGGGCGCTCGGTGGCGGACTGGTGCTGGTGGTGCGTCCCGGCGTCACCAACAAGCGCGTGCTCGCCAAGGTGCGCGACAGCCTCAAGCGGCCCGGCATCGAGCTGTTGGGTCATATCGTCAATGGCACAATCGCCGCCAACGAAGGCCACGACGAGTACTACTACTACAACCGCTACGGGGCCGACCCCGTCCCAGGGCAGCCCGAAGCTGCGGCCCACACCAACGGCAACGGCACCGCCCGCCGTTGGTTCCAATCCCTCTCCACCCGGCGCTCCAGCAAGCCCCGCTCCTGAAGATGTCTGCCATCGCCGTCAACGGCCGGTTCCTGCACAAAGCGCGCATCTGTGGCGTCGAGCGCTACGGCCGGGAGGTGGTTGCCCGGCTGCCGGAGTACGTGCCGCTCAACGTCCGGCAGCCGGCCCATGGTACGCTCGCCTACCACCACCTCTGGGAGCAGGCGATTTTGCCCTCGCACCTGGGTAAGGGCACGCTGCTGTTCAATCCCTGCAACCTGGCACCGCTGTGCCATCCGGCCAATGTGATCACGCTGCACGACGCGATTCCTCTGGCCTACCCCCAGTTCTACCGACCGGCTTTCAGGCTGTACTACCGGGCGCTCATACCGACACTGGCGCGCCGGGCCGTCCATGTGATCACCGTCTCCGAGTACTCCCGGCGGCAGATTACCCGCTTCACAGGCATCAGCGAAAAAAAAATTACCGTGATCCCCAACGGTGTCAGCCACCGCTTCCACCCCGCCCTGCGCTCACCGGGTTCGGAGCTGTGCGCACGATACGGTATCGTGCGCCCCTACATCCTCTACACCGGGTCGCTCGAACCGCGCAAAAACGTCGTTGCCCTGCTCAAAGCTTTTGCCTTTGCCCGCGAACACCTGGGCCTGGAGGGCTACGAACTGCTGGTGGCAGGTAGCGGTCACCCGATCTTCGCTGCTGCCGGGTTGGGGGCTTCCCCCTGGCCGGACGTGCGATTTTTGGGCTACGTCGACGACGCCGACCTGCCGTTCCTCTACGCCAACGCCGAATTGTTCGTTTATCCGTCGCTGTGCGAAGGATTCGGGTTGCCACCTTTGGAGGCAATGGCGGCCGGGGTGGTAGCCCTGGTCTCCCAGGGATCGGCCCTGGAGGAAATGACCACCGAGCCGGAGTTGCGCTTTGCAGCGCACGATTACCGTGGCCTGGCTGAGAAAATTTGCTATATCCTGGAGCGCCCCTCCCTCAGACTCGCTTACAGCCGCAAGGGCCTGGAGCGGGCACGCCAGTTCAGCTGGCAGCGGACGGCCGAGCGCACAGCCCAGGTGCTGGCAGCCTACGGCTAAATGTGGCGGCAATGCCAGGAAGCGACTTCTCGGCCTCACCTATCCGTCTACACCTTGGCAATCAGGCCGTCGTGCACAACGAGTCCTCTTCTGCTTCCTCGTCGTCGCTGCCCCAGAACTGCTCGGTGAGCAGTGGATTTTCTTTGTTCCAGTAGAGCAGAGCGACAATCAGGGACTGATAACCGATGTTGCGCACTTCGCCCTCGGCTTTAAGCCAACGCAGCAGATCCGCCGGCATGCGGATGCTGATCAAAAACCGCTGCTGTGGATTGGCCGTGGTCAGATCTTCATCGAGCGACGTGCGGGGCGGACGGGCGTGCTTGCGCCACTGCCGTTGATAACGGTAAACCGTGCTGCGGGCAAGGTGGGTTACTTTCATCAACTCCTCCACCAGTTGCCCGGCATTCATCGGCAGGTGGCCGGCACTCTCCAGTTCGCGCAGAGCGCTCTTGATGCGATCTTGCGTACTTTCAGTCATGCTTGTCTGGCTCTCCATGGGCTTCAAACCTTGCACAGTGCCAGTGTACGAATCTGTACGAATACGCCACTTCCATCTTTTGGCGTAAATCTCGGCATGCGGTAAGTAGATTTCGGGATCAGCCCGGGCAAAGCTTTCTGCTTTGAGTGCTCATCCGGCTGCGCGCAATCGCTCATCGAGAAATTGCGCAAGGGTTTCTATCCAGGCCAGTTCCTGCTCGGAGAAACTGCGGGGTGCCGCACTTCCCACCAGCAACACGCCCCGATTGCCGAGCGGTTGGCAGACGACCGCCTGCAGGTTCGAAGGCAAATACGCAAATTCGATCCGCCCCGGAAACAGCCGCAAATCGACCAGATAGACCGGCTGGCCGGTGCGCAGCACCCGCTCGACGATCGGTCCGGCTTTGAAGGGGGATGGTCCTTCAAAGACGCCCGCGCGCATTGCCGTCTCCCCCTGCCACCACACGAGCAGCACCCGGGCGCGGGTGTGTTCCAGCAGCAACCGCCGAATCAGCATCAGTGCCGCTTCCGCATAGGCCAGGCGCTCCGACCGCTCATCGACAGGCTGACCCACCAGTTGCACTTCCTCCGGGGGCACCGGCTGGACCTGCTGCCAAAAAAGCCCCACCAGCACCAGCACCGCCGCCATGGCAAGCCCCAGTGCGTCGGAGCGGGTCTGCTCGGGGGCGAGGTTCGCGGTACCCAACAGCCGGTTGAGCACCACCAGACTGCCCCCCAGGAGGCCCACGGCGATGGGCAGATTGCGCAGCAGCACCGACGACATCAACCCCGTCGCACGGGCACGCCGTGCGCGGCGAGGTGCGCTTTGATCTGCTCCACGGTGAGTTCGCCGTAGTGCAACAGCGAAGCGAGCAATGCCGCCTGCGCCGCCCCCTCGGTGAGGGCGGTGCGGATGTGTTCGCAGTTGCCCGCCCCCCCCGAGGCGATCACCGGCAGCTGCACCGCCTCGGCCACCGCCCGGGTGAGGGCCAGGTCGTAACCGGCCCGGGTGCCGTCCGCGTCCATGCTGGTGAGCAAAATCTCCCCCGCCCCCCGCCGCTCGCCCTCGACGGCCCAGGCCACCGCGTCGAGGCCGGTGGGGGTACGGCCGCCGCGCACGTAGACCTCCCAGCCCGCGCCGCCTGCGCGGGCGCGCGCGTCGATGGCAAGCACGATGCACTGCGCACCAAAGCGCTCGCCGGCGCGCGCAATCAGTTCGGGGTCGCGCACGGCGGCGGAATTGATGCTCACTTTGTCGGCCCCGGCGTCGAGCAAGGCCTGAATCGTGTCCAGATCGCCGATGCCGCCGCCCACGGTCAGGGGGATGAACACCTGCTCGGCGGTCCGGTAGACCACGTCGATGAGGATTGCCCGCTCTTCGTGGGTGGCGGCAATATCCAGGAACACCAGTTCGTCTGCGCCCTGGTCGTTGTAGAGCTTCGCCAGTTCCACCGGGTCGCCCGCGTCGCGCAGCCCGACGAAGTTGACCCCCTTGACCACCCTGCCCGCCTTGACGTCGAGGCAGGGAACGATGCGTTTTGCCAGCATGGATGCGCGGCCTGAATGTGCCCGGTAATGGTACCATTATGAAAAAATTTGAAGATTTTCGTCCAGGAGCCGGGCCGTGCCGAACCTACGTGGTATACGCGATCGCATCAAATCCGTCAAAAATACCCAGAAGATCACCAAGGCCATGCGCCTGGTGGCTGCCGCCCGGGTCCGCCGCGCCCAGGAGCAGGTGCTCGCCGGCCGGCCCTTTGCCGACCGCCTGGTGGGTCTGTTGTTCCGGCTGCGCTCGCGGTTGCGCTTTGAGGACGTCCAGTCGCCGCTGATGGAGCGCCGCGACGTGCAGAAGGTGCTGGTGCTGGTGATTGCCGGCGACCGCGGTCTGTGCGGCGCCTACAATTCCAACATCATCCGCCGCACCGTGCAGTACTTGCGCGAGTTGCAGCAGCAGGGCAAGCAGTTCGCCCTCTACCTGGTGGGCAACAAGGCCATCTCGTTTTTCCGGCGCTCCAACTTCCCGATCGCCAAGACCCTCACTAACGTCGACCCCAATACCCCCCTCGAAGGGGCCAACCAGCTCATTACCGACGACATCCTGGCGCCGTTTCTCTCGGGCGAATACGACCAGGTCGAACTGGTCTACACCCGCTTTGTCTCGCTGATTTCTTCGCGTCCGACCGTCCAGACCCTGCTGCCCCTCGACCCCGATGCCCTGGGCCAGGAGGACGAGACTTTCAAGCTCATCACCAAAGGCGGCGGCTTCGAGGTACTCCGCGAAAAGCAACAGGTGCGCACCGAACCCGAATTTGCCGCCGATACCATCTTCGAGCAAGACCCTACCCAGTTGCTCGATGCGCTGTTGCCTCTGTATCTGACCAGCGAAGTTTTACACGCCTTGCAGGAATCTTCGGCAAGCGAGTTGGCCGCCCGCATGACGGCGATGAGTGCTGCTTCCGACAACGCCAAAAAGCTTTTGAGCACGCTCACCATCGTCTATAACAAGGCGCGCCAGGCCTCCATCACCCAGGAAATCTTGGAAGTGGTCAGCGGCGCGAATGCTTAAGTGGTCAGGTGTCAGGGCGCGTTCTGACACCTGACACCTATCAATCCGCCGCAACCGCGATCGAACTGACCATCTCGCGGATCTCCAGCTGGGTGCAGGGGATCGTATCCGCCAGCAGGCACGTCGCATGACTGCCTGTGTACACTTCGAGCTGGGCCTCCGGCAGGGCGCAAAACAGAATCGTCTGGGCAGGGAAGACGACCCGTTCAAAGTACCAGCCGGGAACGTTGGTGACGCGGACAATCTGCAAACCGCCGGTGCGATTTGCGTAGGAGCAGGTGAGATGCGTACCTGCGGGTGGCAGGCCGTCCAGGGACTGTTGCATAGCGAAGGGTTCGAATAAGGACAACTTATCCAGGCGATAGTGCTCGCCTTAGTCTCCATCAGAGCACGCCCTAGCGATCCCGGGTGTTCTTGGAGAACTTTTTGTATCAGGCTTGGAACACTTCGCCGCAGAGATCGTAGGGCGTGGCGGCGGTGATGCGCACGGGGATCAACTGGTTGAGGGCGGCCCCGCCGCAGACGATCACCTGACCGTCGATCTCCGGGGAAAAGCGTGCCGAACGGCCGAGCCATACTTTTTTCTGGGTATTCTCCTGCTCGATGAGCACCGGCACCACCCGGCCCACCTGCGAGGCGTTGCGGCGCTGGGAAATCGTCTGCTGCAGGCGCATCAGATCGCGGCGGCGGCGCTTTTTGATCGCTTCGGGGATCTGGCCCTCCAGGTTGGCGGCGGCGGTGTTCTCTTCGCGCGAGTAGGCGAACACGCCCACGTGATCGAACTCGGAGCGCTCGACAAAGGCGCACAGATGGGCAAAGTGCGCCTCGCTCTCGCCGGGAAAGCCGACGATGAGCGTCGTGCGCAGGGTCGCTTCGGGAAGGCGCTCGCGGATACGCTCCAACAGCCGGGTGTTAAGGTCGGCCTGCCAGGGGCGATTCATCGCCCTCAGCACCTCCGGGTGGCTGTGCTGGAGGGGCACATCGAAGTAGGGCAGCACGTTGGCGGTCTGCTCGACGGCAGTAAGCAATTCGTCGGTGAGGCCGGTCGGGTAGGCGTAGTGCACCCGTACCCAGGGGATGTCCACTTCCCCAAGGGCGCGCAGCAGGTCCGCGAGGCGGGGTTTGCCGTAGAGGTCGAGGCCGTAGTTGGTCGAGATTTGGGAAATCAAGATCAGTTCTTTGACCCCTTCGCTCGCCAGTTGCTTCGCTTCGGCCACGATCGATTCGATCGGGCGGCTGCGCTGGTCGCCCCGCAGGTGGGGAATTATGCAAAACGCGCAGCGGTAGTCGCAGCCTTCGGCAATCTTGAGGTAGGCCACCGCCTCGGTGGTGGTGCGGTAGCGCGGTAGATGCTCGTCGGCGATGTACGTCGGTGTGGCGCTCACCAGGCTGACCCGTTCCCCTGTACGGCTGCGCTCGACCACCTCGACGATGCGGTGGTAGTCGCCGGTGCCGACGATAGCCACCGCTTCGGGAATCTCTTTGAGCAATTCGTCGCGGAACATCTGGGGCAGGCAGCCGGCGATGATAATCTTCTTGCCCTGCTCCGCCAGGTTGACGAGGGTGCGCACCGACTCGGTGCGCGCCGGGCCGATGAAGCTGCAGGTGTTGACCAGGACGTACTCGGCTTTGTCCTCGTCGGAATCAATCTGGTAACCGGCCTGGGCCAGAAGCCCCAGCATGTGTTCGGTGTCGATGCGGTTTTTCTCGCAGCCCAAGTGGGTGACGGCGATCGTGGCTGGCATAGAAATGGTGAATGCTTGCAAACACTTCATTATGGCATGGGGGATCGCGAGCTTCGGATGCGCCGCCGGGCGTGGGCTCTGTCAGACTGGTGGCAGGCGAGCGCTTTGGAGGTGTGCGATGCGGTTGGTGCGCGTTCAGTGCGATGCTCAAGGGGCGATGACGATCGCCTGGTACCCTTTTGACCGGGCGGGCAAGGCCGACTTCGCCCACCCGCTGCAGGCGCCGTACCCGCTGCCGCGGGTGGGTCTGGTGCCGACGATGGCGGCAACACTCGACTTGGTCGTCGACGACGACTACACCCAGGTCTACACGCTGCTGGTGCCGGAGGGAGGCTTGCCGCCCTGGGTCTTCCACCATCTCTACCAGGCGCTCTGGGAGCATATCCTGGTGCTCAAGCATTTCCTGCCGCCGGAGCCGGGGCCTGAGGATATCGAGCGCATGGACGCGCTCACTGCCTCGGTTCAAGCTTGAGGAGCGCTCTACAGCCGCTCCGGCGATGCGCGGGTCAGCGATCTAAATCGGCGACTGCCGGACCTGCGCGGATGTGAGCGGCTTGAGCCCGGCAAGAACGCCGCAGCTACTTGCTTTCGATGGTCACCAGCGCCAGGGCCGCCATCCCCAGGACCGCCGAGAGCAACGCGCGGGCCGGTTCGGCGGCGGGAAGCCACTGCGACCAATCGGTATTCAGCAAGGCAAGGGCCGTGGTCCCCAACAGCGCCGCCTTCAAAGAAAGCCAGCGCCGCTCCAGGGCAATCAGTACACGCAAAGTCGACTTGTCCATGACCCCTCCCGATCGCCCAACCACTGGGCTGATGCAACAATTTGCATATCGATACTTTATAGGCAAATTGTTGCATATGTCAAGGGATGCGTGGATGGTGGGCGCTAGAGCTTGGGAGCCGCCCATCGGGCTGCCCCTGGGCTACATTGGGGAAGGCTGCGGCACGGTTTTTCCTTGAGACGCTAGATGTGGAGAAATTCAAAGCTGGGATACTAAATGTGCCCCAGGCGTGGTAGAGTGGGGCCGTTCAGCCAGGCGCAACACTTCTAGAGAGACACCCATGGCGGAGATTGGCATTCTCACAGCCCAGGTCATTCCCGATCGCACCATTGGCCAGATCCACGTCTACGACGGGCTGGGCAAGGGTAAGTCCCAGGCGGCTTTGGGGGTGGTGCTGCGTTCGATCGGTCTTGGGATCGCCGAAAAGCGCGACAACCGCGTGCTGCTTCTGCGTTTTCTCAAGGGTCCGGGGCGCGAGTATTCCGAGGACGCCGCCATCGAGGCGCTCCGTCGTGCTTTCCCTCATCTGATTGATCAAGTCCGCACCGGCCGGGCCGAATTTTTCGGCCCGGACCAGGTGATTCCGTTTGACAAAAAAGAAGCGCGCCGGGGTTGGGACATCGCGAAGGGAGCGATTGCCTCGGGCTTCTACTCGGTGCTGGTGCTCGATGAACTCAACCCGGTGCTCGATCTGGGTCTGTTGCCGGTAGCGGAGGTGGTGAGCGCCCTCTCCAACAAGCCCCAGGATCTGGAGGTAATCATTACCGGCCGCGGCGCCCCCAAAGAGATTCTCGAAGTGGCCAATTTGCACTCGGAGATGCGCGCCCACCGCCGTCCCGAGCACAACGGCAACGGCCGCGACTCGGGGATTGAAATTTATACCGGCGCCGGCAAGGGCAAATCGACCTCAGCTTTGGGCCGGGCCTTGCAGGCGATTGGCCAGGGCATTTCCCGCGACCTGTCGCACCGGGTGCTCATCATGCAGTGGCTCAAGGGCGGCACAGGCTACACCGAAGACGCGGCCATCCGCGCTTTGCACCAGAGCTATCCGCATCTTATCGACCACCACCGCTCCGGCCGCGACGCGATTGTCTGGCGCGGCAAACAGCAGGAAATTGATTACGTCGAGGCCGAGCGCGGCTGGGAGATTGCCCAGGCGGCCATCGCCTCGGGGCTTTACAAGACGATCATTTTGGACGAACTGAATCCGACGGTGGATCTCGAACTATTGCCGGTCGAACCGATCGTCAAGGCGCTGCTGCGCAAGCCCCGCGACACCGAGATCATCATCACCGGCCGCTGCTACAAGCCGCCCGCCTACTTCGAGCTTGCCACCATCCACTCCGAGATGGTCTGCCACAAGCACTACGCCGAGCAGGGCGTCGACCTCAAGCGAGGTGTCGATTTTTAAAGTGTCCAGTGCATCGAGTACCGCCTTCCCCCGGTTCTTCACCCTTGCCAGGTGGTAGACCGGGGGATTTTTTTGGTTTGGGTACTCGACATTATCAAGGCAAGTTGGACAGAGTGAGCAGCGTTCGTACCGCGCTTTGACTGACCCGTTCGTCTGTATCAAGAAGCATCTCGTTCACAGCTGTAAGGATTTCCGGGGTAGCAAGGCGGATTTCGCCCAGTGCCTGTACGGCTACTGTGCGAACTTGCGCATCCCGCTCTTCGAGTGCCTTCAACAGCACAGACACCACCTGCGGCACCACGGGTCGGATCGACGATAGAGCCCTCAGAGCGTTGGCCCGAACCAGCGGCTGCTCGTCTTTTGTGGCCTCGAATAAATCTTGCGAACCGGCGGCTGCCAGATGCGGATTTTGATGGAAGGCAAAGGCGGCAAAATGGCGCAGAATAACGCTTTGTGCCTGCAGAGCCTCGGTAAGGGCTGTAGCTGCAACCGGACCGACTTGGCCCAGGGCAAAAGCCGCGTCGATGCGAACTTGCTCCCTCGGGTCTTCTAAAGCCGCGATAAGGGGCGGCACCGCAGCGGAGCCGACCTTTCCAAGTGTCTGGGCAGCCGAAAGGCGGACGCCTCTGTCCTCTTGCTGGTCGGTCAAGGTTTCCATCAGTGCCGGTACAGCAGCAGCACCGAGTTTTCCGAGGGTTCGCACAGCCGCACGAATAGCCTCTCCATCGTTGCTGCGGAACAACTGGATTTGCGCAGCCACCTGGTGCTCGCATGGCGACTGGGCGAGCACTGCTCCTTGCACCAGTAAAAGCAATGCCAAGGAACTCGAGGTGGACAGTGGCAGGCGCAGCAGACCAAAAACGTCCATAGTATTCACAAGGTTGCCCGAACCCGATGACTAGAGCATCGGTCCAGAACCAGCAGTTGACGGTAGAAGCCGCATCCTCTTTTCTGGAGACGACCTCTACCTCCTTCGCCTATGCAGCCTTCTGTCTGGCAGCCGCCAGTGGAACCCTCACCCGCTGAGCAGGCTATCCTCAAGCGTATCCGTCGCGCCAAGCTGTTCGTTTTCCTGCGCCGCATCCGCCATCAACTCTTCGACGCCGCCTTCCAGAGCGAACTGGCCGGCATCTACAAAGACAGCCCTTGCGGTCAGCCGCCCATCCCACCGGCTCAACTGGCCCTGGCCACTGTCTTGCAGGCCTACACCGGTATCTCCGACGACGAGACCATTGAAGTGCTCACCATGGACCGCCGGTGGCAGATGGTGCTCGACTGCCTCGATTGCGAGGAAGCCCCCTTCGGCAAAGCCACCCTGATACGCTTCCGCCAAGCGCTCATCGCCCACGGCCTCGACCGTCGCCTGATTGAGCGGACCATCGAGTTGGCCACCAGCGACGGCGGGTTCGGCTCACGGGCGTTGCGGGCGGCCCTCGATTCGAGCCCTTTGTGGGGAGCCGGGAGAGTCGAGGATTCTTTTAATTTGTTGGGCCATGCAATGCGCAAGGCATTGAGGATCATGGTGTGCCAGACGGGGGTGGGACTGGCGCAATGGGCTGAGCAGACAGGCACCACACTCGTCGCGGGCAGCAGTTTGAAGGCTGCCCTGGACATCGATTGGAGTCAACCGGACGAATGTGCCGAAGCTCTGGGAAGGCTGCTCGGGGCGCTCGAATCGCTGGAAAGTTACTTGGACGGGCAAACTCAACCCCCTCAGGCTGGGGTCGCACGGTGTCTGCAAGCGGCCGAGCAAGTCCACCAGCAGGACGTACAACTCAACTCGCGCGGACAGTTTGTCCTTCGGCGTGGAGTCAGCCGCGAGCGGCGCATCAGCATCGAAGACCCCGCGATGCGCCACGGCCGCAAAAGCCGGGCGGTGCGCATCGATGGCTACAAGCGCCACGTGCTCAAAGACATCGACAGCGGCCTGGTGCGCGCAGTGGGCATTACTGCGGCCAACCGACCGGAAGCGGCGGTGACAAGGGACATCGAGGCGGACCTGGAGCCTCAGCGGGTGAAGTTGATTGAACTGCACATCGACCGGGCGTATCTGAGCAGCGAGTGGGTCAGACTTCGTCCAGAAGACTTGCGTATTTACTGCAAAGCCTGGCCGGTTAGAAATGGGCCGTACTTCCAGAAGACGGCCTTCGTGCTCGACTGGGAGGCGATGCGGATTCGTTGTCCACAGGGCGTCACCCAGCCTTTTGAGGTGGGTGGGAAAGTGCGGTTTCCGGCCGCGCGCTGTCGGCGCTGTCCCCTACAGGAACGCTGCACGACCAGCCCCAAAGGTCGCAGTGTCTCGATCCATCCGGACGAACTTCTGCTGGTCGAGTTGCGCGAACGCCAGCAGACAAAGGAGGGTCGAGCGAAGTTGCGTGAGCGCGTGAGTGTCGAGCACAGTTTGGCGCACATCGGTCAGTGGCAGGGACGCCGAGCCCGTTACCTGGGCGTGCGCAAGAATCTATTCGATTTGCGTCGGGTGGCGGTGGTGCACAATCTGCATGTGCTAGCCCGACAGGAAGCCGCTGGGCGTTCACAGGCGGCTTAGGTTCTGGACCGATGCTCTAGGCGGTTCTATGGGGCGGGCAACTCTTCGAGGATGGTGCACTGGACGTGGTTGAGCGACAGGTCCGCCAGCGAATAGCCCCGCACATTGGTGGCTTCGAAGGTGACACCTTTGCCTAGTTCAATGTGGTACCACGGCAGAGCCATGAAGTAGCGCCGCGGGTAAGGGCGGCTGCCGGTGTCGTCTACATTCGATTCGCACGGCACCCAGCCTAGGCCGTTTAGATAAAATTCGAGCCAGACGTGGTTGTACTCGGGCATCAGCGGGTAGTGGCGGCAGTCGGGCAGCGGCGGGCACTTGTAGCGGCCCACCGTCCGGCAGGGAATGCCGTTGAGGCGGGCAAGGGCCAAGAGCACCCCCACGTACTCGCCGCAGGAACCCTTGCCCCGGGCGAGTACCGCATCGGGACTATCTGAGACCCGCTGGATGCGGTAGTCGAGCCGGTCGTAGACGTAATCGCGGATGGCGAGCATCTTGGCAAGCGGCCCGGTGCGATCTCCCACCGCCTCGCGGGCGGCTTCCTGCACCCGGCGCGCGTCCATGGTCAAAAAACCGTCATCTACCAGATAGTGGGCCTTGAACTCCTCGGGAAACGGGTTGTCCGAGGCTTCGGGGACGTGGTAGCGGATGCCGCGCACTTCTAAAAGCGCCCGCCAACCAAACAGTTGCACTTCGCTCGCAGCGAGCTTGTCGAACTCGAAGACGGCGATGCGCTGGCCGTCTTCGACCTCCTCGCGAAAAGGCCGGCCGATGGCTTCGACGCGGATAAGCTTTTGGCGGTCCGATTCGGCGGGCAGGGCAATTTTCCAGACGACGTTTTCGAGATCCGCCGGTTCGAGGGCGGCGGTCTCCTCGCAGTAGACCACCTCCATCAGGTAGCCGTTGGAGAGAGTATAGCGGCCTTCCGGTTCGGTAAAAATGTGCAGCCGGTGGATGAGGGTCTTGCTGCGGCTGTCGATCGCCAGGCGGTTGTAGCGGTTGGGCTCCTGCTTGATGAAATCTTCAACCTGGGAGTAGGCGACATAAAGCGATCCCGCCACAAATGCCAGGCCGGTGGGCTGCTCGTAGGGCGTCAGCGCGCTAGAGAGTACTTGTCCGCTTTCGGGATCAAGGCAATAGACCGTTTGCTCGGCGGCGTCGGACACCCACAGGCGGTCCTCCGCGTAGACGAGGCTCTCCTCGCCGGTGCCGGGGGCGTCGAAGGTGCGCACGCAATCGCCTGTGAGGCGGCTGTACACTCTAATCTGCTGAACGGAGCACACGCTCACAAACCATTCATCGGCGCTGATCGCCAGCCCTTCGCCGCGGTAGCGCAGATCCATGACGATTTCGAGGCGCATCGCCTCGCGGTCCACCCGCATCAACTCATCCTGGCGCAGAGCCCACAGTTCGCCGTTTTCGGCGGCGATGCCGGTGACATCGAGCCAGTCGCCCACCGCCAGAGAATTGGCAATCACCTCCAGGCCGCTGCACGGATCGATAGCGAGCAGATAGCCGGTGTGGGGATCGACCGCGAGCAACCGCTCCTCGACCCAGGCGAGGCCGAAGACGCTCGATGCGCAAATTGGACGAATCAGATGAAGCACGGGAAGTATCTTGACAGCAACAGCCGCCCAGCCCTGCGAGTGACAACGTTCACCGCCCAGGGGCAAGGCCGGCCGTGAATAGTCTAGCCTCTGGTTTGGGAGGCCGGTAGAACCGGTACGGCTATTGCAGCCGTGGCTGGGAGTGACCGGTGCGGTATTTTCACCCGTTCCATCGCCGAAAGCGGTATGGTTTGGTCTGGCCCGTCAGGGGCTTTTTGGGGGGAGGTGACTTTGCATCCGTTAATCCTGCTGGCTGTCGCCATCGCCAGCGAGGTGATCGGCTCCAGCGCGCTCAAATTGTCGGAAGGTTTCAGCCGTCCCCTGCCAAGTTTGCTGGTAGTACTGGGCTACGGCGCAGCGTTTTACTTGCTGGGTCTGACCCTCAAGGCGATGCCGCTGAGCGTGGTTTACGCCATCTGGTCCGGGGTGGGCACGGCGGCCACCGCCTTCATCGGCGTCGTTCTCTTCCGCGAAGTACTCGACGCGCCCCGCCTGATCGGCATCGCCCTCATCATCGTTGGCGTGCTCGTCTTGAATCTTTCGGGCGGCGGCCGCCTCTGATATTGATCTATCTGAGCCGCTCCTCAAAATCTCAGGCGTTGCAATCCAGGTAGGCGGTAAAGCCCTCGATATTTTCGGCATCGATAATGGCACCGGCCAACTGCTCCAACTTATCAATCTCCGTAACTGTCGCAATGCGGCAAGACAGGTCATCCGATACGGAGCCAAATTTCCTGCCAATTTGCCGCCTGCGAAAATGTTTAAAGTACAGGATTCAGTGCCAAGATAAACTCAAACAAAAACTACGGTCCTATTTCCATAGATCAAAACGCGATCTTCAACATGCCATTTGACCGCGCGGGCGAGCACGACGCGCTCGATGTCGCGGCCTTTGAGTTTGAGATCGGCTACCTGGTCTCGATGGTTGACCCGCACCACGTCCTGCTCGATAATCGGCCCCGCGTCCAACTCTTCGGTGACGTAGTGGGCGGTGGCGCCGATCACTTTCACTCCCCGCTCGCAGGCTCGCTCGTATGGCGAAGCGCCCACGAAGGCAGGCAGGAAGCTGTGGTGGATATTAATAATCCGCCCGGCGTAACGTTCCACAAACTGTGGGCTCAGTACGCGCATGTAGCGGGCCAGAACGATGAAATCGACCTCACCTTCGAGCAAGTTGAGCATCTGGGCTTCGCGGGCGGGCTGGTTGGTTTTGTCAATCGCGAGGTAATGGTACGGCAGACCGTACTGGGCGGCCACCGGTTCGAGATCGGGGTGGTTGCTCACCACCAGCGGGATCTTGACAGGCAGTTCTCCCGACTGCCGGCGCCACAGCAAATCGACAAAGCAATGGTCCAGCCGCGAGACGAATAGCGCCATGCGCTTGGGTTCGCCCGTGCGCACCAGCCGCCAGTCCATCGCAAAGCGCTCGGCCACGGGCGCGAAGCAGCGGGCGAAGCCGTCGTCGTCGGCAGGCGCGTTCGCGTAGAGAAATTCGAGGCGCATGAAGAAGATGCCCCCGAGCGGGTCGGTGGTGTGCTGGTCGGAGCGCAAGATGTTGCCCCCCGCCTCCAACACGCACTGCGAGACGGCGGCCACGATTCCCCGGCGGTCGGGGCAGGAAATGAGTAGGGTGCGGGTGGCAGGGGACATCGCGGTGTCGGGTGCCGGACAATCCGGCGGCAAAAGCACAAGCATGATAGCCGAAATCGCCCGGATGCGCGTGTGCATGGACGAGTGTCCTGCACCAAAGTACGATCGCGGCGCAGTTCGCCTTTGACCTATGCACTCTCCTATTCCACCACGGCCGGCTCACAATCAGTTGCCGGAGTCGGACGGCACGTTTGTGAAAAATTTTCAGGAGCACCTCCAGAGCCTGCTGCTCACCGATTCGATCGAGCCACGCCTGAGGCAAATCCATCCGGACGGCCAGGACTGCGGCATCTACTGGCGCCTCACCGAGCCCGCCCGAGCGGGTGCGCGAGCTGGTCGAGCAGGCGCAGCGAGGGCAACTGGAGGCGGAGCAACGGGCCGAGCGGGAGCATCGCTTGCGGCTCGAAGCGGAGCGCCGGGCGGAGGCCATGGCCGAACGGCTGCGGGCGATGGGCATCGACCCGCAGCCGTTATCGGGCCGTCCGGCTCAGGGCAGACGCACCGGGTCAGACTCTTCTTTGACGCGACTGATGATCTGAATCGTCCGCTGCACATCCGCCGGGAAGATCACCACCAGATCGCTGCAAGCGGCATTACGCAGGGCATGCTCCACCGCTTCCGCCTCATCGAGAATCGTCTGGAACGGAAATTCGGGGTTGCGCTGCTTGATGCCTTCGACAATCAGCGACGCCGCCTCGTCGGGAGCCCGGCCGCGCCGGTCGTCGTCCTCTTTGACGATGGCGGCATCGAACATGCCCGCGGCCAGGTAGCCCAATTTGCGCAGGTCCTCGTCGCGCCGGTCGCCGGGGCCGCCGATGACGCCGATTTTGCGGGGGTTGTCCATGCGCTCGAGTACCTGCTGGATGGCCTCGTAGCCCGCCGGGTTGTGGGCGTAATCGACAATTACCTCAAAACCGTTGACGTCGAAAACGTTGAGCCTCCCCGGCGTCTGGGCCGGGGAGGGCACGAAGCTGCCCAACCCGGCGCGGATGTCGTCGATTTTGATACCGTGCAAAAAGGCCGCCAGGGTGGCCGCAAGCACGTTCTGGATCATGAAGACCGCCCGGCCCGATAGGGTGAGCGGGATATTGACCACCCGCTCGACGCGCAGTTTCCAGGCGCCCTTGAGAATCGAGACGTGGCCTTCTTCGAATACCGCTGCGATGCCGCCGCGGGAGACATGATCCTGGATAAGCGGACTCTGGGGGTCGAGGCTGAAGTACGACACCGGTGCTTTGGCGTCGTGGGCCATGTCCGCCACCAGCTCGTCGTCGGCGTTGAGCACCACAAAGCCGTCCGGGTGGACCGATTCGGGCACCACCGACTTGACGCGGGCCAGATCTTCGAGGGTCTCGACGCCCTTGAGCCCCAGGTGATCCGCGGTGACGTTGAGCACCACGGCGATGTCGCACACCGGAAAGCCCAGCCCTTCGCGCAGGATGCCGCCGCGGGCGGTCTCCATCACGGCCGCTTCGACGGTCGGGTCTTTGAGCACCAGCTTGGCGCTAAAGGGGCCGGTCATGTCGCCCTTCATGACCATCTGGTTCTGGATGTAGACGCCGTCGGTGGTCGTGAAACCGACCCGCAGGCCGATACCGCGCAGGATGTGGGCAATCAGCCGCGTGGTCGTGGTTTTGCCGTTGGTGCCGGTAACGGCAATGATCGGGATGCGCGTCTTGGCACCCGGGGGAAAGAGCATGTCGACCACCGGTTCGGCCACGTTGCGCGGCAGCCCTTCGCTGGGAGCGATGTGCATACGAAAACCCGGTGCGGCGTTGACCTCGATCACCGCCCCTCCCACCTCGTTGATGGGCTGGGAGATATCGGGGCAAATCAAGTCGATGCCGCAGATATCCAGCCCGATGTTGCGCGAGACGCGCTCGGCCAAAAAGGCGTTGTTGGGGTGCAGCAGGTCGGTGCGGTCGATGGCGGTGCCGCCGGTGCTGAGGTTGGCGGTGGATTTGAGATAGCAGATTTCGCCCTCCGCCAGCACCGTGTCGAGGGTATGGCCGCGCAGATCCAGAATCCGCTGGGTCATCTCGTCGATGGTGATGAGCGTGAGCACGTTCTCGTGGCCAAAGCCCCGGCGCGGATCGCGGTTGACCTGATCGATCAGTTCATGGATGCTCTGGCGGCCGTCGCCGGTGATGTGGGCAGGGACGCGCTCGGCCACGGCCACCACCTGGTGGTTGATCACAAGGATCCGGTAATCCTTGCCGGTGATGTACTGCTCGACGATCACTTCTTTGGAAAATTCGCGCGCCGCGTCGTAGGCCGATTGGGCAGTCTTCAGATCGCGGACGTCGACGGTGATGCCCTTGCCGTGGTTGGCATCAAGCGGCTTGAGCACCACCGGATAGCCGCCCAGCTCCTCGATGGCCTCTTCGAGGTCGGCCAGACGGCGAACGGTGGTGCCCCTGGGGACCGGGATGCCCACCGAGGCGAGCATGCCCTTGGTGGCGGTTTTGTCGGAGGCAAGCTCGGTGGCGATGATGCTGGTGTTGGTGGTGGTGGTCGCCTGGATACGCTTCTGATGGATGCCGTAGCCCAACTGCACCAGCGACTTCTCGGATAGGCGAATGTGCGGGATGCCGCGGGTCTGGGCTTCTTCGACAATCGAGGCGGTGCTCGGTCCAAAGCGCACTTCTTCGCGGATTTCTTTGAGTTCCTGGATATCCTGCTCCAGTTCGGTATAGGGCTCCCCCGCCACCAGGGTGCGGCAGATGCGCACCGCCGCGCGGGCCGCGTAGCGCCCGGCCGCCTCCTCGACGTAGGAGAACACGACGTTGTAGACGCCATAGGTGCTCGTCTGGCGGGTGCGGCCAAAGGCGACGTCCATGCCGGCCAAAGTCTGCAATTCGAGGGCGACGTGCTCGATGACGTGGCCCATCCAGGTACCCTCGGTCACCCGCTCCATGAAGGCGCCGTCGCGACCTTCCGAGCAGCCATGCTGCATCAGGCTGGGCATCAGGGCGAGCAACCGGTCGTCAAAGCCGGGGATCAAGTTGGTCGGTTTTTCTTCCAACTCCTCCAGATCCAGCTGCATGACGATCAGATTGTGGCGCCGGATGCTCCAGTAGTTCGGCCCTCTGAGGGCGTGGGTCTGCAAAATTCTCATAAAGTCCCGTGCAAGGTACCGCCGTATGGCTACCGTGAACCAGCATAGCGCTTCTACCCGGACGGTTGAGAAGCGGGTCCGGCCAGCCGTGCACAGCACTGACCAAAGCGGAACCGGCGTGTTATTAGATCTTAGGAGGAATGCCGAACCCATTGGCAATTAGAGAGGACCCCATGGCTCATACACTCCCGCCGCTGCCCTACGACGAGAACGCTCTCGCTCCGTACGTTTCGGCTCAGACTTTGAGCTTCCATTACGGCAAGCACCACACCGGCTATCTCAACAACATGAACAAGGCGATCGCCGGCACCGAGCTGGAGTCGCTGTCGCTGGTGGACCTCATCCGTACCGCCGCCAAAAATGCCGAACAAAAGACGTTGTTCAACAACGCCGCCCAGGTCTGGAACCATACGTTCTACTGGAACAGCATGCGCCCCGGCGGCGGCGGCGAGCCGGGCGGGACGCTGGGCGAGATGATCAAAGATGCCTTCGGCAGCTACGACGAATTCAAGAAGCAGTTCGTCACCGCCGGTACCACCCAGTTCGGCAGCGGCTACGCCTGGTTGGTCAAAGACGGTGAGAAGCTGGTGGTCACCAAGACCCCCAACGCCGAGACCCCCATCACCGACGAGAGCAAGCTGCCGCTGCTCAACATGGACGTCTGGGAGCACGCCTACTACCTCGACTACCAGAACCTGCGCCCCGACTACGAGAACGCCTTCGCCGACAATCTGATCAATTGGGAGTTTGCCGAGAAGAACCTGGAGCGCGTCTTCGCGGGTTGATCGCCTTGAGCATTTTTCACGCGGCCCGCAACCACCCAATCCTGGGCGGCGGCGGGTCGTTTGCTTTGGATAGGGACGTGCGATCGGGTAGGCTGTTGCTGCTCCGATGTGCCGTGCGCCGATGCCCTCGACCGTCTCCGAGATTTCGCGGATCTATCACCAGCCGCTGCCCGATTTGCTCTTCGAAGCCCAGCGCGTCCACCGTGCCCACCATGATCCGCGCGAAGTGCAGCTTTGTACCCTCAGCAACATCAAAACCGGTCTGTGCCCCGAAAATTGTGGCTACTGCTCCCAGAGCGTTCACCACAAAAGCGGCCTGGCAGCCCAGGAACTCAGTTCCCTCGACGCGGTAATGGCCGAGGCGCAGGCAGCCAAGGCGGCGGGTTCGACTCGATTTTGCATGGGGGCTGCCTGGCGAGAAATCAAAGACGGTCCGCCGTTCGAGCGGGTGTTGGAGATGGTGCGCTCGGTGGCGGCACTGGACATGGAAGTCTGCTGCACCCTCGGTATGGTCAAACCGCATCAGGCCGAACGCCTGAAGCAGGCAGGACTCACCGCCTACAACCACAATCTCGACACCGGCCCCGGCTACTACCCGCAGGTGGTGACCACCCGCACCTACAAGGACCGGCTCGAAACGATCCGGGCGGTGGGTGCGGCGGGTATTTCTGTGTGCTGCGGCGGCATCCTGGGCATGGGTGAATCGCTCACAGACCGCTTCGAGCTACTCGAATCGCTCGGCAGCCTCGACCCAACTCCCGAGTCGATCCCGATCAACTGCCTAGTACCGGTGGCGGGCACCCCTCTGGCCGACTCGTCGCCCGTCGAACCGCTCGACCTGGTGCGGATGGTTGCCACGACCCGTATTCTTTTTCCAGATGCCATGGTGCGCCTTTCGGCAGGGCGCCTGCAGATGAGCGAGGAACTGCAGGCCCTTTGCTTCCTGGCCGGGGCCAATTCGATATTTACCGGCCCGAAACTGCTCACCACCCCCAACCCCGAGCACTCCCACGATCAGAAGCTGCTTGAAAAATTGGGTATGGAGCCAAAGACGACCCAGTGAACATCAATATTTTGCTTTGTGATTGCGCTAGGAAAACCTATTAGTTCTTCCAGCTTTTTTCCCTTGAGTTGCTTGTTTGAGAACTGCGTCCAACGAATGCAGCAATTATCCATCCGAACAAAGCACTAAGTGTTAAATCCCCAGTGGCTAGTTCCCCATAGGCATCAGTTTCATATCTTGAAACGCTTAATCTGAACCACGCACGATTCAGCGCAGACCATTCCTCTTGCTTTGCTACTGCATGTTCAATTTCGCGTAAAAGCTCTAGTACTTCACCCATAGCACGGCGATCCATGTATATCTGTCTTTTCAAGGAATCAAGCCCCATAGCCCCGCGAAGCAATTGCTTACCAATTTCTGCTACAGCTGTTGCAGCGATGAAAACTAGAAATAAAGTCAGTTGCTCAGATGGTGAGCTTAACGCTTGTAAACTTAGCGCTTTTGGATCGAGCTCCTTCACTAGCAAAAAAGCAGATATAATTACCAGCCAATAGAGGCCGTTGAGTAACGCCGTACTGTTCGATAGCTTCCTGCTGTTTTCACGCAAATCTTTCTGTATTTTTTCAACCAGATCTAAAAGTTGTCCTACTTCGCTGCGCTCGTAAAACTCTTTATCTGGTGCATTGCCTCCCTCTGTAAATTTATTCATTTATTGAACGGCTTGAGCAGCACATTGATGGAAGGTATACAAATGCAGCTTCAAAATGATCGCGCTGTTCTCCCTTGAGCACGGAGCCTTGTGTTTGATTGTTCCAAGTGAAATCTTCCAGCCAACCGCATACTGGCAAGGCACTCCACGTGAAATTATCACTCCCGACTCGATGCTGAAGTTCGTGTAGAGTTTTTACGAATTGGCTATTGCCATAGGGTGAGTAATATTTTGCTGCCTCAACAGCAAAGTTATAGAATAGGTCGACTTTTGTTACAGCTACTACCATCCATGTTGGTTTTTGATTGCGCCTAATGGAGGAACGAAGAAGCTCGCAAACTCCCTTTAAATCATGAAGTTCAGAAGATAATTGGAGTTCGCGATATCTCTCAAGGGTGTCTACATTTTGGTCTTCTATTAAAGAAGCTTTGGCGAGCTCATTTCGGATTGAAGCAAAACCGTTTGCGACCACATAGACTACTCCATCTACCTTTGTTTCCTCCAAAAAAAGCTCACTTTCCAACATATAGCGGGTCTCTTTGCCTGGTATCACTCGCAATACCAGTCTCCCTTCCCTGCCTTCCTCAATTTTCGTAGAGGTCATCGGAGGAGAGTAGCCCCTGTCGTAAGCTTTACCAGTCACATAATCCAGAAGGACTGTTTTCCCAACTCCCTTCATGCCCAAAAAGACAATCGTTTTTCTCCCAAAAAGTTCAGAAACTTTTTTGAAAACAGTTTGAATATCTTTGCGACGTTTGTAGAGTTCTGATGCGGTCGGCAAAATCCAATCTGGCACTTCAGATATCCTGGTAAGCGCGCCGCCTGGATCAACGGGAAGACTGGAGGACATATTGCTCACTCTTCAAACTTGAATCGCCGACTGAATCTATTGTCACTTTGGTATGATGCTACTCTAAAAAGCTAATCCTAGATTCACTCCTTACTTTATATTTTGAGAAATGTCTTCTCGACTCTTGTTTGCGATGCGTGAAGGCATTCTGCCACAGCACAAGTCGCCACTCCCCGGCAAGTGTGGGTAGAGGTAGCAGTAGTCCCAAAACGCAAGCAGACCGGCTGACTTCTAGGCAGCCGGTCTGTACTTCTGTACCAGTACGCTAGAGCCCCAACGCGGGGGTGCCTTCGTCGGGCCGCTCAGCGTCCGCGCTGTGCATGACTCGCGCCACCTGCTGATCGCGCAGGTAGTACTCCTCACCGGTTCTGACAAGCGCGTCAAGCGACACCAGCACATCGTGGCCGCCGCCGAACAAACTGAAGAAGCCACCGGGCTGGGCATCGCCGCCGTAGCGGATCTTCAGCAGCTTCGGCTCACCGGTGGACAGATCACAGTAGACCTCTTCGATGGTGCCGAACTGTTCGTTGTTACCCGGTTCGTACAGGCGGTGACCCTTGAGGTCCGTGATCTTGCCCTGGTGCGCATCGACGGTGTTGCTGGTCACCCGGCGCCCGCCGTAGTCGCCCACGTTGCCGGCGAAATTGCCGCCCGGCAGACCGGTACCGCCGCCAATCGCTTCTTTGATGCCCGTACCCGGACCCTCGGCGTAGCCGTAGGGAGGAGCAAGGATGCCTTCGAGAAAGGCTTGGCCGTCGCCGGGGACGAGGCGACCCTGCATTTTCGTCTCGTCTTTGGGCATGTCCAGAAAGAAGCGACCGTCGCTGCGGGCGGTGAGTTTGCCTACGGGCACCAGAAATTCTTTGCTGCCCAATCCCAGGAAGCCGCCGCCGAGGTTGGCTTCAATGTAGATGTCGTTGGCATCGTTGACGTTGACGAAGACCTTGTCGACGCTGCCGAGCTTCTCGTCGTCGGCGTTGATCAGGCTTTGATTATCAAAACGCTCGGCGATGGCCGAATCGCCGTATGTACTATCATCGGCTCTGATGAAAAGCATTACTTGTCCCCTTGATTTTCGGAGTCACGCTGTCGAACGCGAATCGATGGATATCGGCGCCGACTTGACTTGAGAATAGCTTGGGAAATTCTCTTTGAGCTTCCCTCCCAGGGCAGACTTCGGGAGTTGTTAGACTGGAGCCCGAAAAGCTTCTGTGGGGGTCATTTGGTTGGGACTGCCGCAAAACCGGGCCGAATCTCGACGTTCTGGTACATCGCCCGCACCGTACTCGGTCTGTTGTTCAGCCGGCCGCTGGTCGGCGTGCGCGCCATTCCCCGTTTGCCCGACGGGCGGTTGGTGCTGGTCAAGCAGCACCGGGGCGGTTGGGTTCTGCCCGGGGGACTGATCGACACCAACGAAAAAGTGCAGACGGCGCTTGTGCGCGAGGTGCTCGAAGAGTGCGGCCTTCGGGTACGCGGCTTTGGACGTCTCACGGGGGTCTACTCGGACCCGAAGCGCGACCCGCGCTTTCATAGTCTGTGTATCGTCATGGAAGTGTTCGTTGAAGGTGAGATGCGTCCTCGCGACGTGATGGAAATCGAAAGGGCGGCAGCTTTTGCCCTCGAAGCGCTGCCCGAAGGGTTGACCGGCGATTGCCGCGAGCAAATCGAACATTATCTGGCCGGTGCCGTCGTGGTGGATTGAATTGCCGATGTTTCGCCTCTTTTTGACCACCGCCGCCGTGCTTGCGGGTCTGGCGGTCGCCCTCGGAGCCTTTGGCACCCACGCCCTGCGCGATCGGCTCGATGCGCGGGCCATCGAAATTTTCGAGACCGCCGCGCGTTACCAGATCCTCCACGCCCTGGCGCTGGCGTTGGTGGCGGTGCTGGTGAACCGCTTCGACCCACCCCCGGCGCTGTTGGTCGCAAGCGGTGCGGCTTTCATTGCCGGGATCTTGATATTCTCCGGCAGCTTGTATGCTTTGAGCTGGAGCGGCATCCGCGTTTTGGGGGCGGTCACCCCCTTCGGCGGCGGCGCGTTGATCGTAGGCTGGATCTGCCTGGCCCTATTCAGCGCCAACTTAAAGTGACCGTGCGCTGCTGACCACCCGACACCGGAACCTACCCACTATGTGCCGCCTACTTGCCTACCAGGGAGCACCCGTCGCCCTCGCCGATCTGATCGAAAAACCCGAACATTCGCTTTGCGTGCAGAGCTACCAGCCCAAGGAAATGACCTCCGGCCTGCTCAACGCCGACGGTTTTGGTTTCGGCTGGTACGACCCGGCGCGCGACAGTCGGCCGTTTCGTTTTCGCAGCACCCAGCCCATCTGGGCCGACGCCAACCTGGGATCGCTCGGCCGCTACGTCCACTCGAGCTGTGTGCTCGCCAACGTCAGAAGCGCCACCCCCGGCCTGGCCGTCGACTTGAGCAACTGCCAGCCCTTCGCCTTCGAGCGCATCCTGGGCCTGCACAACGGATTCATTCAGAACTTTCGCCAGACCCTTTACCGCCCCATCCGCGACAGCCTGGACGATCCATTCTACAAAGCGATCGACGGCAGCACCGACTCCGAACATGTCTTTGCCTTTGTGCTCAACACCTGGGAGCGTCAAGGCGGCACCCTCGAAGACGCCCTTACCGAATCGATCCGCACCCTGGCTGTTTGGGCCGCCAAAGAGTCCGTGTCGGTATCTTTGAATTTGATCTTCGCCGATGGCGAGCGGCTGGTAGCTTCGCGTTACGCCAATCGCCCGGAGGCACCCACGTTGTACTGGCTGGCAGACGACCCTACTTTCCCGGAAGCGACGATCATTGCTTCCGAACCGCTGTTTGCCTCTAGAGGGTGGCAGTGCGTACCGCCTGGAAGCGTTCTCACAGTTGATGCTGAGTCGAAGATAAGTGTGCAGCCTATCGAGATGTCATAGAATTCCTAAATAAGCGGCAGCAGGACGAGCCGCTTGAAGGTATATCCAAATGCAAAAGTGTTTAATTGTCCAGGTTTTGGGCAACAGCGATATACAAATTGACAGCAACAATGCAAGAGATAGGCTCGGAAATTGCTACTCGAACGAAGAGATAAACGAAGCGGCGCAAAAATGCAAGACTAAGTACGCGGAAGGCCGCCATGCCGTAAATTTTCGATTTCTGAGCGAATTGCACAGGCAACTGACAGGAGAGGCAGAGTATACGTTCTGCGTTCTTCTGACCGATCAGACACAGTGGTTAAATTGCAACAGACAAGCGCCGGAAGACTGGCAGCGTATTGCGATCTCAGATGGTCACTGGTGGCGTGAACTACTGCTGGAATGGTGCCATCGAGAAGGGCTTATTTGTCAGCCCGTAGAAGTAACTGTGAAACCCGAAATTAGTCATGGCGTAGCAGATTGGGAGGCTATGGCGGAGCTGGTACATGGCGTTTTGAAAACACATATTCAGTATAAAAATGAGACAGCTACGTTTGCCGCCTTCGGATCGATCTTCGATAAGATTCTTATTCAGCACAGCAGTGGTACCGCCGCGTTAAGCAGTGCTCTGTACCTGTGGGGCATTGAGCAGCGCCTTACAAATCAGAATGTTGAATTTATCTATCTTGCCCAGGAAGAAGGCGGTAGTAAGAGCACTGCTCACAGTGGTTCGCACTGGCAGCGGCGCTTGAAAGCTCCTCAAGTCTCGCAGCTGATAGACATTCAGGACTTCGGCGGTGCCCTGGGTGTCAATATAGAAAGAGATGACTCCTGAAAAAGAACAACCACCACAGCAGTCCTACTCATGCCTATGCCATCCTCAGATTCTCCGACCGCCAACGGCTTTGGCAAGACCGATACCGAAGTCCGGCCTCAACCCGAACGCAGACACTTCAGCGCCGAATACAAACTGAAGATCCTCGAAGAAACCGACAAAGCCTCCCAGCCTGGGCAGATGGGCAGCATCCGCCGCCGCGAAGGGCTCTATTCTTCTCTGATAGCCGAATGGCGCAAGCAGCGCAAACAGGCCACCCTCCAGGCCCTCAAAGACCAGCCTGCCGGTCCCAAGTCCTCGGCCGACACCGGGCTCAAAGCCGAGAACGCCCGACTCCAAAAGCACGTCCAGCAATTGCACAACCAACTCAAGCGAGCCGAGTTGCTCCTGGAGATCCAAAAAAAAGCGTCCGAGCTGCTGGGTCTCGACCTGAGCCAGACCCCCAGCAGCGACGCACCTGGAACCCGCTGAACGCCGTCGCCAAGCAACTGGTAGACCAGTATCACCCCCAGGCGGTTGCCGAGGCCCTTGACCTCAACCGCGCCTCGGTCTACCGTTTCGCCAAGCCTGCCGATAAGCCAAAGCCGAAAAAGCCCCACCCAGCTCCCCCACGGTCTTTGCAGGCACAGGAGAAACAACAGGTGCTTTCTGTGCTGCGTTCAGAGCGGTTTGTGGACCAGAGCCCCCGGCAGATCTACGCCACGCTGCTCGACGAGGGCACTTATCTATGTTCCTATCGCACTATGTATCGCCTATTAGCTGAAGCGGGCGAGGTGCGCGAACGGCGCCACCAACGTCGCCAGCCGCTCTACAGCAAGCCCGAGTTACTGGCGACGGCTCCCAATCAACTGTGGAGTTGGGATATCACCAAGCTCAAAGGACCACAAAAAGCTCAGCATTATCATCTGTATGTGTTGCTGGATGTCTACAGTCGCTGCGTGGTCGGCTGGCTGGTGGCAGCGCAGGAATCGGCAGAGCTTGCTGAACAGTTGATTGCCCAAAGCTCTACCAGGGAAGGAATAGCCCGTGACCAGCTGACGATTCACTCCGAGCGAGGAGCGGCGATGACCAGTCGCACTGTGGCGGTGTTGTTGTCGGACCTGGGTATTACCAAAAGCCATTCGCGTCCGCACGTCAGCAACGACAACCCCTACAGTGAATCCCAGTTCAAGACCATGAAGTACCAGGGTCGTTGCCCCAACGACCCCCAGCCGCAATTTCCTGAGCGCTTCGGTTCGCTGGAAGATGCCCGTGCTTTTTGTCAGCGCTTTTTCGCCTGGTACAACCATGAGCATTGCCATTCGGGGATCGGGCTGATGCCACCTGCGAGCCTGCACACGGGCGAAGCGCACCAACGACAAGAACGACGACGGCAGGTGTTGGCGGCGGCCTATACCCAGCATCCAGACCGCTTCGTCCGCAAGATCCCCGAGCCGCCGGCCCTGCCCGAGGCGGTGTGGATCAACAAGCCCAAAGATAGCAGTACAGCTTCCTCAGCGGAAACTCAGCCGAGCTGCTCTGTGCCAGATTCAGAAAGTCGTCTCTAACCTATTGACACATTCCGAAGTCAGCCAGAAGGGCCTCTATCGATGGAGCCCTCAGGTTCTACGGGCCAACCTGCGCGGACACTTTACTCGTCTTGCCCTCAATTGGCTGACTCGCAACGATGCCGAAAAATTGACCGTTTACATCTTTGGTGGACTTGGCTGCCCCGCCAGATTGACACTGGCAAGTTTTCTCACCCGTCGCTATATGAGTGTTCATCCAAGCGGCATCTATACCAATGTTTCAGCAGAGAGCGTTTTTGAGACCTGGACGATCCGCCTGCAAGCCAATACCCTCAAACCGCTGATCACCGACCTGCTCGAACTGGCCAGCCGTATCGGTGGCCTTGGCCCCGGCTGGCGCAGACCACCCCACCCCATGAACAGCTTCAATGGCTACCGGGGGAGCCAATTCTCCGTTCAGCCAAGCACGCCCGAGCTTGGCCTGCATGCCTTGATCGACAGGCTCCACGAGCAAATCCGACAGTTGGCCCACGAATACCAATTGTCACTCAAGCCCACAACCCAGCATGACCTTGGCAGTTTTGTGTCGATCTGGAGGGGCGAAGCGAACCAGTGGTGGGATCTTGTACACGGTGTCTGCAGTTCCAACGCAGAGGGTCGTCCAGCTTGGTGTGGGGATTCTCAACATCGACCATCAGGCTATTCTGTCCGCCAGCACGCTGACCATAGCCTGATCACCGTCTTCGACCCAGACAAATCCATCAAAAACACACTGCAAGAGCTTGAATTCAAACGCATCTGGCCAACGGTGTAATCCTGACGGCTTACTCGTGTCGGCTACGTCAATTACTTTCGGAAGTTGGACGGCCGCACGGAGTAAAAGTTCAAGTCCTGCTTGATTTGCAAAATTCTGATATATAAATCAAGCAGGACTTGAACCCTCTGCTGGTTTAGTAATTGGAGAAACTGCATAATTAAATTATGCAAAATCCTCATTTTCTAAACTAATGAACAGTGTCAAGTCCTGTAAATCCCTTGAAAGCTGCCTACCGGAGGGGCAGGTTGTCGATCGCGCCTGGCTGGAGGCAAGGGGATTCGACCGCCCACGGGTGGATAGTTATTTGCGATCCGAGGCATTGCAGAGGGTGGCGCAGGGAGCCTATCGAAGGCCCGGGCCACCGCTCAAGTGGGAGCATATCGTCTACTCCCTGCAGGGGTTGGGGTACGCGGTGCACGTGGGTGGGCGTAGCGCACTGGAACTGCAAGGGCTGGCCCATTACCTACCCATGCGGGGCGTGCAACGGATCGCATTATACGGGGACAAGGTACCCACCTGGCTGGAGAAGCTGGATGCTCCATATCGGTTCGAGCACCACCGGCCGAAGCTGTTTGCCAAGATACCTGAGCACGCCGTGACTACCCGATCCTTTGGGCACTGGGACTGGCCTGTCCGCTACAGCACACCGGAACTGGCGTTGTTGGAGCTGCTGGCCGAGGTAAGCGATGAGGCGGACTTTCAGGTGGCGGACAAATTCTTCGAGTCGGCGGCTACCCTGCGGCCCGACTTGATCCGGGCATTGTTGCTGGCCTGCACCAATGTAAAGGCCAAACGGCTCTTTCTCTGGTTCGCTGCCCGTCACAGCCATGCCTGGCAGCAAGCGCTCGATACCCAGGGTGTGGACCTGGGAAGCGGCAAGCGCATGATTGTCAAAGGCGGTGCATTCGACAAGTGCTTTGAAATCACGGTGCCGAGAGAGATGGCGGATGGAGCCGAACAACCCTTTTTCTAGGCAAGTCCGTCTACTGGTGAGCTTATTGCCCCAAGTGGCAAAGCAGGAGTGTTTTGCGCTTAAGGGAGGCACGGCACTGAATCTGTTCGTGCGCGACATGCCGCGCCTGTCGGTGGATATCGACCTTGCCTACCTGCCGGTACAGGATCGTGACACCAGTCTGGCAGCCATCGATCAGGCGTTGGAGAAAATAAGGGCAGCAATAGAAAAGGCTGTTCCAGGTTGTGCAGGGCGGGCACAGAGGCTCAAGGGCACCGATAAACGTATCAAGCTTTTGGTGACTCAGGCAGAAGTCACCGTAAAAATCGAGGTGACACCGGTGCTGCGCGGCAGTGTCTACCCATCCCAGGCGCGTGAAGTGGCTGACCGGGTACGCTCAGAATTCGGGTACGCGAAGATACAGTTGCTGAGCTTCGAGGATCTGTACGCCGGTAAGCTGTGCGCTGCCCTTGACCGCCAGCACCCGCGGGATCTGTTCGATGTGCGGATTCTATTGGCGAACGAGGGGATCAGCCCCAGACTCAAAGATGCCTTTTTGGTCTACCTGCTGGGCCACAACCGGCCGATGGTGGAACTGCTCGCTCCTGTGATGCAAAACATACAACCGGCCTACGCAGCGGAATTTGCCGGTATGGCGCTGGAACCAGTAAAGCTTGAGGAACTGGAGGAAGCGCGCCGCCAACTGGTCGGCCAGATACGGCGGATGCTGACTGACGAGGATAAACATTTCCTGCTGGCGGTGAAGCGGGATGATGCCGATTGGAGTAGATTTGCCCTGCCAGAGGCGGAGCGCCTTCCCGCTGTACAGTGGAAGCTGCACAATCTAAAGCGCATGGACAAAACCAAGCGTCGACAAGCGATACTAAAACTTGAAAGGGTTCTGTTTGGCTGAGGCCGAACATAGCATCGCACCAGTACAGGAACGCTGACATGGAACAATTGCTTGATGATGATTGGGTACGTAGGGTCGGCCAAGCCGAATCCGATCTGCAACAGGATGAAGTAAGTGCCGGCCTAAATCTTGATACGCACTTTGCTGAGTATGTAGAACGGCTGAAAAGTGGAGGAGATGCGCTTAGCTCTTGATGACTGGAGAAATTGCTTGAAGACAAAGGTGCGCTCTTATCCTGAGGACATCGGTCTAGGCAGGGTCACCGGTAAGTCGCTTTGGTTTGAAAAATATCGTCAGAATATCAGCTTGATGAAAAACTATTTCTCGACCAGCTCGTCGCTTTCCGGAATGAGGTAGACAAAATGATACCCGATTACTACGAGCGAAAGAGTGGCTGCGGATGAATGGCGTAGCCCTCAGTCTCTGAGTGAAGCTTTTCGCAATATTCTATCCAGTGCGGGATTCGAACCTACGCTTAGAGCTTTAGAATTGACAGATAACGGTGAACATAACAAGGAGTTACACCGATGCAAAAAGTATTAAAAAGTGACCAAGAATGGCGGCAGCAACTGACGCCCGAGCAATATAAGATCACGCGCCAAAAAGGGACGGAGCGGCCGTTTTGCGGCGTTTTCTACGACCACAAACAACCTGGGGAATACACCTGCGTCTGCTGTGAATTGCCCCTTTTCACCGCTGAGGCCAAGTTCGACTCCGGCACCGGCTGGCCGAGTTTTCTCGCACCAATAAACGCAGAAAACGTCGCGACCCAGAAGGATTTCAGCCATGGCATGAGCCGGGTGGAGGTGCTTTGTGCGCGGTGCGATGCCCACCTCGGTCATGTCTTTACGGACGGTCCGCCACCCACGAGACTGCGGTACTGTCTGAACTCGGCCGCGTTGGAGTTCGTTCCGCAGGTAAAAAGCTAGCGCTGCCAAACGACCCACTGGAGAAAGAATGCCATGGCCGAACTGCCCGAGGGTTTTCCGGCGCCCACCCTGCCCGGGGTGATCGAGATTAAACACTACCCGCCCTACCGGTCTGCGACCGTCCGTATCGAAGGGGCGCTCGCCGGGGCGACATCGGCTGCCTTCGCCCCACTTTTCGCGCACATCAGCACCAATGAGATCGCCATGACCTCCCCCGTGGAGGCACGCTATCCAGCCATTGCCCTCGACGAGCCGAGGGAACACGGCCAAGCCGAAGTTTCTTTTCTGTACGGTAGTCTGGCGATTGCTCCCGGCCGGACAGCCCAGGGCGTTGCCGTCGAGGATCATCCGGCGATGACCGTGCTCAGCCTGGGTCTGCGGGGCGAGTATTCCTGGGAACGCTTTCGGGCGGGCCTGCAACAATTGCGGGAGTGGCTGATGCACCACCCCGGCTACGAGGTGTCCGGCTCAGCCCGCCGCTTGCTCTACGATTCGCCTTATGTTCCAGCCGAGCGCAAGCGCAGTGAGGTTCAACTTCCTGTGCGGCCTGAAGGCTAACTTGACGGCGCGGCCGTACTGAGCGCATTTTGCGATTGCGGGCGGTGGCTTCGTTATTTTCAGGTTTTGAGGGTTTCGGCGGTACGAACGGCCGCTTCCTCGACTGTGGCATCGAGTTGGAGGGTGTCCTCGCCCAGCACTGCAAGCCAGTGGATCTGGCCCTGTGCGTCAATAGTCACCTCGACGTACGCATCGTCCTCGGCCTCGGGATCGGTGGTGGCCCAGTCGATGCGAAGGCCGCCGCTGTGCAGCGGCTCAATGGCAGGGCGATAGACCGATGCGATGCCGTCGAGCCATTCGCTTTGCAAAAACTGCTCCGCGGCGGCAAGGGCAAGACCCGAAACGGGCGCCGCCCCGTACCCATCCCAGTCGGGGCCGTAAGCTGCCAATTTCTGCAATTGCTTGTGCAGGTGCGATAAGCGCTTTCGGTTCATACCTACCTGTACCTTTGCCCGCGAACGCCCATGTTAGCCTAGGTCCAGGCATAGGCCAGCCAGGAAGGCCAGGAGGTCGTCATGCATGCAGAACGTCACGTTCGTCTTTTCAGAAATGGGCGCAATCAGGCTCTGCGAATTCCTCGTGAGTTTGAATTGCCCGGCGACGAAGCCATCATTCGCAAAGAAGGCGACCGGCTGATTGTCGAGCCGGTCAGACGACGCTCCCTGCTGGCTATCCTTGCAACCTTAAAACCCCTCGATGAGGAATTTCCCGACATCGACGATTTTCCGCCTCTCAACGACGTGAATCTGTGAGATGGACACTCACCGCTATCTGCTAGACACCAATATCATTTCCAATTTGATCCGGTATCCAGGTGGCGCAGTAGCTCCCCACATCGCCCGAGTTGGGGAAGATAAAGTATGTACCAGCATTATTGTCGCCGGTGAACTGCGCTTCGGCGCGGTCAAGAAAGGCTCGACACGGCTGTCTGCGCAGCTTGAGACAGTATTGTCGGGGCTCGATATATTGCCCTTCGAGTCTCCCGGCGCTCAACACTACGCGACCCTGCGAGCAGCTATCGAAAGGACAGGAGCGCCGATTGGCTCCAATGACATGTTTATCGCCGCCCATGCGCTGTCCCTCGGATTGATTCTGGTGACCGGCAATCTACGTGAATTCGCCCGCGTACCGGGGCTGAGCGTCGAGAACTGGCTGGATCTTTGAACAGGGAGGCCCAGGTAACCCACTCGCTTGAATACGCTGTTCCCTGCACAAAGGCAAGACCCCGGTATGCGCTAGTCTCAAATGGCATGTTTCTTGAATATTGATGGAAGCGCACAGGCAAAACGTTGCAACCGTCGTCTCCGCCTCACCGCCCGGGCGTATCGGCTACCTCGACGGCGTCCGGGGATGCCTGAGCCTGCTGGTCATCCTCCATCACGTGGCGATCACCTACGGGGCCGTCGGCGGGTGGTACTACACAGAGCACACCGGCGAAGCCTGGGTGAATCTGCTGCTGACCACGTTCGTCGCGCTCGATCAGTTCTATTTTATGGGGCTGTTCTTCCTGTTGGCCGCCGTCTTTACGCCTGCTGCCCTGGCCCGCAAGGGGGAAGCCGCCTTCCTGCGGGAGCGCTGTGTACGGCTGGGTATTCCCCTGGTGCTCTTCGCGCTCTTCCTCAGCCCACCCCTTGATTACGTCGCCTGGGTCTACCAGGGTGATTTCAAGGGCAGCTTCGTTGAGTATCTCGCGCTTGAACCGCCGCTGGTCAAGGACTTCGCCCCCGGTCCGCTGTGGTTTGTAGAGACATTGCTGGTATTCAGTCTGGTCTACCTGCTTGTCCGGCGCTTGCGGCCAAGGCTCAGTTCGTTGCTGCAGGAGGTGACGGCCAGGCAGGTGGCGGGCTTCGCCGTTTTGCTGGCGGTCCTGTCCTTTTGCACCCGGCTGATGTACCCGATTGGGGCCGAATTCTGGCATCTGCAACTGGCCTACTTCTCCCAGTACATCCTGCTGTTTGCAGTGGGAGTGTGGGCCGGTTCAGCCGAGATCTTCGCGCGGCTGAACCGCCGCTGGTTCTGGCCGTGCGCGGCCCTGACCGCCTGGGGCGCGGCGATGGTGCCCATCCTCGTCCTGCTCAACGGCGGCATCGACGATCGCTTCTTGGGTGGGTGGCACTGGCAGGCGGCAGCCATCTGCCTGGTGGAGGGTGTGACCTGCCCGGCCGCCTGCATTACCGTGCTCCTGCTGTTTCGCGACCGGATTTTCAGCGGCCAACGGTGGTGGGCGTTTCTGGGCGAGCATTCCTATGCCGTGTACATCGTGCACGCGCCGGTGTGCGTGCTCGCCGCGCTGGCGTTTCGGGGCATTCCCCTGCACCCGTTGGGCAAGTTTTTCGTGGTGTCGCTCCTGGGCGTGGGCCTGTCGCTGGCAGTGGCCGCCTCTCTCCGGCGGTGGGGCGGCAAGGCGGTGCGAGCGGTGCTCGGGTGATGGCGTGATTTGGATCTGGAAATACTCTCCTTCGATGCAGTGCTAACTGCTTGAAGACGCGTCTTCGGCTCTATCTCTCGGCCCTTTCAACCGCCGGTTCGAGTTGCAGCCACCGCCGTTCACCAATAAAACCCTCCGGGCCGGTCAACGTCTGGAGCCAGGTTTGGTTTGCCTGCCGGATGGGGGCGGGCAGCCATTCGCCGACACGTCCGGGATCGCTCGACAGCAAGATCTGCCAGCGCTCCGACCCCGCCTCGTAGCAGCCGTAATCGGCCTGAAAATCCAGCAACCGCCGCAACTCCGGTTCCGAAAGATCCTGGGGGTCGGGGGCTTCGAAGTCTGGCGGATAGCCCCGGGGATCGTAGATATGGGTGAAATGCTGAGCCAGTCGAACCAGCATTCCCTTCGCAGGCCGAATAGCCCGGCTTGCGGAATCGACCGGCTCGGACAGTTCGAGCACCAGTACATCCGGACTTGCGCACGGCTGGGGTACCCAGATTTCTTTGTACATGCCGGTGCTGCCGTCCGGGCGGGCAAATTCGCCGATTTCAATCAAATGGCTGTCTTCCCGGTGCACGCGGCCCTGATCGAGCTGGCCGGGGCGGGGGCGAAAGTCGATGGTCCGGTTCCAGCGGATCCAATCGGCCGTCGCCTCGATGGAACCCGCAAAGGCCGAAAAGCCCGCAAAATCCCGCAATCGCCGGATGGGCAAGTCCGCCAGCGATTGACCCGCCGGCAAAAACGCCCGCTCGAACGGAATGCGCAGATCCGCGAAGTACGCATCTACCTGCAACCAGAGCACTACCGCCGTCTCATGGGGCTCCCCGCCTTCGATCTGGATGGTCTCGCGCCGCCAGAGCCCTGTGTAGCGGCCCTTGGTCACTGACTTTTTTCTTTGGTGATCTGCAAGGCCCGCTCGACAGCCGGTCGTTTAGCAATCGCATCGTACCAGCGCCGTACATTCGGGGAGTCTTCAAGTGCCTGCTGCATAAAGTCGGACCCAATGAACTGGGAAGCGCGCACCCAGGGGTAGGTGGCAATGTCGGCGATCGAATATTCGACCGCCAAATATTCTTCCTCGCCAAGCCGCCGCTCCAGCACACCGAATAGCCGCTGCGATTCGGTGGTATAGCGCTCGATGGCCTGTTCGTTGCGCTCTTTGGCGCGCAGGAAAAAGCCCACCTGCCCGAACATCGGACCCACCCCTCCTATTTGGAAGGCTAACCACGCGAGCGCTTCGACCCGATGGCGCGGGTGGGCGGGGAGCAGTTGGCCGGTCTTTTGCGCCAGATATTGCAAAATGGCCCCCGACTCGAAGACCCGCAGAGGCTTGCCGTCCGGTCCCTCGGTGTCGACGATGGCGGGAATCTTGCCATTGGGGTTGATGGCCAGAAATTCGGGGGTCTTTTGCTCGCCCTTGCCGATGTGGACCGGATGAAAGTTGTAGGGCGTGCCGGTCTCTTCTAAAAAGATCGGGATCTTTTGGCCGTTGGGCGTGTTCCAGGTATAAAGCTCGATCACGGTTTTTCTCCCACCCTTGCCGCCCGATTGTACGCCCTCGAGGCTACATGGCGGTGTAGCCGCCATCGACGTGCAAGATAGCCCCGGTCACATAGGAAGCGGCTTCGGAGGCCAAGAAGATCACCGGACCCACCAACTCCTCGGGTTTGCAGCGTCGGCCCATCGGCGTGAAGGTGCGGATCTGCTGTTCCTTGACCGGGTCTGCGTGGGTGGACTCGGCCCCGACCATGATGTTTTCGCAGTAGCCGGGGGCGATGGCGTTGACGCGGACGTTGCTGGTGGCCCATTCCACCGCCATCGAACGCACCAGTTGGTTGACGCCCCCTTTGGCGGCGGCGTAAGCGACCAGCCCGTGGATACCGATTACACTGGCGAGCGAAGAAGTCATCACAATCGAACCGCCCCCCTGGGCCAGCATCCGGCGGGCGGCGGCCTGGGCCGCATTGAAGTAGCCCTTCAGATCGACATCGACAATCCAATCCCACTCAGCCTCCGCCAACTCGACCGCCGGTTTGATCACATCCACGGCGGCATTGCAGACCATGACGTCGATTCGACCGAAGCGCTCCACGGTCGAATCGACCATCCGGGTGCACTGCTCTGGGCTCACCGTGTCCACCTCGACCGCCAGGGCTTCTGCGCCCGCCTGTTCAATTTCAGCGGCGCTCACCCGGGCGCTCGCGGCGTCGATGTCGGCAATCACCACCTTCGCCCCGGCCGCTGCCATCCCCCGGGCGATCGCCCGGCCGATACCCCGCCCAGAACCGGTGATCGCGGCCACTTTTTGGCTTAAATCGAACAGCTTGATACTCATCCCGCATCCCCCAGCGCAATCCGGGGATTTTATCACGGCCGAATCGGGCTTGACGCCCGCAGAGCCTTGGGGGAGGGTAGGGCAATGGTTACCATCGTCCAGGGGCAGGCGGTCGCCCTTTTTGCCTTCGACGTCGGCTATGAAGTCTCACTTCAGGAAGTGAGCAGCTTGTTTGCTTCCTCCCCCGTCCAGCCGCTCTCGCGCAAGCGGCAGACCCCCAGTTACCTGCAGTACAACGACCCGCCTCCCCAGGTGTTGAACCTGGGCGAGACCCCGGCCATCGGCGCAGAGGGGTCGGGGCAACTGCAGGCGACCGTATTCGGTTTCGGGGCGATCAGCCTCGCCTTTCGCTGGCCTTTGCGGCTGGCTGTGGACCAACTGCCGCAACTGAGCCGGCACCTCTACGGATTGGAACTCGAAAAACAGGCGCGCTCGCGGGTGAGCAGTCTGATGGAGAAGTTGCGCCCGGCCATCGCGCGGCCCCAACTGTCCAATCTGGTGGAAGACTACTACCTGTTTATTCTTGAAGAACTTGATGCACCCCTCAAGGCGGAGGAACTGCTCGAGCGCCACCGCGCCACCCTCGCCCAGGTGCTGCGCTTCGAGACATTGCCCCTCAGCAGTGAGCAGCAGGAAGAAGCACTCTCCCAAAGCGTCAGCTACTACGAAAACGATCTGGTACTGGTCGACTGGAATGCTTCGATCATCTACGACCGCGACCACTACGATACCGTCAACGTCCTTGAGCTGATCAACGTCGAGCTGCTCGAAGCGCGCTACATCGACGCCCAGCTCGACCGGCAGGTGGGAAGCTACGAAGGATTGGTCCAGAAGCGCTTCGTGTGGCCCATTCCGCTGCGTACCCCTTACCGCCAGGCGATCGAAGAGCTGGCCGAGTTGCGCCTGGAGTATTCGCTCCTCTCGGAACGGGTGGACAACGCCCTCAAACTGATCGGCGATCTGTACCTGGCCAAGGTGCACGCCGCCGCCACCAAGCGGTTTTATCTGCGCGAGTGGGAGGCGGCGATTGCCCAAAAGCTCGACATCGTCGCCAACTTATATCAGCTACTGACCGACCGGCTGGGCTCGATCCAGGGCCAGACGCTGGAGTTGGTGATTATCGTCTTGATCCTCTTCGAGGTGGTGATGGCTTTCGTGCGCGGCGGCTAAAGCCCGTCTGCACGCACAAGTGATACACTCTGCGCCAGGACGCGGTTTCACCATGGCACGCATCGGCATCGGCATCATCGGCACGGGATTCGGACAAAAAATTCATCTGCCGGGCTTTCAAGCGCTTGCAGAAGCAATGGATCTGCAGGTGCTGGCCGTCCTGGGCCGTGACGGCGACCGCATCGCCCAGGTGGCCCGTCAGTTCGATGTGCCCTACCCCTGCACGAGCATCGAGCAACTATTGGAAATACCGGGCCTAGGAGCAGTGAGTATCGCCTCGCCGCCCTTTTTGCACTACGAGCAGGCGATGGCGACGATCGCCGCGGGCAAGCACCTGCTGTGCGAAAAACCGGTGGCTCTGGCGGGTTTTGAAGCCTACCGGCTTTTGGAAGCCGCCACCGCCCGCTCCCTGATCCATGCGGTCGATTTTGAGTTTCGCTGCATTCCCGAGTGGCAACTGCTCCACGAGTTGCTGATGGAAGGCGCGGTCGGAGCGCTGCACCTGGTCACCGTCGACTGGCTGGTGGAGGGACGAGCTGACCCCCGGCGGCCCTGGAGCTGGTATGCCGAGCGCGAACGGGGCGGCGGCGCGCTCGGATCGCTGGGCTCCCATCTCTTCGACTATCTGGGGTGGCTATTTGGTCCCCTTACCCGCCTCAATGCCCGCCTCGACACGCTCATCCACAGCCGCCCCGACCCGGTGAGCGGCGATTGGCTGCCGGTTGACAGTGACGACAGTTGCCAACTGTGGCTCGAACTCACCGACGGCACCCCGGTGAACGCGCGACTGTGCACCGCTACCTGGCAGGGTACCGGCCATCGTCTCGCAGTCTACGGCGAGCGGGGCAGCCTGGTGCTCGCCAACGACAACCAGAAAGATTACGTCCACGGTTTCAAGCTCCAGCGCGCCAATGCAGGGGGCGTTCTGGAGCCCGTCGAGGTGCCCGAGCGACTGCGCTTCGAGCGTACCTACCCGGACGGGCGGCTCGCGCCGTTTATCGCCATTGCCCGCCGCTTTCTAGAAGGCATCCGCGAGGGCGAGACGGTAGTGCCGTCGCTGCGCGAGGGCGCCTACGCGCAACTGTTGATGGATCTGGCCCAACGCTCCCACCGGGAGCAAGTCTGGCTGGAGGTGCCGGTCGAAGCGTTTCCGGGCGAAACGTCAGCTTAATCCCGTGGCCAACCGTTGCTGGAGGCGGCGGGCCAGCGCTTTAGCGAAGGTCACCGGCGAGAACTGATAATACGAACACACCGCCAGCAGCACGCAGCCCAGGTGGCAGGTGAAAGTGAGCGCGGTCCACAGCGGCGGCAGCCAGGCAAGCGGAGCATCCGGGGGCGGGCCGAACCGCCAGGCGAGCCCCCCCACCAGCGCGGCCGGAAAAACGAGCATTGCGAGGGCTACGAGCTTATCGAGGCGGTTGGGCCCTTGGGCAAAGGGGTCATGCCAGGTACGGCCGTTCCACCGCCAACTCAATGGCGGCAGGCTGCCGTTCATTTTGACTTCTTGCTTTCCTAGATCGACATCAAAAATGTGGCGGCACAGATCGCAGGCCATCACTTCCATCAACGGCATCATGGCGATCCGCCCGAAGCGGCAAGCCGGACAGCGGTAGGCGGTATCGAGGCGCAATCGCCCGGTAGTCGATAGTTCACAGTGCATCGAGGCGCACTCCCTTGGCAACCCGTCCTCTCAGTGTAGGAGAGTGCCTGCGAAGCCCCGGAGGACTCCAACATTCGCAATTGTTAGTTACACTCTGCAACCCGCTCTTTACAGAATGCGTTCCACTGCCCCGAGGGCGATCAGCACCGCCTTTTGGGCGTCGCTGAGGCCGGTGGCGCCGGTGAGGTCGGTGCCTTCGTAGGTTCTTTCGACCGTGAACCTCCGCAAACATGCGCCCGTGGCCGGATCGAAAAGCCGAATGGTCTCATCGAGGCTGGCGCTTGCGAGGGTACTGCCGTCCGGGGCGTAGGCGATCGACACGACCAGGCTGGTGTGCGGACCCAGCGTCTTGACGCACCGGCCGGTGCCCACCTGCCAGAGCTTCACGGTCATGTCGTTGCTGCCGCTTGCGAGGATTTGTCCATCCGGGCTGAAGGCCAGCGAAAAGACCATGCCGGTCTTTTCTGTAAGGGTGCGCAGGCACGCTCCTGTCTGTACCTCCCACAGCCGGATGGTCTGATCTTGGCTGCCGCTGGCGAGCAGCTGTCCGTCGAGGCTGAAGGCCACCGAGCAAATCAAATACGTATGTCCCGCCAGGATCTGGAGGCATTCGCCGGTGCGGGTGTCCCAGATTCTGGCGGTGCCGTCCTGGCTGCCGCTGGCGAGCAGCCCCCCGTCCGGGGCAAACGCCACCGAGCGGATCCAGCTTGTGTGCCCCCGCAGCGTCGCGACGCACCGCCCTGTGCCGGGATCCCAGAGCTTGGCGGTGCCGTCCTGGCTGCCGCTGGCGAGCAGCCGTCCGTCCGGGGCAAACGCCACCGAGCGGATCGAGCCGGTGTGCTCGCGCAGCGTCCTGAGGCACTGGCCCGAGAGCGCGTCCCAGATCTTGACGCTCAGATCCGCACCGGCGCTTGCCAGGGTGCGCCCGTCCGGGGCGACGGCGACGGTGGTGACCCCCCGCAGGTGACCGCGCAGCACGCGGGTGCATTCGCCGGTGCGCACATCCCACAGCCGGACCAGCCGGTCGTCGCTGCCGGAAACCAGGGTTTGCCCGTGCGGGCTGAAGGCCACTGCGAGGACCGTGACCGTTTTTCCCTGCAGCGTGCGCAGGCATTGGCCGCTCTCGGTGTCCCAGAGCTTGACCGTCTGGGTCGGGCTGCCGGAGGCAAGGGTATGGCCCTGGGGATGGAAGGCGATGGAGAAGACCTGATCGGTATGCTCCTGCAGCGTTTTCAAGCATTGACCGGTGATCGTCTCCCACAGCCGGACGGTCCGATCGAGGCTACCGGTGGCAAGGCTGCGCCCGTCTGGGGCGAAAGCCACCGCCGAGACCCAGTCGCCATGCCCGGCGAGGGTGGCGAGGCATCTTCCTGTGGCCGGATTCCAGAGTTTGACGGTCCGGTCGTGGCTGGCACTGGCGAGCCTGTGGCCGTCCGGGGAAAACACCACCGAGCGGATCGGCTCTGTGTGTCCTTGGAGCGTGGCGAGGCACCTTCCCGTGGCCGCATCCCAGAGTTTGACGGTGCTGTCCTGTCCGGCGCTTGCGAGGAGGCTCCCGTCCGGGGCAAAGGCGACGCTGTGGACTACGCCGGTGTGTCCTTGGAGCGTGGCGAGGCACCTTCCCGTGGCCGCATCCCAGAGTTTGACGGTGCTGTCCTGTCCAGCGCTTGCGAGGAGGCTCCCGTCCGGGGCAAAGGCCGCCGAGCGCACCCAGCCGATGTGCCCGCGCAGCGTCGCGAGGCACTGGCCTATGCGCGCATCCCAGAGTTTGACGGTGCCATCCTGGCTGGCGCTGGCGAAAGTTTGTCCGTTCGGGGCGAAGGCGACGGCGCAGACCCAATCGGTGTGGCCCTGGCAGCTGAGTTGTTGCTGGCCGTCGGCTGCGCGCCACAAACGAATTTCGCTGTTGTCGTCACCGACAGCTATCTGCTCGCCGTCCGGACTGAAGGCCACCGAGAACACCCCCCCGAAGTTCTGGGCAAAGACGCAGCGGGCCAGATCGGTGTGGGAAAAATTGACGCCGTACAGATTCACCTCCTGCAGATAGGCTTGCCAAACGGCCAGGTGGGAAAAATCCCAGTGGCGCAATTCTGTCTGCAAAGTGGCGAGCATGTTGAGGGTATTGCCACCCACATACCCCGGCTGCAATGGCGCCTCATCGCGCTGCTGCGCCAGGACGGCCGCCAGCCGTTGCTCCAGGTGCGCCTGCGATCCGAGTCTAACAAGCAACTCGTCGATTACCGGCTTGAGAATCAGCCGGCTCTGGGCGGCGCGAATGTAGTCTTTTGCCTGGGCCAGCAGCAGGGCATGGCTTCTAAATAGACCGATCGTCCCTTTGTGCACTTCGTCACAGATGCGCTCCACGAAGTGCTCGGTGGTATATTCCATGACCACCGGCTGTTGCGAATACCCCGTGGTGCCGCGCTCGATGAGCGAGCGACGCAACAGCGATTCGAGCGCTTCGAGGATTTTGGGCGCGGAGACGGCAGGGACGACGTTTTCCCGCAACTGAGTGGCAACCACCGGCTCCCGGTGGATGGCCAGCCAGTACATCAGCTGTTTTTCAGCCTCGGTCAACCGGTCGAACTGCTGCTGCAAAAGGTTGGCGATCCCGTTGAAGACCGCCGTGTCCTGAGCGAGAAATTCGCGGATCTGGCCGTCGAACAGCTCCCGGATCGACGTCGAGATGATCATCAACGCCAGCGGGTTGCCCCGGTAGCATTCCACCAGCTTGCGCCGCTCGTCCGCTCCGCCCCTGAGCCCCTTCGCCTGCAAAATCACCTCGCCTTCGCTCTCCTGCAGACCGCCCAGCCGCAGCGAGCGCACCGGCAGGCTCGACCCCTCCAGGGCCGCGACCTCGGCGGGTTTTTCGCGGCTGGTGAGCACCAGGCAGCTCGCGTGGGGCACCTCCCCAACCCGTCTGAGCAGCTCGCCATAGCCTTCGCAGCCCTCGCGGTAGGTACCTGCCTGCTCTCCGCCGCGCAACAGCGATTCGGCGTTGTCGAGCACCAGCAAACAGCGGTTGCGGCGCAGGCATTCTAAAAGCCGCAAGATCCGGCCTTCGATGCCCGTGGGCAGTGCCGGGGCCTGCTCGTCGCCTGCAAAGACAATCAACTCGGCCAGCAGATCCGCAAGCGGTGGCGCGTTGCGCAGCGAGCGCCAGATGAGCCGCTCGAAGTGTGCCTCGCTTTGGCGGGCGAGTTTAACGGCGAGGGCGGTCTTGCCGATGCCGCCCATCCCCAAAACGGCCACCAGCCGGCAGCGCTCCTCGACCAGCCAGTTCTCCAGAATCGCCAATTCGCCGCCCCGGCCGTGGAACAGCGACACATCGACCGCCTCGCCCCAGTCGCGACGCACCTCGCGCGGCGGCTGGGACGATGCTGCTCCGGCTTCCGGCCGCGCATAATCGTCGCTTTCCAGTTCCAGGCCAAAAGCGATGAAAAAGCGCAACAGGGTCTGTTTATCCACGCCTTCCTCGGCCTTGAGCACCTTGGCAACGGTGTTGGGGTCAAAGCCGGTGCGCTCGCTGAGATCTTCGAGGGTCAAGCGCTCCCCGGCATTCTCGCGCTCTTCAGTCCGGCAGCGCGCCTCGTGCAGGCGCTGCCAGCCCTGGGAAGTCAGCCGGTACCCACGCCTGCGTCTTGCCTTGGGAGTATCGCTCATCGGCGTCGCTCGCGTGAATTTCGATAACCTCGGGTCGGCGGGCTTTTCGGAAGATAAGGAACTATCCGGATTTTAAGGGGATTTCAGCCGCGGGCTTCAAGAGTTGTCACGGACGGCAGAGCAGCCCACCGTGTATGGCCGACGACCCGCTGCCCAACAAGTGCTTATCGACCTAATTGTCCCTGGATTGGCGCAGTGCGGCTATTTAGTCTGGTTACAGCAGCGGAGAGATGAAGGGTCCGAATACACCCCGACGCTCCAACCAAAATTTCCGCTCCGACATTCACAAGGAGATACGCACATGCAGCCGACACATTCGCGCAGAATCGGGCGCATTGACGCGCTTAAAACCGCCCTGGGGACACTGTACTTCGTGGCCATGGTCGCCGCTCCGGTCCTTCCGGCTTTGGGGTGGATCTGAGAGCAGAGATTTGAGTATTTACCCCTGCCACAGGCGGAAACTACAATCTGCGGCAAAAGTCACCAATGCTGCCGGCGTCGAGCACCGCGTCCGCCAGTTGCTCAAGCTGAGCAAGATCCGCAATGGCTTGCACCTGCTGCACCAGCGTGTCCGGCAGAGGACCGAACTTGCGACCCAGTTGCCGCAGCAGTAGGCGGCGCTCACCTTCAAGCTGTCCCTCGGCCCATCCCTCGGCCCATCCCTCGGCCCGTCCCTCGGCCCGTCCTTCGGATTGACCTGCCTTTCGTCCTTCCTGCAGGATTTGCTGAAATATCACCGACTCGCGCATCATACCCTCCGGAAAAATTTGAGCGAGCAACCCCGCATCGAACTTCAAACCAGCCAGGATGGTGGCAAACGTTGCGATGTCTCGCCGCTGCACCGGCTCCTCTATCGTACCGAGTTGCCGTGCGACCCGGCCGAGCAGTTCCTCGGCCGATGGCGCCCTGGCCAAAGTGGCCAGCGGCAACAAAGCCCGATCCGCGAGCAGGGGTTCCGGGTCTTCCTCCCAAAGGCGCACGACCCGGTAGCGGTGCAAAGTATTCTCCGAGCGGTACTCCTGCTCGATCGTTGCGCCGCCGGCCGGTTCGCGCAGCAAAACCAGCACCTGATCGATCGGCTGGCGGTGGCGCCGGGACAGCCGCACAAAGTAATCGAGCATGCGCAACGGCAGGGGCGGATCGGAATCGTATTTTGTCTGAAATTCGATATGCAAAATGCTACCCTCGGCGGCCAGAAAAGATACCGAGTCGGCCCGAATGGGCTCGATACTCAACTCGGTTTTCAAGACACTGGCCGTGGAAACAGGACGGCGAAGCAGCCAGGTGGCAAAGGCGATTGGCGCCAGCTCGGCCAGCAGCTTGCAGAGGTTGTCGTAAGCCATGGGTATTGCTCGGCTGAAGGCGATTGATGGGGAGCCATTCGGCCTTCCATCTTGGTAAGGAATATGCCATGACCATTTCCAGCGGAACCACTCTGCGCGATTGCCCGCACGTTTTCATAACTGCCGCACAGCGCAGATGAGGCGATTGCTCGGTGCATTAGCGCAGCAGGCTGTCTCCGTCATTCAGCCATTGTTGTCTCAACGTGTCAGGCAGGTGGTGCAACAGCCTATCGGCCAGCCGTATGCGGTCTCTATCGCCCAGCAAAAAGAGTGGAAAGCTGATCTTATCTCCGTTGCGGGAGTGCAAGACCAGACGTACCCGCCTGAAGCCGGGCACGGCATCGACCCGAACCGTCTCCAGGTCTGTCCACCGGCAATGCAGCACCAGTGGTCCCAAACGGCGCGTAAGACCGCCATCGCCGATGCGCAGTTCGAATCCCAGAAACACCGAAAGCACCCAGACGGCGGCCAGAGCGCTACCGAGGCGCACAGGCCAGGGCATCACCTCACCCGGCCCCAGGATACTGCCCAGCAAAACAAGACATGCCGCTACCGAGGCTGCTTTCACCCACCCACCGCCAAAGCGAATCCGGACCTGCGGCTCTGTCAACCACAAATCCTCGCAGGTACACCCTGTGTCGGAGCGAGCCCCACCCGGCGGCCTAGGCCTAGGATGCCTTGGAGCCTGCGACCTGGTTGAGCTGCCCCTCGGCTGCCTGCTGGAGTTGTTGCCAGAGCCGCAGGTCGCAAATTTTGATCTGATGCTCGGTGAGCACCTGGGTCATCACCTGCGGCAAAGCCTTCGCAGCATCGGTCCGCTGCTCGTAGCAGTCGGCAATTTCCTTGGCCAAAGGCTTCATCCAGCCGTCCATGTTTAACCCCTTGCTCTATCTGCGATATCCTTTGATTCCATTCTGTTTACCAATTTTGCGCCTGTCCAGTACAAATACTTACCAATTGTCGCCATTTCAGGAACAATCGATAAGCAGCGACAAGCGAGGAGATCCGATGCAGGGAAGGCACGTATTGCTCACCGGCGGCACGGGCGGTTTGGGTCTGGGGGTGACCCCGGCGGTGCTGGCACGGGGGGCGCATTTGACGATCCCGTTTATCGCGCAGCGGGAAGTCGAGCGCCTCAAAAGCCGCCTCTGCCCGGCGGATCTGAGCCGCGTGCGCTTTGTGGAGGCGAACCTGGCCGAGGAGGCGAGTGTCGAGGGATTGTTGGCTGCGCTGGAGCGGGTCGACGTGCTTATCCATCTAGTGGGAGGGTTCAACATGGGACCGACCCACCAGTACACCTACGCCGACTGGAAGCGCGACATCGAGTTGAATCTGGATACGACGTTTTTATTGTGTAAGCACTGCCTGGGGCGGATGCTGGCCACGGGCTACGGACGGATCGTCACGGTCGGTTCGCGCGGTGCGCTGGAGCCTGCCGGGCAACTGGCCGCCTATTCGGCGGCAAAAGCCGGGGTGGTGGCGCTCACCAAGGCGATCGCCGCCGAGACCAAAGGCACCGGGATCACCGCCAATGTCGTGCTGCCGAGCGTCATCGACACCCCCGGCAACCGGGCGGCGATGGGTGCGGAAAATGCCGACAAGTGGGTTAAACCCGAGTCGCTCGCCGAGGTGATTTGTTTTCTCGCTTCGGAGGCGGCCCGCGATGTGCGCGGGGCGGCGGTGCCGGTTTACGGCAGCGTCTAGCCTGCCGCCTCCACCGCCCCCAAAGCCTGGAGCATCGACTTTTGGGCGTCGGTCAGACCCGTCACCCCGGTGATGTCCATGCCCTCGTAGAGCCGGTCGGCGCGCAGCAATTCGAGGGGTTTGCCGGTGTGACTGTCCCACAGCCGGATCGTTTCGTCCTGGCTGCCGCTGATGACGGTGCGGCCGTCGGGGCTAAAAGCCACCGACCACACCTGACTGGTATGCCCGGTGAGCGTCCGCAGGCACTCGCCGGTGGCCGCGTCCCAGAGTCTGACCGTCTGGTCGTGGCTGCTGCTGACGACCGTCCGGCTGTCGGGGCTAAAAGCCACCGACCACACTTGACTGGTGTGCCCGGTGAGTGTCCGCAGGCACTCGCCGGTAGCCGTGTCCCAGAGCCAGACGGCGTAGTTGCCGCTGCCGCCTGCGAGGATGCGGCCATCCGGGCTGAAGGCGACCGACCACACCTGGCTGCTGTCGACTTTGAGCGTATGCAGGCATTCGCCGGTAGCGGCATTCCAGACCCGAACGGTCTGATCGAAGCTGCCGCTGGCCACCGTTCGGCCGTCGGGGCTAAAAGCCACCGACCACACCCAACTGCTGTGGCCAGTCAGGGTGCGCAGGCACTGACCGGAGGAAACCTCCCACAATTTCACCGTCTGGTCGTGGCTGCCGCTGGCCAGGGTGCGGCCGTCGGGGCTGAAGGCCACCGAACGCACCCAGTTGTTGTGGCCCGAGAGGGTGCGCAGGCACTGGCCGGTGGCCGCATCCCAGAGTTTGATGGTCTGATCGAAGCTGCCGCTGGCCAGGGTGCGGCCGTCGGGGCTGAAGGCCACCGACCACACCCAACTGCCGTGACCGGTGAGGGTGCGCACACAACGACCCGAGGGTACATCCCAAATCCGCACGGTGCGATCGAGGCTGCCGCTGGCTAGGGTTTGGCCGTCCGGGGCAAAGGCCACCGACCAGATCCAGCCGGCGTTGCCCTGCAGCGTGCGCAGGCACTGGCCGGTGGCCGCATCCCAGATCCGCACGGTTTGATCGAGGCTGCCGCTCGCTAGCGTCTGGCCGTCCGGGGCAAAACTCACCGACCAGACCTGGCCGCTGTGGCCGGTGAAGGTGCGCAGGCATTCCCCTGTGGCTGCGTCCCAGAGCTTGACGGTGCAATCGAGGCTGCTGCTGGCCAGCCATTCTCCGTCCGGGCTGAAGGAGATCGCGCGGATGCGGCCGGTGTGGCCGGTGAGGGTGGTCAGGCAGGTACCGGTCGTCACTTCCCAGAGTTTGAGGGTCTGGTCGTGGCTGCCGCTGGCCAGCACACCGCCGTCGGGGCTGAAGGCGACCGAGAGCACCTGGTCGGTGTGGCCGGTGAGGGTGCCCAGGCGCTCGCCGGTCCTCACATCCCAGAGCTTGACGGTGCGATCGAGGCTTGCCGCGGCGAGGGTGTGCCCGTCAGGGCTGAAGGCCACCGACCACATCCGGCCCGTGCGCGACTTGAACGTCCGGGTGCACTGGCCGCCGGCCGCATCCCACAGCCGGACGGTTTCATTGGAGGGACTGCTGCTCGCTATCAACGTCCCATCGGGGCTGAAGGCGACCGAGTACACCCAACCGCCGTGACCGGTAAGCGTGCGCAGACACTGTCCCGTGGCCGTATCCCACAATTTGATGGTCTGATCTTCGCTGCCGCTAGCAAGCACGCTCCCGTCGGGACTGAAGGCAAGGGCGCTGATCCAGTCGGTATGGCCCCGAAAGCTCAGCTGCTGTTGGCCGTCGCGCACTCGCCACAGGCGCACCTCGCCGCTGTCGTCGCCGATGGCGAGCAATTCCCCCTTCGGGCTGTAGGCGACGAACAGGATGCCGCCGAAGGTTTGGGCAAAGACCGAGCGGGCCAGATCCGCACCGGCAAAATTTGTGCGGTGCAGACTGACTTTTTGCAAGTACGCCTGCCAGATGGCGAGGCGCGAAAAATCCCGGCCGGCCAGATCGCTTTTCAGTTCGCACAGCAAATTGAGGGCATTGCCGCCCACATAACCGGGTTCTAGGGGTGAGTGCTCGCGCTGGGCTTCCAGGACGGCATAAAGTCGCTGCTCCAGGCTGCGCCTGCTGCCCAGGCGGGTGAGCAACTCGTCGAGGATGGGCCGCACGATCAGGCGCACCTGCGTCTCGCGAACGTAATCTTTCGATTGGGCCTTCATCAGAGCGTGGGATTTCAACAGTGCGATAGGCCCGCGCTCGATTTCGGCACACACCTGCTCGATCAGCCGCTCGGCGGTAAATTCCATCACCACCGGCTGCTGGGTAAAACCCGCACTGCTGCGCTCGATCAGCGAGCGGCGCAACAGCGATTCGAGCGCCTCGAGCAACCTGGGGGTGGGGGCGGCGGGGACGGTGTCTTCTCGAAGTTGGGCGGCGCTCACCAGTTCCCGGTGGATAGCCAGCCAGTACATCAGCTGTTTCTCGAAGTGGGTGAGCCGGTCGAACTGCTGCTCCAGCAGGTTGCGGATGCCGTTGAAGACGACCGCGCCGTGAACAAAAAATTCGCCGATGGCACCGCCGAACAACTCTTGAATCGATGTGGAAACAATCTTGAGCGCCAGGGGGTTGCCCCGGTAACATTCCACCAGACTGCGGCGCTCGTCGGGGCTGCCGCTGAGCCCTTTCGCCTCCAGAATCGCTTCGCCCTCGTCCTCGCGCAGACCGCCCAACCGCAGCGAACGCACCGGCAGGCTCGCCCCCTCCAGCGAAGCGACTTCCTTGGGTTTCTCGCGGCTGGTGAGGATCAGGCAACTGGCGTGGGGCACTTCTCCCACCTGCCGAAACAATTCTGCGTAGGCCTCGCAGCCCTCGCGGTAGGTGCCGGTCTGCTCGGCGCCGCTTAATAGCGACTCGCCATTATCTAGAATCAACAGCGTGCGCGAACGGCGCAGGCATTCCATCAGCTTCGATAGACGCCCCTCGGTGCCCGCGGGCAGGTTCACCTGCGGGCTGTCGCACAGGCACTCGATAAGCTCGCCGAGCAGTTCGCCGAGCGGCGGAGCGTTGCGCAGCGAGCGCCAGACCAAATGCTCGAAGTGCTCCTGGGTCTGGCGGGCGAGCTTGACGGCGAGGGTGGATTTGCCGATGCCGCCCATACCCAGCAGCGCCACCAACCGGCAGCGCTCGCGGACCAGCCAGCCTTCGAGGGTGGCCAGTTCCTCGGTGCGCCCATAGAACAAGGACACATCGACCGCCTCACCCCAATCCTGCCGCGCTCCGCGCGGCGGGACCGGCTCGGAGGGCTCTACCGCTCCCGCTTCCGGCCGAGCATAGTCGCCGGAACCCAGATCCAGCCCGAACGCCTGGAAGAAACGAAAGAGCGTCTGTTTATCGACCCCTTCTTCGGCTGTGAGCACCTTGGCGACGGTGCTCGGATCGAGGCCGATGCGGTCACTCAGTTCTTCGAGGGTAAGGCGCTCGCCGCCGTTCGTCCGGTTCTCCAGTTCGCAGCGCGCCTCGTGCAGTCGCTGCCAGCCCTGGGGGGTCAGCCGGAAGCCGCGCCTGCGTTTTGCCTTGGGGGGGTGGTTCATCGGCGCTCCTCGCACGGAATGCAGGTGCCCCTACCCGGGCGGCCCTCTAGAGAATGTACGCCCGCTCCGGAAGTTAAGGGTGTTAAGGGGCTATCGCAGAACAATCTTTATCTTCTACAAAACGCCCCGGTGCAAGGCCTGGGCTTTGGACTGCAATGCAATGTGCAGTGGTCCTTAACGTCCCTATCGTCCCTGGATAAGGCCAGTGTAGTTCCCTAAGCTTGGTGCTGTGGAGCTCTTTGGCCGTTCCTTCTGGATTTTATCCGCCCAACCGGTCAACCGCCCGAGGCCTGCGCTCAGGCAGTCGATACTCAGCAGTTAATTTCCCAGCGGGGGGAAGCATGGAAGCCAATCGATTCGTACCGGCTGTGCTGTGGAAGCAGCTGATGAGCCTGACCGCTCCGCAGGGGGCGCTCACCACCCCGCCCGCACCGGGCGCCGCGCCCTTTCTATCTTTTCTTCCCAATCGGGTTCAAATACAGTGATGCAAACCATGGCGACTACAGAATTGTCCGAATCGATGGCCCAACCGAGCGATGCACAGCTGTTCTACGCCCTGCGCTCAGGTGAGCGCACAGCGATGGTGAGCTTGTATCGTCGCTATGCGAGCGTCGTCTATGGCCTGGCGCTGTCGATTCTCAAAAATCCCCAGGAGGCCGAAGACCTCAGCCAGGAGATCTTTTTGAGCCTCTGGCGCGGCGGCGGCTACAACCCGGAGCGCGGTTCGCTGTCGAGCTATTTGATGCTGCTCACCCGCTCGCGCGCCCTCGACAAACTGCGCGCCCGCGGCCGCAAACTCAAGATGATCGAGCGGGTCGGCCAGGTGAATCTGGGTGAACCCTCCGGGGTGACGCCCCTGGAGCGGGCGACCGTCGACGAGTGCTCCGAACGGGTGCGCGAGGCGGTGGCAAGTTTGCCCCTAAAGGAGCGCCAGGTGCTCGAACTGAGCGTGTTCAGCGGCCTGAGTTATCCGCAGATCGCCGCGCGGACGGGCACCCCGCTGGGCACCATCAAGCGCTGGGCGCGCAAGGGCATGCTTCAGCTCAAAGAAGATCTCAAGGCACTCATAGAATAGCCGCCGACACCGATGGGATCCCTTCCCCGTACCGGCGCCTGCTAACGTGGTAGGCGCCGTTCTTTGTCCAACGCACCAGGGGAGGAGGCCCGCCATGTTTCCGTCTGTTCGCCCGCGCCGATTGCGCACGACGCCCACCCTGCGCCGGATGGTGCGCGAAAACCATCTGCACCCCGAAGATCTGGTCAGCCCCATCTTCGTGGTGCCGGGATCGGGCTTTGCCCGCGAGGTCTCCTCGATGCCCGGCGTCTTTCAGCTGTCGGTGGACAAGGCCGTGGAGGAGGCGCGCGAAGTGTGGGATCTGGGCGTCCCCTCGGTGATTCTTTTTGGCATCCCCGAGCAAAAGGACGCCGGGGCCACAGGCGCCTGGCACGACCACGGCATTGTCCAGGAAGCAACGACTGCTATCAAAGCGGCCCTGCCGGAGCTGGTGGTGATGGCCGATACCTGCCTGTGCGAGTACACCAACCACGGCCACTGCGGCGTCATCGAGTTGAGCGACACGATTGGCCATGTCCTCAACGATCCGACCCTCGAAATTTTGGGCAAGACCGCCGTCGCCCAGGCGCGCGCCGGGGCGGATCTGATCGCCCCTTCCGGGATGATGGACGGCATGGTGCGGGCCATCCGCACGGCCCTCGACGAAGCGGGCTTCACCGACACGCCGATTCTTTCTTACGCGGCCAAGTACGCCTCCGCCTACTACGGTCCTTTTCGGGACGCCGCCGAATCGACCCCTCAATTTGGCGATCGGCGCACCTACCAGATGGACCCGGCCAACAGCCGCGAGGCGCTCAAAGAAATTGCCCTCGACATCGCCGAGGGCGCCGACATGCTGATGGTCAAACCGGCCCTGGCCTACCTGGACATCCTGCACCGCGTCAAAGCGGCGACCCACCTGCCGGTAGCCGCCTACAACGTTTCAGGCGAGTACGCGATGGTCAAAGCCGCCGCTCTCAACGGTTGGATCGACGAGGAACGGGTGGTGATGGAGACGCTGATGTCGATGAAACGCGCCGGGGCGGACCTGATCTTGACCTACCACGCCAAGGACGCCGCCCGCTGGCTTGGAGCCTGATCCCCACCTCGTGGGCGGATCACCCGCCTACATACTGCTGCAGGATCTGCTTGCGCTTGCTGCGCCGCAGCTTGCGCAGCGCTTCCGATTCGATTTGCCGGATGCGCTCGCGGGTCAGATCAAAGCGCTCGCCCACCTCGCGCAGGGTCAGGCCCTCCTCGCCCTTGAGGCCGAAGCGCAGGGCGAGTACCTCGCGCTCCACGGGCTTGAGTACATTCATGGCCGCGTACAGTTCGCTTGCCAGCGCCTTTTGCACCAGTTCGTCGAAGGGCCGCTCTGCGGTGCCGTCCTCGATCATCTCGCCCAGTGAAATGTCCCCTTCGCTGCCCACGGGCATGTCGAGGGACACCGGCTGGCGGGAGACTTCTTGAATGGTGCGCAGCTTCTTGACTTTGATCGCCAGACGGGAAGCGAGTTCGTCCTCGCTCGGCCGCCGGCCCAGTTCCAGCGTCGCCATGCGCATCTCGCGGCGCACCTTGCGCACTTTTTCGACCATGTGAATGGGCAGGCGAATCGTGCGCGCCTGGTTGGCGATAGCGCGGGTGATGCTCTGGCGGATCCACCAGGTGGCGTAGGTCGAGAAGCGGTAGCCCTTTTCAGGGTCGAACTTCTCTGTGGCGCGCATCAGGCCGATATTACCCTCCTGGATGAGATCGAGAAAGGGCACATTGCGACCGATATATTTTTTGGCGATCGAGACCACCAGGCGCAAATTGGCGTTGATGAGCTTGCGCTGCGCCCACAGCCCCTGGCGGGTCGCCTCGATGAGGGCCTTGGGATCGCGACCCATGAAGGCGGCCACGTCCTCTTCCGGCGAAGGTCGACCCAGCCGCATCGCCAGCTCCTCGCGCGCCCCGTCGATGGCAAGCTTCGCCTGGATGCGGCGGGCCAGATGAATTTCTTCCTCGGGGGTTACCCGCGGGATGCGACCAATCTCGTTGAGATACAGATCGACCAGGTCGTCACTACCCTGGGCCTCGCTCCTGGAGGGCAGATTGCCCTCGTCAAGGCCAAAGGGTTGCTCCTCCGAATCGCGGTGCCTCGCTCTCACCACCGTTCCTCTCCCTCTCGTCTGGCTGCCGGATGTCTCAACATTAAGGAAATCTTGCAAACGGCTGTAAACGAAAATCGATCATCGGCTAAGATTTTTTATAGGGTTAGGATGAATCCAACCCTGATGAGAGCTCTTTTGTCTTCAATTCAAGCGTCTTTCAGCCATTTTCGATTTTCGATCATGTCCCACGCAGATGCGATCAACCCCAACCACGGCCCCCGTCCCACCAATTTGATCGGACCGCAGGTGCGCTACCTGCGCGAGCGGCTGGGGCTGACCCAGGACGAGTTGGCGGGGCGGCTGTGCCGCTACGGGTTGGAACTCGATTACGTCAAAATCGGACAAATCGAAAACGGCAAGCGCCGGGTCGTCGATTGGGAGCTGGTGGGCTTCGCGCGGGCGCTCGGGGTGTCCGTGAACTGGTTGCTCTGCGGAGAAGACGGGAGGTTGTAGGCCGATGGATCGCGCACTGCCGCTTGAGCGCTACGACCTGTACCTGCTGGCGGGTCGGTTGCTCGCACACCATTTGGCCCGCTCGGGCGGTGTCCAGGTCAGGGCCATTGAGGTGGCCCTGGCGGTGCAGTACTTTCAAGATCTCGTGCCGGTGGTGGGCAGCGGCGGGGGCATCGGCCTCGACGAAGTGGCCGAGCGCATCTGCGACGGCCTCTACCGCAAAAGCGACGGGCGCCTGCCCCACGGTCCCAAGGGTGAAACGCTCGTCTGGCCCATCTTGAACCTCGATAGCGAAGGGGTTCCCCAGCCGCTGTTGCCGCAGTCGAGCGCCGAAGGCGATTTTCGCTGGCACAAGCTGTGCAACGGCCAGCGCGGCATCGGCTGCCACGCCGCCGCCATCCACTTCTGGCAGGATGTCGAATTTCTCGAAGGCGACCGCGACCTGTGCCCATTTCGGGTCTACGACGGCCATACCTCCCTGGTGATTGACCAGGGCCGCCAGAAGTGCGGCTTCGACGGCAACCCCTGCGGCTGGCAACCGGGCCTGCCCAAGTTTTTGCAGGTGCTCGGCCGGGGCCGCCAGGCCCGCCTCAGCCGAGTGGCCTGGACAGTGCCGATGTGGCAGGCGCTCGTACCGGCGGGTCAGGCGCTGCCGGTTTATCCGCTGCTGGCGGCGCTCTACTTCGGAGCGCCCCAACTGGCCAAGGGCCGTGGGACGATCACCCCCGAACAGTTCCGCTGCGATTTCGGCCTTACAGAAGCGGTCTTCGCGGCTCTTTTTGAGGCCGCTCCCGAGCATCCGCTCAATCGCCGCCTGCTTACTCACCTCGATGCGCCGCCTGCGGGCGAGCCGCTCTCGCCGCGCTTCGTGCTGCCGGTACTGCCGCCCGAGCGCGAGCGCGGGCGCCCGAGCGGCGGCAGGCTCGTCATCGATCCCGACGAAAAACCCGCCTATCAAAAAAGCGGCGTCCCCGGCGGCAGCGCCCGCGATCCGCTGCTGGCCGAGCGCCGACGTCGGCGCCAACTGGAGCGCACCGCCCGTCACGACGAAGTGCTCACCCACTTCCGGCGCTGGTTTCGCCTGGCGGGCAAAGAGGTGCGCGAGGACGCCGATACCTTCGACTTTTTGGCCATCGACGAACAACAGGTGTTACTCGCCGAAATCAAGGTGCTCGGCCAGCAGGATCTGGCCGAAGCCATCCAGGAGACGGTCGGCCAACTGCTCTACTACCAGCGCTTTGCGCTGGCACCCTGGCGCGAGGAAGGCTATCCGATCGCCATGGCCGCCGTTTTCGAGCGGCCTCCCATCGGCGAATTTGTGACCTTCCTGGGCGCTTTGAATATTCACACCTACTGGATCGGCGAAGACCAGCACATCGACGGCCCCGAGGAAAGTCTGGCACTCATCCGTTCGATGGGGGTGCAGGTACACGCCGACCCCGAACTGATGCGCGATGCCTAGATTTTTTCGCCGCTCAGCACAAAGGTAGGATCGAGGGCCATAAAAGCCTGCTGGGCACCGCGCCGCTCCAGGCGGTAGATGCCCGCCTGCACCACCTCCACCTGACGCGCCTGCAGTTCGGCGAACCCCTCGGTGAGCCGGTAGAGTCCTTCGAGGGTGGAAGTGACCGCCACCACCCGTCCCCCCGCCTTCAGCCGCGGCCAGACCGAGTGCAAGATACCGGCCAAAGCTTTTCCCCCTTCGATGCAAACGCGATCGGGATCGTCTGCGAGGTCGGCGAGACATTCGGGGGCACTGCCGCGCTCAACCTGCACATTGGTGACGCCAAATTTGCGGCAGTTGCGCTCGATAAGCTCCGCTACTTCTTCGTCGCGCTCGATGGCAACGATCGGGGCGGTGGGACACAGTAAGGCCGCTTCCACCGGGAGCGTTCCGGTCCCGGCGCCGATATCCCAGAACCGCAGCCGGCAACTGAGGCGCAACTGCGAGAGCATCAGCACCCGCACCTCCCGCGGCGAGAGGGGAATGCCCGGGATGCGCTCGAACCACTCGTCCGGAATGCCCGGAGAGGCGTAGGGCCAGGGTCTGCCGCTCGAAGGTCCGCTCTCGCTCAAGGATTGTCCAGACAACGGAAACGACCACTACCCTAGCCGATGAGAACTGGAGCGGGGTAGAGGGGCGCTCACCTCCGCCTTGGGGAATATTTCAATTGGTTACCGATTCGATCCCACTTTTGGACGGTCCGCTAAACTGCTTTTCGTTTACTGTGGACAGCCTGGGTATATCGATGGAAAGCATTGTCTGGCAAAATGCCGTGATCGTTGTCTCATTCGTAGCCTGTGCGATCGGCCTGGTGCTTGTGTTAGGTTTTCGGTGCACCCCGGCGGACGAATACGAGCGGGTGGACGAGGCGCTCTTTGCCATGATTTTTGCCTACTGGATGGTCTACTGCGCTTCGGTGGCGATTGTACGCTTCGGCTGGCTGGAGGGTGAGTTTGTGATCCGCAGCCTGCGCGCCACCAGTGTGCTTGCTTACTTGTTGACCTGGGCGAGCGTGCTGAGCTTGCCGTTGCACCGTTTTTCCGCCAGCCGCGAAATCGAATAGGGCGAAGCTCGACCGCGAGCCGGCCGCACCGATGCAGGCGGCAGCCCCCGAGCACAGCCAGTGGCTTTGCCAGGCATCCCGAGGCCGGTTGACTCGGTATTTGTTCATCCCGTAGCCAGCGTTTCATGGCCTTTACCACGTTCCCGTCCCCACTTTTTGACCGACCGCTTGCCGAAGTGCCGGCGGTTGTGCTGCCGCTGTGGGGGCGGTTGCGAGCGTACTTCGGCCTGGCGGTCACATACCTGACCCAGTTGCTCGTCGTCGAGAACGTTTGCCTGGCGGGAAGCGGTGGACTCGAAAGCCCGCAGCGCAGCGACATCGAAGACGTGCAGGTTCTGATCGTCAAAACCCAGGAGGCCTGTGCCCGGTTCGTCGTCGGCTTCGGCCGGACGGTAGGCCGGGGAATTTTGCAACTCTGCCGCTGTGCGGCTGGTACAGATGAAAGTCGCGGATTCGGCGGCGGCCAACCCGGCCAGTTGTCGGACCCGCACCCGCCCCTGGTGGCCCACCAGGTGCCGCGCGTCAGTCTTGTCGGTCAATTGTTGCGCTGGGTTCTTGATCCGCCCGAACCCGGCCGCCGCTGACAAAACTGTTGTTTCGTCTGTATTATTCCCGCAGAGGGGTTGTCTAATGTTTCAGCAACGTATAGCAGTTTTTTCCTCCAGGTGCGGAACCGTGTTGCGCGCCGGGAGGTTGGGGTGAGTGCGCCCGGGGCGGTGCAGCTGAAGCCCCAACGCCGCAACCGCCGCACCCATCCGTGGATTTTTGCGAGTGAAGTCGCCCGTTTTCCACCGCTTGAGCAGGTGGCGGACGGCAGCATGGTCGATGTGCTCGATGCCCAGGGCCGCTTTTGCGGGCGGGGATTTCTCAACCGTCAATCACAAATCGCGGTGCGCTATCTGGAGCGCGGCGCGGATGTGGTAATCGACCGGGCCTGGTGGATCGAACGGTTCGGTAAGGCCCTGGAGCACCGGCACCGTTTTTTGGGGCCGCAGGTGAAGACTTTCCGCTGGATCCACGGCGAGGCGGACGGCCTGCCGGGGCTCACGGTCGATCGCTACGGCGATTTTGTCGTCGTGCAGCTGTTGGCGCTGGGGCTTGAGCCCTGGCGCGAAGTGATCGTCGAGTGTCTGGCGCAACTGGGGTCGCCTCTGGGCATCTTCGAGCGCTCCGACGCACCGGTGCGCCGCCTGGAGGGGCTCAAGGAGCGGGTGGGTTGTTTGTGGGGCGAGGCGCCGCCGACGCTGGTTGAGATCGAAGAAGGTTCCGCCCGGCTCCTGGTGGACATCCAGCAGGGGCAAAAGACGGGCCTTTTTCTCGATCAGCGCTTCAACCGCCAGCACGCCGCCCGCTTTGCCGAGGGGCGCAACGTGCTCAACGCCTTCGGCTACACCGGTGCTTTTGGGGTGCAATGCGCCCTGGCCGGGGCCAGTTCGGTCCTCAACGTCGATATCGCCGAGGCGGCCACCGCGATCGCCGAGCAAAACGCCCAGCTCAATGGGGTGGGCGAGCAGTGCCGGGCGCTCACCGCCAACGCCTTCGATGTATTGCGCGAATTCGACCGGGAGGGTCGGCGCTTCGAGATGATTATTCTCGATCCGCCCGCCTTCGCCAAAAGCCGCAGCGTGCTGGAGGGGGCTCTGCGCGGCTACAAGGAGATCAACCTCCGGGCAATGAAGCTGCTCACCCCAGGGGGGATCCTGGTCACCTGCTCGTGCTCGTCGCACCTGAGCATGGAGATGTTCCGCGACGTCATCCGCGACGCCGCCCAGGATACCGGCCGCACCGCCTGTCTGGTCGAACAGCGCGGCCAGGCGCCCGATCACCCGATCTTGCTGCATATCCCCGAGACCGAGTACCTGAAATATCTTCTGATCAGCATCGACTGAGGCGGGGCACGATAGGGATAAAAGCGTTCCGGGGGGCGATGAAAATCGAGATCAAGTTGTTCGCCAGCTACCGCGAGGCGTTCGAGCGCGACGAGTTGGTGCTGGAATTGCCCGAGGGCACCACCTGCGCCCAGATCCAGCGGCATCTGGCGGGCGAGCGGCCGCAACTGGCGCGCTGGGAGGCGGTGGTCCGCTACGGCCTCAATCGCCAGTTCGTCGCCCCCGACACCCCAGTGGCCGACGGCGACGAACTGGTGCTCATCCCGCCGGTGAGCGGAGGGTAGGGCCGTGGGCGGCGAACACTTTTGTTTTACGGACAAACCGCTTTCGATCGAGCGCGCCTACACCCTGACGGCCGCTCCCGCCTCGGGGGCGGTGGTGACGATGGTGGGCACCGTGCGCGCCAGCACCGGGGGGCGGGCGGTCGCTTTTCTTGATTACGAAGCGTTTGAACCGATGGCCCTGGATGTCTTTGCGCAGATCGCCCGTCAGATCCGCGAGCGCTGGCCCGCCACCGGCAACATCGTCATCCACCACCGCCTGGGACGCCTCATGGTGGGCGAAGCGAGCGTGATCATCGCCGTGGGCAACGCCCACCGAGCCGACGCCTTTGCCGCCTGCCAGTACGCCATCGACACCCTCAAGCTGGATGCTCCTATCTGGAAAAAAGAGCACTGGGCGGATGGGGACAGCGACTGGGTGGTGGGTCTGGCGGTTCTCACTGAACCGAGTACCTGAAGCCGGTTTACGGGTTTGCCCGGCCCCGAAATTGGTCTACCAGCGCTTTGAATTCCTGCCATTCTTCAGGGTTCAAAAAGCGCTCACCTCGCAGTTTGTCCCGACCGGTTGCACCGCTGGCCACCGCCCGTGCACGAGCCAGCTGCATCAGTTCTACAAGGCGCTGTTGGCGTTGATCTGTCACGTTGCTCATCTTCCTGGTTCTGCATCCACGGGTATCACCTCTCCATCAAAAATTAGCTGGGCCACCGGTAGTGACGGGCTGGGCGTCTTGATATACCAGGTGCCGGTCTCCCGAATCACAGACATCGGATTCCAGTAATTCGAGGGCATCGAGGGCATTGACGATTAGAAACTGTGCCTCACTCGGCTCCATCTATGTCTCATGAAGACTACACAGGCAGGATACCCACGCAGCCTGCGTCATCCTGCAACCGTCGCTCAATCCTGGATTTTTTGACTTCAGCCGCAGACGCACCGCCGATATGCTATCGATCGAGGGTGGTTTATTATATTGCCCGCGAGGTACATGCCTGTGAGTGACGATCTGCTGCGCGCAACCGATCCGCTGGTGGCTGGCTGGATCGACCGGGAACTGAACCGGCAGCGCTCCCACCTGGAACTGATTGCCAGCGAGAACTTTACTTCTGCGGCGGTGATGGCTGCTCAGGGCTCGGTGCTCACCAACAAATACGCCGAGGGACTGCCCAGCAAGCGCTACTACGGCGGCTGCGAATTCGTCGACGCCGTCGAGCAAATTGCCATCGACCGGGCCAAGGCGCTCTTCGGCGCCGCCCACGCCAACGTGCAGCCCCACTCGGGCGCGCAGGCGAATGCGGCGGTCTTTCTGGCGCTCTTGGAGCGCGGCGACAAGATTCTGGGCATGGACCTCAGCCACGGCGGCCACCTCACCCACGGCTCACCCGTGAACCAGTCGGGCATTTACTTCGAGGCGCTCCACTACGGCGTCGATCCTGCAAGCCACCGCATCGACTTCGATCAAGTACGCGAACTGGCCCATGCCCACCGCCCGAAACTGATTATCTGCGGCTACTCGGCCTACCCGCGCGTGATCGATTTCGAGTGCTTCCGCGAGATCGCAGACGAAGTGGGAGCCTACTTGCTCGCCGACATCGCCCACATCGCCGGGCTGGTGGTGGCGGGGGTGCACCCCAATCCGATTCCCCACTGCGACGTGGTCACCACCACCACCCACAAGACCCTGCGCGGGCCGCGCGGGGGCCTCATCCTCACCCGCGACGAGGCCCTGGGCAAGCGGTTCGACAAAGCGGTCTTCCCCGGCACCCAGGGCGGTCCCCTCGAGCACGTGATTGCCGCGAAAGCCGTCGCCTTCGGCGAAGCCCTGCAGCCCGAGTTTAAGACCTACGCCGCCGATGTGGTGGCCAACGCCCGCGCCCTGGCCGAGCGCCTGACGGCCCGCGGCCTGACCCTGGTCTCCGGCGGCACCGACAACCACCTGATGCTGGTGGACCTGCGCTCGGTGGACCTCACCGGCAAGCAGGCCGACCTGCTGATGAGCGATGTGAACATCACCACCAACAAAAACACGATCCCCTTCGATCCGCAGTCGCCCTTTGTGACCAGTGGCCTGCGCCTGGGCTCCCCGGCGATGACCACCCGCGGCCTGGGAACAACCGAATTCGGCGAAATCGGCGAGATCATCGCCAACCGCCTCACCCAGCCCACCGACGCCAGGGTCGTAGCCGACTGCCTGGAGCGGGTCGCATCGCTGTGCACGCGCTTCGCGCTCTACCCGCACCTCGGCCGAGTGGTGGCCCCGGTGGGCTAGTAGCCCCCCCGGCGGACGGCCGCGCGCGATTCGATCACAAATTCCGGTATCTGGGCGAGTTGTTCCTCGTCCAGCTGATACTGCTCGCATACCAGGCTCAACCGCCGCCCGCAAACCCGCATCCGCTCGACCGCGTGGGTGAGATCCCCTTGAAAGTGAACCAGCAAATTGATTTCAGGCCGGATGCGGCCCACCGGCCTGCGGGCACGGCTGAGCACCAGTTCGCCGCCTTCTAGATCCGTGGGCACCTGCACGTAGAGCACGCTCACCGCAAAGGGCGGCTCGATGGTCTTGCAGTACGAGCGCAGGCTGCGGTCGATATGGGGATCGACGCGTGAATTTTCTTCGAGCAGCAGCGGATTGAGATAAAAAGCGTTGCACTCCTCCACCAGCGCCAGATCCAGATAGCTGCCAAAAAATGGAAACCGGCGCCGGACGGTCGCCAGTCCCGCCCGGGTGAAGACGACCGAGAAGCCGCGGGTGGCCACAAAGTCCCGGTTGAGGTTGTTGATAGCCAGATAGGGCGAAGCGAGGATCTGACCTGCCAGATCCGTCAGATACACCGGGCTGAAGGCCCGAGGCTGCAACCGGTAGTAGCCCACGCCGCTCCCATTCGCGCTTGTCCGCATCGATGGTACAAGGGAAACGTCGCCATCTGTCACGCCCATGACCCGCGAAGCTCTCTTCGACCGTTACCTGGCGCCGGTGCTCAGAGCGCTCATCGACGAGGACGCCTTCTTGCGCCCTTATCGGGGTATCGACTGGGAGCAGGCCACCTCCGAACTGCGCCGCCCCGAGGTGCAATATCCGCCCTATTACCTGGAGAACAACTTCCATGGCATCCCGGGCGGCTACCTGAGCATGCGCGCCGCCGTCACCTACGACCCAATTACCCAGTACGTTTTGTGGCCCAATGAAACCTGGGTGCGCGATTGTCTGGTCAAGGCCGTCACCCGGCCGCCGGGTCGGATTCTGGATCTAGGCTGCGGCACCGGCTCGACGACGGTACTTCTGGCGCGCGCTTTTCCCGGGGCGCGGGTGACGGGTCTGGATCTTTCTGCCGACATGCTGGTGGCAGCCCGCCTCAAGGCTAAGCGCGAAAAGCTTGCCGTTGAATGGCTGCATGGCGATGCGCGCGCGAGCGGATTGCCGGAGGCGTCCTTCGACCTGGTGAGCGCGTCGCTGTTGTTCCACGAGACCCCGCCTGACGAGGTGCCGGTTATTCTTGCCGAGATGCACCGGCTGCTGGTGCCGGGGGGGCAGTGCCTGATTCTGGATGGTGCCCAGAGCACGCTGCGCCGGGTGGAGTGGCTGGGCGAGATTTTCGAGGAGCCGTTTATCGGGGCCTACGCAGCGGGCGATCTGGCCTGTGACCTGGCGGCGGCCGGGTTCGGGGCGGTGCGTACCGAGGAGCACTGGCTTATCCACCAGGTGAGCCGGGGGGTGAAACCCATCTGGCGACCCGGGCTCGCCTATGCTGAAACTCGTCCGCAACCTTCCGAAGCGCCATGATCGACCTTTACACGTTCACCACTCCCAATGGCCGCAAAGTCTCGGTGATGCTGGAGGAAGTGGGCCTGCCCTACACCGTCCATGTCGTGGACATCTCCAGCGGCGACCAGCACCGGGAAGAGTACCTGGCCATCAACCCGAACGGCAAAATTCCGGCTATTATCGACCACGACACGGGGCTCACGATCTTCGAATCCGGGGCCATCTTGATCTATCTGGCTGAAAAGACCGGCAAATTGCTGCCGAGCGAACCCGCTGCCCGCTACGCCGCTTTGCAGTGGCTGATGTGGCAGATGGGCGGGGTGGGACCGATGTTCGGACAGCTCAACCACTTCAAGCGCTTCGCCGACGAGCACGTTCCCTACGCCATCGATCGCTACTTTCGCGAGAGCATCCGCCTCTACCGGGTGCTCAACCGGCAGTTGAGCCGCAATCTTTACGTAGCGGGCCGCGAGTATACGATCGCCGATGTAGCCATTTTCCCCTGGGTGCAGATCCACGCATTCCAGGGCATCATCCTCGAAGATTTTCCCGCCGTCGAAGTGTGGTTCGAGCGGCTCAAAGCCCGACCCGCCGTGCAACGGGGTATGCAGGTGCCCGCGCCGTAGACAGTTGGGCCGCTGGCACAAAGTCGCTTTTTTCTACAGCTGTCCGCACCTAGAATCTCGACACCTATCGGATCATCCCGATGAACAGACAGATGGAGTGGCGCTCGGGATCGCCCACGATTTTTCTTGGCTTATTGGGACTGTCGGTGCTCGCCTATTGCGGGATGGTGCTTGCCTCAATCCCGGATGTTCGGGCTTTGGACCGACGGCCTGACGGCATCTTCCCATGCCGCAGTTTAGTAGCGACGGCCGGGCGGTGCCGCTGCAACTGCGCGTCGGCGGCAACACTTATGCGTTTTGATCGTCCGCTTCGGGAGTGTCTTCTTCTTCGCGCAGTTGCAAACACATAAAAATAATCCGAAGCCACTGGCTGAACAGGGCCGCCTGCTCCGGATCTTCGATCTGGCGCCCCTCAAAGGCCAGTTCGAACTTGAACGAGTCGAGGGTGTAGCCGTCGCGGTGGGCGCGGATCACCCCTTCGACCAGCATCTCGACGCCGGTCTCATCGGCGCTCGGCTCTAGGCTGGCGAGCGGTTCGCCCGGGAGCGCCTCTCCTGCCAGTTCGAGCGTCAAATAGATAAGCCTCAGCCACAGATCGCGCACCCCCAATTCCTCGGGGTCGAAGGCAAGATTGGCATCGAGGGCGGCGTTGCCGGTCAGCTTGCGGTTGGCAATCAGTTCAAGTTTTAACCGGTCGAGGCTTAGCCCCTGGCGGTAGGCGGCGATCGTCGCACGCGCAAAAGCTTCCAGAGCAGCGATGTAGTCAGGGCCGACACCGCGCGCGTACAGAAACAACCATGCCTTGCGGAAGGCCAGTTCGATGTCCCCCAGGGGGTACCTCCTTCCCGCCTGTTGCATTCTCTCAAGATACCACCGTTCCCCCAAGGCACTCGGGTGGTTTCCTGGAAGGGGTGGACAAGTCGGAATCGGTCGAACCGAACGGACCCATTGGAGAACCGCCACAGGTCTCCAATGGGCTCGACTCTCGTTACTGCATCCGGGAGGCCGGATCGGCGACATATTCGAAGGTGGGTTCAGTGTTCCACGGGCCGCGCTCGTCGGCCTGCCCACCATTGGAGGACAGGTTGTAGTACAGACGCACCGTCTCATCGGGCTCGATCGAACCGAACAGCGGGTCGGTGAGTTTGCCCAGCGAATCGAGGGCCTTCATAAACATCTGGGTGTGGGAGATCTCGCGGGTCAGCAGGTGTACCAGGGTCTTGCGGGTGCCTTCGTCGGGGGCCAGCTTAATGAGCGCTTCGTAGGTCTGTCTTGCTCCCGCCTCGGCGGCGATATTGGCGCGCAAGTCGCGCACCACGTCTCCCCCTTCGTTAAGATAGGCGGCGGTCCAGGCCGACCCCTGGCTATCCAGAAAGTGCGGTCCGACGCCGCGTACGGCGAAGAGCGTACTCTTGAACGCATCGGTCTGATCGACGTTTTTGGTGTGCCCCTCGATGAGCTTGCCCACCATCTCCAGGTGACCAAATTCTTCGACGGCGATGTCCTGCAGCATGTCCTTGATGCCCGGATGCTCGATGTGGAACGACTGCACCCAGTACTGCAAAGCGGCTGAAAGCTCTCCTGTCGCCCCGCCGAACTGCTCAAGCAGCAGTTGGGCAAAGCGCGGATTGGCTTCATCAATCTTGACTGCATGAATCGGTTCTTTTTTGTGAATGAACATCGAAAGCTCCCCAAATGAATAAACGGCTTTGTGCAGACTTGTCAAACAAACGCCCATGGATTTTGAATGCCACGACGGCTTGAATTCAAAAGTTTTCAATACAAAAAAGTCCGCTTCCATATTTTGTGAATTGGGGGCTTCCCGCGCTTGCACCCTGGGGTGGAGAAAATTCCTTGCCAGTTGCCATGTCTCTCCTTCCCCGGGGGAGTGCCGCCCTTTTCGGTGCCGTTCGGTCCCGGCTGGCTACGATGGGATCTGAGCGAATAGGCGGGCGATGCAGTTTATCGATCGATCAGAAATCGAGGTCGAAGGGGGCAGAGGCGGCGACGGTATGGTGGCCTACCGCCGCGAGAAGTACGTGCCGGCGGGCGGGCCGGCGGGTGGAGACGGCGGCCACGGCGGCGCGGTGGTGCTGGAGGCAACCGCCAATTTGCAGACGCTGCTCGACTTTAAGTACCGCCACCGCTTCGAAGCCGACGACGGCACCAAGGGCGGCCCCAAAAATCTCACCGGCGCCAAGGGCAAAGATCTGGTGATTGCTGTTCCTTGCGGCACGGTGGTGCAGGATGCCGTGACCGGCGAGACGATAGGCGATCTTACCGAACCGGGCCAGCGGCTGGTAGTGGCGGTGGGGGGCCGGGGCGGCCACGGCAATACCCACTTTGCCAGCAACCAGAACCGCGCCCCGGACTACGCCACCGAGGGCAGATTGGGCCAGCAGCGCAAGCTTTTGCTCGAATTGAAGCTGCTTGCCGAAGTCGGGATTATCGGGCTGCCGAATGCCGGCAAATCGACGCTCATCTCGGTGCTCTCGGCGGCACGACCGCGCATCGCGGACTACCCGTTTACGACCCTGGTGCCCAATCTGGGGGTGGTGCGCAAGGTGACCGGCGACGGGGTCGTCTTTGCCGACATTCCAGGGCTCATCGAGGGAGCCCACCAGGGAGTCGGGCTCGGGCACGAATTTTTGCGCCATATCGAGCGCACGCGCGTGCTGGTGCAGCTGATTGCTCTGGACAGTGCCGATCCGTTGGCCGACTACCGGACGGTCATCGACGAACTGGGCCGCTACGGCCGCGAGCTGCTCCACAAATCCCGGATCGTCGCCCTCAACAAAGCCGATGTCTGCCTGCCTGAGGAGGCGGAGCACTGGCGGCGGATTTTATCGACCGAGACAGGCGAGCCGGTGCTGGTGATCTCAGCGGCAGCCAGAAGCAACCTCGACGCGCTGCTCGCGCGGGTCTGGCAGGTTCTGGAGGCCCCCCAGGGTGTAACGACATAGAAGGAGGTATCCCAAGTGCGCAGAAGACAGAGCCTGGGCCTGGTGGCCGTGCTTGCCTGCGGCATGCTTGCGGCGGGGGCGGCGGGCAAAGTGAGCGAGGCCGAGGCGCGCAATCGCCTGATCAAAATCATCGAACAGCTCGAAAAAACCCGTTTCTGCCAGAGCGGCCGCTGCCGCTACACCGACGTGCGCTTTCAAGTCAGCCAAACCGACCGGGCCGACCGCCCGTTTAAGGGCCTGATCCGAGCGGGCATCGTCCGCCCGTCGCAGACGCTGGACAAGGCGCGCTACCAGCTCGAATTTATCGGCGGACGTTGGCAACTGATGGGCGGTACCGAATCGACCGACGTCAACGAGGCGCTCTACACCGGGGACAATTACGAATTCACCAGCGCCTACGGCCGCACGCCCGTGCGCGGCAAACTCACCGACCCCACCAACGACCTGGAGACCGGCTACAAGCGGCTCTACCTCAAGATTCTGGACAAGGGCCGCGAGCGCTGACCCGGCCGCGACGTTTTGTTACACTACGCAATCTCCCACCGGGAGCCGCGAAAGTGCGTGTTAATATGCCCACCAGTCGGGCGTCTTGCGGCGGAGGGAAACCAGTGACACTTCGAGTAGCGGTGGTGGGTTCGGGTCCTGGCGGTTCGAGCGCCGCCGAAATTTGTGCGAAGGCCGGGTTTGAAACTTATCTCATCGAGAAGAACCTGAGCAACGCCAAACCCTGCGGCGGGGCGATTCCGCTGTGCATGGTAAGCGAGTTCGATTTGCCCAGCGAGATCATCGACCGGCGTGTGCGCAACATGTCGATGATTGCCCCGAGCAACCACGCGGTGGACATCTCCCTTACCAAGCAGGACGAATACATCGGCATGTGCCGCCGCGAGGTGCTGGATGGGTTCTTGCGCAACCGGGCCGCTTCGGTGGGAGCGCACCTCATCGAGGGCACCTTCACCGAACTCAAGCGCGGCACCCCCTACGTTCTGGAGTACCGCGACAAGGACGGCAACGCCCGCTCCCTCAAAGCGGACATCGTGATCGGTGCCGACGGCTTTCACTCAAAGATCGCCAAGACCATCGACGCCGGGGACGTGCCCTACGCCATCGCCTTTCAAGAGCGCATCGAGTTGCCGCCCGAGAAGATGGCCTACTACGAAGACCGCGCCGAGATGTACCTGGGTTTTGACGTCTCGCCCGATTTTTATGCCTGGATCTTTCCGAAGTCGAATCACGTCGCCGTCGGCACCGGCACCATGTCCCCCAACAAAGACGGCATCCGCCGGATGCAGAAGGCGCTGCGCGAGCGGGCGGGGGCCAAAATCGCCGGGGGCAAGATTATCAAAATTGAAGCGCACCCGCTGCCGGAGCGCTCGCGCCCGCGCCGGGTGGTAGACCGGGTAATGCTGGTGGGCGACGCTGCGGGCTACGTCACCAAATCGAGCGGCGAAGGCATCTACTTCGCCGCCAAGTCCGGCCGCATGGCCGCCCAGACGATCGTCGAGGCGGCCGCAGGCGGCAAGCTGCCCTCCGAAGCGCAATTGGGCGAATATGTGCGGCGCTGGGACCGCCAGTACGGCCTCACCTACCGGGTGCTCTCGATCCTGCAGGATGTCTTCTACCGCAGCGACGCCACCCGCGAGGCGTTCGTCGAGATGTGCGCCGACCGCGACGTGCAGCGGCTGACGTTCGATTCGTACCTGTACAAGACCGTGGTCCCCGCCGGTCCCTTCGTGCAGACCAAGATCACCCTCAAGACGCTCGGCTCGCTACTGCGGGGCAATGCCCTCTCCCCCACCCGCTAGACCGCTCGTCATCGCCCACCGCGGCTGCCGGGCGCAGGTGCCCGAGAATACGCTGCCGGCTTTCGAAAGAGCCCTCGACCTGCGCGTCGACGGTATCGAGATGGACTTACACCTGAGCGGCGACGGCCAGGTGCTGGTCAGCCACGACCCGCGCCCGCTGCCCGGCAAATGCCGCCTCAGCACCGGTCCGCTTCCTGTGGAGCCGCCTTGCTGGGGAGAGTTGGAACTGTCAACGATTCAAGATAATTACATCGCTGATTGCCAGTTCGAATTGGGGTCCGCGGAGCGCCCAAAAACCCTCTACACAGGCCGGATCGCACCGCTGTTGATGAAAAATGTAGCTAGCGTCTTTGTGCCGCCTACCCTCGAGCAGGTGTTCGCGTTGCTAGCGGCTTATGGGCAATTGGGTGCCGAACAGGCACTATATTTGCAAAGCATTCGCATATTTCTTGAGATCAAACGCGCCCCGTTTTATGACGCCCTATGGCTTGGCCCCCATGGCGAGCGCTTCGAACAGTGTGTTGCCTCTGCGATTGAACGATCGAGTTTCTGTAAGAATGTTGTGGTTCTGTCCTTTGTGCCCCGCGCACTTCAGGCGATCGGGCAGTGCAATCGCTCGATTCGAACTGCCCTACTTACCGCACATACACCGGTCAATTTGCTGACCGATATGCAACACCTTAATGCACAGCTGTGGTGTCCCTACTACCAGTCTATCGATCGCTCCGCAGTCGAGATAGCCCAGGCGGCCGGTCTACAGGTAATACCCTGGACTGTCAATGACGCCAAGGAAATGGCTGTACTTACCGAATGGCGGGTGAACGGTTTGGTTACCGATGTGCCCGATCTTTTGCAGGCGCTGGGTTGCTGAAAAGTCAAAAAATCGCTTCCCGCTTCCCCGGGAACTTCGCTATGTTTGATGTATAGTTTGCAACAGCAAGCCATGATCCCGGAGGAAAAACAGTAGATATGGAAAACCAGGAGAAGATCGAGTTGGCATTGAAGGCGCTGCATAAAAAGAATGCGCTGCCGATGCAAAGTAGCCAGTTGGTGCGCGAACTCGCCTCCGAGACCCAGCTCTCGGTGAGCACCATTTACCGTTACCGCCACGTGTGGAAACGTTTTGCCTACAAGCCGCGCACCAGTCTCGATGAAACCCTTGAAGCGGCTAAGACTGACGAACGCTTTCTCATCAGCATCCGGATGCCCGGAGAACTGCTCAAGTGGCTTAAGGACGAAGCCCAAAGGCGCCACGTTGGCTACCAGTCGTTTTTGATTTCGTTGCTCACCTGGGCGAAGGGTTCGACGCTTCTTTCGACCGATGAAGACGAATACCCTTCACTAAATGAAAAAGAAACCGGCGTTCTCTAAGCGCGCCATAAGCCCCTTTTGTTCGGGTAGTAAACGGCATGCCGTACTGCCGATCATTATTTGCGGGATTTTAGCATAGCCCTCCGATCGCGAGGGTATGGGTTTTGTGCTGCCACCAAGCTGTCCGCGAAGTTCCATCTGCAGCGCATGCATATATCTACCCCCGGAGCCCCTCGGGATTTGTTATCCCGATTCCGCGTTGGGACCGTGCCGTGCTCATCAAAATGCCCCACGCTGCAGAAGTGCGGCGTGGGGCACCGGCTTAGAGTGCAAGAACAAACGTGCTCAATCCTCGCCGCCAAGGGCGGCATTCAAGCGGCCTTCCAGTTCCATGCGCTGCTCGACGTTGCGCAGAAAATAGCCGGTCATCATCGCCGAGGCGAGCAAAGCCGAGAGGTTGTCGCGGTTGGTGCTTACCTGAACATTGAACTGGTTGCTCGGCAGGCTACCCATGAGCCCCTGGATATTGCCCGCGATCATCTGATGCACTTCCGGGGTGACGGATTGGGCGATCTGCGAAAGCAACTCGGGCGACTGCATCCGCAAGTAGTGGACGAGTTTGTTATCCTGCGGCCGTTCGCCTGTGGCCGATTCGGATTCGAATTGCGAAGGGTCGAAAGGGACAAGCATGGCATCCTTGGCGGCTTGTGCGTAACATCTTGTAATTTGATCGTGGCATTTGCGCCAGGGAGCGTCAAGTGTCCTCAGGCTTCCCTTCGTACCAGGCGGCAATCCAACCGAGGGCAAGCAACGGTGCGGTCTCGGTGCGCAGGATACGGCTGCCCAGGCTGCATACCTGGTAACCGGCGTCGGTGGCGGCGGCCACTTCGGTCTCACTGAACCCCCCTTCCGGCCCAAATAGCAATGTCAGGGCGGCGGCCGGCAAATAATTCAACAAAGGTGGCCGCACACCGCGGGCAGTGCAGATAAGCCGCGTACCCCGGGCAGGGTGCCTCAGAAACATGCCAAACAAGGCCGGTGGTTCGACGACGGGCAGCACGGCGCGCTCCGACTGCTCCGCGGCTTCGCGGACGATCGCCTGCCAGCGCTTGTGCCGCTTGGCATCCGGCTGCACCACCGAGCGCTCGCACACCAGCGGCACAATCCGGTCTGCCCCCAGCTCTGTAGACTTCTGCAACAGCCAGTCCCAGCGATCGCCCTTGGGAACCGCGCAGGCGATGGTGACCGGCAGGGGCAATTCGCCCGTTCGGGGCAAAAGCGAGCCGAGCCTGACGGTGTCGCCCGCGAGGGTCGCCTGCCAGGTATTGCCCAGGCCGTCGCCTACGATGCAACTTGCTCCGTCCCGCAGCCGCAGTACCTGCCTGAGGTAATGCGACTGGGCCGGGTCGAGCCGGGCGGTATCACCGCTAAACTGAACCGGGTCCAGAAACAGCCGGGCGGTGCTGCCCATGGGGCGGTGCGCCGCTAGGCCGAGAAGGAACTGCCGCAGGAGCAGGAGCGCTCGGCGTTGGGGTTGTTGAACTTGAAGCCGCCGCCCAACAATTCGTCGCTGTAGTCGAGCACCAGCCCGTAGAGAAACAGCAGACTCTTTTTGTCGGAGACGACTTTAAAGCCGCTGTGGTCGAAGACCTCGTCGTGGGCGGTGACGTTGGATTCTTCTTCGAAGTCCATCGTGTAGCTGAGGCCCGAGCAACCGCCGCCTTTGACGCCGACGCGCAGCATCAGATCGCCGCCGCGGCGCTCGCGCAGGCGCATCACCTCGGCGAGGGCGCTTTCGGTCATCTGGATGCCTCGGCGCGGAAGGCGACGGGCCGGAGCGGTGTCGATGCTGGTGGTCATGGTGTCATTCCTGGGTGGGTAGGGTTTTGGATTGTTCGGCCTGGTAGTCGGCAACGGCAGCCCGCATGGCATCCTCAGCCGGCACCGAGCAGTGGATCTTGACCGGCGGCAGGCTCAGGAGATTGTTGTAGTGGTCGATGACTTTATCGCTGTACGGCATGGCCTGGGATCCTTTCAGGGTGTGCGGTGGGCAAAAGAAAGTCAGTGGGCGGCCAGGCCATCTGCTTCAGGTCGATGCCTTCCTGGTGCATCTCCCACAGAGGCGACATCTCGCGCAGGCGGTTGACCACCTCGACAATTTTGGCGCTGGTGCGGTCGATGTCTTCTTCAGTATTAAAGCGGCCGATCCCGAAGCGCAGCGAGGAGTGAGCCAATTCGTCGCCCACCCCCAGGGCCTTGAGCACGTAACTGGGCTCCAGCGACGCCGAAGTGCACGCCGACCCGGAGGAGAGTGCCACCGTGTCGTTGAGGCCCATCAGCAGGGCTTCCCCTTCGACAAAGGCGAAGCTCAAGTTGAGGTTGCCGGACAGGCGATGTTCCAGCGAGCCGTTGACATAAACCTCGCTCAACCGACCGGTAATTTGTTCTAAGAGCCGCTCGCGCAGTTTGCGCGTCCGGGCCGCTTCGACTTCGAGGTTTTGCACCGCCCGCTCGGCCGCGGCACCCATGCCGACAATCAGGGGCACATAGAGGGTACCGGAGCGCATGCCCCGCTCATGGCCACCGCCGTGCAACTGCGCTTCGAGGCGCACACGCGGGTTCTTGCGCCGCACGTAGAGAGCACCGATGCCCTTGGGGCCGTAGAGCTTGTGGCCTGACATCGACATCAAGTCGATGCCTAGGGCCTGCACGTCGATGGGCACTTTGCCCAGGGCCTGGGCAGCGTCGGTGTGAAAGAGCACGCCGTGGGATTTGGCAATCTTGGCGATTTCGGCGACAGGCTGAATGACGCCGATTTCGTTGTTGGCGAACATCACCGAGATCAAAACGGTCTCAGGGGTAATCGCCGCTTCCAACTCGGCCAGATCTATGAGACCGTCGGGCTTGACCGGCAGATAAGTGATGCGGCAGCCGTGCTGCTCGAGGTACTTGGCGCTATCCAGGATGCACTTGTGCTCGGTGACCACGGTGATGATGTGGTTGCCCTTCTCGCGGTACACCTCGGCCACACCCTTGAGGGCGAGGTTGTTCGATTCAGTGGCGCCGCTGGTGAAGATGATTTCCTTCGGGTCGGCCCCTACCGCCGCAGCAATCTGGGCGCGGGCGTTTTCGACCGCTTCCTCCGCTTCCCAGCCATAGGCGTGGTTGCGGCTGGCCGCGTTGCCGAATTTCTCGGTGAAGTACGGCAACATCACCTCCAGCACCACCGGATCGACCGGGGTGGTGGCGTTGTTGTCCATATAGATAGCTCTAGTGATCATCCTGCCTGTTCCCTTCGGGTGCTAAACGTCTCGCCGGACTCGAACGGATACCGCACTAACTTGGTACTGTTTCGCTGGCTTCATTGTACTTTACGGTGGTGGCGATACCGGTGGCGAACGACGGCTCAGCAAGACATGCCTCTGACTGGGACTTGGCCTGGCCAGAGCTGTGGAAGAGGACTGTGCGCCGAGAGCGGCAAGGCTTAGCGCCTGGTTATCCTGTTGTCCTGCCAGACGCGGTGGACTGCTGCCGAAGCTTCAGCCGCGGGGAGTGTCAATGCTGTTGAGCCTGATTTTGCGGGGTCGAACTCACTTCCGGCCTGCATGGCGGGCTTTCTTCCCCCAGGGAGAGCCTGCCGTGCCGGACTGCCGCGACGATGGAGAGAACTGCCGCCAGGGCATACAGGAGGAAAACATGGAGACACCCCGCGAGCCGCTCACTTCGTTGCCGCCGGATCTTATCGAGAGGGGCACGCTGGCCGGACTGTTCGTGGACCGGCGCAGCGCCGAAGCCGCCATCGCCGATCTCGACGCGAACGGGTTCAATCTCGACACGCTTGGGGTGGCGCTCGCCGAACGGCAGGAACAGCGCGAACTGATCAACGCAACCGGCACCCAGACCGTCGAAGAAGCCGCCGAGGGCGGCAGTGGTATCCTCGGTACAATCGCCAATCTGCTGAGTCCCCGCGAGCCCGCCCTGGCGGAGAAGTTGGTGGAACTGCTCACAGGTATGGGCGTCCCTGAGGCGGAGGCACGGCATTTCGAACGGGGAGTCGCCCAGGGCTCCACCTTGGTTACGGTGCAGGCGCTTGGGGTTCGCGTCACCGACGCACTGGCAATCTTGAACCGTCACGGCGCGGATGTCGGTTTTGCGGTGAGCCCGGAGGCGCTCTTGCCGTCCAGCAGCAACCCGCCCGACAGCACCGGGCTTGACCTGGCGGGCGGCTAAATTCTGGCCGCTCAGGGATCTTTCACGCAGATGGCATTGGCGGTGCAGACGTTGCGGGCGACAACGGTGGTCGTAAAGTCGAGGGCGTCGCCCGCATTCTCGCGCAAGTACGTCTGGGCGGTTGAACCGGTGGAGGCCAGATAGCGATCGGCCTGGCTGCCTGCGAGGCTGCCCCGTAGGCTGATTTGCACCGTCTGGGCGCTCAGGTACCTTACCTCGATACCCTTGTCGGCGTCGAGAAAATCGGCGAGGGCAAAACTTGCCTCATCGGCCGACGGCAAACTGCGCAGGAACACGCCATCCACCGGCGGAGTGGCGGTGGCATCGAAGTTGGCAAGGTCGAGAAAGCGGTTGGAATTTTCAGCTTGGACGAACTCGTCGTAGCGGATCGGCACCGGTTGTGATTCCCAGCGCTCCAGAATGCGCGGGCCGCCCCAGGCGGAGCCGGGGGGCGGGTCGGTGACATAATAAACAATCAGGTTGTAGGCCGGGATCGAGTTGGCGGAGCCCCAGGCGGTGAGAGCGCCGCTGTCGAGGTTGAAGGCGAGCGGTGTTCCCCGGCCCGCAGGGGAGGCGCGATCCCCCAGGCGACCCGTGCCTGTCACCGTGGGCACCCAGAAGGCCAACAAAATCCGAAAGCCGGGCGAATCGGCCTGTACCAACCGGCTTTTGTCGAAATTGGCGAAGGCCAGGGTCGTTTCCTCGGTGGCGGTAGTCGGGTTTATCGGGTCAAGGAGCAGACGGTCGGTGGCACTGCTTTTGGGGTCGGTGTTGTAGATATAGCGGGCCTGGCGCAATTCGTCGGTCATCAACCCGAGGGCACTGTGCAGATCCATCTGCACGTCGCTCACGGCGTTTTCGACCAGGGCATTTTTGCCGAAGTTGGTGAAGGTGTAGGTCACAGCCCCCACGAGCAATAGACCAATCACCGCTGTGATCAACAGTTCGAGCAACGTCAGGCCGCGGCGGTTGCGCATCAGAGCGTCCCCACCGAGACGACGCTGATTTTACCTAGATAGGTGTTCATGATCGCCCCCCGGCTTGCGCCGTTGGGGTTGCTCTCGCGGCTGCGCAGGTAGCCGGGCAGGTCTTTGGCTGTTTCCAGACCGGCATCAAGGTTGTCGCCGTCCTGGAGCACGACGGTGCCTATCTGGGAGGGATTCACCGTGCCGCGCTCGTCGAAGGTCCAGCGGTAGGGCGGCCCCGGGATACTGGTGCGATAGATCCAGATGCGCTGGGGCAAGGGCCGCCAGTCGGGTACAGCCGGACGTTCAGCACCACGGTAAAGCGCGTAGCGATCCGGCGGATCGTCGGGATCGGCGTTGCGGCCCGGGTCGTGCAGGGTGAATTCGAACGTGTAGGTCTCGGAGGATTCGAGGGCGCGGGAGCGGGCCTTGCGGGCGGCCAGGGCCAACTCCTGCACACCGCTGTCGAAGCGGCGCGACTGCAAAAGGCCGTAGGCCGACACCGCTCCGAAACTCGCCAACAAACCGATGAGGGCTATGACGATTATCAGCTCGAGCAGCGTAAATCCGAGGGCCGCGCGCCTCACTGGTAGCTCCTCGCGATATCGGCGCTCAGGACCACCAGCGGGGCGAGGGGGCTGAAAACCGGCGGGGTCTGCGGGTCGTTGGCGGCAGACCGGGTGTCGGCCACCTCCTCGCTGCGCGAGGTGATCAAAGGCCGCACCGCCCGGGTGAGCCGGGTCGGGTTGCCGTCGCCGTCCACCGGCAAATCGCCGTCCTTGCCCGCCAGATAGAGGCGCACCACCACCCGCACCACCTCCTGCCGGTACCACTGGGGATCGTCCAGGGCCACAGCGGGGGTGGCGGAGCCCGGCGCATAACCCCAGAAGACCTGCACCCGGTAGGTTCTGGAACCACGCACCCCCGCCATGGTGAAGCCCGCCGAGCGCGGTGAGTCGGGCGGCTCGCGGTTGACATCATAAAGATAAAGATCGTCCGGCCCTTCGCCGCTCGGGTCGGGACTGCTCACTTCGTAACCGTCCGAGTTGAAGGGGTAGTTCTCGGAGGCGGTAAGCGGCAGAGCCCCCGGCGGAACCGCTTCGGGGTACTGGCAGCCTTCGTATTCGACCTCGCTCAGCACACAGGGCCGGGGCAGGGGTACAAGCCGGTCGCGCATGGCGGTCGGCACCAGGCCGCCGATATTCTGGCGGGAGCCCAGACCGCGGTTTTCGATGGCCGACCAGGAGCGGCGAATTTCTTCGATTTCGAGTTGGGCGAGGTTAGTAGCCTCGGCGATCAGTTCCTGTTGCCTGCGCAGTAGGGCAGCGGCGGAGAGCATCGGGGCGAGAGCCGCCAGAAACAGCGCCAGGAGCACCGTGGCCACCAGCACCTCGACGAGCGTAAGACCCCGGCGCCCGCGCGGGCGTCTAGTTGCACTGGGCATTGCGGCAAACCTTACTGGTGAGGGCACCGCCACTACTGCTGCCAAATCGGATCGATTCGGCAGTGTTGAGGCGGGAGACGTGGCGCAAGGCGGCTTCTCCATTGCGCAACCGGTAATCGTAGTTCAACGCTCCATATTTATAACTTGTTCCCGAAAGGGGATTGGTCTGGTTGGATTTGGCCTCCACCCGCGCCTTCAGGGCGGCATCGGTGGTCAGTTCGCCCAGCCATCCCGCCCCCGGGGCGCTGATCGCCACCTCCGGCGCCACCGCCCCGCCGTTGAGGGTAAAGTTGGTGCCGTTGATGTGCCCGGCGATGCGCCGGGCGCTGTAGAGCAAGGCATCGACGCGCTGGATCTGGGTGGGACGGACCACCGCGTAAGGGTCCAAGATACCCGGATCGCGGTGCACCAGATCCAACATCCAGCTTTTGCGGTCGTATCCGCCCGCTGTGACCAGGGAGGCGACGGCATCGGTGCTCCAGCCGCTCCGGCCGCTTTGCAATTGGGCAATGACGGCTTTGGCGCGGTTTTCCGCCTCTTCGAGGGAGGCCGGGTCGTCCGAGAGGGCCAGATTCTCAGCAAAAAAATGCCGGGCGCTGTCGACTTTGGCGGGATCTGCGCTGGTGGCCAGGGTCAGCAGCGTCTCGGGGGGACCGTCTTTGCCGTCCGCTGGAATGCGGTGATGCGAAACGTCCACCCGCCAACTGCTCAGCGAACCTTCCCCGCCCGGGATGCTCTCCCCCAACAACGCACGGTAAGCATCGTCGGACAGCCAACTGCGCAGGGCTTTGCGGGTGCTGTCCCAGACAACCGGTCGGACGAGGGCGTCGTAGGCTTCGAGTGTCGTGACCTCACCGGCGGGGATCGCCTGGCCCGCCAGGGTGCGCCACTGGCCGGCGCCCACCGCTACCAGCTCCTCAAGCCGTCCATTCAGGATTCGCAGAGCGGCCGTCCGGCCCTTGGTGAAGCCGAAGCGCGAGCGGATGTGGACCTCGCCGGCCCGATCGCGGTAGAGCCTGGGCGCATCGTCCGCCCCACGCTCGGTGTAATCGCCCAGGATGATGCTGCCGCCTGCAGCGAGGCGCAAACTGTCTTTGGCGGCGGCAATATCGGCCCGGGCCGCCGCGTCCGGGTCGGTGGCGGCGGTGTAGTTGCCAAAATTTCCGGGTGGGTTGCGGTAGACCAGGTCGCCTGCCACGTAGAGGTTGCGGGCGCTGTAGATCTGGCCCTGGCCCTGGAGGCAGCCGCGCAAGACCACATCGCCTTCTACGAACAAGTCCCCCTGCACAAGCAGCGGATTTTTGGCGCTGCGGCAGTGGCCGTTTGCCTCGGAGGGCAGTTCCCCAAGCAGCACGGCCTGGCCCGCCACCACCGGTCCAAGGCGGGCGACCGGCCGGGCGACGTAAGTGCTTTCGAAAGCAACCGCTTGGACATTGCCGCTCACCGAGCCCGAGGCAGTGCGCGCAAGCGCTTCGAGATCAAAGGGTGGAAAATCGTCCAGCCGTCCGTTGCGATCGACATCCTCGCCGCGCAACAAATAGAACAGTGGTCCGAAGTACCGGGTCGTCACCCCGGCATTCCCACCCGGCCGGTCGGACTCCAGTACGACCCCGTTGAGGCGGGTGGCCCGTCCCGATCCATAATCGAGATCGCTTTTGTCGTTGGTGGCGAGCTGGTTGGTGTAGACATTCCCCCGGATGCGCGAGGCCAGGGCATTATCCGTGGTGTTCCTGCCGCTGTCTTCGAGAATGCCTTCGCGGTTGCCGTCGCCCCAGGCAGAGGACGGTCCGGTGGCAATTTCTCCTGTACTTTCGTCGAAACCCGCGTCCCCCATGGCGGATTTGTCGGCTGCCTTGTGCTCAAAGCCGGGACGCAGATGGGCCAGAGCCCCGACGTTGCCGTGGATCTGCAGGTGACAGAACTGGCAGTTGGGTTCGCGCGCGAGCAGCGCAAACTCGAAACTCTCGGGTGCCAGGCCCTGCAGCGTGCGCGAGACGGTCTGGCTGGTGCCGCGCAGGTAGGCGGTGGCGAATATTTCCAGATCCTTCGCGGTGCCATCCGCCGCCGGCAGCGCAAAGACGCGGGCGATCACCTCGGCCGGAAGCTGGCTTGCAGGGCGGATGGCACCCGGCTCGGCAAACAGCGCCCCCGGATCGGCCGCCACTTTGGCATCGCTCACAACCAGATAGAAAGCCAGCTCCGGATCCCCGCGGTTGGCGGCGTGGCGCGAAAGCGGGTCATCCGGGGGCAGCAGCAACCGGCGCAACCATTCGGCGCGGGGCAAACCGGCGCGGCGGTAATCTCCGAGCAGCTTGCTGCGCACCAGTTCGCTCGCTCCCTCGGCCAAATGTCGCGCTTCGAGGGCGCTGCGACGGCCGGCGGTGCCGGTGGCCAGCTGGGCTCCCAACAGCAAGGCGGCACTGGCGATCGTACCGACGATAAGACCAATGGTCAGAACCATCACCAGGGTGACGCCGCGCCGCGAACGCAAATGCATGAGATTTTCCTGCTCTGCGTCCCCATTCAAGCGACAAATCAGCGGCGATGACGGGATGCCGCTTCCGCCGCACGCCCGCCCGACATCAAGGCGGCAGATACTTCTGAACGACCTGCCAGCCGGTGGCAAGCACCGCGGCAAAACCTACGAGCAACAGACTACCCGCTCCCAAATGCAAAGGTTTTGCCCAGCGGCGGCCGCGCAGCATCTGCCGGGCGGTCCAGGCGGAAGTAGCGACAAGGGCGACCACAAAAAGCCCCGAACCCAGGTGGGGAGAATGGCCGAGCGAGCCGAAGCGGCCCAGGGTACCCACCACACCAATGCCGAGCAGCAACGAAGTCAGGCCCACCAGGGCCACTCCGGCGCCCAGGTGCAATCGGCGCAAAGCCCGTCCGCTGCGCCCTCCAGGGCGCCGGATCAATACCCACAGGCCACTCGCCGCCAGCAGGGCGTACACCGCGAGGGACAGACCCATCGACCAGGCCGCAATTTTCCAGAGCCAGAGAAACGAGGGCAGGTGCATCGGCCGAGGGCTCGCACTACGGCGCTATCGTAGCAGCCGCCCGCCGTCTAGAACTCCTGGCGATCCCCGGGTCCCTGTTCGGTGCGGGTGTAGGCCACCGCCGCGTAGGCCGAATCTTCGGGAAGCTGCGACCAGGCCGCCGGGGCCAGCGACACATCCGCCACCAGCAAACGGCTACCCTCAGCAAGACTGCTGCGCAGCGCCGAAACGATCTGCTCGGGGGCGGCCTGCGACTGTACCTGCCAGACGTTGGCCAGCAGCGGCCGCACCTCGGAACCGGCGGCACTGGAGACGGTCGCGGTATCGAGGGGTTTGTCGAAGGCGATGGTCAACAGCCGGTCGCTGACGTCCTGCTCGACCGCCTCGGTAAAGCGACCGATAAAATCAGCCACTTCCCCCTCCACCCCCGACCAGGCGACGATCGACTTGGAGACATCGACCATATAGAACTGCTCGTCCTCCCCAAGGCGCTCCTTGAGTCGGCGCTGCAAATTAAAGGGCAGATCGGAGCTATTGAGCAACCAGACGTTCTCCATCGGGCGCGCCTGGGGCTTGAGCTCATCGATGAAGCTCACCAGATCCGGATAAGCGCTGAGCGGCTGTTTGAGTTCGTAGGCAAATAAATACAGCATGATCCCTCCGGTATTCCGCGCGATACTCCATCGAAATCATCGTAGGCAGTTACCCATACTCGCTCATCCCCACAAAGGCAGACCCCCCATTGGCCCTTCCCGATCTGCGCTTCTCCACAAAGGTAGACACACACCGATCCGTCCAGCTGCTACAATGCCGCTGCGCTCAAGCGCAATGACTTGTTCGGCCTTGGCCCTGGGGCTACCTTCTCTAGTCGGGCATCATGCCTAGGTATCGCCCGATAGAGACCTGAAGTCCATGGAGTTGATGCTCATTGGCCTGGCCCTCGTCATTCTCACCCTCGCCGACCGGCCCCGCACCCACAGCCGTCGCCCCAACAACGCCGATGGAAACGCCCGCAGTTGAAACCTATTTGCTCACCAATCGGCTTTTGACCGAGCCGCAACTGGTGCGCGCCCGCGAACTGGTGCAACTGTGGCAGGGCAGTCTCCCCATCGTGCTCTGGAAATTGGGCCTTATTGACCTTAACACTTTTGCCATCCTGCTCGAACTCTAGCGGCAGATGGGTCGAGGCAATACCAGCCGGCCCCGGTGCGCCTGACGCACCGGGGCCGCTTGTTCGAGGCTCACGGCGCCTCTTGTCGGGCACTGCGGCGATTGAGCCACCACAGACCGACTGCCCCCAGCACGATTCCGGCGAGGCTGACCAACTGGGCGGTGCGCAGCGGACCCACCATCAGCGAGTCGAGGCGCAACCCTTCGATCCAGAAGCGTCCGACACTGTAGGCCAGGGCGTACAGACAGGCGATGCTGCCGGGCCGCAGATTTTTAAAGCGAAAGAACACAAACAGCAACAGGGCCAGTACCCCCAGGTTCCAGAGCGATTCGTACAGAAACGTCGGGTGGTAGTAGGCAAAGGCGGCCATCCCGGGCGGGCGGTTGGCCTCGGGGATAAACAGTTTCCAGGGCAGATTGGTGGGGGCACCGTAGGCTTCGGAATTGAAAAAGTTGCCCCAGCGGCCAATGGCCTGGCCGAGGATGAGCCCCGGGGCGGCCAGATCTATCATCGTCAGAAGCGAATAGCCGTTGCGGCGGCAAAAGAGCCAACCGGCGAGCAGCCCCCCCAAGATGGCGCCGTGGATGGCGATGCCCCCTTCCCAGATGGCAAACACCTTCCACCAGGGTTCCCCGGCGAAGCGCTGCCACTCGAAGAGTACATAGTACAGCCGCGCCATCGGAATCGCCCCCACCACCAGCCAGACGACCAGATCCGAGAGCACCTCCGGGGCGACCTTGCGCTCGGGGGCCAGTTTCTGCGACAGCAGCGTACCGGCAATGATTCCCGCGAGAATGAGCAAGCTGTACCAGCGGACCGCAAAGCCGCCAATCTGAACGATAAGCGGTCCCGGGGAGGTGAAGCCGGTTTCCATGGGCACCGTCAGGTGGGAATCAATTCACCGGGGCGCAGACGCGACCAGCGGCCGGGATCGCTCACGAAGCTTTCACAGCCGACCACGTCCCACTCCATGCCCTGGCCGTAATCGTAGATGTTGACGTTGATGACCGGATGAATCGGCTCGAAGGAAGGTTCCTCCGTCAGGTGCGGCTGCTGGTGGATGGTCTCGACCTGGTGATAGGTCTGGCAACGATCCACGAGCGCGCAATTGATGCAGATGCACATAGGCGGATCCTGTGGAGAGCACGGGAGGGCGACAAGCCTCCCATCGCCTCAAGGCTAGCATCCCAAGCCGCAGGCGACCGATCCGGATCAACCTTCCGAGAGGTTGGGATCTTGCCGCTCGCGCTTGGGCGAGGGGATCAAAAAGCCCACCAGCCCCCCCGCCAGAAATCCGCCGAAATTCTGGACAATCAGCGACCAATCGGAGGTGCGGGTGAGCACCGGGCCGAGGCCGAAGGCCACGAACAAAATGAACCACATCGGTGAGGACACCAGAAAGCCCTTCCAGCTGAAGTAACCACCCCTGTCGCGGCCGTGGCTGGCAAAACCGGCCACCAGACCGCCGCAAATCGAAAGCACAAAGGTGAACAGCCAGTGCTCGCGCGGAATGCCCGGTACCGAGGCGCGCCCACCCTGGCGGATCGACACGTCGATGGCGTTGACCGTCTCCATCAGCGCTTTGCTGCGGCCGTTCTCCTGGACGTAGAACAGATTGCCGTAGCGGCCCTGCAGTTCCTGCCAGAAAACCCGCGGCAGCTTCTCGCGCACCGCCATGCCGATGTTGAAATCGAGGGGGTTGTTCTCCAGGACATTGAGCACCACCAGGATCGATCGTTCATCGAGTCCCCAGTAATCGCGCACCGCCCTGCCGGGCGACTCGATTTTTTGGGTCAAAACCCGCACCTTGAAACCGGAATTTTTCTCCAGTGCCGTCAGCTGCCGGCCCAGCACTTGGCGCTGCTGCGGCGTCAATTGCTCGGCGATATCCAACACCGGCACCGGCGGCTGCGGGAGGTTGACCTCGGCCCGCACTGCCGGACACGCGAGTGCCAGCCCCAATAATCCACCGAGAAGCCAACCCATCCTGCCCATAGAACAACCCGCGTCCTTTTTTTCAAGTGTAATGGTGCTGGTGAGGATTGGCTCATCTGCTTATTTACAAAGGTTGCAGTGGGGGGAGCGGAAATTTGCGGACGACCCACTCTTTTTCGATAGCCGAACGGCTATGATTGTGGGCGATAAGGACGGCAGATGAGCGAAGTTCTCTAGAGTTGTTGGCAGTAGCCTATGGATCTGCAGGAAGCGCTAGAGAAGATATGGGAGAGCCAGCGCTACCAGACCAAGTCTCCCCTCGAAGCGCTCAAGTACCTCCAGCAGGAGGTGCTGGAGGCGCAGCTTGCCTGGCTGCGCAGCAATCCCGACAAAGCCCGTCAAAAGATTTGTGAGGCCCTACCCCGCCTTCTGGTAACGATGCGGCTGTTGGGACTCGATCCGCAAGGAGTGCTCGAGCAGAAGGCGGCCGGGGCTACCCAGCGCCAGCGGATCATGTACATCATCGGCAACCGCGTCGAGGTGCGCGTCGGCGACGAGTTGCGCGGCAGTTGGACGATCTGGTCGGAGGAGGATCTGCGCGAGGTCCACAACCTGGCGCGGGAATTTGAATGTATCCTGGTTCACACCCCCCCCGAAGATGCCAACAGTTACCAGGTAGGTTTTTTCAACAGCGGCGGCAATGGGAGCAGCTATCCGTCTTCAAAAGCTTCTGGCTGAGCACGGTATCGCCTCCCGCCGTAAAGCGGAGGCATTGATCGTCTCAGGTCAGGTGTGCGTCAACGGCACGGTCGTCGATCGGTTGGGCACTCGGGTCGATCCCCAAATTGATCTCATCGAAGTGTTCGGCCAGCCGTTGCACTGCATGCCGCCGTTGCTCTATGTCCTTTTGCACAAGCCGGTCGGTTGGCTTTCGACCTGCTTTGATCCGCGTGGGCGGCGGACGGTACTCGATTTGTTGCCGGCTGAATGGCGGACGGGCCAGGGTCTGCACCCGGTGGGCCGTCTCGATTGCGACAGTTCGGGGGCATTGATTGTCAGCAACGATGGGGAGTTCACCTTCCGGCTTACCCATCCGCGCCACCAGTTGCCTAAAACCTATCGAGTCTGGGTGCGTGGCCGACCGACGGCGGCAGTACTCGGGCGCTGGCGCGCGGGCGTCGTGCTTGAGGGCCAAAAGACGTTGCCGGCGGCGGTCACGGTCGTGAGCCGGGCTGCTGAGGCGACGGAGCTGGAGGTTGTCCTGGTCGAAGGCCGCAACCGCCAGATCCGCAAGGTGGCCGAGCTTCTGGGGCATCCGGTCGAGCGGCTGCACCGCACGGCCATCGGCCCTGTTGCCCTGGCGGGACTGCCCCCGGGCGCCCACCGTTTATTATCCGCTTCTCAAATCGAACGACTACTGCAAGCCACTGGAACCTTCGACTTATGACAACCGAGAGTTTTCAACCCGACTCGCTCAAATCGGTGGGCTCATTGCTTGCGAGAGGCCGCCAGCAACGCGGCTGGTCGGTTGACGACGTCTCGGAGCGTACGCGCATCCCGAGGCGCTATTTGCTGGCTATCGAAAGCGGCCAGACTGACCATCTGCCGGAGCCGGTGTACGTGCGCGCCTTTATCCGCAAGTACTCCGACCTAGTTGAACTTGACGGCACAGAACTGCTCAGAGAACTGCAACCCGCCGCTGCGGCCGCCGAAGCAGTGACGGCCGGTACCCCCATCGAGCGGGCCAGTGCCTCGCTCGGCAAGCCGACTTTGCGCCCCTTTCACGCCTGGTTGCTCTATGGGGCCCTGGTGATCCTGGCCCTCGGAGGATTTTCGTACCTGCAGCGCTCGCAAGAACCCGAGGTGGTCTCGGCGGTCAAACCCACCAAGCCCGCACCGACCAAACCTGCCCAGGGCAAAACCCAGAAGCCGCCCGCCAAACCGACAACCCAGGGGGCCGGTGCTTTCGGCCCGCCCGCCCCCGCTTCTAAGGGATTGCAGATGCAACTTGCGATGACCCAGGCCTCCTGGGTGCGGGTGATCGCCGACGGCCGCAAGGCCTTCGAAGGCGAATTGCCCGTGGGAGCAAAGCGCGACTGGCAGGCCGAAAAGCAATTTACCGTACGGGCCGGCAACGCCGGGGGCGTGCTCATTACCCTCAACGACCGCTCCCTTGGACAGCTAGGCAAATCCGGGGAAGTCGTCGAGCGCGTCTTTCGTCCGGAACCCTGAACAGACCGCGAATCTTCTCTGTGTTAGGATCCCCATCGAGTCATCCGTGTGAGGGTGTTGCGTGGGCCTTTTCAGTCGGTTTTCCCGAGACATGGGAATCGACCTGGGTACAGCCAATACGCTGATCTACGTCGCCGGTCGGGGCACGGTGCTCTTCGAGCCGAGTGTGGTCGCCCTCGACGAGCGCACCGGCAAAGCCCTGGCCTTCGGCGAAGCCGCCCGGCAGATGCTCGGGCGCACCCCCGGCAGCGTTGTCACGATCCGGCCTTTGCGCGATGGGGTGATAGCCAACTTCGACGTCACCGAGATGATGCTTAAGCACTTTATCCAGCGCGTGCACAATGGGCAGTACCTTGTCTCCCCGCTGATTGTGATCGGGATTCCAAGCGGGGTGACCAGCATCGAGCGGCGGGCGGTGATGGAGGCGGCCATCCGGGCGGGGGCGCGGGAGGTGCGCCTTGTGGACGAGCCGGTGGCGGCGGCTATCGGTGCCGGTTTGCCGGTGAGCGAACCGACCGGCACGATGATTGTCGATATCGGTGGCGGTACGAGCGAAGTGGCGGTCCTCGCCCTCAAAGGCACGGTGCTCTCCGAGTCGGTGCGCGTCGCGGGCGACGAACTCACCGAATCCATCGGCACCTATCTCAAGAAAGTGCACAACCTGGTAATTGGCGAGCGCACCGCCGAGGGGATCAAGATGCAGTTGGGCACAGCCTATCCCCAGCGCGATGAGGCGGCCGGCAAAATGGAGGTGCGCGGCCTGCATCTGCTGTCGGGGTTGCCGCGGACCGTGGTGGTCCGGGCGGCGGAGATCCGCGAAAGTATGCACGAACCGCTCTGCGCGATTGTGGAGGCGGTCAAGCGCACCCTGGAGCGCACACCGCCGGAATTGGCCGCCGACATCGCCGATCGCGGCATCGTGCTGGCGGGGGGCGGAGCCCTGCTGCGCGGTCTGGACGATTTGATTTCCGATGAAACGGGGGTAGCGGTGCACGTCGCCGAGAATCCGCTCGGTTGTGTGGCCCTTGGCATCGGCCGCGTACTCGAAGACTTCCAGCGTTTGGAGCGGGTGCTGGGCGGCAGCATCAAGCGGCTGAGCGATCGATAGAGGGGTGCAGCGGTGGTTGAGCGGCTCAGGCGGTGGTGGATACGGTTTGGACTGGTCGCGGTGGCGGGGCTGCTGGCCTTGGGTTTGGGCTGGTGGATGCGCCAGTCGGGCGGCGCGCTCATCGCGGATCTATTTGGCCTGGCCGCTTCGCCTTTTGTCTACGCCGGTCCGACCCCCGCTCAAAAGCGGGACGATCGCGCAAGCCAGATGCAGGGACGCCTGGAGGCGCTCTACTACGAAAACCGGGAACTGCGCAGTCTGCTTGAACTGGAGGAGAAGCTCGACCTCAAGACGATCACTGCCCAGGTGATCGGCCGCAGTGCCGATCACTGGTGGCAGGGCATGGTCGTCAACCGCGGCGGCGAGGACGGCGTGAAGGTGGGTTCGTCCGTGCTCAGCGACGGCGGCGCGGTGGTCGGCCAGATCAGCGAGGTCTCGGCGCGCACCAGCCGCGTGCTGCTGCTGTCGGATCCCGGCTCGCAAGTCGGGGTGATGGCGGTGCGCCCGCGGCTGATGGGTATTCTGCAGGGGCGACGGCGCGAGCAGGCGACGGTCGAATTTTTTGAGCAGCAACCGCTCAAACCCGGCGAACTGATCGTTACCAGCGGCCTCAGTTCGCGCTTTCCCGCCGGTCTGCCGGTGGGCCGGGTGGTGGGCCTCGACAAGAACCAGGCCGTACCCCGCGTCAAGATCGCATTTCTTGCCCCGATCGGCCGCCTCGAATGGGTCAAGATCTACCCCGGTGAGCCCGCCGTCAAGATTGAACCGCCCCCTCCACCACCTCCACCTCCGATTGCTGAGCCGGCGGCCCCCCAACCCGCAGCCAGTACGCCCACCGGGGCAACGACCGCAAAACCGGCACCCCCCACCCCCAGCGCCCCCGCCGAAGTGACGATCGCCAAGCCCAAAGCGGCAGTGCCGCCCGCAAGCACACCGCTCGTTCCCAAACTCAAGCCCTCGCCCGCACCCGAACCGGAGGGACAAACCCCGCCGACCTTCCCGCTCAAACCGGCGGCCAGCCCGCGCCTTTCGACCCCCGATACGGACATCGCACCGGGCGGTACCCCGAAGCCGGCTGTTCCCCGTCCCTCCGAAGCGCCCGCCCCTTCGACCACTCCCGAGTCGGTTCCAGCCGAGGCGCCCGCTCCGCCTCCCGCCTCCAGTACCACCGCGGGCGAAGGCGCCGTCAGTCCCGAAAATCGCAATGGAGCCCCCGCCGATGCAACCCTCTCTGCTCCGCCAATCTATTAACGCGATCGGCACCCTGGTCTCGGCCGTCTGCGCGCTGCTGGCGCTGTTTGCGCCGGTACCGGGGTGGGCGATCGCGGGCATCGGCGTCGATTGGCCGCTCATCTGGGTAATTTGTTTCAGTATCCGCCGGGCACCCCTGCCGGCGGGGATCGCGGGGCTGGCCATGGGCTGGGCGCAAGACGGCCTGACCATCGCCCGTCCCACCCACGCCCTGGGCCTCGCCCTCGCCGCGGTGCTCACCGCCCGCCTCGAAAAGCAGCGCTTCATCCAGGAGGACTTTATCTCGGTGGCCCTAATTACCTTCGCGATGGCCGTGCTCTCCGAGACCTGCATCGCGGTGCAGTATTCGCTGATGGGCGTGCTGCCCCTGGCTGAAATCTGGTCGCACCACCAGTCGGTGGCCCTCGGTTCGGCACTGATCAGCAGCCTGTGGGCACCGATCGTCTACATGCCTCTACGCTGGTGGTGGCGCGAGCCGGTTCCCTTAAAATAAGTTCTATGAATGACAAGCTGATTGTTCGCGACTATTTCAACAACACCGGTTTTGAGCGCTGGCGGCGCATCTACGGAGACGAGGCGGTCAACCGCATCCAGCATTCGATCCGTGTCGGCCACCAGCGCACTTGCGAGCGCGTACTCGAATGGCTGGGCGATGTGCATGACCAATCGATCTGCGATGCGGGCTGCGGATTGGGCAGCCTCAGCTTTCCGTTGGCCGAGCGCGGTGCCCGGGTATTCGCCACCGACATCTCCGAGAAGATGATCCTCGAAGCGCGCCGCAGGCAAAAGTCGCGGCTCCCCGACAGTGACAATCCCCGCTTCGAAGTGCTCGAACTGGAGCAAATCGACGGCCGCTACGACACCGTCGTCTGTCTGGACGTACTCATCCACTATCCCCTTGACCAGGTGGAGAAAATGCTCGCCCACCTGAGCAACCGGGCGGGCGAGCACCTCATCCTCACCTACGCCCCCAAAACCTTGCTGTTTGCTGCCCTCAAAAAAGTCGGCGAATTTTTTCCGGGGGCAAACAAGACCACCCGCGCCTACCAGCACCGCAGCGAGGACATCGAGGCGATCCTGACACGGTTGGGCTGGAAGATCCTCAGGCGGGCGGCCATCGACGACAAGTTTTATTTTGCCCGCCTGGTGATGACGGCGCGCTCCGCGTCTGCAGTGGCGGCATAAGACTTACAAGAGGAGATTAATCATACCCACCCCTGGGCTGGGCACGGTTCGCCCTTCTATTTTCAGGTGCGGGCCGACCCTTCCTCCTTGGCGACTACACTGAGAACCAAGCACAACAGCAATCCCGATGGTTCCCAACCCCCTCCGCTGGACAACCCGAGATCTTGGTGCCATGCCCGACGATGGCGGTTGGAAACGCTACGAAATCATCGATGGAGAACTGTTGGTGACCCGCGCCCCCCATATTCGCCATCAGGCCGCAGCGGGCAAACTGCACGTTCGCCTGGAAACCTGGTCAGAGGTGACTGGTTTGGGGAGCGCTTTCCAGGCGCCAGGAGTGATTTTCTCCCCGACCGATGCAGTGATTCCTGATGTCGTTTGGATTGGCCGAGAGCGCCTCGCCGACGGCATCGATGGGGCAGGACATCTAACCGTTGCCCCTGAACTGATGGTCGAAATTCTCTCTCCCGGCGAACTCAACGAACAGCGGGACAAAGAAGTCAAACTCAAACTTTACTCCCTGCACGGGGTTCAGGAGTACTGGATTGTCAATTGGCAACTGAAAACCCTGGAAATTTATCGCCGCACAGACGCCCAGCTCCAACTCGCCGCCACTCTCCTCAGAAGCGATACCCTCACCTCACCCCTACTGCCGGGATTCAGCACCTCCATTGCTCAATTATTTCTGTGAACCAAGGTGCCCTGCCCCCTTTTTCTAAGGGGATCAAATGAGAAACATGCAGCATATATCGCACATTTGGGGGTGTCGATCCGTCTCTTGATCGAGCAGACTGAGGGAGGAGATGGGTGCGTAGGTCACGTGCGCCCCATACCTTGAGCGAACCGCAACTGTACTCGGCGACATATCTCTTCAGACAAGTGGCCGCTGCTGGTGCCCGGTTCTATGATGAGTCGCATACACCCGGAGACAAGGCCTCACATGTCCGCGATCCGCGTAGTTCTGGTAGAAGATCACGACCTCACCCGCGCCGGAATGCGCATGACGCTTCAGCAGCACGACAGCGTGCAGGTGGTGGGCGAGGCGGCGAACGGCCAAGACGGATTGAAGCTCATCTCCAAAGAAAAGCCCGACATCGCCATCGTTGATATTGGCCTGCCGGATATCGACGGTATCGAGGTGACCCGCCGCCTCAAAGCCGAAGACCCCGAGGTGCGGGTGCTGATTCTCACCCTGCGCGACAACGACCAGACGGTGCTTGCCGCCTTTGCCGCCGGGGCCGATTCGTACTGCATGAAGGACATCGGCTCGGCGGACCTATTCGCGGCTTTGCAGACCACCCGCGAGGGCCACTCCTGGATCGATCCATCCATCGCCCGCACGGTGCTGGGGCAGATCGGCAGCCAGCCCGCCGCTGGAACCAGTACTGTGCAGATCAATGCTGCCGAACCCGAGTTCACCCAGATCCTCGAAGCCTCGCCCCTGACTGAGCGCGAACTGGAGGTGCTGCAGCTGATTGTCGAGGGCCGCTCCAATCAGGATATTGCCGACCAGCTCTACATCACTGTAGGCACCGTCAAGACCCACGTGCGCAATATCCTCAGCAAGCTGTGCGCCGACGACCGCACCCAGGCGGCGGTGACCGCGCTACGCGCCGGGTTGGTGCGTTAGAACCCCTTCCTGTAGTGCCAATTTGCCCGAGCACGCTACAATTAGCGGAACGTGAGCAGGTGGCCATGCAGGAACGCTTTCCCAATCAGTTTCCACAACCGGGGGCGGCCAAGCCGATCGGCACTGTCGTGCAGGGATCGCTCAGCGAAGGGCTCGAAGTCCGGCTCAGCCCGGAGGTTTCCGTCGAAGAGATGCGCGTGGGCAAGTTCTGTGTCGTCTACGGGCGGCGGACGCGCTTTTTCTCGATGCTCACCGATGTTACCCTGGGCACCGCGAGCCCCAAGATTCTGATGAACCCCCCGGCCCCGGAGGACGATTTTCTTTTCGAGGTGCTCTCGGGTACGAGCACCTTCGGCACCGTGCAACTCACGCCGATGCTGATGTTCGAGACTGTGAACGGCCAATCGGAATTGCGGCCGGTCAAGACGATCCCTTCGCACTTTTCGCAGGTGCACGAGGCGACTTCCTACGATTTTCAAATGGTCTTCGGCTCCGAGGAAAACCCCGACAAGAAAAACTTTTACGTCGGGATGCCCCTCGACATGGACGTGCCGGTCTGTCTCGATCTGGAGCGCTTTGTCGAGCGCTCCAACGGCATCTTCGGCAAATCCGGCACCGGCAAATCGTTTCTGACCCGTCTGATTCTTTCTGGGGTGATCAAAAAAAACGCCGCCGTCAATTTGATCTTCGACATGCACTCGGAATACGGCTGGGAAGCAGCCAAGGAGGGTAAAGAAGCTTCCACCGTCAAGGGCTTGCGCCAGTTGTTTCCGGGCCACGTGCAAATGTACACCCTCGATCCGGATTCCACCCGCAGGCGCGGCGTGCGCGACGCGCGGGAGTTGTTTATTTCCTACGATCAGATTGAAGTCGAAGATCTGTCGCTCATTCGAGGGGAACTGAACCTCTCGGAGGCGAGTATCGAGAATGCGAATATCCTCCGCCACGAGTTTCAGCGCGGCTGGATCGGCACGCTCCTGTCGATGAGCGGCGGCGAGTTGCAGGAATTTTGCGAATCGAAAGGGGCGCACTTCGGTTCGACGATTGCCCTGCAGCGCAAGCTGCTCCGGTTGCAGGATTTGCGCTATATCAAGCCGGTGTGTCCGGCCAACTATATTGGCGAAATTCTCGATCATCTGGCGGCGGGCAAGAACGTCGTCATCGAGTTTGGTTCACAAGGATCGCTCCTCAGCTACATGCTCGCCGCCAATATCCTCACCCGCCGCATCCACGAAGCTTATGTGCGCAAGGCCGAACTCTATTTGCAGACCAAAAAGCCCACCGACAAACCGCGCCAGCTGATCATCACCATCGAGGAAGCCCACAAATTTTTGGACCCCAAGACCGCCCGCCAAACGATTTTCGGCACGATCGCCCGCGAGATGCGCAAGTACTTCGTGACGCTGCTGGTGGTCGATCAGCGCCCTTCAGGCATCGACAACGAGGTGATGAGTCAGTTGGGTACCCGGATCACCGCTCTATTGAATGACGACAAGGACATCGACGCGGTCTTCACCGGTGTTTCCGGCGGCCAGACCTTGCGCACGGTGCTCGCCCAACTCGACCCGAAGCAGCAGGCCCTTGTGCTTGGCTACGCCGTGCCGATGCCGGTGGTGGTGCGCACCCGCAGCTACGACGAGCAATTTTATAAAGAAGTCGGTTCTCCAGACCCGGCTGAGATGGGCGATGAGGAGCTGTTTCGGGAAGCGGAACTGGCCAATCAAGATCTGGGGTTTTAAGCGCCCGTCTGTTCGGCGCGCTGACGTTTGCGAAAACGGCGCACCTTCATCAAATTGGCGCAACCGTCATCACACCAGCGCTTGCCGCAACACTTGCTCTCGTCGAAGAAGACCCAGCGACAATCGGGATTCTCGCAAATCTTGATGCGCCGCAGGTTGCCCGTGCCTAGCAGTTCAGCAAATGACGCGGCGATTTCGGCAAGGACCCAGGGCCAATCCTGGCAGACAGGCGTCAACTGCAGCCGGTAGCCCTCCTCACCGCAACAGACGAGCCGGCGGCTGGTGGGGGCTGCCTGCAACACCCTATTGAGGGCATCGAGGTCGGCGGCGGCCGGCGGCTCTCCCGCCGCAACCGCATCGACAATCCGCCGCAGCAGATGTCTCAACTGTACCAGCGACTCCAGTTCGCCGCCGTCGGGAGCTTCGACCGCCGCGAGGCCCCAGCGGTTGAGAAAGCGCACCAGCCAGTCGGGATCGCTCAGCCGATCCTCGCTGCGCCCGCTGCCGCAGTGGTCGTGCCGCTCGCTGTTGATCAGCTCAAAACAGAGGACATCCATTCACAAGTAACGTGATAAAATTGGGTTGACGGTTACGAATTGGGCGTTTACGATGCTTATGTAACCAGCATAATATTTTTTGGGCGTTACGGCGAGTTGTCGTTGGCCTGCCGCCCTGCCGAGATTTCTGCCCCGCGCCACCTCGACGCTGCTTGTGGGACGGGTGCTGTTCGGTCGTTGTCCTTCTGGAGAATTATGATGCATCTCAAGCTGGCGAAGCTGACCCATTACCTTACGCAGTGGACGATTTTCTTTTTGCTGGCCGTCGCCATCTGGATTTACCAGACCTTGTTTTTGCAGCCGGTGAAATTGCCCCCCGCGCCGCTCGCTGTGGCCCCGCAAACCAAGGTGGTTACACCTCCCGAGCGCGATAGCGACCTGCGCGATCCCGAATACGTGGTCACGCCGCGCGGTACCTTTGCCCGCTACCGCATCGGCAGCGAGCACTTCTTCTACCGCGACGGCAAGCTCGTGCGCCAAACGCCCGTTTACTTGCCGAAGCTATAGGGTGCCAGGAGGTTACATTGGACTGGCCGCGAGGGCCGCACGATGTCGCCTGTTCCCATCCAGATTTTTGCCTGCCAGAATCGCACCTGCCGTCGCGACGGTAGTTCCGCGGTGCTCGCCGCGCTCGAAGGCGAACTGGCCTGCTGCGGGTTGAGCGACCAGGTGGAGTTGCAGGCCACCGGATGCCTCAGCCAGTGCGGCAACGGTCCGATGCTGCTGGTGGTGCAGACCGCCACCGGCCGGCAGATCTGGTACGACCGGGTGCGGCCGGAGGAAATGCCGCTGGTCGTCCGCCGACACCTTATCGAGGGCAAGCCGGTCACCGACATGCTCTACCGTACCAAGCATCCAAAGCGTTCTTTTCCGGAGTGGTCGCCCCTACCCCCCCCCTGGCATACCTCCCCTTGAGCTGGGGTAACCATAGAATGTTTTGATGTCTACTGGCTCAAAACATTTAATGCAATCGATGCGCTTTTGATACCTTAGAGATGGATGGGGAGTAGCCGCCCGCGCTTGCGGGGCAGTCGGTCGTCAACCCGAAGCGTTTGCTTCCGGTCGATTGCATGTGCCGAGGCACGATTGGCGAGACCACCACGACGAAAACTGCCGTGGGGTCTGCCTGTCAGATCCGATACCTGCGGTCACTGCTGGAGGTGAATATGGATTCTTTGTGGATCTGGGTTGGTTTCAACGCTTTTGTGCTGGGGATGCTAGCCCTCGACCTGGGGGTGTTTCACCGCAAATCCCACGCGGTTTCTTTTAAGGAAGCCCTCACCTGGAGCGGCGTCTGGATCGCTCTGGCGATGGTTTTCAACGTTGGTCTTTATTTTTGGATGGGACCGGAGCCGGCGCTCGAATTCTTTACCGGATACCTGATCGAAAAATCGCTGAGCGTCGACAATATCTTTGTGTTCGTGCTCATCTTTTCGGCCTTCAGCGTACCGGCCATCTATCAGCATCGGGTGCTCTTTTGGGGGGTGCTGGGGGCGCTGGTGATGCGCGGCATTTTGATCTTTGCCGGTGCGGCTCTGTTGAAGGAGTTTCACTGGATCATCTACATCTTCGGGGCGTTTTTGGTGTTCACCGGTATCAAGATGGCTTTTCCCGAAAAAGAAGAAAAGGACATCACCCAGAACCCGGTGCTCAAGCTGGTGCGTCGGTTGATCCCGGTCAGCGACAACTACGTCGAAGATCGCTTTTTCATTCGCAGAGCGGGTCGGTGGGTGGCCACCCCGCTGTTTCTGGTGCTGCTGCTGGTGGAGACTACCGATCTTATCTTCGCGGTCGACTCGATCCCGGCCATCTTCGCGGTCACGACCGACCCGTTTATCGTTTACACCTCGAACGTGTTCGCCATCCTCGGTCTGCGCTCGCTGTACTTCGTGCTGGCCGGTGTGGTGGGCAAGTTCCACTACTTGAAGCTGGCGCTGTCGGTCATTCTGACTTTTGTCGGCACCAAGATGCTGCTCATCGACATCTTCAAAATCCCGATCGCCGTCTCGCTGTTGGTGATCGTGAGCGTGCTGGCCGTTGCGGTTGTCGCTTCGATCATGCGCGCCCGCCTGCTCGATAAGGAGCGTGAACGCCAGGAGCGCGAACTGGCGCTTGACCGGCGCGAGTAGGCGCCTGCAGATTGCTATGCGGCCAGGAGATTTTGCTTCTGGCCGCTCGTTATTCGGGAAAGATGCCGGTGTTGGACACTCCAGGGTCGCTCAGAACACGGGCATTCATGCCGACGCGCTCCAGTTCGCCCACCAGGCGGTGGGCCTGGTGGCGGTAGAGGGGGCAGGGCAACGTGCCCGGAAGCGCCTCCAGCCAGTGGGTGGCCTCCGGAATGCTGCAGCCGCAGATGCGCACCAGCATGTAGGTCGCCTCGCGCCGGATGTCGTCGGCGCGGGGTGCTATTGCCGACACGCGCCAGCCGGCCGGGTGGGGATCGCCCTGCTCGATACGTCTGAGCGCTGCGAGGCTGGCAAGGACCACCAGCCGGTCGCCCGGGTCGAGGCGGGCGTCAAAAGGCGGCATCAATTCCGCCGGTTGCGCCGGTTTCTGGTGCAACAGCGCCACGACGTCGTAGCCGAAGGCAATCCGCGAAAGAACCTGGCCCGCCAGTGTATCACCTGTTTCGATGCGGTATTCGGTCACCAGCACCGTCTGCTCGCCCAGCCGGAACAAATCGAGTACCTTTTCGCCGAAGGCCGCGCCCACGAATGCCTCGGCGGCAAGATTGTAAGCATTTAAGATCTTTGCCCCCGGCAACAGTTCGGTGAGGTTGGCGCTGAAGCGTGGGTCGGAGGTGCCCAGCACCAGCCTCGCCCCTGGGTTGTGCTCCTGGGCCATCAGTCCCACTTCGAGATTGACCAGTTCGTCTTCGGTGGCAACGACAACGCTGCGGGCGCTCTCCAGGCCCAATTCAGCCAGCACCGCCATCGGCTCGCCCACCACCACCGGCAGCTGGGGCAGGTCCGCGGCATCGAGGCCATCGCCGTCCACACCGACCACGGGTTGCCCCAGCTCGAGCAGATAGCGGGCGATGCGGCGGCCGATGGCCCCCAGGCCGATGACGACGATGTGATCGCGCCGGGGAGCGGCGGGGCGGCGGGAGGCAAATTGAAAGCGCGAGACCAACAAGCTCTGGGTAATCAGCGCGTAGAGCACCCCCACGAAGGCGGCCCCGGCCAGGGTGAGCAGGAGGCTAAAGAGGCGCAGCCACCAGGGTAGAACTTCTTTGGGTTGGATTTCACCAAACAGATCGCCGTAGCCGCCCAACAGCAGGATTGCCGTGGTATAGAAGCTGTTTTCAGGGCCGATCGCCGGGTCTGCCAGCCAGAAAAGCCCCGATCCCAAGGTGAGCAGTACCAGGACCGTCAGGACACTGACCAACGCGACTCTGGCGGCCTGCTGCCGCTCGGAGCGCCAGAGTTTCTCGGCGGCAGTTTTGAGCTTGCGGATCACCATACCAAACGTCACTGTCAGACGCCTCGCCGCGGCCATCGAGCGAAAATCCGGGCCTTCCGCCTCCGCCACCTCGACGCAGGTGACCATTTTTTCGGCTTCGAGCATTGCCTGTGGATCCCAGTCGTAAAAGTTGGGAGTTGACCCGTAATCGAGAACCCGCCGCAGGCGGCTGTTGAGCTGATGGACATAGCGGTATCCGGCCCAGTACGGCTCGGCGGGCCGGTAGGGGCGGCGCACCACCCGCAACAGCCGGCCGTCAAGGGAGAACAGTCCCGCCGTGCCGTCGTCCATTGCCGCGAGGGCAAAGGCCGGTGCCGGCAACTGGTTGGCTTCGAAGGCGACAAAATTACCCAGACGCTCCGCCAACAGCGCGTTGAGGTTCTGCTTGCCCGAGCGCAGTACCAGGCGTACGCGGGGGTTGAGCCTGCGGGCTGCGAAAGCTGCTTCAATGTTGACTTTCTCGTCGCCGGTCACCAACAGCACACTGCGGCAGCGGTAGATGCCGGCCTTCTCAAGCACCGTCGGCTGCAGACAGTCACCCACCACCAGTGCTTCGAAAGCCTCCGCTAATCCGGGTACTTCCCAGGATCCCGGCGCGGCACGATCGATAGCCACGACCCGCACGCCAAAATCTTTGAAGGCCGCCGCGCACTGCTGCCCAAAGCTCCCCAGGCCGCAAACCAAAAACCGATCCAACACGGGGGGATCGTCGTGATAGCGGCGATTGTCGTCCGCCCGTCCACTCATCGCCCGGTGCCGTCGGAGGTGACCGCTTCAGCCTAGCAGCGAGCGGGAAAGCGAGAACTGCTAAGTGGTGGCCCGATAGCGCTCCGAGCGGCGCCCCAGGTTCGCCACCAGGGCGACCAGTTCGATAGGCTCGGCGGGCTTGTTCAAAAAGGCATCGATCCCGCTTAAAAAAGCGCGCGCCCGGTCCCTGGCGGTAGCGCAGGCGGTGAGCGCGAGCACCGGTAGGAACTGGTTTTGGGCGTGCAACGCTTCAAGCAGCGCGTAACCTTCTGTGCCGCCCACGCCCAGATCGACGATCAGTACATCCGGCCTGAGCCGTTCGAGCAGTCCGAGGGCTGCACTCGCCGATTCGGCAGTCATCACTTCGGCCTTGCAGCCATGGAGCACTTGCTGAATAGCCCGGCGGGCCTGGAGGTCGTTGTCCACCACCAGCACGCGCAAGCCCGCAAGCCAGTCGGCCGCCTCCGGGGGCAACTCCTCGGCAGGAAACACTTCGGCGGCATCGGGCGGCGATTCGATTTTGCCGATGCGCACCGGCATCAGCGGCAGGCACACGGTAAAGGTTGCCCCCTGGCTCTTGCCGAGGCTCTGGACCTGCACGGAGCCGCCGTGGGTCTCGACGATGTGGCGCACCAGCGACAGGCCCAACCCCAAACCGCCGTGCAGGCGGGTGCTGCTGCCGTCCGCCTGGCGAAAGCGGTCGAAGACGTAGGGCAAAAATTCGGGGCCGATGCCGACCCCGGTATCGGCGACGGCGATTGCAACGGCGTTGGCGACGCAGCGCATCGACACTTCGATGCGGCCGTCGGGTGGTGTGAATTTGACGGCGTTGGAGAGCAAGTTGGCTACCACCTGCAGCAAACGCCTGCGATCTCCCGACACCAGCCCGGCATGGGGATCGAGCCTCAGCTCGAGACGGATGCGTTTGGCCTCGGCGGCTATGCGCTGGCCGGCCACGGCCGCCGAGACCACCTCAGCCATCTCGACCGGCTGAACCTGGAGGTTGAACGTGCCCGCGGCGATGCTCGACATGTCGAGCAGGTCTTCGATGAGCTGGGCCTGGGCTTGGGCGTTGCGCTCGATAATCTCGACGGCGCGCCGGGCGGTCTCGGTGTCGAGGCGGCCCCGGCGCAACAACCCGGCAAATCCGAGGATGCCGTTGAGCGGCGTGCGCAACTCGTGGCTCAAGGTGGCCAGAAACTCGTCTTTGAGGCGGTTGTTCTGCTCAGCCAGCTCGCGGGCGCGCTGCTCACGCTCAAGCAACGCCTGATGCTCCTGCCCGGCGCGCCGCTGCTCGGTGACGTTTCTTTGGACCGCAATAAAGTGGGTGAGCTTGCCTGTCCCATCGCGCACCGGCTGGACCTCGATCGCAAGCCAGTACTGATCGCCGTTTTTGCCGTAGTTGAGAATCTCAACGGTATAGCCCTCGCCTCTTTGGAGGCGCTCGCGCATGTACATGACCGTCGCCGGGTCGGTCTGTGGTCCTTGCAGCAGCGCCCCCGGGTTGTGACCGCGAACTTCGTCTAGAGTGAAGCCCGTCAGGGCGGTGAACCCTGCGTTCACCCAGACGACACGGCGCTCGACATCGGTAATCACCACGGAGTGGTTGGTGAGTTGGGCGACGGCTGCCAGGGTCGGCAGGTCGGCATCGCCGCCGCTGAGCAGTTGTTCGAGGCGCTCTCGCTCCTGCTCGAGACCAGCCAGCCGCTCCTCGGCGAGCCGGCCCGCGGTCACATCGTGGGTGACCATGGCATAGCCGGACACCTGTCCATCGGGGTTGCGCAGGGCGCTGAGCACCACCTCGGCCCAGAAGCGGCTACCGTCGGGCCGCACTCGCCAACCCGTCAGCGCGATGCGGCCCTGGAGGCGCGCTTCTTCGAGGTCCTGTGTGGGCCGTCCCCGCTCGCTGTCCTCGTGCGCATATAGACAACTGAAATGCCGGCCAAGGGGATCCCCGGCGCACAGGCGTTCGGACCCGGCACTGCGGCCGACAATGGTGCCTTGCCCATCGAGAGTGAGGATCGTGTAATCCTCGATATCGTCGATAAGCAGGCGTAGGCACTCAGACAGGCCAATGCCTTCCTCGTCACTCGAGGATTCGGCAGTCGTGTCGTGGCATGGTTGATCCTGCGGACCTGCCATCGCTTTCCCCCCTGGTGTGGCGGTGCCTAGCGGCTGCTGTTCCACCCCACTTCTATTCAGCTGGTAGTGAAGGAAAACGGGCTCTAGAAACTGAAAGATTTTTAGTCAATTGCGGGCCGATCGGAGTCTGTCTTGCGATAGATAGACGGCAGCGACACCCTCACCGGTCAGAAAGAAAACTAGCAAGATTGAGCATGGTTAACCTGACAGAGACCGTGACAACTACCCTGATGGCAGAAGACGCTCCCGCGGCGATGGACAACCTCGTCGAGATCCTGGGCGAGTTCGACCTGAACGCCCGGTAAAGCCCTTTAGCTGCGCAGGACGGGCTGGGCGGCCGGGGGGGTGAGGCGCTCGCGCAGGCGGTCGAGGGCCTGATCGACGAGCTTGCGCGGCTGGATGGCCGGGCGGACCAGATTCCAGAGACGCCCCAGCTCGTGAGTGTGCAGGCGGTCGCCCTCGGTAAGGGCCAGCACCAACCGCTCACGGATAAAGGATCCGTCCTTGGAAAACAGCGATTCGAGGCCGTACTGAGCCGCGGGCAGCAGGTCGAAACTGCCGCCGGTGCCTGCGATCTGGATGAGGTTTTCGAGGCGGTGCCACTGGAAGCGGCCGTCTTTGAAGAGAATATCCAGCAGACGCTGGCGCAACCGGGGCGATTCGCCGGTGAGCAGGCGGCGGGCCACGTAGGGGTAAGCCACCTGGATAATCTTAAAATCGGGGGTCAGCGAGAGGGCGATTCCCTCCTGGGTGATCAGCGAACGGATGATCAGCGCGAACTTGGCGGGCACCCGGAAGGGGTACTCGTACACCAGGTCCGAAAAACGATCGGTGATCGTCTTGAAGTTAAAATCCTGGACCTTCTGGCCGATGATGTCCCCCAGAACCAATTCCAGGGCGGGCACGATGGGAGCCACGTCGGTGCCGGGGGCGAGAAAGCCCAGTTTGACGTAATCGTGGGCAAGCGCCTTGTACTCGCGGTTAATCAGGTGCACCAGCGAATCGACGAGGTTTTCTTTAGTTTCCTCCGAAAGCTGGTCCATCATCCCGAAGTCGATGTAGGCCATGCGGCCGTCGCGCATCGCAAACAGGTTGCCCGGGTGCGGGTCGGCATGAAAAAATCCGTATTCCAAAAGCTGCTTGAGGCCTGCCTCGACGCCGATGCGCACCAGCGATTCGATGTCGAGCCCGGCGGCTTTGACCGCGGCGACATCGGTGAGCTTAATGCCGTCGATCCACTCCAGGGTGAGCACTTTGCGGCTGCTGTAGTCGCGGTAGATCCTGGGCACATAAACGGTCGGGTCGCTCTCGAAGTAGCGGGCGAAGCGCTCGGCGTTGGTCGCTTCGTTTTCGTAGTCGATCTCTTCAAAAAGCTTGTTGCCGAATTCATCGACGATGCTCGCCAGGTCGTGGCCCAGATTCAACGGCAGCCGGCCTGCGAAGCGCGCGCAAAACCAGCGCAACAGGGTCAGGTCGAGGGTGAGCTTGCCCACCAGGTCGGGGCGCTGCACTTTGACGGCCACCTTTTCGCCGGTGTGCAGTTGGGCACGGTAAACCTGTCCCAGCGAGGCGGCGGCCACCGGCGTCGGGTCGATGCGGGCGAAAACTTCTTGGGCGGGGCGGCCCAGTTCGCTTTTGATGTACTCGAAGGCGACCGCGTTATCGAAAGGAGGCAGCTGATCCTGCAGCCGGGTCATCTCCTCCATGTAGTCCTTGGGCAGCAGATCCGGCCGCGTCGAGAGCGCCTGACCCACCTTGATGCTGCCGGGACCGAGGTCGGTGAGCAACTGCCGCAGTTGCGACGCCCGCTTGCGCCGGTTGCGCTCGATAGAGCCGCTCAGCTTGTCCCCCCAGAGCTGCAGGCCAAAGATCAAAAAGGCAAAGCTCACAGCGAGGGCACGGCGTAAAATCACCAGCGGACGTCTGCGGTAGTAGGCGCCTATGAGTTGGGGATCGTAGCTGCGCAGATCCTGAATGCTTGCGAGGTGGGTGCTGCTCACGCCGGTACGGCTTTAAACGAAAGTTAACTTCTTTTTACCATTGTCACCGATTCTTCACCGCGGATCAACGTGCAGACGGCAAAATGTTCGCCCGGCTACACTTGCACAAAGCGACAGTTGCTTTAGTATGAAAAAGTTCCGGGTGAGGCAATTGCAAGGAGCAGGGCGGCGATGCGGATAAGCGTCCTTTGGCAAGGCCTGCTGGTGTCTGTACTGCTGATGCCTGTCCTGCTGCCGGTGCAGGCGGCTTCTGCGATGGCGATGGTCCAGGTGCACTTCGACGATGCGAGCGGTGAGCTGAAGCGCATCTCGGGCGACCTGGGTCCGGCGCAGACTCCCGAGATGCTCCGCACGACAATCGACAAATACCGTGCCTTGTTTCTGGATCCCGAGGCGCTGACGGGGTTGCGTTTCACCCGGCTGTCGTTTGTCGACAACACCGAAATTTATCAATTCCAGCAAACCTACGAGGGACTCGAAGTCTTCGGTTCCTCGCTGATTGTGAGTGTGTCCAACGGCCGGCTCAAGACCCTCATCAACGACCTGCGGCCCAATTTGCAACTGGATACCCGCCCGGGCATCGAGCGTGAGGAAGCCGAGCGCGTCGCCCGCGCCGCCTTGCACTCGCAGAAGGAGCAGGCGCGCACACGGCTGGTGGTCTACGCCCGCTCGGAGGAGTTGGCGATTCTCGCCTACGCCGTCGCCTTCGACCGCTCGACGGTGCTCGTGGACGCCCGCAGCGCCCGCATTATCGGCGTCGAACCGCAGTTCAGCAGCCCGGCTTGACGGCGAGGCACGCTTCAAGAGCACCCGGTTCGCACTGTACCCCGAAGACGCGGGCAAAGGCGCACGCCACCACCGGTTGCACCTGCTCTACGCTGACTCCCGGACACAGCTGAACAAGCGAGCCCACCGGCCGTGTCAGGCCGCAGGGGACGATCCGGGCAAAAGCATCCAGATCCGGGTCCACGTTGAGGGCGAAGCCGTGCATCGTCACCCAGCGCGAGACCTTGATGCCGAGGGCGGCGATTTTCCGGCCGCCTGCCCACACTCCCGTAAAGCCCGCCTCTCGCTCGCCCTGTACCCCAAAATCGGCTAGAACCTCGATGAGTACCTGTTCGAGGGTGCGCAAATACCAGTGCAAATCCTGGCGGTAGCCGGTCAGATCGAGAATCGGGTAGCCCACCAGTTGCCCCGGGCCGTGGTAAGTGACTTCACCGCCGCGCTCGGTGCGGTACAGTTCGATGCTCGCCGGATCCACGAGCACATGTTTGGCGTCGGCGCCCTGGCCGAGGGTGTAGACCGGCGGGTGTTCCAGCAGCATCAGCACGTCCGGCCGGTCGCGATGGGCGATGCGCGTCGCCATCAGTTGCCGCTGCCACTCCCAGGCGGTTAGGTAGGGAACCAGCCCAGGCTCGATGAGCAGGCAACGCCCCATCAGCTCGGCACCAGGCGGCGAAAGTGCTTTTTGCCCACCTGCAATACCGCCCCCGTCAGTTCCGCCGCCTCGGCAAATCCGCAGTTCGGATCGGTTATCCGCTCCTGGTTGAGGCGCACCGCCCCGTTTTTGATCTGGCGCATGCCTTCGGAGACAGTCGGGCACAGCCCGGCTGCTTTGAGCAAGTTGGCAAGCCGCACCGGAAAGGCGATCTCGGTCAGGGAGAACTCCGGCACCGCCTCCAGATCCGCACCGGTCCCGCCGGAGCCGGTGACCATGGCTGCCGCCGCTTCCTGGGCGCGCAGAGCCTGCTCGGGCGAGTGCAGCCAACCGGTGACGGCGAGGGCCAGGCGTTTTTGCCGCTCGCGGGGGTTGGCGGACAGGGCAGAGACGCTCAAATCCGTGAGCAGCTCGAAGTACGTTTCCACCAGGGCGTCGGGGGTCTTCTCCAGCTTCGAGTACATCGTGAGCGGGTCTTCGGTGACGCCCACGTAATTGTCGAGGGATTTGGACATTTTCTTGACGCCGTCGAGGCCCACCAGCAACGGCACCGTGAGGGCAAGCTGCGGCTTTTTGCCGAACAATTCTTGCAAGTTGCGGCCCATGAGCAAGTTAAAGCGTTGGTCGGTCCCGCCCAGTTCGATGTCGGCGTCGAGGGCGACCGAGTCGTAGCCTTGCATCAGCGGGTAGAGAAATTCGTGCAAGTAGATGGCCGTACCCGCCTCGTAGCGCTGGCCAAAGTCCTCTTTGGCGAGCATCTGGGCGACGCTGGTGGAGGCGAGGAGCTTGATAATTGCGGCCAGATCCAGACCCGATAGCCACTCGGTGTTGTTGCGCACTTCGAGTGTGTCGAAATTCAGAATCAGCCGGGCCTGGTCGAGATAGGTTTCGGCGTACTCCTCGACCTCAGCGGCACTCAGGCGCGGGCGGGCTTCGGACTTGCCGGTCGGGTCGCCTATCTGGGCGGTAAAGCCGCCGATGAGCAAGATGGCGGTGTGGCCCAGATCTTGAAATTCGCGCAATTTGCGCAGTACGACCGTGTGCCCGAGGTGCAGATCCGGCCGGGTCGGATCGATCCCCAGTTTGACGCGCAGGGGCATTCTAGCGGTTTCAGCATCCGCGAGGCGCCGGGTGAGCGCCTCCGCTCCGCCCGGGAAAATTTCTGCCACGCCGTGCCCACTCAGGCGCTCCACTTGCCGCTCGTCCATCGTCGTTTTGCAACGGTTCAACCACCTATTTAACGGGCTTGGCCGTCTCGCCGGCAATGCGGCGCGCCTCGGCAAGGGCCGCTTCGTCCACTTTGATCGCAGGCTCCTGCTCCTGAGTCTGCCCGGCTTTGCGCTCGAGGGAGCCCACGTAGAGGACGCGCGTCACCCCGGGCCGGGGGTGTACCACCGTGCGCGCTTGGATCAAGAACGTCCCGCCCCCGGCGAGGCTGCGGCCGGTGGAACGCAGATCCACCGCCGCCTGGCGCAGCGTGGTGGCGAGCGCCGCCACAGTGATGGTGGGAGCGACGACGATCACCGCCCGGTTCGCCCCCCGGTCGAAAACGATGCTGAATTTTTCGGCTCCCGGCACCTTTGGGCGGACGATCGAAGGCAGGATGGCGAGGGTCCAGACCCCTGAGGTGAGCACGACCAGAAACGCGGTGGTGCCGAAGGCCCGAAAGCGCCATTTCTGCTTGGTCAGCCAGGCCACCAGGGTCACTGCCGCCGCCAGGATGGTGACGATCCCGAGGATATTGCCCACCTGTGTAAAAAACTCGCCCACGCGCTTTGCCTGTCCCAATCGCCGTTATCATGATCGTCCAAAAAACGGCGTTTGTTGGGATAACAATAAAAGGGCAGCTACAGGTCGGCTTCGATGGACACAGAAGACGTGCGCGCCCTCATCCTCCAGACCTTTCCCGACGCCTCCGTCGAGGTGCAGGATTTCACCGGCACCGGCGACCATTTTCAGGCCATGGTCGTCTCGGAGCGCTTCGCCGGCCTCACGATGATCAAGCAGCACAAACTGGTCTACCAGAGCGTGCAAAATTACATCGACGACGGTCGTATCCACGCCTTGGCTCTGCGCACCTACACCCCCGAGCAGTGGCGGCGCGCCTCGGTGCAGGTCGAACTCTAGCCTTCTCACCGGTTTTTGAGAAATCGGGTTAATTGTGTATAATTCTAATTTGTGTGCGCAACGGCACCACAGGAGCCATTGACCGTGACAGCTAAGACATTTCTCCCCGCAGTTGACGAAATTGAGCGTCGCTGGCTGGTGGTAGATGCCGCCGGGCAACACCTTGGGCGGCTGGCGAGTGTCGTCGCCAATCTCATTCGGGGCAAGCATCGCCCCAACTTCACGCCCCACCTCGACACCGGCGACTTTGTGATCGTCGTCAACGCCGAAAAAGTCGAAGTAACCGGCAAAAAGTCCAGCCAGAAGCTTTATCGCCGCAGTTCCGGCCGCCCCGGCGGCATGAAAGTCGAGACCTTCAGCCATCTGCAGGCGCGCTTGCCCGAGCGCATCGTCGAGAAGGCCATCTGGGGCATGCTTCCCCACACCCGCCTCGGCCGCCAGCAATTTACCAAGTTAAAAGTCTACAAGGGGCCAGCCCATCCCCACGCCGCCCAAAAACCCGAAGTCTTCGACCTGAGCACGGTCCTTGGAGGTCACTCGTGAGTCAAAATGCAGCCGTCTATTGGGGCACCGGCCGCCGCAAGTGCGCCATCGCCCGCGTGCGCCTCGTGCCGGGAAGCGGCGAACTGGTGATCAACGGTCGACCGGGCGATGAGTACCTGCACTTCCGTCAGCCGCTGATGAGCCTGGCGAAGGCGCCGCTAGAGACGTTGGGCCTCGAAAATCAGTACAATATTATAGTGAACGCGTCCGGTGGCGGCGTGGCCGGCCAGGCCGGTGCCATTCGCCTGGGGATTGCCCGGGCGCTGTGCGAGTTGTCCCCGGACAACCGTCGGCCCCTCAAGGTCGAGGGTTATCTCAGCCGCGATCCCCGCGCCAAGGAGCGTCGCAAGTACGGCCTGAAGAAGGCCCGCAAAGCCCCTCAATTCTCCAAGCGCTAGCAGAGGCAAATCCCATGCCCAAGGCCGGTATTCATCCTCGCTACGAGGAGGCCCGCATCGTCTGTGGTTGCGGTGCCATTTACGAGACCCGTTCCACCAAACCCGGCGTCACCAACGTCGAGATTTGCGCCAACTGCCATCCCTTTTTTACCGGGCAGCAGAAAATCGTCGACGCCGAGGGCCGCGTCGATCGCTTCCTCAAGAAGTACGGCAATGTCCAGCCCCGCACCAAGCGCTAAAGCCGCCATGTACCGTTGTGCTCCTCTGCCGTTCCATTAGCGTCGCTGCCTGTTGACCGATCGACAGCACACTTTGATTTGCGGAGGAGCACACCCATGGCCAGTCCCGATTTAATGGTTCAAAAGCTCAACGACATCGAGCGAACCTATAACGATTTGACTACTCGCCTAGGCGACCCAAGCCTGGCAAGCAACCCCCAGGAGATGCTGCGCATCGTGCGCATGCGCGCGGGCCTGGAGCGTACGGTCGAAGCCTACGACCATTGGCAGCGGCTGTGTGCAGAACGCAACGCCGTTCGCCAGATGATTCGCGACGAGCAAGATCCCGAGTTGCGCGAACTGGCCGAAGAGGAGCACACCGGCCTCGAGGAGCGCATCGCCCGGCTCGAAGACGAGATTACGCTGCTGCTGTTGCCGCGCGATCCCAATGACGACAAGAACGTCATGCTCGAAATTCGGGCTGGGACAGGCGGTGATGAGGCGGCTATCTTCGCGGGCGACCTGATGCGCATGTACATCCGCTACGCGGAGGGCCAGGGCTGGTCGGTGAAGCTTGCCAGCGAATCGCCCGCCGAGATGGGCGGCTTCAAAGAAGTGATCCTCGAAATTCGCGGCGAGAGCGTGTATTCCAAGCTCAAATTCGAAGCGGGGGTCCACCGTGTCCAGCGCGTGCCGGTCACCGAGACCCAGGGGCGCGTGCATACTTCCACGGCCACGGTCGCGATCATGCCCGAGGTCGAAGAAGTGGACGTCGAGATCAATCCCAACGACATCGAGATCACCACGACCCGTTCGGGCGGTGCGGGCGGTCAGAACGTCAACAAGGTAGAAACGGCGGTGCATCTGGTCCACAAGCCCTCCGGCATCCATATCCACTGCCAGGAGGAGCGCTCGCAGTTGCAAAATAAAGCGCGCGCCATGCAGATTCTGCGCGTCAAGCTCTACGACATCAAACAGCGCGAGCAGCACGAGCAGGTCTCCGGGCTGCGTCGTTCCCAGGTCGGTACCGGCGATCGATCTGAAAAAATCCGCACCTACAACTACAAAGACAACCGGGTGACCGACCACCGCCTGAGCCAGAACTTCACCCTCAACACCGCCATTGAGGGCGAAATCGAAACGCTCATCCAATCGGCCATCGCTGCCGCCCAGCGCGAACAACTCGCGGAACTGGCCCGCAGCAGCGGATGATTATCCCCGAAGCGCCGCCGGGCTTTCGCTCGGGTTTTGTCGCCATCGTCGGCCGCCCCAACGTCGGCAAATCGACGCTGGTCAACCGGCTGGTGGGCGAGAAAGTCGCTATCGTCTCCCCAACTGCCCAGACGACCCGCAACCGCCTGCGGGGCATTCTCACATTGCCCACCGCTCAGATCATTCTGGTAGATACACCAGGGATCCATAAGCCTCAGCACCGTCTGGGCGAAGTGCTGGTTCACAATGCCCGCAGCGCAGCGGGATCCGCTGACGGGATTGTCTTGGTCGTCGATGGCTCGGTGGAAGCCGGGGCGGGCGACCGGTTCATTGCCGAGAGCCTCAAAGGGAGCAAAGCGCCTGTCTGGCCGGTGCTCAACAAAGTCGATCGCCGCTCTCGAAATCAGGTGGAACCTATCCGCGAGAGTTACCGCAAGCTGTTCGACCCGGAACTGGTGTTCTACGAAATTTCGGCCCTCAAAGGTTCCGGGATTGAACCTCTAATGGAGAGCATTATTTCAAGCCTGCCCGAAGGGCCGTACTACTACCCGCCGGATCTGTTCACCGATCAACCCGAGCGGTTCATCATGGGCGAACTCGTCCGCGAACAGGTGCTGCTTGCTACCCGCGAGGAAGTACCCCATTCGGTGGCAGTGGTGATCGACAAAGTCGAAGAAGGCGAAACTCTCACCCGCGTGCTCGCCACGATCATGGTAGAGCGGGATTCCCAGAAGATTATTTTGATTGGCAAGGGCGGTCAGATGCTCAAGGCAATCGGCACCGGTGCCCGCCACCAAATGCAGAAACTGGTGGGCCACCAGATTTACTTGCAGCTATTTGTGAAGGTCAAGGAGCGTTGGCGCCAGTCCGACTCGACGCTGCGGGATTTGGGGTACCGCCGGGAGCAGTGAGGGCGAAGCGTTTAAAGAAGCTCGCTGCGTTCCACTCGGGACGCTCCGACTGGTTGGCGACTCGCACCAACAGTCCTTCGATGATCCGGTTGAATTTGGCGGCGGCTTCGAGGTCCACCGGTTGGTTGATGTCGTCCGACGGGGCGTGGTAGCGGGTCGTCAGCCACGCTTTTTGAAGTTTCTCCTCGGCCGAACCCTTTTCGTAGCCGAACTTGAAAGCCAGAGCCGGCACGCCGGTGCGGATGAAACTGTACTGATCGGAGCGCACGAAGCTGTTGCGGTTGGGCTCCGGGTCGCTGATGACTGTCACGCCGACTTGCCCGGCCGACTCGCGCAAAGGCTGCGCCAGGTTCGATTCTTCGAGGCCCAGCGCCGTCAGGCGCGTGAGCGGGTGGATGGGCAGGAACATGTCCATGTTGAAATTGGCCACGAGCGGCCTCATCGTCGGGCGGTTGGCAAAGAACTTCGAGCCGAGCAGCCCCTTTTCCTCGCCGCAGACGGCCAGAAACACGACCGAGCGCTTGAGCTTGAGGTTCTGGGCGCGCATGCCCGCAGCCACGTCGATGAGCGTCGCCACCCCGGCGGCGTTGTCCATCGCCCCGTTGTAGATGCGGTCACCGCCAATCGGTTCACCGATCCCCAGGTGATCGAGATGGGCCGAGAGCACGATGTACTCGTTTTTGAGCTTCGGATCGCTTCCAGGCAGCATCGCGGCGACATTCGCCGAGGTGAGCGTGTCGCTTTTGACGCTCACCTGCGCCTTGAGCACGGCGGGGATGGCGAATTTGGGCAGCGGTTTTTCGGTGTCGGCGGCAGCCAGGATCTGGGCAAAGGTGACGCCCGAACCGGCAAGCAGCTTGTCCATGCTGGCCGGGTTCATCCCGACGGTCAAAACCAAATCGGGCGCGTCCTGGAGGGCGGATTCGGCGAGCACCATCGACGGAAAAAAGCGCAACAGCTTCGAGCGCTCCCAGGGGATGTCCATGATCCTGGGGTTCTGCACCGTGATCAGCCCCACCGCCCCGGCCTGCTTCAGAAATTTCCAGCGCTCGGCCACCGATCCGTAGTGCGAGCGCAACGCACCGGGGATCGCCGCCGGGCCGCCGCTGAGGACAACGGCAATCTTGCCTTGAAGGTCCAGCCCCGCCAGGTCGTCGTAATTGTTTTCGGGCACCGTGAGGCCGTAGCCTGCGAAGACCAGGGGCGCTTCAAGATTGGGCGCGATACCGTTGCGCACGCCGATGACCGCGTCGTCGCCAATGGCCAGCGCTTCGAATGTGCCCCCGCGCATCAGCGTCAGGCTGGAGCGGCCCTCATCGAGCACACGGCTTTGAAACTTGACCGGCTGCAGATAACCTTCGCTCCCGGCGGGCAACGCCCCCGCCCGCTTGAATTGCTCCGCGACGTAGCGCGCCGCTTGCAGATAGCTCTCGCTGCCGGTGTTGCGGCCTTCAAGGCGGTCGTCGGCTAGAAACCGGACGTGGGACCACCAGTCCTTGCCCGACCCGGCGGCGTTGTCCGTCTGGGCAGAAGCGGCAGGACCAAGGGCGGTGGCGCAGATGAGCGCGGTGCAGGCGAGCAGGCGTCGGATTGGGAGCATGGCGATAGACGGGATTTCTCAGACCAGTCTACAAGCCGCTGCCGGGGCGGGCTGACAAAAAGTCCGTCGTCCTACAACGGAAAAATATGTGACGGGGGTTCTAAAATCAAAACTACTTATCCTTAGCAGGGGAGGCCCCATGGCACAACGTCCGATCATTCTCGGCATCGTCGGCGACAGCGCGGCGGGCAAGACCACCCTGACGCGAGGCCTCGCCCAGATCCTCGGCCCCGACAATGTCACGATCATCTGCACCGACGATTACCATCGCTACGACCGCAAGCAGCGCGCCGAACTGGGGATCACTGCCCTGCACCCCGATTGCAACTACCTCGACATCATCCAGCAGCACCTCGCTTTGCTGCGCACCGGCCAGCCGATCTTAAAGCCCATCTACAACCACAAAACCGGTACCTTCGATCCGCCCGAGTACATCAAACCGCGCAATTTTGTGGTGGTCGAGGGGCTATTGGGTTTCTCGACGCGGGGGATGCGCGATTGCTACGACGTCAAAGCCTACCTGGCTCCCCCGGAGTCGCTGCGTACCCGCTGGAAAATCAGGCGTGACACCGCCAAGCGCGGGTACTCCGAGGAGCAGGTGCTGGGCGAAATGGCCAAGCGCGAACCCGACTCGGAGCAGTTTATCCGGCCCCAGCGCAGCACAGCGGACCTGGTGGTGAGCTTCTACCCGGGCCAGAACGGCCCCGATACCCAGCTCAACGTGCGGCTGGTGCTCAGACCGACCATTCCCCACCCGGACTTCGTGGATGTCATCGAGCGCAGCGGCGCCCACACCCGCTCGGCGGTGCGCGTCGAACTGGACCGCGACATGGGCAAGCCCGTCGATGTGCTCGAAGTGGACGGCCATGCCACCGACGAGCAGGTCAAAGAACTCCAGGATGTGCTCTGCGAAGAGATGGCCAACGGCTCGCAGCTGTGCAATATCCCCGCGGACCTGGGCAAGGTGACCGGCACCACCGGCGAAACGCTGCAGAGCCATCCACTCGCCATCTCGCAGTTGCTGATCACCTACCACATGCTCAAAGCCTCGCGGGGCGTCTACGTTTAGCCGCCCGCGACCGGCCCGTGTACAGATTGATAAACGGCCCGATGAACCGTTGCGCCCGGTGCGTTAGCCTTGTCTGTGGCCAAAACGGACAGGCAAGGAGCAGCGCATGCAGGTAAAAGCGGCCGTGGCAATGGAAGCCGGCAAGCCTTTGCAGATAGAAAGCGTCGAACTGGAAGGCCCCAAAGCCGGTGAAGTCCTCGTCGAAATCAAGGCGACCGGCATCTGCCACACCGACGCCTTCACACTCTCAGGCGCGGATCCGGAGGGGCTCTTTCCGGCGATTTTGGGCCACGAGGGGGCCGGGGTGGTGGTGGAAGTCGGACCCGGGGTGACAAGCGTCAAACTGGGCGATCACGTCATTCCGCTGTACACCCCCGAGTGCCGCCAGTGCGAGTACTGTTTGAGCCGGAAGACCAACCTCTGCCAGGCCATCCGCACCACCCAGGGCCGGGGAGTGATGCCCGACGGCACCAGCCGCTTTTCGCTCGGTGGCGAGCCGCTCTACCACTACATGGGCACCTCGACATTCTCGAACTTCACGGTGCTGCCGGAAATTGCCGTGGCGAAGATTCGCGAGGACGCTCCCTTCGACAAAGTTTGCTACATCGGCTGCGGGGTGACCACCGGCGTCGGTGCCGTCCTCTACACCGCCCAAGTCGAGCCGGGGGCGAACGTGGTCGTCTTTGGCCTGGGCGGCATCGGCCTCAACGTCATCCAGGGCTGCCGGATGGTGGGAGCCGACAAGATCATCGGAGTCGATACCAATCCGGCCAAAAAAGAACTGGCCGAGAAATTCGGCATGACCCACTTTGTCAACCCGAAAGAAGTCGAAGGCGACCTGGTGCCCTATCTGGTTGAATTGACCAAAGGCGGAGCCGACTACAGTTTTGAATGCATCGGCAATGTCAACGTGATGCGCCAGGCGCTGGAGTGCTGCCACAAAGGCTGGGGGGTGAGCGTGATTATCGGCGTGGCGGGAGCGGGCCAGGAGATCCGCACGCGACCGTTTCAACTGGTGACCGGCCGGATCTGGAAGGGCTCCGCCTTCGGTGGAGCGCGCGGGCGCACCGACGTGCCCAAGATCGTCGACTGGTACATGGAAGGCAAGATCAACATCGACGATCTGATCACCCATGTCCTGCCGCTGGGCGAGATCAACCAGGCGTTCGACCTGATGCACGAAGGCAAATCCATCCGCACCGTGGTGACTTTTTAAGATGCGCGACGCACCCGAACTGTTATCCTCCCACCGCTGCTTCGGCGGGACGGTGGGCTTCTATCGGCACCACTCCGAGACCTGCGACAGCCCGATGCGCTTTTCGGTGTTCACCCCACCCCAGGCGGCGGCCGGTCCGGTGCCGGTGCTCTATTTTTTGGCGGGTCTCACCTGTACCGAGGAAAATTTTATGGTCAAAGCCGGGGCACAGCGCGCCGCCGCCCGGTACGGCCTGATGCTGGTTGCCCCCGACACCAGCCCCCGCAAAACAGGGATCCCGGGTGAGGACGACGAATGGGACTTCGGCGCCGGGGCCGGTTTTTACGTCGATGCCACCGAGGAGCCGTGGAGCCTCCACTACCGCACGTACAGCTACGTGGTCGGCGAATTGCCATTGATCGTCGCTGCCCACTTTCCGGCGGATCCCGAGCGCACCGGCATCAGCGGCCACTCGATGGGGGGCCACGGCGCGCTGGTGTGCGCCTTCAAAAACCCGACGCGCTACCGCTCGGTCTCCGCCTTCGCGCCGATTGCCGCCCCGACGCGCTCGCCTTGGGGCCAGAAAGCTTTCTCGCGCTATTTGGGAGCAGACGAAAAGACCTGGAAGAGCTACGACGCGAGCGCCCTGGTGGCACTGGGTACCATCGAGCCGACCATTCTCATCGACCAGGGAATGGCGGATCCGTACTTGGAGGAGCAGTTGCGCATCGACGAATTTGAGCAGGCCTGCGCCGCAATCGGCCAATCGCTGCTGCTGCGCCGTCAGGAAGGCTATGACCACAGCTACTATTTCATCGCCAGCTTCATCGACGATCACCTGCACCACCACGTCGAGGCGCTCGGGAGATAACCAATTCCGGGGGATGGGGTGATTCCTGGAGGGGCAAGCTCGTTATGGTGCTCTCAGTGGAGTGAGTCGGACAGCCCATGGAGATCTACCAATTATTGGAGCTTTTCAGCAACCTAAACGGGTCTGTGTTAGACACCTTGCCAAGCGTAGTTAGCTGCAAAGACTCGAAATAGCTTAACGATGTCTGAGTTTTGCTGTGCTCTCCATTTCAGACCCACTGTTCGAGACAAATCCGCTTCGGCGATCGGAACGTACACAATATCAGACAAACCTTGCCACACGGGCATGATGGTGATTCCTAATCCAGATTTGATCATGGAAATCGCCCACTCTTCTCGATCCGCCAAATAGACGACTCGAGGTTCAACACCTGCGGCTTCAAACATCTGTGGTGCTCTACCCCAAATTTCACAATTGTTTCGCCCGATGAACGGTTGATCATCCAGTTCAGCCAGACTAACCCTGTCTCTGTGGGCAAATGGGTGGTTTTGCGGAACTGCTAGTAAATAATCTTGTTGAAACAAGGCAAGGGAAGTTTCCGTATCTTCGAGACTTGTCAACTCTGTCACAATCAAATCGACTTCGCCCTGCTCTAACCAGTTGTGCAAATCTTTGACAGTGCCGTCCCGAAACTCAATGACGGCATTCGAGCATTTCTCTCGAAAGATTATAATCATTTTAGAGAAATCGTCGATCCGAAACGTGCGGAGGATACCCAACCTCAGAGTGGGTTGACTACGAAAGTCTCTAAGCCCGTTCAGTACGAATTGATACCTATCCCAGATCGCCCTGGCTGTTCCTAAAAAGAACTGACCCGCAGGCGTGAGAACGGCTCGCCGCCCCCCTCTCTCGAATAGAGTAACGCCTAGCTCTCGCTCTAATCTTCTAATACTGACTGATAAGGACGGTTGAGAGATCAGTAAACTGTCGGCAGCTTTTGTAAATCCGCCTGTTTCAACAATCGCTAAAAAATAGCGAATCTGATTTATATCCATAAGATCAAGTAAGTGACTCGCCCATAGAGTTTAGCTATGAATCCGATGCAAAAGTTCGCCTTGCTCTATACAAGGGCTGCTTGGAGGATGGAGATGACCTCCAAAAACAGCAGGATGTAATCAATGGCGACCTTTGATGCTATTTTAGCAACTGACAAGCAGAATGACCTGGAAATCCTCAATAATGCCCTTTACTTTGAGCATCAGGGAATTTGGGCTTACGATTTTGCCGCAGGTAAATTGAGCAATACCGATGTTGGTAAGGCTGTCCTCGCACTTGCCCTGGAAAATCAGGCCGATCATAAACAACATCGGGCTGTCCTATCCGCTGCAATTCGTGATTTGGGTGGGACACCTGTCCAACCTGAGCCTAGTTACGATCTCTCCTCCTACCTCAACAAAGGAGAGGGGAACCTTGATAGCGATGTGAATATTGCCAAGCTAGCTCTGGCAGTCGAGACGGATGCAGCGATTGCCTATGTAACAGAGGCTGCCAAGCTAAAAATTCCCTCACTGGTTATGGCAGCGGCTGGAATTGGGAGTGTTGAGTCTATCCATGCAGCCCGGATTCGAGCCGCGTTTAATAGTTTGGGTATAGAGATGCCCGTTGTTCCATCAGCCATCATGAGTGCAGAGAACCGCGATCTGTGGGTTCTGAAGGTTTAGGGTCGCCACACTTCCCTTGTGTGTGAAGTGCCAAAAGCCGTTGTAGACGGAAGCTTTCGCGCACGGCCACCCCAGGGCAAGTGAACCAAAAAAACATGAAAGTTGGACCAAACCCAGGTTAAGGAAGACCGAAGACCTCAGCTGCCGCCGGATCGAAGGACGCTGCAAACTTTTGATACATTGGGAAGCAGTCCTGAAGACCGGCACACTCCGTGAACATCAAAGCCTATGCCCTGCTTGGCATTTCCTGCGTGACGGCCATCGCCGCCGTCGGCTCGGTGTTCGAACTGGCCTCCGGCGTGCCGCGCCTCGGCACAGCGACTACGGCGATTATCCTCGCGGTGACAGGGATCGCCACGCCGATTGTCTTCTGGCTGGCCATCAAAGAGGGCCGCGCCGCCCTCTAGCTTTCGCGCTCCCGAGCGGTGCGCAGCCGGTCGATGATGGATTGGAGCTGATTTTTGTCGCGGCAGTGGACGTGGCGACTTTTGCCGGCCCCGTCGCGGTAAAAAATCGCGTACTCGACCCCTTCACGGTCGTAGCGGCGCGATAGGCCAAAGCCGGGATTGTCGAATTCAATCTGATTGAGGCTGCGCAGCTCATCCATGGCGGTGTGAAACAGTATGACAAACTTCTTGAACGATAGTCGTTTTCACTATCATTAATCTTGTGTTAACCCTATATGCGCTTCAGCCTTAATCTTGCCGCTTTAGAGTATCGCTGCATCTTTTGTTACCAAATCGGCGGCAGTGTGCTTTCGATTTTGCCTGCAAGGCTGCGCAGCTGCTTTGCGGGCTTTCATCTTGCGACCGCCGGGCCGCTGCCTTTGTTCGCCGATTCTTGCCTCTTCTGTCTAGCTACACCGTTTTTTCTTGAGGATGACAATGTCCGAATATTCCCGCAGAGAACTGCTGAAGTTTCTGGGCGTCACCGGTGGTGCGGCCCTGCTGGGCTCGATGATCCCCGGCCAGGCGATGGCCCGCCCCGGCTCCTTTTTGGGGAGTGGCCCACTTACTCCGGTGCGCCTGCCGCACGCGCTGCCGATCTATGGCACGCAAAAAAGCCATCTGCCCGCCACGGGCAAAACTGCATACTACGGCCAGCCCTTGACCAGCTACACGGTCATTGACGATCTGGTAGTCGCCCCCGAATTCGAGCGCTATGTCATCGTCCGCTGGGGCGATCGGGTATTCCCCAACAGCGCCGACTATTTTGGCTACAACTGCGACTTTACCGCCTATCGGCCCATCAACGGCAATCGCGAAGGCTACCTGTGGGTCAACCACGAGTACGTCTCCAGCCCGATTTCCTTTGCCACCCCCGAAGCTCCCTCGGCGCTTGCGGGCGCTTCGCCCCGGATCGCCACCTCTTATCCGCAGGTGATCACCGGCACCCCCGAGGCGCCCGGTGCAGCCCTGGAGGACGCGCCGCAATTGGTGCGCTGGGGTGAATTCCAGTACAACCAGGGCGGCTCGGTCGTGCGCATCAAGAAGAACACGAACGGGCGCTACGCGCCGGTGGCCGACGCCGCCAACCGCCGCTACCACGGTTTGTCGGGCCTGGCCATCAACGCCACCCGCACGGACCTGCGCGCCGACGGCACCCCCTACAGCGCCGTCACCTCCTGGAAAGGCGAAGTGAACGGCGTGAGCGTCGGCAAGGACGGCGACAACAACTACCTCATCGGCACCGGCCCGGCGGCCACCCAGGTCTTTAACTTGAGCACCGACGGCCTGGGCAACAAAATTATCGGCACCGCCTTCAACTGCTCCGGCGGCTACACCCCCTGGGGGACGATCCTCACCGCCGAGGAGAACTTCCAGGCGGGCGTCGGCGCCTTCTTCGTAGGGGTGAATGAAGCGGTCCAACCGGACGGCACCCAGCTGGGCTATCTGGTGGGCGACCCGGCGACCTTTGTCGACCCGTTTACGAACACGGAATACCTCAACTACACCACCGGCACCTACTTCGGCCAGGTGGGCGAGAAGTACGGCTGGATGGTAGAAATCGATCCGGCCGACGCGAGCTGGCGGGCGCGCAAGCACACCTGGCTGGGCCGCTTCCGCCACGAAAACATCGCCTTCCGCGCCGAGGTGGGCAAGAAACTCGTCGCCTATATGGGCGACGATCGCCGCGGCGGCAATACCTGGAAGTTCGTCAGCAAAGGCCGCATCGCTGATCTGGCTGACCGCAACGCCAACAGCAAGCTCCTCGAAGAGGGCACGCTCTACGTGGCGCGCTTCAACCCGAACGGCACCGGCCGCTGGATCCCGCTGGTGCTCGCCGCTCCGGTCAACCCGATTGCACCCACGGTGCTGGGCGAGGGTGAAGCGACCGGCAAGGGCATCACCCCGGCGGAAGTCGCCTCGAAGTTGCGGCTTCCCAGCCGCGCCGGCATCGCCGGGGGCACAGTGGACGGCGGCTTCTACGACGTGACGCCCGCCACCGAAGCGGCGGACCTCGAAAGCTACATCACCAAGGGCGGCACCGTCACCCGCGCTCGCCTGAAGGACTACTACACCAGCCAGGGTGCTGTGCTGTGCGACTGCTACGCGGCGGCCAACCTGGCCGGCGCCACTCCCACCGCCCGTCCCGAGGATCTCGAAGTCAATCCCCGCAATCCCCGCGAGGTGTTCATCGCCTACACCGACGGTGCTGCCGGCTCCGACGGCTACCCCGATTCGCGCATCTTCGTCATCGGCAAGTACACCTCCGATATCAACGACACCCAGGGCTTCGGCGGTCTGTACAAGATCATCGAAAACAGCGCCGACAGCACCGGCGTCACCTTCAGCTGGGAAAACTTCAAGCAGTCGGGCGAGGCCGGTGCCGAGGGCGGCGCGGGTTACGCCAACGTCGACAACCTGGTCTTCGACCAGGAAGGCAACATCTGGGGTGTGACCGACATGTCCACCAGCAACCACAACGGCTTGGGTCTCACCTACGACACCGGCACCAACGGTCAGCCGCTACAACCTGTCTTCAACACGATCGACCACACCGGCACCTCCAGTGCGCTGACCGGCGTGTTCGGCTGCAACTGGATCTTCTACGTGCCTCTGAGCGGTCCCGACGCCGGCCAGGTCGTACCCTTCGGCTACGGCCCGCCCCGCTGCGAGTGCACCGGCCCAACGTTCATCGGCGACACGTTCGTCATCTCGGTTCAGCACCCCGGCGAGGATTCGCCCATCAACGGCGATCCGAATGCCGGCGGCGCCGCAGCCTCGGTGGTCACCCGCGATATCGAAATTCTCGATCTCAAAGGCGGCCTGTTTAACCAGACGCGCACCATCCCGCGCAGCAGCAGCTTCCCGAGCAATGTGCCCACGGCCGACGGCGGCAGCGGCCTGCAGTTTGGGCCGCCCCGCCCCTCGGTGGTGGGCATTCGCAGAAAGCCATAGCCCGACTGTGATCTGAAGCAATTGAATCTCGAAGGCCGGGGGCAACCGCTCCCGGCCTTTTTTGGCGCTATAATGGCCGAGAATCAGAATCAATCTCACATTGGACATGCAGTAGACCGGCGCAGACCGGTCTTTTTTTTGGGGCCGCCTGCCAAGCCGGAACCACTCGTCGCACTGCAGTGAGGTGAAACATTGACGCGGACACCCGGGCCAGGCTAA